>DEML01000024.1:0-24987 GCA_002359185.1 Planctomycetaceae bacterium UBA2671
AACATACAAGACACAGAGGACACAGAGAAATTTTCGGATAGGTCTGCCATGCTCAAACAATCGAACTCTTTATAAGCCTTAGATTTTAAGACTTCTCCGTGTCCTCTGTGCCTCTGTGGTGCAAAAAAACTGTAGTTTTGTCAGGAGTTCTTATTTCTCCGGTTTTCAAATTGATCTTGAAATAGACTCACTCGCTTGCGCTTCGTGCTTGTCGCTGAGGTTTTGCAAAATTTCAGTAATAATTTCGTTATCGATTTAAGGTTCATTGGGAGAGCGTCTGGCTTGAGCTTTGGAATTGTCATAGCCGAGTGCTTCGTCTGAGAGTTCGAAGTTGATGATGGTTGTTTCTTCGGGGAGATCTTTTTCAACAGGATAAGCGACACAGAGCATTTTCGTGGTGGGAACCTCAACGGTTTCATCTTCTGTCTCGACAGGTTTTTGATCGTAGGCAGTTATTTGAGCGATATAGGCTCCTCCTGTGGTTCCTTTGTCGGTTGATGACGACGTGTCGTATTTGCCATCAATGATCGTTGCGTAACCTTTCGCTCCATTGTTTCCTTTTGACGAATCAGCCACAAAATCAATGCGGCCATACTTTACGGGATTTCCATCCAATGTGACTGTTCCGGAAAGGTCGTAAATGGGAACAGAGTCTCCTCCACCGCAGCCTAGCAGAGCGAAAATCATGAGTAGTAATGTGAAACGTAAAAATGTATCCATAATGTTGACCTTGGAACGGAATTTAAATTCAATCAAAAAGGTTGGGAATCAGTGGGGTTTCGCTCAGAACTGGAGTTTTGCAAAACTTCAGTTTGAATCCAAACTTGTAACTCTGCGTTTAAGAGAAATCCCAGGATCTGCTTATACAGACCTGGGATTGTAGAGTTCATTGAACTGGCTAACTCTTAAAACTCACCGATTGGAATTTCATCATCCATGCTGGCCAGATTCTGGTAGGTTCCGAAGTTGATATTTTCAGAGAGGAAGCGAACTCCGCCATCGCCCATGAGAAACTGGGCACCCCCATCGTGCTGGCTACTTGAAGAGACATCATTAAAGCGTTTCAAAGGATCGGATCCCACATACGAGGCTTCCTCGTTAATCGCTTTCTTGATGTTCTTACAGCAATACATGGCTGCACCAGAACCATTTGTATTTGCCCCCTGTAACCAGGGACGTAATGGACTGCTTCCAGTCAAGCCGACTCTGCCGGAAAATTCACCAACCAGCAGCGTGTTGGTTGTCCCATCTGTGATATCAGCAAAAGTTCTGTTTTGGTTCATGGTCAGAATTCCAGATTGACCGATCCCTCCGTGAGTACTGGAATTATTTCCGGCGAACTGGTAGTTGCGAGTTGGAGTTGCACCGTTGACGGCTCCTATGGGACCAGAGAGTCCGAGATAATGCATGGCCCAAACTCCAGCTACGTTCGACATCTGATCGGCATTCCGTGAGCTGGGACAGAAATAGGTGTTCACCTTGTTCATCGCGGCATTGCGATTCGTGGTTGTGGTATAATATTCATTAAAATTAAACTGATCGTACAGGGCGTTCTCTTCAAGCATGGGCAAGATATAAACCAGCCAGCTGAAGTTGTTAGTGGGGCCTTCGGTTGACTGTGGTCGTCCCATGGCTCCTTGAGGGAATGTTTTGTGAACATCGTGGTAGTTATGAAGAGCCAGGCCGATTTGCTTGAGATTGTTCTTGCAACTGCTGCGGCGTGCTGCTTCCCGTGCCTGTTGAACGGCTGGAAGGAGTAGTGCAACCAATATGGCTATGATTGCAATGACAACCAGGAGCTCGATTAACGTAAACGCCTGTCTTGTGTGTTTTTTTAACTGCATGTTTCGTTACTCCGAGAAAAGATGGGAAAGAAATGACCCGAGTATTATTATGTCATGAGCGTCCTGGATGCGGACGCTTTTGAACTCATGACACTTCCATCTTATTTCGGCGCAATCCATAATGCAACGCAAATATGAATAGTTTAATTCTATCAGAAATGTTTAAATCTATTCTTCAAGTACTTTTATCCGCATATTTCGGAACTGAACGCCACCGCCATGCCCGCAAAGTCGCAGGTAGCCTGACTTGCGTGTGAGTCCGGGATGTTCTTTACCATCAATCGATTTTCCATCGGGAGCGGCTTTATCGAGGTTGGCATCGACAATGACTTTGCCGTTAACGGTGACTTTGATGTGCTTGCCATCGGCAACAATTTCCTGGGTATTCCATTCGCCGGGTTCCTTCAGTGAACCCTGTTTGGCAGCGACGATTCCGTATACGGAGCCATGATGTTGCCAGTCCTGAATGTTGTCGTATTTGGGGTGGGAATCGTCCAGACATTGAATTTCCATGCCGCTGTAGGCAGCGTTTTGACCGCGAAGTGAGCGAATCCCGACTCCACTGTTGGCGCCCGGTTCCTGAATGAACTCAAACCGCAGGATGAAATTGTCAAACTCCTGTTTGATATAACAGCCATCACCGTCAAGATAGCCCTCGCTGGTGACGATGACCGAATCTTCCCAACCGTTTTTATCATCAGCTGGCATTAAAGAGACAAAGCCTTTTTCTTCAGCATGTGTTGCTGAAACCAACGAAACGAGAGTAGTCAACGCAAGTAGAGTCGCAGAAGTTGATCGAAGCATCATTGAGTCCTGTTTCAGGAGGATCAGAGGTTGGACACAATCATTCCCGATTTCTGAGAATGACTGGTAGGAAGTTGACTATACTTTCCCAATAAAAAAACGAGATTACCAGTCTAAGACCAGTAATCTCGTTTTTAAATTTCAAGAATAGCTGTTCACCACTCTTCTCACAGGTTGGGTTAGCGGAACGCATATCCCAACTCCTGCTCTGTTTATTGTTGGGTTACGCTTCGCAAGCCCAATCTACCTTCTCTTTAAAATGCGTTTCCACCCTGAATCTGCTGGAAGAACTGCATGAGTGAGGCACCAGCCTGGAAGGTTTCCACGGGAATGTACAACTGGCCGATGCAGGCGCGGTCTTTGGTGGCCACGCTCACGCCAATGTAGGATCGTTGAATTTCCAGATTTTCGAGTGAATCCTGATCGAATGGCATTGGGGGCAGGTTCGGTGCATTGGCTGCAATCGACAGGCCCTGTTTGACGAGAGTTGGGATATCCATCAACAGGACGAAGTTGTTTTCGCCGAGTGGTTTGATATCGCGGGAGACCACGGCATCGGTATCTGCAGACTGATTTTTGTAAGCTTTGACAGCCGTTTCCATCAGTTCCTTACCACCACCCATTGTCTGCAGATAATGAGTATCGTCGACAAAAGCGACTCGGGTTTCGATGGTGTCTCCACCATACATGAACTGATTGATCTGAGCCTGGAAGCCGCCGAATTGAGGATCATTGTCCATGGTCTGTTTTGTCAACATCAGGTCCACATCCACGCCATCGACTTTCTCGTAATTTTTTTCGAGAGAGAGTTCCTGAGTCATGCCGGAAATTTCCATGCCATCCATCAGTTCGACGGCTTTGGCCATTGCGTCCCGGAACTGACTGGCAGGTGAAGCGGTTCCCAGAGCGATTGTTCGAACGAGGCCTGTCTGCAAGTCGCCGAGTGAGAAGGCTCCGCTCATGCCTTCGTAATTGACTTTTTTGGTCATTGCAGAGAGTTTTTTCCACTCGGCAGCGTCTTCTTCGCTCATATCCAGCATTTTGGGCAACAGGCTCAGGCCCCATTCGTTAATTTTATTCATGTTTCCGCCAGCGTTCCAATAGAACAACTGCTCAGAAGGAAGCTTTGAGAGTTGAGTTGCTGGCTGAGGAGGATTCGCAGCCAGATACTTGGCAGAACGTGAACCATCGGTGAATTCGACGACTTCTTTGAAATTGATCCCGGCATCAGTGACGGTCAGAGCGTTGGAGTAGCCCTCAGCATCTTCGACAATGACGACGATTTTGTCGGCGATTTTCTCAGTAAGATCTTTGAGGAAATCGAGATTCATGCCAGGAACTTCGAGCATCTGGCCTTGAGCTTCCTTCATCCCTTCGTTCATCTGTTCACGCATTTCTTCGAGTTTATCTGCGTAAACTTCCTTAACCAGAACCAGATTGACAGCGACTGCAATATGCGAGCCTTCAAACTGGGATTTGATCTGTTCAGAAGCCAGGCTGGCGACAGATTTGCTGGTTCGATCTTCCAGATGAGCCTGGACCAGTTCCATGGCTGCGTCGTTGTCGCTGTAGATACCATACTTTTCATGAGCGACAAAGGTGAAGGATTCATCGAGAGCTTCGCCCATCGCTTCGGTATCGATGGCGGGAATGACGAAGACGACGGCAGGATCATCGTCTTCATTCAGGAACACGCCAGCCCACCAGTCGCGGCTCTGGTCGACACCCTGCATGGTCGGATTGGAAATTCCCAATCCAAGCATGCCAGCTTGGCCTTTTATCATGCCGCCAGAACCTTCCTGAACGGAGTCCGCGAAACTGGAAAGTTGCTTCAGGGTTTTCTGAGGAGCCATCAGTTTGATGACGGCAGCGGTGGAATCGGGAAGCAGATCCGGGCCTTCGGCTGCTCGAATGGTTGTGGTGAAAATCAGCAAGCTGAGGCAAGCAAGACTCAGTCGGCACATCTTACGCATTGCAAAATCCTTTAGTTAGTTAGCCAGTGGCATTTCGTTTCACTCCGTCGGGTTACGGACAGATTTCCGTTGACGAAGATTGAGTGTAACGTATCCGAATCAATTTTGGATCATTCCGGATTGATGAATTTCCTACATTTTACCTCTGTGCTGCAAACCGTACAGAGCAGCTATCTTTCTAATTGAAAATTATCGTGCTGAAACTACTGGAGAGTAAATCCTTCGCAAGTGGAAGTCCTGGGGACTTTTCCAGTCAATAAAGGACGATTTGCACAACAATCGCAGCGAGGTGTCATAAAATCGAGTAGACTGGGGTAGCGGCCAAATTAAGAAATCAGATAAATTAATCCCACCACTCGTCCTCGAATGAGCCTTTGTCCAAACATTCTGTATACGACTCGCTCACGAAGAAAAGACCATGAATTTGACGCCATCCACTGGTGCCCTACCTTGCTGCACCTCCCAAAGTTTCAAAATTATCCTGATTCTCAGCATTCTGCTGGCATCTTTGCCAGTCTTCAATGTCTGCGCAGACGAAGCGGTCGTCGATGAAGAGGCGATGTACCAGAAACGTCGCGATATCGCCGTGGCGTTGAATTACTGCCGCGCTTCGTTTCATCGCATCCGGAAATACCCCAACGAACAGGTGATGCGCGAAGAGGAACAGAAAATTCTCAACAATCTGAATCTGAATGGGATCAAGAATGTTGAGATTATCCGACTTTATACGGAAGTGCTTGATGAAATCGGTCAGATTCAGATAACTGAAAAAGAATCCGAACTCTATGACGGAAAATATAAGAGGTCGCTGCGACAGGAACTGGCTTTCGACTCTCTCTCTGTCGGACTCGATTTATTGACGGCTCAATATATTGGAGCTGTCAAAACAGGCGCGAACAGCTGGTGGGATTATCGCAATCTGAAGTGGAATCGCGATAACGAAGTCTTCAAACTCGAAAAGACACGAGTGAATTCGGTCGTCAAGAAGTCGTCCACGTTTCTGGATACGTTCTGGAAATTGACCCAGGAATTTGAGATTCCGGATCGGTGGCTGGTGCGTTCGACAGATCTGGACGATCTTGAACAGGCGATGAACGAAGAGGATCTGGAAACGAAGCTCCGTATTCTCAAGCGGATGGAACCTTACATGGAATGCTATCCGCCTTACTGGTATTACGTGGCCCGCACTCAACAGGCAAATGGCGACCTGTCGGCTTCATTGAACAGTTACGATATTCTTGCCAATCTTGGCACGCAGCATTTCCGGCGCGACGACATGCTCGCCAGTGCATTTGCGAATCAAGCTGTCATCCAGGCTCATTTTGGGCAACCTGAAGCTGTTCAGACGGCACGGAAGGCCTTGGCGTTCTCGACCGAAGTCTGGGAAGCCAACTTGACGTGTGCGCGAATTCTGCAGCAGTCCGGTCAACTGGCCGATGCCGAGGATGCAATACTCCGAAATCTGGATGTGGGACTCGAAGAAGAACAAAGCTCCGTCACGTTATTGACATTTTATTACGATACCAACAACACGAAACAACTGGCTCATTACCTGAGTGATGAAAAAATGCTGGCGAGGGTTCCGCCGCCCGTGCTGATTCGATTTGCTTCACGTTTGAACGAAGAAGAAACGCCCAGCCAAATCTGGACGGCTCTGGCTTCTTCGATGAAGGTCTATCCTCAGGTCGGTTTTGGTAATGATGATGTTCTGCTGGCTTGTCATCCGGTCTGGCGAATTGATCGCAGTAAGCTAGTTCTCGAACGCGAAGACGGCACCCAGGTCCAGGGAGAGTATTATCGGCAAGGCGATTTCGATGTCATCCGCTTTGCCAAAGTCGCTGACTTCGGGAGCGTGCTGACAAAGCCTTCGAAATTGCCGAGATTGAAACTCCAGTTGAGTTATGGCGACATCGAACCGATCCACCTGGCCTTTTCAGATGAGGCGTTGCCTGGGGAGAGTATCGCCGCTCAAACTGCGTCCAGTTCGCGAAATCCAACTGAACCGCGTGCTTATCACTTAATAGCTGCTCAATGGGGCGAACGTGGGATAGCTTATGTCCCGACATTTCCTCGTACCGTCAGCGTTTACGATCCGCTCGATTTTCACCCAGCAGCCGCAGAGTTTGGCAATAAAGCCAATGGCGAAATCAAATCCGCCAGTCAAAACGAAGAGGCTGTTCCAGATGAAACTGATACGAAGATACGCTGAATTCAATCAATTCAGATCACACCATAGGCACTCCACTGTTGTAGACTGTTTATGACGAAGTTTAAAAGGATCGAAGTGTTGAAACTGTATTTCAGGAAAGTTTTGAGTTCGTAAATAACTCTGACGCTAAGTCTCAGTGGTGAGAAATCTGGGGTAAGGCATCTGTGGTGGGGTACGAGGCAGGTCGATTGAGGTTTAAGCTTCAGGCTTGAGCGTAATAAATTTGTCGTAAGCTTCTTCAGCTGACATCTCCATTGCTGGTGCAGAATTCGCTTTGAGGTCTGAAATATGATCTCTGTAGCCAGCCAGATACCCTTCTTTCCAGGTCACAAAAAAAGCACAGCTGATCGCAACGAGCATCAATGCACGATGTCCGATTTTGAACATGGTGGAATCCTTGTTCTTGAGTAACTTTGAAACAGATCGGGAACATTCCCTACCCTTGTCGCAGAATACTTAAGCGAATTGCGTACCAATTTACGAATCAGCGTACGTTGGTAGGTTAATCCACTGCCTGAGAGCGTTTTAGACAGTGTTCATTAAGATTTTGGGCGAATTTCAACAATTACTCGTTCGACTCATCACGTCTGCACAATCAAAGCATGCTGATATCAGTTCTATTCGCGTTAAAATTTCAGGCATTGATGCCAACATTTTCATCAAGACTTGCATTCACCAGCCTCAAAATGCTTGCCTACTCTTCCAATAGATTGAATGGATAATTACTGAAAGTATCGAATAAAGAATTGATGACAATTCCTCCGATGACGAGCAAAATGATCATGAAAATCAGCATCAGGATTCCCCCGCTGTAGCGGTGCATACTCATGCCTGAGGGAGCGGTGCTCAAGTTTTCCTCCCAGCGGTAGGGTTGCCTGCCGGATAGAATGGGTTCTTTCTCCAGCGGATCGCCTTCGCCGGGCTCCGTGGCAAATTCCCCTTTCAGTGAATTATGCTCAGGAGTGAACTTCTCTGGAAATTCCTCCCGTCGATGATGCTCAGATTTCGAATCAGTCATGGTCCACTCCTGCGACGGAATTAATTGGGGATCGAATCTGGCCTGCGGTGAAATCAATTGTGTAATAAAGCTTAAACCTCTCCCTGAGGGAGAATTTTGTAATTGCAGTAGTCAGTTTATCGTTAAATTTTGTTTGATGTGTGCCACTGCTGGCTTGCCCAGCAGTGTTTCATTCCGTGCTATTCAGAATTTTTCATCTTACAATTTATTACTGTCTGTAACATCAACGATTCTGGGGGCTCCGCTTCGCTTCGACCCCAGCCACCCCATCCTGTTTCAATAAATTCATTAAATTACTCCGGTCGGCCATCTGCTGCCGGTTTCTTTCCTTCGATCAGTGCTTTGGCCTGACGGACATATCTGCGACCGAGAAGTTCATAACCTTCCTGAGTGTAATGCAGATCGTCCCAGGTTTTGTCTCCTTTAGACTTGTTGTTCAGATCATCGCAATCAACCCAGGCGCCGTGAGGATCATCATTGGCGACTTTCATCTGAGCCTGCCGAACGGCTTCCCAATTTTCTGAAGTTGCTCCCTGATCAAAATCACTCAATCGGCCGATGACGAAATTCATCTCCGGTTGTTCGAGATCGCGTCGTAAATTGCTGATTAATGTATTCAAGGCTTCTTCATAGGCACTGCTTAATTTCTCTCTTGAATCCCGCTCCCCCTGCATCCAGCAGAAAGTGACTGAAGTCGGTTCGGGATGATCCTGCAGCATCTTCTTATATTGTGACAGAATCTGTGCATAATAGTTGCTGTTTTCGGGGACGGAATCCTGAGGTTTGTTCAGATTGTATTTCTCGGAAATCGCATTCCAGTCGTTCGACAACCAGAGTCGAATGGGGCGTCCACCCACAGCCACTTTGATGTAATCCGTCTCGGCATTCGGAAACTGCTTCTTCAACTCCGGCTCAAATCCCAACTTGGGATTCATCCCCGCCATATTGGATTGCCCTGACAAAATAAACAGATGCGTGGGCTTCTCGGCTGCTTCGCTCCATGATGTCAGGCTGATGAAAGAGGTGAATGCCAGAATTGCGGTCAATCGAATTGAGTTCATCATATGAGCGGCTTTCTCATCGGTATTATGTCGGGGAATTCAAAATTTGTGGTTCTTGACTTCTGTTCAGATTACGTCTTTAAGATCAGCAATTCAATTGCAGTTTTCCGGTAAAGTCAGGCACGCGAAGAATTCATCATTCCTGCATTTTTTCGGAGACTTGCATCGATCCGAATGGCCTGCTACCGTCTGATCTCCAAGAGTACGCGCACGGTTCGCTGTACACTCATTTGTTCACAACACTTTCGGTCAAAACCTGGAGCAAGACACACTATGTCCTCTGGTACTAAGTACGTTTACTTTTTTGGTGGTGGGAAATCAGACGGCGACGCATCTATGCGGAATTTGCTGGGTGGCAAAGGGGCCAACCTGGCTGAGATGAGCAATATCGGTCTGCCAGTTCCAGCCGGCTTCACAATTACGACCGAACTCTGTACCTATTTCTACGATAATGATCGCACCTATCCCCCTGAGTTGAAACAACAGGTTGAAGATGCGATGAAGCAGGTCGAGCAGACCATGGGAGCCGAGTTCGGTTCTCAGGAAAATCCTCTGCTGCTTTCCTGCCGCTCCGGTGCTCGCGAATCGATGCCCGGGATGATGGATACCGTTCTGAACATCGGTCTGAACGATACGACAGTTGAAGTTCTGTCCAAAAAATCCGGCAATCCTGCCTTCGCGTGGGACAGCTACCGCCGTTTCATTCAGATGTACGGCGACGTCGTGATGGAAGTTCGTCCGGAAGCCAAAGAAGAAGATGGCTACGAGTTGATTCTCGACGAAGCCCGCGAAAAAGCTGGCGTCGAATACGATTCTCAGCTGAGTGTCGATCAACTGAAGGAAGTTGTCACCAAGTTCAAAAAGCTGATCCGCGACAAAGCTGGCAAAGATTTCCCGACTGATCCGATGGAACAGGTTTGGGGAGCTGTCGGAGCCGTGTTCCAAAGCTGGATGAATGACCGTGCGATTGTTTATCGACGTCAATACGGCATTCCTCACTCCTGGGGTACTGCTGTGAACGTGCAGGCAATGGTCTTCGGTAACCTGGGCGACGATTGTGCAACCGGTGTCGGCCTGACCCGCGATTGCTCAATGGGTGCCCCCGGATTCAACGGCGATTACCTGATCAACGCTCAGGGTGAAGACGTTGTTGCCGGTATCCGTACTCCAAAGCGAATCGAAAAAACTCTCGGCGAAGACATGCCGGAAGCTTACAAGCAGCTTTGCAATATCGGTGAAACCCTCGAACAGCACTACAAAGATGTGCAGGATATCGAGTTCACTGTTCAACAGGGCAAAGTCTGGATGCTCCAGACTCGTAACGCCAAACGAACCGGTTTCGCAGCTGTGCGAATCGCAGTCGACCTGGTCAACGAAGGCCTCATCGACAAGAAGACCGCTTTGACCAAAAAGCGAATTCCTGCCGACGACCTGAACCAGTTGCTCCAACCAATTTTCGATCCAGCCGCGAAAAACAAGGCGATCGAAGATGGGACTTATCTGGCTACCGGAATTAATGCCGGTCCAGGAGCAGCGACGGGGATCATCTGCTTCCATGCAGAAGATGCCGAAGCGATCCAGGCGAAAGATCCGAACGTTCAGTTGATTCTCGTTCGTCGCGAAACCAGCCCGGAAGACCTTCGCGGAATGCGAATCGCCAAAGGAATTCTGACCGCCTTCGGTGGAGCCTCATCTCATGCCGCTCTCGTGAGCCGCCAGATGGGGAAAACCTGTATCGTCGGTTGCTCCGAACTCGAAATCGATTACCACGAAGGAACTTTGAGTGTTGGCGACAAAGTTCTCAAAACAGGGGACTGGATCAGCATTGATGGTTTCACAGGCGAAGTTTTCGCAGGCAAAGTCGAAACCAAGCCTTCCGAAATTATCGAAGTGCTCATTCACAAAACCCGTAAGCCGGAAGATGCAGAAACCTTCCAGCGTTACTCACAGTTGATGGAATGGGTCGATGAAATCCGCACCATGAAAGTGCGAGCCAACGCCGAACCAGATGATGCTGCAAAAGCCGTTGCCTTCGGAGCAGAAGGTGTCGGTCTCTGCCGAACCGAGCACATGTTCTTCAGTCACCTCGACGAAATCCGCGAGATGATTCTGGCTGAAGAAGTCGAAACCCGTCAGAAGGCGATCAACAAACTGTTGCCATTCCAGCGGGAAGACTTCGAGATTCTGTTCAAGGAAATGAACGGACGACCGGTTACGATTCGCCTTTTGGATCCACCGTTGCACGAATTCCTGTCAGAACATCATCTGCATGAACAACCAGATCTGGCCCACAAACTGGCCGACATGGTTGGAGCCGGCAAAGAGTTCATCTACCGTCGTGTTGAAGAGCTCAAGGAATCGAATCCGATGCTCGGCCACCGTGGTTGCCGTCTCGGAATCGTCTATCCTGAAATCACAGCGATGCAGGCACGAGCCATCATGGAAGCCGCCTGCAATGTGCAGAAGGCTGGCATCGAAGTGCATCCGGAAATCATGATTCCGCTCGTCGGCTTCAAAGCCGAACTCGATAATCAGACGAAAGTTGTTCGCGAAGTCGCCGCCGAAGTTCTCAAAGAACAGGGCATCGAAGTCGCATACACCGTCGGTACGATGATCGAAATTCCACGAGCCGCTCTCCGAGCCGATGAAATCGCTGAAACAGCCGAATTCTTCAGCTTCGGAACCAACGACCTCACCCAGACGACTCTCGGCATGAGCCGCGACGACTACGGTGGATTCATCGGCTTCTATCAGGAAAACGACATCATTCCCAGCGATCCGTTCCAGACCGTCGATCAAGATGGCGTGGGCGATCTGATGAAAATCGGTGTCGAACGCGGACGCAGCACTCGTTCCGACCTCAAAATTGGAATTTGCGGCGAACACGGCGGAGACCCGGCTTCGGTCATCTTCTGCCACAAACTCGGCCTCAACTACGTGAGTTGCTCACCATTCCGAATTCCAATCGCACGATTGGCAGCGGCTCAGGCTGTGTTGGATAGTTAATAGAAAGATTGTTCTGCATTCAATTGCAGAATGAATAAAAAAATAAGCCTGCAGAGATTAGTTTCTCTGCAGGCTTTTCTTAATTGTCCATCTTACTAAGAAAGTGATTAGTTTTCTTCAGGTTCAGGAATACGAACCATCAACCACGATTCTGTGGTTTCTTCACCGAAGTGAACCAATACAGACGTCTCATCGCGAGACAGGTTGAAGAGCATTGTTTCCATGACGATTCCATTTTGAGGATCATCAGCGAAGTGCCAGACGGCTCGCTGGCTGCCTTCATCAACTCGTCCCAGTAAGGGGCGGGTTTCCTGGCTTTTCTCATCGTAGAAGGTTCCGGAAAGGATGCCATCCTGATTGATCGCAAGCTGAACGATGAAGCTGGCTTCCTGATTTTCATCCGAAGCCAGGGCAAACACGCCGAGCGGTTTCCACTCCATTTCTTCAGCCTGTTCTGGAGTCATTTCCGGAACAGATCGAACCACATGCACGGCCTGATTGTAGTATTCAGGAATCGTCGCATAGCGATCACCACTGACATAGACATATCCATTGCGACAATAAATATCTCCGCCTGGACCATACGAGTAGTAGCGGGGAGAGTTATAGCTGCCCCGTAACCACCGGGTTAAAGAATTTGCCGGGGTTGGCTGCCACCAGTAATTTCGGGCATAATTACGATTTCCGTTCAGGCTTCCGTAAACATGGAAGTAACCATTGACTCGGTTATTTCCATTGTTGTTCCCAATCAAAGAACGCCAGTAATTCTGGTCGAACCGTAAATTCTGGTTACGGTTTTGATTTCGATTCTGAACGAAGTTGTTACGAATTCGAGCAGCTGTCTGATCGGCATTATCCCAGCGTCGGAACTGCTGGTTCTGATAACGCTCCAGATTATTCTCCTGATTGTTCAATCGATCCCGCAGATTATTCTCTGCAGTGTTGCGATTCTGGTTTCGAGGATCCAGCGCCCCTTCGATTCGATTTCGCAATCGATCTTCCGGATTGTCTGCACGGTTATTCTGGTCCCGATCCCCCTGGTTTCGCTGTCCACTCAGGTAGTTTCGGAGGTAGTCTGTACCTCGGGGATTGGGCCGATTATTCTGAGCGCGATCTTCGCCCTGTTCGGTGGGTCGATTGCCATCGCCACGTTCGGTGGGTCGATTGCCATCGCCAGGACGGTTTTCGTCTCCGCGATTGTTCTCACCCCGTTCGCCTTCTCCGCGATTCTGATTGAACCGTTGCATTTTTTCCCGAAACTCCTCAGCTCGGTCGCTTCGATTCATTTCAGGACGTTCGCTGCCGCGGTTTTGATCCTGAGTGGGATTTGATCGATCTCCCTCGGGTCGGTTTCCTCGATCACTGCGATCGGAACCGCGATTTTCCTGACCTCGGTTAGAATTATCTCCGCGGTTGGAATTTTCCGAGGAAGGGTTTCGGCTTCCTTCCGTTCTTTCTCCCGAACCACGGGGAGGCTGACCGCTTCTTTCTGAGCTACCTTGATTGGAAGAACCGCGTTGGGATGATCCCCGGTTCGAAGAGCCCCGTTCAGAGGAACCCCGATTGGAAGAACCTCGATCCGATGATCCCCGATTTGAAGAACCGCGTTGAGCTCCTCCATTATTCGAGGAGCCTCGATTTCCCTGTGCTGATTTTTGTCCTGAGGGAGCTTTCCCTCCCCTTTGAGCTTCCACTGGTGTTCCCAGCAGTGCCATCGCCAATCCGCAGCAGCAGACGGCTGAAATATGTATCATGCGTTTCATCGTGAAGTACTCTCTTTCTTGAATACAGGTGTCCATTTGCCGAAGCGCCGGCAAACCTCAAATTGAGAGTTAAGCAGAGATTATGCCATTATGGATCCAAGTTGGTCATCGCAAAATAATTTCGTTGAGAATAACGCTTACAGTAATCATTTTGCATAGTCTCCCATCGTATTCGACATTCTGCAATTTTCGCTGTGGTGGTTAATCAGTCGTAGTGAGCTCTCACCAATCAGAGTGAAAAATGGGAATTTGAATACAAAAAGGCGACCACTTGAAGTGGCCGCCTTTTAACTTAATCGAGTCTAAAGGAGCTCCAGATTAGAATTCACCAATGACCAGGCCATCACTCTTGTGATTGAGTCGCTGCCAGATTCCCATAAAGCCTGCCAGTGCGGTTTTGTTGTTGAAGGCTCCGCCGGTTCCGTCGGCACAGCCACCTGGGGAATTGGACCAGATACATCCGGCACCATTGGCAGCTGGATGGTTAACGTCTGCATTTGTGGTATCCAGCAGGTGTTGAATATTTTCCGAAATGAATCGAACAGACCCGTCCGCCATCAGGAACTGAGCTCCACCATCGTGCTCGCTACCGAATCGATTCGTCGACTGTGAAGGTGCTGGACCTTTGTTAGTGATAGGATACAGGGCGTAACACAACCAGTGATCCTGTGCATTGGCAAAATCTTCCTCACCTTGAGATCTGGTTCCATGATTGTGCCCCAGAAACGATCCCTGATTGTTAAGTGCACCACTTTTTTCGCCAATGGCAATGGTATTAGTGGTCCCATCCTTAATGGAGGCCATTGTCGAGGGGCGACCAGGATCGGTTGTGAAAAATCCTCCTGACAACTTTGGACTGGTGTTGTCACTCCAGTTGTTAAATGCTCCTGCAGAACCGTGGTAGCTGGTGGTTGGAATGGAGGTCATGTAATTGAGATTTCCAACAGAGTTGGCAGCACGGGTTTTGGGACGATCGGAGTCGCTGGGGCATATCGCAACAGAAATGCCACCGACTTGTTGAACGGCTGTCTTGTTCTGGCCGACAAAAATGCCGATTCTCGGGTCAAGAGAATCATACAGAGCACTTTGTTCGAGGAATGGCAGGATCAACGCTCCCCAGCTGAATCCATTTCCAAACTCCATGGATGGCGAACCAGCAACATATCCACGGATCTGGCCGGGGGGGAACACGTTGTGTGTGTCGTGATAATTGTGGAGGGCCAGTCCCAGTTGTTTCAGATTGTTTTTGCAGGAACTTCTACGGGCCGCTTCGCGTGCCTGCTGGACAGCTGGCAGGAGCAGGGCCACAAGGATCGCAATGATTGCAATCACAACGAGAAGTTCGATCAGCGTAAAGCCACGGCGCAACGATTTCATGAGAATTCCTTGAGAAGAGAGAATGAGAATAAAAAACTCAAAACTACAAGCCAAGGGTTTTCAATAAAGAGCCATCTTCAGAAGAATGGACTTCGATACAGAGAATTCCGTATCTCTTCATAAAAACCTGACAGGATACTGCTTTTGATAACTAAAACAGTCGAAATTCTGTGATAACGCAATATTGAAAGCAATTATGTCGTAAGCAGGCTGAAATGTGAGTTTTCAGCGTATGTGGGAATCTTGCGTGATGTATGGAGTAAACACATGCTATCCTGATTAGTTTCGGATGACAATATCGCAAACTCAAAAAATTTCTGGATCGATTGAAAATTCATTTCAACCAGCATTTATTGATAACTCCATTACGGAGGTCTCAGAGACTCTTTGGGAAGGGAACAGCTCATTATGTTGTGCTGCCATTAAAATGAACTCTGTTCTATCCAGTTTAAGTCGCTCCACCAGCCGGTGTCATTTTTGACTGCCGGGCCGGGAGTCGTCCTTCCCTGAGTAATCAATGACGTTAATTGTGCTTCAAGGGTTTCGGCAATTCCTGGATGGTCTCCCAATGCATTTTCGGTTTCTGAGGCATCCTCCGTCAAATTAAAAAGTTCCCGATCCTGCTTTCCTTGTGGTAGAATCAGTTTCCATTCGACACCTTCAATTGTGTCGCGAATAGCAAATCGTCCCTGCATTTCATGATGAATCATCGCTGGTCGCGGTTTAACATTTGACTTGCCCTCAATGACATCCAGAAAACTGAAACTGTCCTCCCCGGCATTTGCTGGAAGGGTGACATCCAGAAGTTGTGCGAAAGTGGCCAGCAGGTCTGTTTGACAGACTGCTCCATCCCACACCCGACCAGCCTCGATTTGATTTGGCCAGCGAATCAGAAAGGGAACCCGATGGCCGCCTTCATAGGCATCCCGTTTGCCTCCTCGATAAGGCCCGGCACTTTTGTGGCCGTAGAGTTCGTATCGCTTCGCATACGTGTTTTCTGGCCCATTATCGCTAGTGAGAATGACCAGCGTGTTTTCGGTCAGATTGTGATCGTCGAGACATTTCAGGATTTGTCCGATGTGATAATCTGTCTCGATCAGAAATTCTCCGTAAGCTCCTGCTGCTCCCTGTCCTCGGAATTCCGGAAGTGGAATGACCGGTTTATGAGGTGAGGTATATGGCAGATACAGAAAAAAAGGCTTCTCTGAATTTGAGGACTTTGTGTGATGTTCGATGTATGCAATCGATTTTTCTGTGAATCGAGTCAGGCATTCCGAGTCGATGAAATCGGGAGCGATTTCAAAAAGTCCCTTGGACGTTTCTGTCTGATAAGGAGGCTGGATGCGGTAATCGCTGATTGCAAGATCATTCGGCTTCTTCCGCGTGAACTGTGTGGGTGGCACTTTTGCAAACCGTCCTTCAAACCAGGCGAGAATGCCGTAGTTCAAGGAGGCAGGAATACCATAGAAGTAATTGAAGCCTTTATCGAGTGGCATATCCTGAACCGGCTGTGTCCAGTCTCGATTTTGAGGTGTGCCGGGAAAATCCATTCCCAGATGCCACTTGCCGACCATGGCGGTTTCGTAACCCTGATCTCGCAAAAGGGATGCGAGGGTTATACGATCATCTTTGATCAGACAGGGGTGCTCTGCCCCCAGCACACCCGTTTTCAGGGAGGTCCGCCAGCAATATCGGCCCGTCAGTAAACCGTAGCGGGAGGGAGTGCAGACGGTATCTGAACAATGGGCGTTGGTGAATGTGAGCCCTTCATTTGACAGCCGATCCATGTTCGGCGTTTGAAATTTGGCCTCAGGATTCAGACAACTTACATCGCCATAGCCCTGATCGTCGGTGTATATCAGGATGATATTGGGCTTGTCATGCGTTTCAGCAACCGCAATGCAATTCCAGAGATTCAACGACAATCCGAGGAAGAAGAAAACCATCCGCATTAAGTTTTTGCAAAACATTTTCTGTGATCCTCAAATCGTGGCTACTGCAGTTTGCAAATTATTATAACCGCTTTTTGATGGCTTGAGTGCTATATTTCCTGTCAATCACCCGCTACACCTCCTTGGAAGTCAATCAGACTTGTGTATAAGGGCAGGCTGGCGGGGCGATCTGCATTAGCGGAAGCCCCCGGAAGTTCTATATTTCGGGGGCTTCTCTTCGAGAGCGCCCCCGCCACCCAACGCATAACGAGCGTTCTCACTCGAAGGTAATGACGAGGTCCCCGGTATTCACCTGACTGCCGGCTTTGATGTGAACTGAGGCGACTGTGCCGGGGACTTCTGCGTTGATGGTGCTTTCCATTTTCATCGCTTCGAGACTGAAGAGTTTCTGTCCCTTCTTGATTTTATCCCCTGGCTTGACGGCAATTGTGACAACCATGCCGGGCATCGAAGCACCGATTTGCTTCGGATCGTTGGGATCCGCCTTGACCGATTGCAGAGCATCCCCCTCGAGTGATTTGTCGGCTATCGTGACATCCCGAGGCTGACCGTTCAATTCGAAGAAGACGGTTCGTGTGCCATCGGTATGAGGCTGAGATTTTGTCAGATACTTGATGATGAGCGTCTTGCCTTTTTCGATTTCGACGGCGAATTCTTCCCCTGCATCCTGTCCGTAGAAGAAGACGGGAGTCGGCAGTGTGCTGACATCGGAGTAGGTTTCCTGGTGTTTTGCGAAATCGGCGTAGACTTTCGGGTAGAGCAGATAGGAAAGGACTTCGCGATTTTCCGGTTCGCGTCCCAGTAGTTTTTTGACTTCGGCTTTTGCGTTCTCCATATTGGCAGGAGGTAAGGAGGCTCCCGGTCGATCGGTTAAACCGGGTTTGTCCTTGAGGACGATCTGCCGGATCTTTTCAGGGAATCCGCCGGGAGGCTGGCCCATCATGCCGCCGATTAAATCGATGACCGAAGCGGGGAAGGCGAGTTCGCGTGAGGTATCCATGATATCCTCAGCGGTCAGATCGTTGGCGACCATGAAGAGGGCCATATCTCCAACCGCTTTTGAAGTTGGCGTCACTTTAACGATATCGCCAAACAATTCATTGACAGTCGCATAGATATCACAGACATCCGACCAGCGATCGGAAAGTCCCAACGCCTGAGCCTGTGCGAAGAGGTTTGTGTATTGTCCGCCAGGCATTTCGTGGCGATACAGATCGGAAGTTGAAGGCAGCACAGCTGACTCAAACGGAGCGTAATATTCGCGAACCGCGCGCCAGTAAGTGGCGATGTCGTCGAGGGCATCCCTATTCAAATCGGGTTTGCGATCGCTGAACTGCAACGCTCCAACAATTGTATTCAAGTTCGGCTGAGAAGTTCCGCCTGACATGGGAGCCATTGCGGCATCGGCGATATCGAGTTGTTCAGCGGCTGCATTGAAAATCGAAGCAGCCTGAATTCCAGCGGTATCGTGCGTGTGGAAATGAATTGGAATGCCGATTTCCTGCTTCAATGTTTTGACGAGCAGAGTGGCAGAATCCGGTTTGCAGAGTCCGGCCATATCCTTGATCGCCAGGATATGAGCTCCCATGTTCTCGAGTTGTTTGGCGAGATTGACATAATACTTGAGATCGTATTTCGTCTTTTTCGGATCGGAAATGTCTCCTGTGTAACAGATGGAGGCTTCGCAGATCATGCCGGATTCGATGACCGCATCCATTGCCAGTTTCATGTTCGGCACCCAGTTGAGGGCGTCGAACACGCGGAAAACATCCATGCCGGTCTGGGCAGCTTCTTTGACGAAAGCGGTTACCACGTTATCGGGATAGTTCGTATATCCAACCGCATTCGAGGCTCGCAGCAACATTTGCGTGAGAATATTCGGCACCTTCTCACGAATATCCGCCAACCGCTGCCAGGGACATTCATGCAGAAATCGCATACTGGTATCGAACGTCGCTCCGCCCCACATTTCGAGTGAAAACAGATTTGGACAGAGATAGGAATAGGCCTCGGCAATATTCAAGAGGTCGTAAGTTCGGAAACGGGTCGCGTGCAAAGATTGATGGGCATCGCGGAATGTCGTATCGGTAAACATCAACTGCTGTTGACTGGTGATCCACTTCGAAAATCCCGTCGCTCCCAATTCCAGGAATTTATCCCGAGTTCCTGCGGGGCGGGGCATTGTCAGATTATACTTCGGCACCGGAGCTTCACTGCGTCGTTTGGCGACAGGGCGATCTTTCACGATCGGATTCCCATTCACAATTGTTTCGCCGATATAAGAGAGCAGTTTTGTGGCACGGTTTTTCCGCAACGGCAAATTGAATAGATCGGGAGTATTATCGATAAATCGAGTGGTACACTCCCCTTTCAGGAAGACTTCGTTTGTGACAACTTTTGTCAAAAAAGGAATGTTTGTTTTCACGCCCCGAATGCGAAATTCCTGCAGACATCGCAGCATTCTTCGAGCGGTTTCCGGGAAGGTTCGACCGTGGGCGGTCACCTTAACGAGGAGGGAATCGTAAAAGGGATTGACCACTGCTCCCGAAAACGCACTTCCCGCGTCGAGCCGAATTCCCATCCCACTGGCGGATCGATAGTGAGATACGCGGCCGTAATCGGGCATGAAGCTGTTCATGGGATCTTCGGTGGTAATTCGACACTGGATCGCAAATCCGTTTGGTTTTGGAGGATTTTCCGGATCGAGTCCGATTTCCGGATCGGTCAGTTTATGTCCCGAGGAGACCAGGATTTGAGCTTTGACGATATCGAATCCGGTCACTTCTTCAGTGACAGTATGCTCGACCTGAATGCGCGGGTTGACTTCAATAAAGTAGACATTATTGGTATTCACATCAAGCAGAAACTCGACGGTTCCAGCTGCGTAATAATCGACTGCTTTCCCGATCGCCAGGGCGGAACTGAGCAGCATTTCGCGGGCTTCTGGTGTCAAATTTGGAGCGGGAGCAATTTCGACGACTTTCTGATGCCGACGCTGAACTGAGCAATCCCGTTCGTAGAGGTGGGTCAGATTGCCGTGCTGATCGCCCAGAATCTGGACTTCGATGTGCCGGGCCTGTTCGATGAAATTCTCGATAAAGACATCGGGACTGCCGAAAGCGGAAAGTGATTCCCGTTGAGCTGATTCAAATGCCGAGATGAAATCATCGGCTGATTTCACTACCCGCATGCCCCGACCGCCGCCCCCTTTGGCGGCTTTGAGGATGATCGGAAAACCTTGTTCGTTTGCCTGTCTCAAGCCTTCTTCGGCACTCGAAATCGCCTCGCCGCTTCCGGAAAGAACGGGAACACCAGCTTTGGCGGCAAACTGCCGGGCGGTTGTTTTATCACCGAGTTGCAGAAGAGAATCGATGGATGGACCAACGAAAATGATTCCCGCTTTTTCACAGGCTTTGGCCAAATCGGGATTTTCAGAGAGAAATCCATAGCCGGGATGAATGGCATCGGCTCCGCATTCGAGCGCCTGCTCGATGATGCTGTCGATATCCAGATAGGTTCGAATCGGTTCGCCTTCGCGGCCAATCTGATAGGCTTCATCGGCTTTGAAGCGGTGCAGTGCGTACCGGTCTTCATAGGAATAGATGGCGACTGTTCGGATGCCCAGTTCGGTGGCGGATCGAAAAATCCGGATAGCGATTTCACTGCGATTGGCGACGAGGAGCTTTTTAATCGACTTCATATCAGCGGGCGACTTTCGTGTTGCAATTCTCTGTGATTGAGGTGTGACTGGGAGGCCAACCCGACCTTTGAGTCACTATTTTATAGTAAGCAATGTCTAAGTAATCAGTATTCGATGGATCGATTTATTCTCTCGAAGATAGTGGAATTTGAAACATTTCGCAATTTGCTGCCGTGAACTTTTGTGGCTCGGATATTTTCATCGTACTTTTCATGGTCATGAAGAATTTAAGAAGATTCTGTCGCCAGTTGACGGCAATCGAATAAATTCTGAGGATGGCTTTCTTCTGCCCGAATGTTTTCTTTGTCATATTGTATCTTTCATGAACAATCGCTCAGCCCGCAGCTCATTTTCGCTGATGCTGTATACTTTTCTGGCTGTTTCCAGCGGTGCAGTTGCAGCGTTATGGTTTGGGGCATTCACCCCGTTGTTGATTGTGACTCCGGAAGGGGCAGATTCGCTGCGGGAATTCGCTCCCATCGAACTCAAGGCAACTGAAACGCAGGATCAGCAGGGAACGATTCAGGAATGGCCCCAGTTGTTTGGACCGCTGAGTAATAGTACGCAGCCTGATTCAGTTGCTCAGAAAATCAGTTGGGCAGATGCTCAACCTGAAATCGCCTGGCGAAAAGAGATTGGCAGCGGCTACAGTTCTCCAATCATTGCAGGAGGACAGGCGATTGTTTTGCATCGGGTTGATGATGAGGAAATTGCAGTTGCTTACGATTTGAAAACAGGCAACCTCAACTGGGAATATCGCTATCCGACTCAATATATTTGCCCGAACCCGCCCCACAGCAGTGGTCCTTACAGCACGCCTCTCGTGGATGGAAACTATGTTTACATTCAAAGTGCAGAAGGGGTTCTGCGATGTCTCACCCTCACAGGTGGGGAGCTGGTCTGGGAGAAAAACTATTCCGAGGACTATGAGGTTCCTGAAAATGTCTTTGCTGTGGGGCATACTCCCACACTGGATGGAGATCGGCTCATTCTGAATATTGGAGGTAAGCCTGAAGCCGGGGTTATTTCCATCGATAAACAGAATGGAGACGTGCTTTGGACAGCGACCGATTTCGGAGCCTCCTACGCCAAACCGGTGCTGGCAACGATTCACGACAAACGCTTCTGCTTTGTACTGACGGCAGAGGAAGCGGTGGCATTGAATCCTGAAAATGGAGAGGTTTACTGGAATTTCCCTTTCAAGGCGATAGCTGAGGATTTCGTCAACGCAACAACGCCAGTCGTTTTTGGGGATGTCGTGATATTTACCGCGTATCAAGCCGGAACTATTTATTTACGCATTCAGCCGGATGGTCAGTTTGAGGAACTTCGAAGAGATAAGCGGACGCTTGTCAGCCAGTTCAATCCGCTCACCTGTCTCGATGGCAAACTTTATGGCTGGCATTTTTCCGATAAAAGCTTTCGTTGTGTCGACCTCGCCTCCGGTCAACTCCAGTGGAAGTGGGTTTCCGGACTTGGACGAGGGACGCATCTGATTTCTGGAGACTCGATCTTTCTGATCGGGGAATCGGGGAAAGTTGCTGTTGTGAAACGCAATCCCGAAGAGTTAGAGATTCTTGAAGTGCCGACGGAACCGATTCTGAAAGAACCGGCTTTCTCTGCCCCGGCGATGTCGGCAGGAATGATTCTGATTCGTAATGAGGAAGAACTTGTTTGCCTGAAGGTTGTGGAGTGAGCAAAACAAATGCAGCATGGCAGCAGGGTGGGCATAGCACTCGGTGTAACGTAATTAGTAGTGATTCATAATGCTTACATTCCATGCGAGCGATACAGTTGCCCTACAAGTTTTGCAATTTTGATTTGTGTGTCCTCTATTTTTTCTTCTGAGAATAAAAATATTAAAGAGTCGAGATTATTGATAATGTCCCTAGATATCTTATTGTATTCATTTTTAACAACCTCGACGCTAGAACTGATTGAAAATGAGGTTGAATAATCTTCTCCTTTTAGGAGACATGAAATGATATCGTAATTACACCAATGTTTGCCATCGGGTCTAGAAATGTTTGCCATGTAAGTTAAGATCCAACTCTTGGGTGCGATGTAATAACAAATATCTCCTCGATTGCAATCGAACAGGAACATGACATTGTTGTCTTCAGACTCAAGTGCGACACTAGAGTCATGGTGTCTTGGGTAAGTTATTTCATCTGATGGATAGTAACCATACTTTTCGAAAAGTATCGGATATTTTTTCATTGCATATCGTAAGGAGTAGTTATTCATAAGGGACTTTCATTGTGTACTGGTCAATCCATATATACACATGCCCTCAGAGGTGTTTAAACTCGTTGAAGGTAAAGTTTTTTCGCTCAAGTCTAAAACCTGTTCTGAGTCGGGTGCCATGCTCAAACTTGTTTGAGCATGCAATTCGTGAGTGAATTCAACCTGCGTGTTGGACCTGTCAAAGTAAGTAATGTGCAAAATCAAATCGTAAGATTCATGTTTTGTTCGTTGCTGGACAGAGACATCAATGCCTAAACCAGCATGCCCACGACAAGCGTGGGCATGGTACCCATTACCTAACTAAATGCGTATCAAGTTGTAGGTCAGGCACTGCCTGACGATTTGTGTGTGCCACCTCGTTTGTCGTCAGGCAGTGCCTGACCTACGACAGAAAAATTACCCCACTTCTTCCACAGTCTTCGCAATCGCGGCGAAATCTCCTTTAAGGGACTGATAGAGATGTCCGTAATGCGGATAGTATTTGTTGTAGATTTTCTTTGTTGCATTGTCTGGTTTGGTTTCTGTGACGACGGAAATTGTTTTTGTGCAGGCTTCGACGACATTTTTGTAGGCTCCTGTTCCGGCTGCGGCCAGTAGTGCGACGCCGTAAGCGGGGCCTTCTTCGGCGTTGATGGTGACGACTTTTTTGCCGTAAATGTCGGCTTGCATCTGTCGCCAGAATTCGCTGCGGGCTCCGCCGCCGGAGAGGCGGACCTGTTTTACGGGGATGTTCATCTCCTGAATGATTTCGAGCGTATCCCGCATTGCATAAGTGGCACCTTCCATTACAGAGCGGACGAGATGTTTGCGTCCGTGTCGCAGACTCAAACCAATCCAGCAGCCACGGGCGTGAGGATCTGCATGGGGAGTTCGTTCGCCGGTCAGATAAGGGAGGAAAAACAGTCCTTCACATCCGGCTGCGGCTTCGCTCGCCTGAGCAGTGATGAGCTGATAAGGATCAACTTTGTCCTTCTTTGCCTGACGAACTTCCGCATCCCCCAGATGATTGCGATACCACTGCAGCGATCCTCCGGCTGAGAGCACGCAGCCCATCACATGCCATTGATTCCGCACGGCATGGCAGAACGTATGCACGCGACCTTCCGGATCGACCTGCATCGCATCGCTGTGTGCAAAGACGACTCCCGAGGTCCCCATGGTGGCTGAGACAACGCCCGATTTCACGATCCCGTTACCAATCGCCCCGGCTGCCTGATCGCCTCCTCCACCAACGACAGGAGTCCCTTCAAGCAATCCCAATTTCTGGGCGGCTGCTTTGGTCAAAGTGCCGGTCACATCTTCCGATTCATAAACTTTCGGCAAAATGGCGTTGTCAAGTTCGAGCTTAGTCAACAGCAGTTGAGACCACTGACGTTTTGAAACATCGAGCAGCAGCGTTCCCGAAGCATCGCTCACTTCGGTCGCGAATTCTCCCGTCAACTGATAGCGCACGTAATCTTTGGGCAGCAGCACCTGAACGACTTTGTCGTAATTTTTTGGCTCATTGTTTCGGAGCCAGAGGATTTTCGGAGCGGTGAATCCAGTCAATGCGGGGTTCGCGACCATGCCGATCAGTTTTTTGCGTCCCCCGGCTCGCTTTTCAATTTCGGCACATTCGGCCACGGTTCGCTGATCATTCCAGAGCAGAGCAGGGCGAATGACTTCGTGATTCTTATCGAGAAACACAGAGCCATGCATCTGACCACTCAGGCCAATCCCCTTCACATCAGCCGGCTTGATTTTCCCCGCTTTGAGAACCGCTTTGACACCTTTGATCGAAGCGTCCCACCAGTCAGCCGGGTTTTGCTCAGACCAGCCGGGGCGTGGGCTGTCGAGAGGATATTCAAATGTGGAAGTGGCTAGAATCTCGCCATCCTCACGCATCGCCAGAGTTTTTGTGCCGCTTGTCCCGATGTCGATGCCCAGATATATGCTCACGGTTGCTCCAGAGATTTTGTAGTAAAGGTAGATAAAATATCCGATGGATGGTGGGGGCGATCTGCGGATGCAGAAGCCCCCGAAAGTTCAACGAT
>DEML01000024.1:25091-50862 GCA_002359185.1 Planctomycetaceae bacterium UBA2671
CCCCGGAAGTTCAACGATTCGGGGGCTTCTCTTCGAGAGCGCCCCCGCCACCCGGGAAAATTTCGAATGAAACAGTTTTGATGTCTTAATGTAATCATCCACCAATTTGAGTGCTACTGAATTAGATCAGGTAAGAGAATAGAGGGGAGAGGTTAGAGTTTTGGACAATCCTCGATGGCTAAAAATCTCGGGATTCTTTCGGGAGTTCTTCTCTGTCCCCTCAACAGGCTTGACCGGGATGCCTATAATCTATTATTCCCATGAAGTGGATGCAGGAGGCGATCGGATAATCAGTTGTCAGTTGGATGAGGCATTCAGAACTCGGGCTGACTCGTTTTGCTGATTTTGATAAAGTTTCCCCAGATTATAATTGGCCCACTCAGAATTGAGTCATGCTGCGAAGGAGCAGATTGCATGTCGAAGTTGTCTTATTCCCCTGATTACAGGGATTATCAATCAGAAACCATTCAAAATTCGGGCGGCGGATACCAGCGTCAGCGTAATATGACGATTGGGGATTTGCTGCTGGAAAACCGGATCATCTTCCTGGATGGCCCGATTCATGATGCTTCAGCGAATCTGATTGTCATGAAACTGTTGTATCTGCAGTCAGAAAATCGACACCAGGATGTCCACCTGTATATTAATTCACCGGGTGGATCAGTGACAGCGACTCTGGCGATTTACGATACAATGCAGTTCCTCGACTGCGATGTGGCCACCTATTGTGTAGGACTGGCTGCCAGTGGGGGAGCCGTATTGATGGCTGGGGGCGCCAAAGGGAAACGATATTGCCTGCCTCACTCCAAAATGATGATTCACCAGCCGTTCGGACAAGTGGGCGGACAGGTTTCTGATATTGAAATTCAGGCCAAGGAAATCATTAATACACGTCAATTGCTGAATGAGATTCTGGCCTCTCATACCGGGCAGGATATCGATCGGATTGCCTTCGATACCGAACGAGATCGCTATCTGACTTCGAAAGAAGCCAAGGAATATGGGTTGGTCGACGAAGTCGTCGAGAAAATCAAGAAAACCGACGCCGGCAAAGAGTAAACTGGCTCCCTCTCGAGTTCACAATTGCGAATCGATCAGCTTTAATCAGGATAATAAAATACGATGACAACTCTCGTCCCCTATGTTGTAGAAAAAAATGGTCGTGATGAACGGGCCATGGATATTTACAGTCGCCTTTTGAAAGACCGCATTGTTTTTCTGGGCACCCAGGTTAACGATACCCTCGCTAACAGCATCGTCGCTCAACTGCTTTTTTTGCAGTTTGATGACCCGAAAGCCGACGTGCATCTTTACATCAATTCGCCTGGTGGATCGATCACCGCAGGGATGGCGATTTACGACACGATGCAGTTCATCAGCTGCGATGTTGCGACTTACTGTCTCGGCCAGGCTGCGAGTATGGGAGCTGTACTTTTGACAGCTGGTACTCCCGGTAAACGAGCCGCTTTGCCGAATAGTCGGATCATGATCCATCAGCCACTGGCTGGCATGGAAGGTACTGCTACCGAATTGGATATTCATGCTCGGGAAGTGATCAAAGTCAAAAGACGCATGAATGAAATTATGCAGAAACACACTGGTAAAACGATCGATGAAATCGAAAGAGATACCGATCGCGATAATTTTATGACCGCAGAAGAAGCCAGAGATTATGGACTGGTCGACAAAGTCCTTGAGCAGATACCACAGATCGGCCAGTAATTGAGTGATCGCAGGAAGCTGATGCTCAATTTTCGGACTATTTATATTCATCATGGATGATTTCATGAAACCGTTGTGGATAATCTTGATTCTGAGTCTGCTTGCCGGGTGTTCGACCCGCAAGCAGACCGAATTGCTGGAGGCGCGACTGCGCGACCAGCAGGAGATGATGACACAACTTTCCGAACAACTCGAGCGCTCCAAAAACGAGTTGAGTATCGCCCGTCAGGAATCGCAGGATCTTCGCTCCCAACTGATCGCATCAGGAAAACCGGTTCTGCAGCCCGAACAGTCAGCGGTGCTTTACCGGCTGGCTGGTGTCCAGGTTGATGAACTTCAGTCCGCAATTCTGCCAGCCAGCAGCGGCGATCACAAAATTCTGAATCTGGTCCTCACGCCACTCGACCAATACAGGCAACCACTGAAAATTCCGTTCGATGTCACTCTGGAGATTTCTGCCAGCGAAGAAATTGTGGAAACATTGAACATCACTTCAAAAGACCTGGCAGATAACTGGTCGACGGGTTGGATTACCTCGGGATACGTTTTGCAGCTACCGATTGAAACCCGCAAATTGCTGTCACCACAGATTCGTATTTCTGTGACCTGCAACACACTGGATGGACGTCAGTTCGAAGACACCATCAAGCTCGAAGGCCTCTCGCTCCACTCGAGTGACGTTCCGGATCCGATTGAACCCGTTTCCTTCGAAGAGCCGTCTTCAGAAATTTTGCAGGAAGCCCAAAAATCTGCGATCCTGCCCAACGTGCGCATCGATACTTCTGATCGACGAACGATCGATGAGTTTCCGGTTTATCGCTGAGCAGAATGTTATTTACGTCCACAGAGATACAAGCACGAAGCGCAAGCGAGTGTGTTTATAATGCTATCGATTCCCTGTGAAAGCGGGCAGCCCAGAGAATCTCGAAGAGTTCTCTGAGTGGACGAAGTCCACAAGAGGACTGGCAGCAAGCAGAACGGTAATGCTTTTGCAGTCTTGTTATCTTCTGCTTCTCGCTCAAGCAGGGGTATCGATAAACAGGACCTTGTTGATCAGATTGTTTTTACCACGAAGGCACAAAGGCACGAAGAGTTCTGTGACAATATTACCTCAAATCCATCAGCATGTTTTTTTAATGATTTTCATGATTCCTGAATCTCTTTGTGTCTTCGTGTCTTCGTGGTTCAAAAAAATTATTTGAAAAATCTTCTTGTTTCGCTTGGCGTCTTGGCGGTTATTTTCTTCAATTGCTGATGCTTTGTTGCGGCTACGCCCGGCTGGGTCCATCCGTGGTTCTTTTTCAATAATATTCGTATTGCAAAACTTCAGATCTAACTTGGGCTATTTCTTCCGATCAGTGAATCCAGGAAGAACATTCCAATCACTCAGGTCGTCAAATAAGAATTTGCGCCTGATGAGCAGATCCGCCTCTGACTATTTGACCTGACTTGTTCCGACACGTAGACTGGAATACAGGCTTTCAGGGTTTTTCTCTGATCCTCCATTCGCAAGGACAATTCTTCATCCCGATCAAGGGTATTTCGTAATGAGGTCTGCCATGAAACTGCTTCCTGCTCAAGTCATTACTCGTACTGGCCTCTTATTGATGTTTCTGCTGGTTTCGTCGTCCGCATTGCAGGCGCAGGATGAACATATCGAAACACATACCTTAACGACTAAAGATCGCTGGCCGATCCACATCACCTATTACAAGCATGCAGGGAATCGGGACACTCCTGTCGTTATTCTGCTGCATGATCAACGGGGAGATCGCCGCGTCTGGACGGCGGGATTCGCCAATCAGTTGTGGACGAAAGGCTATGCCGTCATCGCTGCGGACCTGCGTAAGCATGGTGAAAGCAAGCTCGATAACGACTCCGGGAATCCGTCGGATGTCGGCGATGTGAAACCAGACGATTATAAAAAAATGGTTGCTTACGATATGGATGCGATTAAAGATTTCATCTTTTCAGAACATCAGGAACAAAATCTCAACATGCGGAAAACAGGGATTATTGCTCCCGAATTTTCATCAATTATTGCTTTGAACTTTGCAATGGTCGACTGGCAGCAAAAACCGTACGACGATGCACCGACTCCCCAGATGCGAACTCCGCGAGGTCAGGATATCCGCGCGATGGTCTTAATTTCTCCGATGAACTCAGTTCGCGGTTTAACAACGGTTGCTCCTCTGCGTTTAATGAGAAACGGTGGCCTCCCGATTGCCTTCCTGTTCTGTGTCGGTGCTGAAGACACTCTCGACAAGGGTGAGACTCAGCGACTCTACAATCAAATTGCCGGGCGGAATCCCGCTGATAACGATCGTGTCTTTTACGAATCCTATCCCTACAACCTCAGAGGCATGGCCTTGTTCGGCAAGGGTCTCAAAATCGAGCCCCATATTGAAATCTTTCTCGAAAAGAATTTGCTCGAGCTGGATGATGAATGGGTCGACCGCCGCAGTCGTCTGCAGCGATAATGCCATGTGACTGCGAACCGATTCTCGAGAACACTGTCCTTCAATTTCATAACCGAACAAGGTGAAATGGAACTGCTCGAATACAATACTAACAATTGACATCTGTTCTATATATTTTTCCGAGAATTCAGGGTAGAATGTCAATAGTATCTACGAATCGACCTGATGTTGGTTCTCTATTTTATCCATTGCGGAGTAACGACCGATTTCTGATTTGCACGAACAATCTGAGACTGTGATTGATCAATCCGAAGCGACAACCATTTTCGAGCGCAGCCCGGAACAGCTGGCTAAATCGCTTGATCTGGCTTGCCAATGCGCAAAAATTGCCGACGAGCTTAAAGGTAGTGATATCGTTGTTCTCGATCTCACAAAACTGACTCCGGAATTCGATTACTTTGTAATCGCGACCGGAAACAGCCGTCGGCAGTTGCACGCCATCGTCGAAGAAGCCGATACCCTGCTCGAAAAGTCGGGAGCTGATCGGATCAGCCTGGAAGGTTACGCCGGAAATAACTGGATCCTGCAGGACTACGGCGACATCGTGCTGCATGCCTTCGATCCGGAAAACCGCGAACTGTATGACCTCGAACGCCTTTGGGCGGATGCCACCCACATCGACTGGCAGGCACATCTGGCCAAGTCGAATTGAATCGGTTCGACTGGTAAGAGCCCTATTTCGGAATCATGACTTCGACTTCAGCAAATTGAAACGGAGATTTCTCATAGGCTTCCGCCATACATTTGAGAGTTTCCCAGCGGGTCCGATGCCACGGGTTTTCCAGCTTCGGCATATCTTCAGGCAGATTCAACAGCAGGCTTTTCCGCACAACCATCGCCCGAATTTTTCTCGTTCTGACAGCCCCGTCAGCTTCATTGGTTAAACAGATTAGAAACTGCTGCTTCTCAACCGGCAGCCCCGCTTCTGCGGCGATCAGACCAGCTGAGTATTTTTCTGAGATCTCGTTGAGGACTCCATTGAGAAAAAACCAGCTGTCGTTTTCGGGGATGGGAATGATCGGTTTTGTCGGGACCGTTTTATCAGCAAACTTCCGGATCGTGGCGGCTGCATGTTTATTGAGAAAGATTTCCTCTCCATCTTTTTCAATGAGCGTCCGGATTCGCAGAGTCCCCGCTTCGATGTAAGTCAGAGAGATGTTGAGACGATCAAGAAACTCCCGTTTCGTCCAGTTTCTCCGTTCGCGTCGACGTCCAAAATACCAGCCAACAATCATGAACCCGGCTGCAGTCACCAGCTTGATCCAATGATCATTCAGTTGCTCGGTAATCGCCTCGATCAGTTCCTTCCACATGGTGCCCCTCAGGTGTCTGAATCAAAATCGTATATTATTTGACGTTCATCGGTGTGTACAAAGTTTTGTAATCAGAATGAGAATTTACAATAGCAATGTAGGTTGGGTTAGCGAAGCGTAACCCAACACCGTTTGAGATCTCATTGTGAAAACATCATACCGAGAAGGTGCAGGTCAGGCAGTGCCTGGGGTGAAGGGAAATCGGTGTTGAATGCAGAAAGAACGTCGAAGGGATCCCCTCATCCGGCCTTCGGCCACCTTCTCCCCAAGGAGAAGGGAAGTGAGTTGTGGGTAATCGACAGGTTAGCGAAGCGTAACTCAACCGCCGAGATGAATCATTGAAGGCATTACTGGAGATGAACTCGAACGGATTTGATTTCTGATTTCCGTCCCAGAATATCAGTGCATTGCAGGTGTAAGTCATACTCTCCTGATTTGAGATCTGCAACGTTGAGTGTTGCTGATCTGGCCTGAGGAATTCGTTCGAATTGATTCTGGACCTCAACTGTGGATTGACCTGACTCCACGGGAATCATTTTTAATTCATAGGCAAACTGTGGTGTTGTTGTGGAATCGATTTCCCAATCGACTGCTACTAACGTTTTATCGATCATTTTCGTTGATAAACTGCTGATGACAGTTTTAGGGAATGAGGGTGTTTTTTCAGTTCGTGGAATGGAATGAACGGAAGGATTCTCTGATGTTGGTTTCGTCTCTGCTCCCCCGCTAATCATGTAATAGAACGAACCCGTTCGATCCTGATCGACACCGCCATCCCAGTTCGTTCGGAAATCATACGATCGCTTTCCGGGATCCAGATCCCAGCTATTCACGGAATATCGGCCGCTTGCAAACGGATACCATTCGCCGTCAACTTTTCGTTTCCAGCCATTTCGCAGATTCGTTGTTCTGGGATGAATCCCGGTATTCAACCAGTCTTCAATAAAGGCGTCAGTCCCTCCCTGAAAAACGGCATTGGCAGCTGCGACATCCATCGTCACCAGATGCGTCCAGACTTTGGTATCTCCTGCCTGAACCCAGAAACCATAATAAGTGTGATCGTCAACAGGCCAGTTACGTGCGACAAGCGTGTACCAGTTCTCGGTCTTCCAGCCGAGTTCGAAATTCCAGGATTTCAGTCCTGTTCCCTCTCCTCCAAATGGTTCTGTTAACGTTCCGGGACCTCGATAAACCGCTCGGATGGGAGCAGTATGTTCTTGATGATCCCAGATTGAAAAAATAAAATTATGAGCTTTCGGATGGGCTTGAATGCCGGCATATCCACCCCCCAATCCTCTCCAGCCGAGAACTTCATAATACGTGTGAAGAGCTTCGCCCGATTTCGGCACTCGCACTTCGTTGATAATGATGTCTCCCTCGAAATGATCATCGAATACAAAATGTGAAGAAGGAGCAGACGTTTGAGCAATCGCCTGAGTAAGAATTCCTGTCAAAGTAAGACTGGTCAAAATGAGGCCGCGTAAAATCATCAAATCGTTTCCTGAGAGAGTAAGATTGAGCAATGATTGAGCGACACTAAGAATAACTCGATAGCAAAGGAACTGCGAATCCAATCGGCGAATGGGGTCAATTTGACAAATTCCTGATGCGCTGGGCATACGAAATTCCTTGTTCGATCTCAGGATTTCGTTTACGCTTCCAATAATACTCCAATGACTGTCCGCAGAGACTTGCAATCAGGGAGGATTTCTGATGCTGATCAGTCACGATTATCAGTTCATCTTTATCAAAACTCGCAAGACCGCGGGAACAAGTATCGAGATTGCCTTGTCGCGATACCTCGGACCGATGGATGTGATTACTCCGATCACTCCTGAGGATGAACTGATTCGAGCGGGCCTGGGAATCACGCCGCGGAATTATATGTATCCCGCTCACACTCTTCCGGATGATTCCGAAATGACCACTGAGGGGATGGAGACGATGCTCAATAAACTGACGATTGATCGTCGATTTTATAATCACTGCGCTGCTCAGGACATTCGAGCAAGTGTCGGTGAAAAGATCTGGCAGACTTACACCAAGTTCTGTTTCGAGCGTAATCCGTGGGATCGGGTGATCTCGGAATATCACTTCATGCAAAAGACAAAGCCTGAAGATTATGGTCAGGTCACACTCGAACAATTCGTCGAGTTGAATCTGTACTCGCCAAATTACTTCCTGTATACGATTCAGGATCAGCCCGTGTGCGATCTCTACGGCCGCTTTGAAAATCTGCAAAGCGATCTGGCAAGCATCTGCCAGAAAATCGGCCTCCCTTACGATGGCTGGCTCCCCAATGCGAAAGGTGCCTCACAGTCTCATCGCAAATCGGCAGGAGAGCTGATGACTCCTCAAATGCTGAACCATATCTCCGAGCGCTGTCAGCCGGAAATCGAACTTTTTGGATACGAACAACCGGTTGCCATATGAGAGAGTCTATAATTCAGGAGGTTTGATTTCGTCACTACTCAATTATTCCGCGCTAGGCAAAGTATACCAGGATTACAGAAAAAAACTCCATTTTCAAGGGGATGAAAATGGAGCTTGAGTGAAACATCAAAGAGAATAAGAGCAGAAATCAGCTCTTGAGTTCAATCTCGATTTTTTGTTCTCCCTCGGTGACTTCTTTTGTAATTCCGCTAGCTCCCGGATTGCTTGCAGAAGCAGGGATCTTTGTCTTTATCACTTCTTGTTCAATTGTGTTTCCATCTGCGTCCATGTATTTGCTCGGATCATCACTAGCTCCTGCGGGTGCAGCAGGAGCGACGGCTACATTATACTTACCGACCGGTATTTGCTGGGAACCTTTGCTGGTCAGTGTAAAATTACCTGACGAGTCCGTTTGACCGGTTGCGACAAATCCTTCTGATGAAAGAAACGTAATATTAGCTTTCTCTGTCAGCGGAGAACCATCCAACTTGACTATCCCGGAAACCGTACCGGTTGGACCTTGATAGCTGTCGTCACTACCTCCGCATCCTGCAAGCACTATGGGAAAGATTGCTGTCATGATGGTGAGAGTTGTTACCTGCCAAGTACTTCGTTGCACGCCTTTTACTCCTGCCAGTTTAAAATAAAACCTTCCCGTTGTTTCAAATCAACGAGGAAGGTGATAAGGACTATAAAGAATGAATCAGTGGCTTGAGCTTAGAACTCTCCAACAACTTTACCATCATCTCTTGTACAGAGAAGTTTCAAGCTCGGAAGATTGATATTGTCGCTGATGAAACCAACGTGGCCGTCGACAAAGACGCACTGAACTCCACCTTTGTGAGGAGAAAGCAATGGATTATTGGGGCCATGATTTCTGCCTACACCAGGAAGTGTTGGATTCTTTGTGCCAGGAGGATAGCGAACTGAAGTCAAATTAAATTTTCGATTCGTAGGTCCATTCCAACCCGTTGTACGTCCACCGCCATCGGTTCCCATCAACCAACCATGAGGTGATCCACCGCGAATATCAACCTTATTTCCCAACGCATCGTATGCCCAGTCTGATGTCTCTCCCATAATGATTGTATTAGATGTTCCATCACTCGCCTTGGCAAAGTTAATCGACTCATTGGAAATCAGCATACCACCGGAGGAATGATATCCAGTCATGGATGATGGTTCTGCAGTACAGCAACTGGCCCCATTGACCTGTCTTAATTCAGAGAAATTATCAGTATCGACCGTTGGAGTTGTCGAAGAAGTCCGGTCTTCATCGACTCCACCTGAAATTCCAACGTAGGAAGGGGAGTCGAGCATATGTCCATTCGCGGCGTTTACGAGCTTGTCAAGAGGTTCCGATGGGCAATGCATGACGGAAATACTGTTTCCGCTAATCGCAGGTCCATTAATTGTATTGCCTGTACCAGAACCAACATAACCCGGTGCTCCATCAAAAGTGAGTTGGTCATAGAGAGCCCCTTGCTCCACGAATGGTAATAACCCGGCATAGAAAGAGACGCCCCAGCCGTTGAGTCGTGAAACCCCCATTGGTAAAACGGTATGGGTATCGTGATAATTATGAAATGCCAGTCCCCATTGCTTCAAATTATTCTTACAAGCGGATCGTCGCGCTGCTTCTCTTGCCTGTTGCACAGCGGGAAGAAGCAAAGCAACGAGGATAGCAATAATTGCGATGACAACCAGTAGCTCTATCAATGTAAATCCAGCCCTGCCGCGATGTTTTGAAACCATGAGAATTCTCCCTGAAAATTTGATTAGATATTCGTCTAGCGATTGCTAAATGACGAGATAATAGAATTTATCGTACCTGTCGAATCAATATAAGTCAATTTGAAGAAGGGGAATCTTGAAGATTTCTCAATTCTGCAGCATTGGCATTCTCGCAATCAATAGCAGATCTTCGCGGGGATGGATCGATTTTCACAGATGCAGATTCTCAATGGATCAAATTCTGGTACAATGATTAATCATAAGTTGGAAGTGAATCGAGAGGATATTGTCATGTGAGGCATTGTGGAGAAAAGATGTCAGAAAAGGACGATGAGCATTCCGAATCTCCCAGAGAAATTGCACCCGGAGTCCGGCTGCAGTTTGAATTTGAAGAACTTGGTCGCCTCAAAACAATCATTCGGGAGCTGATTGTCTTCAAGCCGTTCGTCACACATTTTGGATTGAAAAAGAAGACACTGACAACGGTCTCTTTGAAAGTATCATTTCATGACGCTTATTCAAATCTGATCAGTCAATGTCTGATTAATCGAGATGAGGTCGATGCGTTATTAAGTTACTGCCACAATAGCGAATGCGAACCATTAAGCTTGAAATTAAAATGGGCTGAATACCGGACCCGGCACGGCTTTGTCTGGATCTGGGATGATCGTTGCAGGGCTACAAGTTGTCGTTACCAATTCCTAATCAACTCTCAGAAACCCGCAGTGATTGATCATGAAACTCATACGGAATTTCTACATCTATTAAGTGATTTTCAGGATTTTTGTGAGTCGCTTGCCCCCTGAGTTTAACAGTCAAAATATGATTGGTATTTACATTCTCATCGATCTGGCTGATAGCTTTCCAGCAACTCTTTCAGCACAGCAGGCTCAACAGGTTTGACAAGGTGGTGATCGAAGCCGGCTTCGCGGGTGCGATCTTTATCATCGGATTGTCCCCAGCCGGATAAAGCGACCAAGAGCAGTTTTGCTCCCCAGGGTTGTTCGCGGATGTGTCTGGCAGCGGTGTAGCCATCCATGTTGGGCATTCCCAGATCCATCAGGATGACATCGGGTAAAAACACTTCGGATTCACTCAGCGCTTCGAGTCCATCGTGAGCCACCTGGATTTCATAGCCGAACATTTCCAAAATCAGTTTGAGCATTGTCGCGGCTGCCTGATTATCATCAACAACGAGTATGCGCAAGGTTGTTGACTTGGGTAGCGTTTTGACACTCTGCACTTCGTCCTGTTGCAAAGCCTGCTCGGTTTCGTGAATCAGGAACGGCAACTCGATGGTAAATTCACTCCCCTTGTTCTCTCCTTCACTATGGACCTGAATGGTTCCGCCGTGCATGTCGACAATCGATTTAACGAGCGTCAGTCCGATTCCCAGACCGGTGTAGCCTCCTTCAAAGGAAGGTTCGATCTGTCCGAACATTTCGAAGATCAATTCCTTCATTTCAGCCGGGATTCCGATCCCGTCATCTTTGACGGAAATGATAATCTGTTGATCTTCTGTTTTTGCATTCAGCCAGATATGACCGTTTTCACGTGTGTATTTTGATGCATTGTGTAACAGATTCGAGAAGACTTGAGCGAGTCTCGTAGGATCTGCATTCAGGACAACAGGTTCTTCGGGCAGAGTAATTGACAAGTGATGATGAGATTCTTCGATAAACGGTTGAGTCGCCTCGACGGCACTCTCGATCACATCTTTCAGACTGACTTGCGCGAGCCGCAAATGGAGTTTTCCCTGCGTGATGCGGGAAACGTCCAGCAGATCATCGATCAAGTGAACCATTTGCTCTGTTTGTCGCACCATCGTTCCCCGAATACGTTCCCTCATTTCCGGGTCGTCCATCGCAAATTTGATGGCTTCGAGGCCTGTGCGAATCGGAGCTAATGGATTTCGCAATTCATGAGCCAGAGTCGCCAGAAATTCATCTTTGCGACGGTCGGCTTCCGAGAGTTTCTCGGCTGTCAGTCTCAGTTCTTCACGCACTTGCCACTGCTCGGTTATGTCCATGACGGTCCCATCAAAGCTCGCGAGGCTTTTCTGGTCACCCGTTTCTTCAATATTCACGCGTCCTTTCACAAACACCCAACGAGTTTCTCCATCGGGACGGATCACCCGATGTTCCACAGAATAAGGGACTGGATTCTCAGGATTCATCGATATTTCAACAGCTGCGAGAACTCTTTCCCGGTCTTCAGGAGGAATAATATCGATTGCTTGCTGATAGGTCATCGTTTTCGATGTCACACCGAAGATCTCTCGAAAACGTTCATCGGTTTGCAATTCCTTCGTTTCCGGGTTGAGATGCCAGGAGCCGAGTTCTGCAGAATCGAGGACTAACTTGAGCTGTTCTTCACTTTTGATTAACGCCTGCTCAGCTATTTTTTGCTGGGTAATGTCGACCACCACCCCCGGCAACCGAGCCACCTGAGTTTCAGGATTTCGTTCCACCCGTCCGCGCGCGATGACCCAGCGAAGTTCTGATCCCTTATTCAAAACTTGATATTCCGCTTCGTAACTTTCATTTTCAGTAAGTGCTTTCTCGATGGCTACAGAAACGCGTTGTTGATCATCCGGATGGATATTTTTGAGGAAGATTTCAATTGGAAGAGCAGTTTCTGCCTCGGCATCGACATCGAACATCTTGATTAAATTTGCATCGGCTCGAACGACGTTGTTGGTGGGATCGTATTCCCAGGTTCCAATCTCGGCAGCCGCCAGCGTCGATTCCATCCGGGATCGGGCTTCCTGCAGTTCCTCTTCTATCTGCCGAATTTTGCTGATGTCTGTATTGGTTCCAAACCAGCGAATGATGTTTCCTTCCTCATCCCGAAATGGAACACTCATTGTTAAAAATGGACGCAATTCTCCATCCGCTCCTCGAAGCGGAAAAACCATGCTGAAGGATTTCCCAGACTGCAAGGAAGACTTCCACTTTTCGATCACGGAATCCAGTGTTGCCGGATCATGCACACTTTGCCAGCCCCAACCTTGCATCTGCTCCAGAGTTGTGCCCGTATACTCATACCATCGACTGTTATACCAGTAGATATTCCCATCGGGATCAGCCATCCATGCCAGTTGAGGAATTGCATCGGCCAGTTGCGTGAACTTGGCTTCACTTTCCCGCAGTTTCATTTCGGCACGATATTTTTCACTGATATCTCTGAAGATTAAAACAGCTCCTACGATTGCTCCGGAATCATTTTTAATGGGGGCGGCACTGTCATCAATGAAATATTCTTGTCCTTCTTTTGAAATTAGAATCGTATGATTCGCCAGCCCGATGATTGCTCCTTCGTTTAACGCCCGTAACGCCGGGTTCTCGACAGGTTCGCGAGTTTGTTGATTGATGATATTGAATACATTTGAAAGCGGTTGCCCCTTGGCCTCTTCGAAACTCCATCCTGTCAGAGATTCGGATACCTGATTCATAATCGTCACACGACCTGCGGTATCAGTCGTAATGACGGCATCTCCAATACTGGTCAAAGTCGTCCGAAACCATTCCCGTTCTTCCCACAGAGATTCATTCACTCGGGCCAGTTCTGCGGTTCTTTCTGCGACTCGTTGTTCCAGGCTTTCATTGGCATGTTTCAGTTCAAGCTCGGCTGCTTTTCTGGCTGTGATTTCCTGCTCAAGCTCTTCTGGAGATTTCATCGAGAGAACTCGCGGAACTAGTGGCAATAGCGCAAGCACGGTCAGCCAGGAAACCGTAGCCGTCGCAAACTTGATGAGTCCGGCCAGACGATATGCAGGCCACCAGAAGATGATCGCTTCCATCAAATGCGTGGTCCCGCAAAGTAATATGAAAGCACCAAACAGCAGAAAGATCTTCCGGAAAGGCAAATCTTTCTTCTGCAGACTGAAGTAGATCAGGACACAGGGAATGGCAAAATAAGCCGACCAGATCGCAAGATCCGAAAGGATATGCAACCAGCCATGCCCCGCAGTCCAGTTGCCGCAATTCCAGCGGGCTGGAAAATCAGAGGTGTCAAACAATTTCATCCAGAAATTCATCGCGTTGACTCCACGGGACTTCCGACCTGTCCAGACTTACTGTAATCAGAAAATTTACACACCTTCGCTTTGTGGCCACGCAAGCAAGCCAAAGAATCGTGGATTTGCCATGGATCATTTAAAAAACGAACTGTTGTCACCAGTGGATATTCTTTCAGAATCAGCAGGGATGGATATTCTGAATCATAATGGGGGTTGATTATGAGGCAATCCCTCATTTGTGGATGTTAACTATCTTGTGATTGAAAATCACTTTCAATCACGACCAGTATTTTCGATCCAGACTCCGATAATTCACCGCTTCACTCAAATGCGTTTCATCAATCAACTCGCTGGCATCCAGATCGGCAATTGTGCGGCTGACTCTCAGGATACGATCGTGTGCACGTGCCGAGAGGCCCATTTCTTCCATGGCGGCTTTGAGAAAATATTCAGCCTCATTAGTAAGCCGACAATGCTGCCGGATTTGACGAGCCGACATCCGGCCATTGATTCGATTGGGGGCTCCGGCGAAGCGGCGTTCCTGAATTTCCCGTGCCTGCAGCACCTGCTCTTTCATCTGAGCGGAGTTCGTCCCCTCCTGTTTATCTGCCAGTTCCCGGAACGGCACAGCCGGGACTTCGATGTGGATATCGATTCGATCCAGTAAGGGACCGCTCACTTTGGAAAGATATCGCTCCATCTGCAGAGCATTGACGCGGTGTCCAGAGTCTGGTCCATACCCACTCGGACTCGGATTCATTGCGGCGATCAACATGAAATCCGCCGGAAAAGTCGTGCTGCCGACTGCGCGGGTGATGGTGACGTTCTGGCTTTCCAACGGCTGCCGCAGAACTTCGAGTGTTCGCTTGTTGAATTCGGGAAGTTCGTCTAAGAAGAGGCAACCGTTATGGGCGAGCGAGATCTCACCCGGCTTCGGAATACTTCCGCCTCCCACTAATCCGGCTTCACTTACGGTGTGATGTGGCTCCCGAAACGGTCGTTTGAGAACCAAGGATTCCCCATGAGCCATCAATCCGGTCGCGGAGTGAATTCGCGTCGTTTCCAGACTTTCATCCTGTGAAAGCGGAGGCAGAATCGTTGCAATGCGCGACGCGAGTAATGTCTTTCCACTTCCAGGCGGCCCTAGCATCAAGAGGTGATGATTACCTCCGGCTGCGACCGTCAAAGCACGCTTTGCAAATTCCTGTCCCTTCACATCGGAAAAATCGACTTGATAACGGCCATATTCATCCACCGCCTGTTCCCAGCGAAACGGTTCCGGCTCGATCGGTAGTGCTCCATTCAGAAAGCCGACCGCTTCGGTAAGCGATTGAATTGGTATGACATCAATCCCCTCAACGACGCTCGCCTCACGGACATTCTCTGCGGGAATCAATAGCCCCTGCATCTTCTGTTGCCGGGCTTCCATTGCCATCGAAAGTGTGCCTCGGGCAGAGCGTAACGTGCCATCAAGAGCCAGTTCTCCGACCGCGGCATATTTCGAAAATCGTTCCTGATCCAATTGCCCGCTGGCTGCAAGAATTCCCAACGCGATCGGCAAATCGAGCGAGGCGGCTTCTTTGGGGAGGTCAGCCGGGGAGAGATTGATGACGATTCGATCAATACAGCGAACATACCCGCTGTTGACCATCGCCCTCTCGATGCGATGTGTACTTTCCTTTACCGCGGCCTCAGCCAGACCGACAAGAATCGTCTTCGGCAAGGCGCCCGGCGAGATATCGACTTCCACCTCAACCGGTTTGGCATCGATTCCATAGAGCGTAAAACTGAGTAACTTGGCCAGCATAAAAATTACATTCGCAGATGTAGTGACAGAAAGTATCAGTGATCTTCTGTCATCCTGTCAGATTACCCGAAAAAATTCCACTGAAAGCCTGCTAGTCGATCGATTCTTTGTTCCTGACCTACCTGGGTGGCACGTCCCAGAACAAATTGATGGAGTAGTGATTGCACCAAGCCACCCTGCTCTATTCGACTAAGCCGTCATACGCATTTACACAATGTGTTTTTCTTTCTGTTTCAGGAAAGTCTGCAAGCCATAGTTCCCGTTTGTTTTGTGCACATGCCCTCACCCAATTGTGAAGGTCTACGTGAGTGTCAAACCCTTCAAGCTGTTTGTCTTTGTTGCAATCAGAGAAAACCGGCTTTTCAACACTAGCCCACAAAGACCATACTGCGTTGATAGTTTCTATCTGAGTTCCCGACATTCCGAGAGTTTATTAATTTGATCGTGACTGGTCACTCAATCATGTGTAGTGTTCAGGGAATCTGTCCCGGATTTCAGTCCTGTGATTTTTCATTCCAATTCGAATTCAAACTGAAGTTTTGCAAAACTTCAGTTCTAAATTTAATTGTAACACAACATGTGTGAGATATGATGCAGGTGATCTGAATTGAAGAGATGTCATACCTTCATTGGATTGAGATGAGAATTACTGCAAGCTGATAGGGAGAGTATTCGATGAGTGCATGGGAAAGGTTTGGTTTTGCCCGCTGGTTACTGTTTGGTATTGTCGCGTTCTGTTTATTATCTGAGGCGGAGATTTCCGTCGGGCAAGAACAACCGACGGATGCGAAGTCACTGCCCATAAAGAGTGTGAAGCCGGGAATTAACGAGAATTTTCTCAATCCAAATTTGAAGGTTGAGGAATGGGTTGAACGATTCGAGGTAGAAAGTCGGGAGGTTTTCACGGCTCGTAATGAGGTGCTGGCTGCACTGGAACTCCAACCGGGTATGCGGGTAGCCGATGTTGGTGCGGGAACAGGATTGTATACAACTTTAATGGCAGATCAAGTCGGCACCGAAGGCTGGGTATTTGCCGTAGAAATTGCCGTACCATTCGTGGAGCATCTCCGTGAAGTGGCGCGTCGTCATAATCAGGATAACGTGACTCCTGTGCTATGTGATGAAGATGCGATCAGCTTGCCTCCTGAGTTGCTTGATCTCGTTTTCACCTGCGATGTCTATCATCATTTCGAGTACCCTCAATCAACTCTCGCTACTATTTTGTCTGCACTCAAGTCGGGTGGGCGATTTGTTGTTGTCGACTTCGAAAAAATTCCCGGAGTGAGCCGCGAGTGGCTGCTCGAACATGTCCGTGCTAATAAAATGACAGTCCGCCAGGAAATTGAACAGGCGGGTTTCGAATTTGTCTCTGAGAAGAAGGTGAAAGGGTTTCAGGAAAACTACTTTCTGGTCTTCCGAAAGCCAATGTAATGACTGAAGTTTTGCAAACGCCAACCATGAGTTAATCCCAGATCTGCTGGAAGAGTCACCAGATTTATTTTTGCTCCCCATAGAGTCCCAGCTCATCGCGATGCCCGTCGTCACGAAAATGCTCAGCCATGGTTAATGCCACATGATCCACTCGAAAGCGGGTTTCCAGAGTTTGCTGTTTGCTGCCCATCTAGAGCATTTCCAAAATCAAATTTCCGCGATCTGCCTGAGCAAACAGAGTGTATCAGGGCAATATTCGCACATGCGAAGGCACACTGCATTTAGAAATGCTCTAAGCAGAATCATCATCACAAAGAATGAATTATCTGGATTCTAAAATCTTCTCATCTCGGGCATTACTTTAATAACTATTGCCCTGGCTGCATAAACGCCCATGAGTTACCTCGGTACTCAATGGGATTTGTAACTCACATTTGCGAGTGGAATGTGGCTCAATCGGTGTGGTCAAAAGTTGTCTGTTTTATAAAGCAAGGAAATAAACAATCTGTACTATTGACATATCGTAAGGTTACGATACTATTGAGTGTAGATTATCTGGAGAGGACCATGGTTGCGAAAACGAAAAATATTGAACCTTCAAAGCCTCCGGGCACAGTGGAGGACTTTGCAGAAGCTGCGGAATGTTTGAAAACGCTGGCGCATCCCGTCCGACTGCGCATCATTCAGATGTTGTTGCATGGTCGCTATACAGTTGGCGAATTGGCTGCCGATTGTGGTATTCAGGACAATGTCGGTTCAGAACATCTGCGGTTGCTCCAGCGATGTGGTTTTCTGATGAGTGAGCGGGAAGGGCGACGTGTTTATTACTGTGTAGCCGAGACACATCTGGAGAAGTTAATGTCCTGTATTGAGGGGCGTTTTTTACCTTGTGGGGCAAAATATCGTTGAATCGGTGACGGTCAAAGACCTTTTTTTAAAATGTTATATCGATGTCTTGTGACATATACAGATATAGACACATAGACGTGTTATTGGCGAATCTGATTGAGTTAATTTTGGATACATACGGTGAGTTCGAATTGCTCACCGAATTTATGGAAGGTCGACTTGATGACTGGGAGCTTCGTTTGGAATCCAGGCAAGGATGGTGAGACATGTTCGGTCTAGCGATCCTTTTCGGCGGTGTCGTCGGTTTTGCATTAGGCCTTACGGGAGGTGGCGGTGGGGTTTTTGCTGTTCCGCTGCTTGTCTACGGATTATCCATTGCGCCGCGGGAAGCCGTTGGGATTTCGTTAGCATCTGTTGGCGGCATTGCTATGTTTGGTGCTACAGTCCGACTAATACGCGGCGAAGTGGAATTGCCAACAGGCTTCTTGTTTGCCGTTGCTGGCATGATCGGTGCACCTATCGGCTCGTACCTCTCGAAGCTCATTCCCGAGCATGTATTGCTGGTCATGTTCGCCATGCTAATGCTGGTTGTGGCTTATCGGATGTGGGGCAAAAGTAAGAATCCGAGCATTGCCAGCGGAGTTTGCAATTCGGAATCGAATAATAATGCCGACCGTAGTGCCTGCCAGCGCGATGAAGACGGCAGGCTACGATTGACTTCCAAATGTGCTCGACTGCTGGTGTTAGTGGGGCTGATGACTGGCGTGCTCTCCGGGATGTTCGGTGTTGGCGGTGGTTTTATCATCGTGCCGGCTCTGGTTTTGCTGAGTGGTATGGAAATTCATCGAGCGGTTGGAACCTCGTTATTTGTGATCGTGCTGATCAGTATCAGCGGGGTCGCTTCGCACATGGTGAATGGAAACCTCTTGCCGGTAAACACAACATTACTGTTTCTGGCCGGTGGGGGTATTGGCATGTGGCTAGGGGGTATCGTCGCTGCTCGATTAAATGCTTCCACTCTTCAGAAGACGTTCTCAATTGCGGTTGTCGCTGTCGCCGCTTTCGTGATTTTTAAATCCGTTGTTGTGTAGGTCCAGTTCATACTTTTAAGGAGATCGACTCATGTTACTCAAATATTTCTATGATGAAAAACTTGCTCACGCCTCTTACCTGGTTGGTTGCCAACGCGCCAAAACTGCCGTCATTGTCGATCCTGGTCGCGACATTGAACAGTATCTTGAAATAGCAGATCGGGAAGGCATGAAAATCACCGCAGTTGCCGAGACGCATATTCATGCTGACTATGTTTCAGGTGCCCGGGAATTAGCAGATCGTGTCGGAGCGAAACTGTATGTTTCCGATGAAGGCCCGGCAGAGTGGAAATACCTTTATCTGGATGACTATGACCACGCGCTGATGCACGACGGTGATCATTTCATGATTGGAAACATCAGATTCGATGTCCTGCACACTCCGGGGCACACGCCGGAAAGTATTTCCTTCATGCTGACCGATCAGGGAGGAGGGGCCGATAAGCCGATGGGAATTTTCACTGGCGACTTCGTGTTTGTCGGTTCGATCGGACGCCCGGATTTGCTGGAAGAAGCTGCTGGTCTGATGGATACAGCCGAGCCGGGTGCTCGCGACCTGTTCAAATCCGCTGAACGATTTAAATCACTGCCCGACTATCTGCAGGTCTGGCCTGCACACGGTGCCGGAAGTGCCTGTGGAAAAGGGCTTGGTGCAATTCCTTCGTCGACAGTTGGTTATGAAAAACTTTTCAATCCTGCACTGCAATTCACGGATGAAGAAAAATTTGTGAAGTACATCCTGGCTGATCAACCAGAAGCACCGAAGTATTTCGCGGTGATGAAACGGGTCAACAAAGTCGGCCCAGCTATTCTAGGCGAAGGCCACCATCATGAAATGCTGGATCTGTCCAGACTGAATGAGGCTTTGACTTCCGGAACGGTGATCGACCTGACACCATCTCCGCAGTTTGCCAAAGGCCACATTGCAGGGACACTCAACATTCCGATCGGAATGCTGGCAACTCAGGCAGGATGGCTCGTGGACTACGACAAGCCGACTTATCTGATCTGTGAACCGCGAGAACTCGAAGAGGCTGCACGCGTTCTGCATAAAATTGGTGTGGAAGAAATTGTGGGTGGTTTCGATGCGTCGGAAGTCAGATCATCTGGAAAGGCGAATGAAGACTATGCATCTGGAACACCTGCAGAGTTGTCGTCTGCAATCCAGTCGGGCGAAGTGAAGTTGATCGATGTCCGTTCGAACGATGAATGGAACGAAGGGCATATCGAACAAGCCGAACATCGTTTTCTTGGTCGATTACCGAATCATTTAGAAGATCTTCCCCATGACGAAAAAATCGTCGTGCATTGCCGTAGCGGTGCTCGCTCGGCGATTGCCGCAAGCGTTTTGCAGGCTGCTGGTTTCAAGAATGTCGTGAATCTGACAGGTGGTTACACGGCATGGAAAGCAGAGGGTTTGCCCAGCACAAAGGCATAATCGACGAGTAACGCACTGAACTGGCTCGACACTCTTTTCATTCACTCTTCACCAATGAGGTTTCCATGGAAACGACACACGAAAGACCTTCGCTTGCCGATCGGCTGAGCGATCCTCATACGACGGAAGCCTTGCATCGCCTGCTGGATCGAGCTGAATCGCTCGATCAGATACTCCAGCTAGCGGGCGACCTGCCCAATCTGGTTGCGATCGCCACAGATTTCTTCGATGCCGTTTGCCATAAAGCCTCATTGGACGGGATCGATGTGGAAGATCGGGCGAGTCAATTGCTGAAGTTGTTTGTGCAGATCACTGAGCCCGCGAATCTGCAGGCGATTGAGCGATTGATTTCCCGCTTGCCGAATCTGGAAGCCGGAACCGCCTTGCTGGATGAATTTCCTAATTTGTTTGCAACAGCAGTGGATGTCTTTGACGAATGGGCGAGAGACTTGAAGGCCGATGGCATTGATCTGGAAAAGAGTGTTCGTCAGGGATTGTATGCTGTCTTGTACTTAGGCGGACAAATTCGACGGGAGGAACTCGATCGCATTGGCTATCTGGTTAAGTCTGATGTCATGAACGAACATTCGATTGAATCGGTTGGTATGGCAGGTTCGGCACTTGCCAGTTGCCGGAGCGGAACTTGTGAGCATCCACTTCCGAAACGAGTTGGTTTATTCGGACTGTTGACAGCGATGCGGGATCCAGACACTCAGCGTGCACTCTCCTTCGGCTTGCAGTTTGCGAAATGTTATGGAGGAGTCCTTGCAGAAAAGCATAGCCCGTCAAGCCAGGATCAGAAGTAATTCTCCTGTTTATCATTTGTAAAATCTCAAAGGAACCCGTGTCATGGATCATCATCAAATCGTCATCGTTGGCGGAGGGACTGCAGGGATTACCGTAGCCGCTCGACTGAGAAACGCAGACCCCTCGCTCGATATTGTCATCATTGAACCTTCTGAGAAACATTATTACCAACCACTTTGGACTTTGGTTGGTGGAGGAATGTTTAAGCCAGAAGAATCGGGTCGTGACGAAGAAGAGCTGATTCCTTACGGCGTGAAGTGGATTCAGGATCGTGTCGATTCTTTCTCACCTGATGCCAACAGCCTTTCCACACGTGGGTGCGAGACAATCGGTTACGATTATCTCATCGTGGCTCCGGGAATCCAGGTCAATTGGGATCAGGTCAAAGGCCTGAAAGAATCAGTCGGAAAAGATGGCGTCTGCAGTAATTACTCGATTGATACGGTCGCCAGCACATGGAAGTTTATCAGTGAACTGAAGCAAGGCGTCGCCTTATTCACGCAACCGGCCGGGGCGGTGAAATGCGGTGGTGCTCCCCAGAAGATCTGTTATCTGGCCGAAGATCATTTCCGACGATCCGGTGTCCGCAATAATATCGAAGTCATTTTTACACTAGCCGGCCCACGTCTGTTTGCAGTCGATAAATACCGCGATGTGCTTGAGAAAGTCGCGTCGCGTAAAGGAGTTGAACCCCGATTTCGCCACAATCTTGTTGAAGTTCGTGCGGCCTCCAAAGAAGCGATCTATCGGCACATGGATACCGATGAGGAAATCGTTATCAAGTACGACATGATTCACGTAACGCCGCCAATGAGCGCACCGGACTTTATTTCCCAAAGTGAACTTGCTGGCGAGGGTGGCTGGGTCGAGGTTGATAAGCATTCACTGCAACACACGCGTTTCGCCAATGTATTTGCCCTCGGCGACGCTTCGAGTTTGCCGACATCCAAGACAGGAGCAGCGATTCGCAAGCAGGCCCCTGTTCTGGTCGAAAACTTACTTGCGGTAATGAAACAGGAACCCTGCCGAGCGAGTTACGATGGCTACACGTCATGCCCTGTTGTGACAGGCTACGATAGTCTAGTACTGGCCGAGTTTGACTACAGCGGCCAACCCGCCGAGACGTTTCCATTCGACCAGGCCAGAGAACGTTTCAGTATGTTCCTACTAAAAAAGTTTGGCCTGCCAGCCCTGTATTGGCACGGTATGCTTCGTGGTCGAGTCTAGCACATATTCAATAATTACCTGCAGCGTTCGGCAGGAGCAAACACAGCGTTTTCAGTTTATTTGGGGTCCAAGCGACTGCAGAGACCATTTGAAAATGGTCTAATAAATTTCTTAACGGTCTGAGTTGAATTCCGTGTTTCAATACATCAGGTGCTAAATATGAAAATCGTGATCATCGGTGGAGTTGCTGGGGGAGCATCGGCTGCGGCGCGTGCACGACGACTCAGCGAGGATGCGGAGATTATTATCCTGGAGCGGGGGCGATATCCTTCGTTTGCGAACTGTGGTCTTCCCTATTACGTCGGTGGAGAGATCAAATCACGTGATAAACTCCTGGTTGCACCGATCGAAATGCTTCGCGTACGACATCGCCTCGACGTTCGCATCCGTAGCGAAGTGATGTCGATCAATCGGATCGAACAAACGGTTCGTGTTCAGAATCTGGATACTGGCGAGTCCTATGAGGAGTCTTATGACAAACTGATCATCGCTACTGGAGCTTCACCTTTCCGACCGCCCGTTCCCGGTATCGATGGCTCTCGGATCCTGGAACTCCGAGATCTGGATGATGCCGACCGGATGCATGCCTATGCAACCTCTGGCGCCCGTCGAGCAGTCATCGTTGGAGCCGGGTTCATTGGAATCGAAGTTGCGGAGAATCTGGTTCGTCGCGGCATTCACGTCACCATTGTGGAATTGTCAGATCAAATACTTCCTCCCTGGGATCGAGAAATGATCGGTACGATCGATTCGCACCTGAGAAAACAGGGGGTTGTCGTCCATTTGGGAAACTCGGTCGAAGCGTTTGACGAAACAGACAGTGGCCTGACGATCCGTCTGAAATCTGGTGGAACTCTGGATGTGGATTTCGCAATTGTGAGTATCGGAGTTCGCCCGGAAAGTCGTTTGGCACAAGATGCCGGAATCGAGTGCGGTGAACGAGGGGGAATTATTACAAACAAACACATGCAAACGAATGATGAGAATGTTTACGCTGTCGGTGATGTTGTTCAGACCAGTTGTTTTGTTTCAAACAGACCCATTCAGATTCCGCTTGCCGGTCCGGCAAATCGTCAGGGACGTATCGCAGCAGACCATCTTTTTGGGAGAGATTCGACCTATCGAGGCACACAAGGAACGGCAGTGGTCGGCATTTTTGGAATGACCGCTGCCATGACAGGATTGAGCGAAAAATCACTGAAGCGTAATCAATTGGCTTATGAAAAAATCTATATTCATCCTTCCGATCACGCAGGATATTTTCCTGATGCACAACAGATGATGTTGAAGTTACTCTTCGATCCTAAGACGGGAATTATTCTCGGTGCTCAGGGTGTCGGCACAACTGGAGTTGACAAGCGCATCGACGTGCTCGCAATCGCGATTCAGGCTGGCATGACGGTTTATGATTTGGAAGAAGTTGAACTTTGCTATGCACCCCAATATGGCCATGCCAAAGATCCCATTAATATGTTGGACTTTGTCGCTTCAGGTGTTCTCCGGGGAGATCAACCAATTATTCAAGTCGATACTCTCAGTTCTTACTCAGCCGAAAGTCTCCTGTTGCTCGACGTTCGCACTGCAGCAGAATTTGCTGCGGGGCATATCCCAGGAGCGAAGAATATCCCAATCGAGACGTTACGCGAACGAGTCTCAGAACTGCCTCATGACAGAAAAATTGCAACTTACTGCAAGGTCGGTCAACGAGGTTACTATGCCACTCGAATTTTAGATCAGCTTGGCTTTGAGGCCGCAAATATCAGTGGTGGATATCAATTGTGGTCGAATTATTCGGCTCATGACAACAATGCAACCGATTAAAGGGAAACTCAATGAATACTTCCAAAATCTTCCAGGTAACTTCTCTTATTTTCCTGTTCCTGAGCAATCCCGCATGGTCACAGGATGATCCAGGGAGTCAAGCGAAAAAGAAGCAACCGGGCTATGGGCATGGACGCGGAATGCACCAATCGGATGGACGCCACGAGGTCGATCACAAAGTCTTTCAGTACCTGCTCCAGAACCATGACAAAATCGTCCGCACAGTCAAAGAATTACCAGATGGCGTGGAGACGCTGACGGAGTCGGATGTGCCCGAAGTCGCCGAAAAGATTAAAGATCATGTTGAGTGGATGGCCTATCGCGTGGAGAACAGGCAGCCAATCCGCATGCGAGACCCATTGTTCGCGGAACTGTTCAAACACACGGATAAGATCAAAATCGTTCATAAGGACACAGAAAAGGGAGTTAAAGTCATTGAGACTTCCGACGATCCGTATGTAGTCAGGTTAATTCAGGCCCATGCGAAAGCAGTCTCTGGATTTGTTGAACGGGGATTTGCAGAAGCGATGAAAAACCATTCTGTTCCAGAGACAGCAGAGAGCGGCGATCCGGAGTACTCTTACCCCGCGATTGCCGAGTACGGCAAAGTCGTTCAACTCCCCAATGCCGCGCAACAGCCTCGAGATGGCAGTAAGATATTAGTCGATGTGACCAAAGGTGGCACGCCGGACAAATTGAATCCGGCTATCGAGAAAGTCGCGCGCTTTGTCAATATTTATCAGGGTGCAGGAAAGAAACCGGCTCAGGTCGAGATTGCAATTGTGTTGCATGGCGAGGCCACTTTGACCATTTTGAACTCCGATATTTACAGCAAACGATTTGAGACAAAGGGCAATCCGAATCTCGATTGCCTGCATCAACTCCACGAGGCGGGCGTCGAAATTTTCGTATGCGGCCAGTCGTTGATCGGAAAAAACGCTAAGCAGGACGAGGTTGTTGTCTTTGTGGACGTAGCCGTGTCGGCATTAACTTCTCTGGTCAATCTCCAGGCGGATGGATTTTCGTATGTACCCCTCGGTAACTGACAGACGCAATTTGTTTAGATGAAAACGATATCATCGACCAAGTCAGCAAACAGCGGCTTAGAATCTCATTGATCTGAGTCGCTTTAATATTCTGCCGGCTATTGATCACGTAAATTCAACGTACGAATGAACTAAACCAATAACCAATTCCAGCAACATTCCGCTTCTTCCTGTGTCATTACAAGTAGCGAGATACAGATCGGGCGATTGAAGTGGACGGATTGGTTTGCTTTCTCTCTAAGACTTCAGACAAATATTCGCATGATTAAAAAAGAACTGCTCGTGCGAAGTCGACTGGCCGTTCTTTCTCGCTGAGGTCAGGATTTGATTCGAGTCTCTCTATCCGAATATGAGCTGGGGTGAAGCGTTTGAGTCGTTCAGAAATGAATTTCACTGCGTTCTGCCGGAATAATCCAGGTGACCAGCGTCATTGGATGTGCTCATTACGTATGAAATGGTCGAAGCTTTTAGGTCGGCAGGCTTTTTCAACTCTCTGATGGCAACGGATGTCATGAAAGTCGCTACAACCTCAGACATGAATATCTGGTAGT
>DEML01000110.1:0-17766 GCA_002359185.1 Planctomycetaceae bacterium UBA2671
GTACCAAACTCTGCGTAGCCCTGCACCTGAAGGGTCTTGCCGGAACCGGTCAATCTACGGTCGATCTACGCATCATCGAAGAATTAATCGCTCTGACAGGAGGTCTCTTATGATTGGATTATTGATCTATCCCACCCACAAGAATCTGCAGGAAGAGCAGGATCGGTATACTGATGCCGGAATTGATGCTGAAGTCTATCCGATTCGTTCTACCGTGGAGACAGAAGAACTAGTTCAGAACTGTTGAAATAAAGATGCGGATCAAGCCGAACAGATGGGATTCCCCATTGGCAAGACCATCTGTATTCAATGTTCACATCACGAAAATTGTCTCAAAAATGGATACCTGGCAGAAACCATTCGTGCCCGCAAGGCGACGGTTTCTCTGGCCACCCATCAGCGAGTCGCTCGAACTGGTCTGGAAGAACTGATTGAGCGTCGCCTGTTTGTGGGAATTCACGAAAACCCGCTCCCGGTCCTGCGTCCTGAGGTTGGCATAAGTGCTCAGGATTTACGAATCGCTCAGGAATTCGTGCAGACGCTGGTGAGGGAACCGTTCTATCACAACTACTTTGGTGATGGTACACGGATCAATGAACTTGGCTAACGCTATTACGATGAAGATCAGGTCCTGCGTCGCCGACGTATCTACGAGGCGTGTCCTGTATTGGCCGATCGTCCAGCGTTGGGAGCAGTTTACGGGGTTGAAGGCTACGAGAATCTCTGCAGCCGAAGGGGCGACCGTATGAATATCAATAGTGTTATCGCACACGTTGGCCCGTGTCGCGTTGTTCCCGCTAGTGCGACGAACAATCCCCACCACGAGAGAACGCCTTGGCGTGGCGTACGTGGGGCGTTGGGTTACGGAATAACCGTGTTACTCGAAGTCTTGTCCAATCTCAGAGACTGGGGGATCGATCTCGTCAGCCACGCTGAGCAAGGTTTCGTGCAGGTCGTTGGCGTCAATTCGTGTCGAACGTCGGCCTTCTTCGAGCACGCGTTCCAGTCGCATGGCAACCAGCCGCAAAGCGTCTGCAATTCGTTGTTCCGGGGTCGTGGGAGTCTGCATCGTGATCGTCTCCTATTTGCCGGTGGTGCTGATCGAGAAGTGACCGCGTTCGAGCTTCGTGAAGCGGGCGTCGTTCCACTTCAATTTGATCTCCCGCAGGATGGCCGCGTACAGCGTGTTGTGCGGGGTCTTGCCGTTGAGGCTCGACCAGAGTTTTTGTTCGCCCGCCTGTTCTACGATCGCTTTGCAGGTCATCGGTTCGCTGGCGTTGGTGAGAATCTGCACCGCGGCGTCGAGCAGGCTGAGCTTGCCGGAAGGTTTTGCCTGAGTCTTCTTCGTCGTTCTCTTGGTCTCTGTCGTTTTCTTCGTTTCCACTTTGGAGGATTCTGTGATGGGTTTCGCAGCGCTGGCCTTTGCCTTTCTAGTTGGTTTGTTCTTAGTCGCCGCTTTCAGTTCGCCTCCCAAAGCGTTCTTACGCGTGGTTCGCTTGCTGGATTTTGTCGCTGGTCCGATTCTTCTGGTCTGGTTCGCCATTTGCTTCGTCTTTCTCATTCATACCTGTGTCGTGTTGTTCGGGCTCTCGCGCTGATCGCCCACGACTATGAGTTACCTCGACGTGCCAACGACATCCACTCACATCTGTCACAATCTACAGGTTTACAGCAGGTTTTCATGCACGAGAATGGGCACGTAAACGCTATCTAGAGTCAGTTTACGCTCGCAAAAAGACGATAAAACTAGCAAATAATGGTCCACTCGGGTTGATTGTGCATTTCTACCACAGTGGACCATGGGGCTGCGCAGGCGACTGGATGCTCCACGATTCGTTGCCCCGAAAGGGCTTAGGTGCTCCCGGGTGATGTGTTTTGCGCGCGGTCCTCCCCACAGCGGCTTTTTTGTGCGTTATGGGTGATTTATCGGCGGTAAGTAAGAATTGATGTGGCTCAGAATGCCACCTGACAGGTCCTTTAAATATAGGTATTCGGAGCGTTTTAGTAAATACCGGATTCGATTTTTCGCTTACTTTGGGCCATTTTGACGGTAAGCGCGATTTCGGGTGAATTGGGGCTCATATGGGACCATTTTGAGGGGCAAAACGGGAGTGAAATGGACCGATTTTAAGGGTGCCTTAAATCAACTTACGTCGATTCTTTGAAGCCGTTTTTTACCGACTGTTTCGATAACCACTGGAGTGGACTTCAACTCATGTCACGAGCTTCAAAAAATAATACCACAAAAGCGACTGCCAAACCACGACTGGGTGTCGCCGAACGACTCGAAAAAGAGACCGCCACGCGGGCCTATCGCAAGGTGATGGCTGGCGAATCGGTGACTGCTGAAGAACGCTCGGCCTTGAAGCGTTACGAGAAACAACAGGAGGAAGAACGTCGCTGGCAATACTATGAATCGATCCCGCAGAAACACTGGCGCGAGATGTCGGGTCGCCAGACCAAGGTGCTTCATGAGCAGGCCGAGAAGTATTGCATCCCGTTTGGTGAGAAGACCATAAATCTGCCACGCGCGGTCCGATCGTTCCACGAATTTCTGGCTGCCAATGCTCGTCGCTTATCAGAAGATGACGACCTGTTGGATGCGGCGATCTCCAGTCCGGCTCTGGAACGCTATCGGGAAGAACGAGCCATCCTGGCCAAGCTGGATCACCGAGCAATTGGTAATGAGACTCTCATTTCAACAACATAATATTTAAAGTTTTTACTGTTCAGTCGAAATATTCTTTAGTAAATTAATTCAGTTATGAACAAGCATTTCTCCTCACCATTGAATCGGATTGGGGCCTTATGTTTAATCATGCTGGTGTTGAGTTTATTACTTTACCGGCAGATTAAGCAAAAACAGGTTGCCAACAAAGCAGCCGAGGCTCGGATGGAAGCCTTGCAGGCACGTGACAAACCGGAGCCGCCCAATTACGACAATGCTGAAGAGCGAGCGAAAACTCCACTGGATGTCCCCGACTGGCTCGATGAACCTGGCTTTCGAGTGGATTTGGACGAAAAACGCGATCGAGAACTTGCTCTTGAAGTGGCTCAAGGAAGTCGCAAGCGTGCCTCTCAAAGAAAAATGACTCAAGCCGGATCATCTCTCAATGATTCGATCAGCCTGCCTCCTCCTCCGTATGTAAACACCTATGAAGAGTTTATAAAACGCTATCAGAAGTTCCGTTTGCGGGAACTGGAAGCTTACCAAAAGCTTACGACCGATCCGGTTGAGATTAAAGAATCTGGAGAACAGTTTCTGAGGGCTTACATCATCTCAAGCACAGATGAAGAGAGTTCCTATTCCCAGCAGGACGTCCGGAATCTGGCAGCAAAGGTTTTTGAATCAGGAACGGAAGACCCACTGCTTCGAACGTATGCCGCCAAAGCTCTCTATATTGATGAAGGCGATCCTGAAAATGCTGAAAAGATTTGGGCAGAAACGGTTCAGCAATTACGAAACTCCAGCTATCCACGAATTGTTCAGGTCTACCTGAGGTCGTTTGCCTATGAAGCGATCCAGAATCATATGGGCTCGACAGATCGAATGCAGGCATTGGCCGTCTGCATTGTTAAATGGCTTGAGGAGGTCCGTGAAGAGGATGTGGAACTGGAGTGTGCAGCCCATAAACTCAAAGGTCTACTGCAGTTGTTTGGGAGCACACTGGAAAGTCGCGTGCTGTCGGGATGCCTCAATTCTGGACAGGTCGATCCCTTTATCGTTCATTGGTTGTTAGGCCGGGAGCAGGTAAATCTCGGATGGAGTGCAAGGGGAGGTGAGTTTGCTTATAAAACAAGTCGCTCTCAGTTTCAAAAATTCAAAAAACATCTCATCGATGCCCAGTCGCATCTAGAGCATGCCTATCTACTTCGTCCTGATATTCCTTTCCCTGCTCAGGAAATGATTCGCGTTTCACTGGGAGGCTATGACACTGAATACAAACCGGAGGACTGGTTCCGGAGAGTGATCGAAATTCAGTTCGATTGTCCAGATACCTACCTCCGAATTGGCCCCGCTCTTCAGCCACGTTGGGGTGGTTCTCTCAGGGAATTTCAATCCTATATGCAATCTTGTCTGGAAACAGATCGTTTCGACACATTCGTTCCTTACGTTGGAATTGATCTCATTTACCATCTCCATTTCCAGGAATTTGACTCTGACTGGAAGAAAGTCAAAGCCTATGGCTTCGATAAATTTCTGGACGATTTTCTGCGCGCAAGGGCACGATATCGAGCGTGGCATCCTGGAGAGAAGCTTTATGGAGATTCTCCTGATTGCAATACACGCTTAGCCCAACTGTTTGAACATTTTGATCGACCGAACGATGCCCTTGCCGAGTATCGTCGTGCGGGAGATCAACTCAATTTTGAATCTCTGCAAAACAACAATCGTCCGGGACGACATCTTTTGAAATTGTTTCTGGCTGCACAAGGAAAGCAACGGTCCGTAGTTCTCGATTTTGATCGTAAATTAAGACAGCGCTGGTCGGCTGATACGAATCTTTCTGAAATCGAAGATTTGCAACAGGAATGGGTGGAACTACAAGCGGCAGCAGTGGATGAATACGCCCAGCCTTATTTTGATCATACCAAGGTGATGTTGAGTCAACTCTCAGACTATCTCAAAGGTAATTGGGTCGAACTATCATTTGACAGAAACAGGCATGGCTGGGAACTGCGAGCTGATAAGATTGAATGGAGTGACAATGGGGATTCGATTATACTCTGTCGAATCAATGGGGGTACACAACAGATTTCGGCCTGGCCTCTGGTTCATTATGACCCACCATTCGAAATTCAAGCCGAAATGGGCCATGGAGATTACAGACCTCATCTGACTTTGGCAGGTGTCCATTGGGAAAACCCCAATCGTGATACTGACTCGACTGCAAAAGGAACTCAGAAAAAGAACTCTCCAGACGATGTCTTTGTCGGTTTGAAACCTGAAAGGTGGCTAAGGACTCATCTTATGGATGGCACTCAAGTGGATACTCCATTCTGGAAATATCTGGAATATGCAGTGGTGACCGCTCCTGACTTGAGTGGGACGTTTCAGGATGGAATGCATGTGCCCCAGCCTGGACTGAGGAAACTGGATTGGAAATTCTGGCCTGATCGCTTTGAAGTTTTACTCGGAAATCATACGGGAGTCGTTCGCTTAACAAAATCGATTGCTCCTCTAGGCTCTCTCAGTTTCGGAGAACATCGCGGGTATGCAAAGGCGATAAATGTGAAAACACATAATGGGAAATGGGAGTTATCTAATGTAAGAATTCGACGTTTGTCACTGCAACCTGCCCCTCCGGTTACGACTTCTTCTGAAGAACAGCTCTCTTTTTGGACTAACAGAACTGAACAAGCAACCGACGATGTGCTGGCGAAACTCAAAGTCTGCGAATTCCTCCTGAAACAGGAGCGCGCACAAGAAGCATACGATCAACTGGAAAAGATAGCAGTCGACCACCCTGATCTGCACCAACTTATTAAACTGCAAGGCCTGGCTCTGCACGCTCTTCATCGATACGAAGAAGCTATCACGTTACTTGATCGAGCCGAATATTGTCTCGCTGACGATTTTGATGTTTACGTTGCTCAAGCAGAAATTAAAGCCGCCGCCCCCATCGAAGAACTTCGTGATGGAAAAAATGCCGTGGGGAAAGCCAGCATTGCTTACAGTACTACTTCAGAACAAAAAGTGCGGGTATGGGCAGTGACTGCTGCTGGTTATGCAGAAATGGGAGACTTTGAACAGGCCTTCTCCAACAATCAACAGGCCATCGACCTGGCTGATGAACCCTTCAAGTCCAAACTTCTGATCCGTCATGAGCTCTATAAAAACAATCAGCCTTTTCGCCTGCCTGCGTTGGATGGACCCTCTCCTGAGTGACCTGACGAGTGTAAAATTATGTCTTCGATTATTCATGGCTGTAGACTGCACAATTAGTTAAATCTCGTATCTTCTCAACCGACGAACTTTGATCCCCCAGCGGCAGGTATTTTACCAGGTCTGAAATTCCCTGCCGATCTCTTTGAGTAGCCTCGGTCTCACTCAGCTATCCATTTCTCCTCAAGCATACAACTCTTGTTGACTCTGTGTTTTCGATAGCTGCCTGAAAATGCATGCGAGCTTACGCATTCAGTGAGAGATAGCAGATTCATAATGAGCAGAGAATTCAGCGAACCAGTTGAGTGAGGACTTGTCTGACTAGTCACTGTACAATGTCATGGACTGTCTTGTGTTTCAAAATTCGTGTAAACATGATTTGAGGATCAATTAGCGAATTGCCAGATGTTATTAACCATTTCAACAAATATTCGACCAGCGACTGAACTTGGGTTTCTTCTTCACAAACATCCAGATCGGTACCAGATATTCAATCTGAGTTTTGGAAAGGCTCATGTCTTCTATCCGCAGGCCAATGAGGAAACCTGCTCGGCCTGTCTGTTGCTGGATATTGATGCAATCGCAATGGCCAAGGGGCGATCTCGTGAATATGGTCATCTGCTCTCTCAGTATGTCAATGACCGACCTTATGTGGCTTCGTCTTTCATGAGTGTGGCGATTTCAAAGGTCTTTCGATCCGCCATGTCGGGGATTTGCAATGATCGTCCAGAGTTGGTTGAAACAGAAATTCCGTTGACGGCTCGCATCGATGTCTTGCCAGTTCGAGGAGCCGAGGGATTGGTCAATCGATTTTTTGAGCCTTTAGGGTATTCCGTCGAATCGATTCCACATCAACTCGATACCGAATTCGAAGACTGGGGAGAGAGCCCTTACTGTTCCGTAACGATAAAGGGCACAAAGAAGCTTTCGGAGCTACTCACCCATCTGTATGTTCTCATCCCGGTCTTCGATAATCAGAAGCATTATTTTGTTAGCGACGATGAAATTGAAAAACTGATCTCAAAGAGTGAGGACTGGCTCAAGAATCATCCCGAGAAGGATTTCGTGATCCGCAGGTACTTGAAAAATCGTCCCAGCCTGGTGCGGCAAGCGATGGCTCGGTTGGTCGGTGACGAAGAAGCCTCTGCTGAAACCGTTTCGGGTGATCGAAACGAGGAACAGCTCGAAAAAACGATGAGCCTGAATGATCAGCGTCTGGGTGCAGTTGTAGCCGTATTGAAGGCGAGTGGTGCTCGACAAGTTATTGACCTCGGTTGTGGTGAAGGCAAACTGCTCAGAAAGTTACTTTCAGACTGGCAGTTTGAACGGATTGTCGGAATGGATGTGTCGATTCGCTCGCTGGAAATCGCATCGAAGCGATTGAAACTTGAGCGGCTGCCACCTAAGCAAGCTGAACGGGTCGAATTGATACATGGCTCGCTGATGTATCGAGATCGACGCTTTGAAGGCTTTGATGCAGCCGCCGTTGTGGAGGTCATCGAACATCTCGATCCGACTCGCCTCGCAGCCTTCGAAAGAGTCCTGTTTCAATATTCCAAACCAAAGACGATTGTATTGACCACACCTAATTGCGAGTACAACGTGAAATGGGAATCGTTACCTGCGGGTCAGTTTCGACATTCTGACCACCGCTTTGAATGGACTCGTGAAGAATTTCAGGCTTGGGCGAATCGGATTGCCTCGGAATATAGTTACCAGGTTCGGTTTTTGCCGATTGGCGATGATGATCCTATTGTGGGCTCGCCAACACAGATGGCTGTTTTTGAATGAGTCAAAAGGGTGTAAGTATGCCTGATCCTTATGAAATCCTAATCGAATATAAACAGAACTTAGCAAAAACCCTGATGTCAAATCCGCACAACAAGGGTGAACGAATGCTCGAAATACTCTGTTGTCCATCATTTCATGTTGAAACCTCCATAGAAGTGATTCAACAGTCCGAAGGTACAACTTTGAGACTGACATCGTTGAACAAGAGCTTATGGTGGAATCGTCATATGGAGGAAACTATCGAGACTTTCACCGAATCATGTTTGGTTTCTGAATGGAGGGCGAAACGATTCTGGAAAAAAGTGGAAAGTGTCAATCCGTTGAAATTAACTGACGACTATGAACCAGACGTACTCGATGGAATAGGGCTGACAATCAGGTATCAAGCCGAAAACCATACAAATCAACATGAATCGCATTCACCAAGCCGCATTCATCCAGATGGCATTCTCCTAAAATCTACTCTCGATCTAGGTCGTTGGGTGCTCAAAACACGAGATAGCCGCAATCGTATCAAGGAAATTCGAAGTTACTTATGACGACATCGACTTTTATCTTCCCTGTTGGAACGCAAGTAGTCATCCTCAATGAAATCATTGGCCAGAACGGTAGAACTCTCCATCCCCGAGGGTCCGTCGGAGTCATTGTGAAATCCCCCACCGACATTGCACACTCGTATCGGGTGCGTTTCCCTGATGGAGTTGAAGAGGCTTTCAAATCTGCTGACCTGACCACGCTGGCCAAATTTAAAACTGGTGAAATTGAGGGGGATACTGTTTCCTTCGAACGGCACGAACTGTTCGATCATGTGATTTTCCAGTGCATCATTGGTTCGCAAGCCTATGGGCTGACTGACAGCGAATCGGATGTCGATCGTCGTGGATTTTACCTCCCACCCGCTCAGTTGCATTGGTCGCTTTACGGAGTGCCGGAGCAACTGGAATGTCACGAAACGCAGGAAGCCTATTGGGAAATCCAGAAATTCATCGTTCTGGCTCTCAAAGCGAACCCGAATGTGCTGGAATGCCTCTATTCTCCCATTGTGGAGAAAGCGACGCCTTTAGCCAAGGAGTTGATTGCGATGAGAGAGATATTTCTCTCTCGACTGATCTATCAAACTTTCAATGGCTATGTCATGTCGCAATTCAAAAAGATGCAGGCCGACATCCGTAATCAAGGGCGAGTTAAATGGAAACATGTGATGCATCTCATCCGTCTGCTCATTTCCGGGACAGAGGGCTTGAAGAATGGTTTCATTCCCGTCCAAGTCACTGAGCACCGAGACGAACTACTCAGAATCAAACGGGGAGAAATGGAGTGGGAGGAGACGGAACGCTGGAGATTATCACTGCACAAAGAATTTGAGGATGCCTTTGAAAACACATCCTTGCCTGAGAGACCCGATTACGAGAAAGCGAATGCGTTTCTGGTGAGGGCGAGAAAATCGGTTGTATAAGATAACAAAATGAATAATCAACAAACAACAAAACTCTACCGACCCGTCGGACAGAAGGAACTGGACCTAATCAAGGATTCGGGCTGGAAGCGTTTTCCAGCGAGACTCTTTTGGCAACCCATTTTCTACCCGGTTCTAACAGAAGAATATGCCATTTACATCGCTGAGAAATGGAACACGAAAGACCCGGCCTCGGATTACGTTGGATATGTCTTAAAGTTTCTAATCGATTCGAATTACATCAGTCAGTTTGAAGTCCAGATGGTTGGGGGCAAAGAGTCGCTGGAATATTGGATTCCAGCGGAGCAACTCGATGAATTCAATTCCCATATTACTGAAACCATCGAAGTGATTCACGAGTTTCATCCCGATTCAAGTCAGTAGATTTCATGAACAACAATCCAACACTGCATAAACAGATCAACGAGCACCCCTACCCTCTGCTTTTCGTAACCATCAGTGGAGCACACCTCTACGGATTCCCATCGCCCGATTCAGACTTCGACTTGCGAGGCGTTCACCTATTGCCAATTGAAGATATGATCGGATTGAAGAGTGGACAGGAGACCGTCGAAAAGTCGGAGATTTATGACGGTTTGGAAATCGATCTGGTCACTCATGATGCCAGTAAATTCTTTGGGCTGATGCTGAAGAAGAATGGTTACGTGATGGAGCAATTGCTTTCTCCACTTGTGGTGCATACCACCCCCGAGCATGAAGAACTCAAAGCGATCGCCCCTGCCTGTCTGACTCGTCACCATGCACATCATTACCTCGGCTTCGCTGCGAACCAATGGCGGTTGTTCTCGAAAGAGGAACCGCCACGGGTGAAACCGCTGCTGTATGTGTACCGGGTTCTGCTGACGGGTATTCACCTGATGAAAACCGGCGAGATCGAAGCGAACCTCGTGAGATTGAATGAAACGTTTCAGTTATCCTACCTCCCTGAACTGATCGTACGCAAAATCGAGGGAACCGAAAAAGGGACACTCGATGCAGTCAACATGGTTTTTTATCAGCGAGAGTACAAACGGCTGCTGGCTGAACTGGAATCAGCTCATGGAGAATCGACCTTGCCTGATGTTTCTACTGGAAAGACGGCATTGAATGATCTGCTGGTCCGTATTCGGTTGGGGGAGAAGTCTTAGATGAATATCTCCATTCCCAAACTCTCCCTCGTTGTGCTTATTGGAGCCAGTGGTTCCGGCAAGAGTACCTTTGCACGTAAGCATTTCCTGCCAACTGAAATCATCTCGTCAGACTACTGTCGTGGACTTGTCAGCAATGACGAGAATGATCAGTCGGCTACGAAAGATGCGTTTGAACTGCTGGATTACATTGTCGGGAAACGATTGTCTCGTGGGCATCTCACGGTTGTCGATGCAACGAATGTGCAAAAGGAGGCTCGTCAACCACTGGTTGCACTGGCACGCAGGTATCACTGTCTGCCAGTCGCAATCGTACTGAATGTTCGAGAGGAGATTTGCCATGAACGGAATCAGGGACGAACAGATCGAGACTTCGGGCCCCATGTGGTCAGAAATCAAAAGTCTCAACTGCGTCGATCCCTCAAAGGATTGAAGCGTGAGGGATTTCGTCATGTCTTTGTGATGGATACCTCTGAAATGATTGAAACGGCAACAATCCAGCGAGTCCCATTGTGGAATGATAAGCGGGCCGAACATGGTCCGTTCGATATCATTGGAGATGTCCACGGCTGTTGTGATGAACTCGAAGAGTTATTGAACAAGCTCGGTTATATCGCCATTGAAAAAGACCAGAACGATGTTTGGGGAAATATCGTTTACGAACACCCAGAAGGCCGAAAAGCGGTTTTTGTTGGTGATCTGGTCGACCGTGGCCCCCGCATTCTCGATGTCACTCGACTTGTTCGCAACATGGTCGAACATGGCAGCGGCATCTGCGTCCCCGGCAATCACGATATGAAACTGCTTCGCAAACTCAATGGTAAGAATCCAAAACTAGCGCATGGTTTGGTGGAAACGGTGAACGAAATCGAGGCATTGGACGATGCTATCCGTGAAACATTCTGCAAAGAACTCGCAGCCTTTCTGGATGGTCTCGTCAGTCATTATGTCCTTGATGACGGAAAGCTCACAGTTGCTCATGCTGGCATGAAAGAAGAAATGCAGGGGCGAGGTTCGGGGAAGGTTCGTGAATTCGCACTGTATGGTGAAACGACTGGAGAAACCGACGAGTTCGGGTTACCCGTCCGATACAATTGGGCTGCCGAATATCGAGGGACGGCGGCGGTTGTGTATGGTCATACGCCTGTCCCTGATCCAGAGTGGCTCAACAATACGGTCTGCATTGATACTGGCTGTGTGTTTGGCGGTAAGCTGACCGCAATGCGATATCCTGAGCGGGAATTTGTTTCTGTCCCCGCCAGAGCGACTTACTGCGAACCCGCACGACCATTTCTGGAGAAAGTCGATGCAACTTCCCGTTCTGGTCAGCAGGAAATTGATGACACCCTCAATGCCGAGGATGTCATAGGAAAACGAATTATATCAACTCGGTTGCAACATAATGTGACAATCCGAGAGGAAAACGCGACAGCTGCATTGGAAGTAATGAGTCGCTTTGCTGCAAACCCAAAATGGCTGATCTACTTGCCACCAACCATGTCGCCATGTGAAACATCCAATGAGGAAGGATTACTTGAACATCCAGCCGAAGCTTTTCGCTATTTCCTCGATCAGGGAGTCTCGCATGTCATCTGTGAAGAAAAACATATGGGATCAAGAGCCATTGTTGTCGTCTGTCGAGATGCCGAAGCTGCTCGTGAACGATTTGGGATTCAGGAAGAAGGTACCGGCATCGTCTACACACGAACCGGACGGAAATTCTTTAATGACAACACTCTTGAAACCGAACTGATTGACCATCTCAGAAATGCGTTAAGTCAGTCTGGTTTCTGGGATGAGTTCAACACCCGTTGGGTCTGCCTCGATTGCGAACTGATGCCGTGGTCGGCAAAGGCTCAAGAGTTGTTACGTTCACAATATGCAGCCGTGGGTGCGGCAGGAAGTTCGGCTCTACCAAAAGTCAACTCCGCAATTGCGATGGCGGAATCGAGACTGGCCAACGACGAGCAGGAAAACCTTGCTGGTTTGCGGGAGCGATTTAACATCAAGCTGGCCGCAGTTGAGCGATTCGTAACTGCCTATCGTCAATATTGCTGGCCTGTCGACTCGATCAATGATTTCAAACTCGCACCCTTTCACATTCTCGCCACAGAAGGAAAGGTTCATTGTGACCAGAATCACGAATGGCACATGCGAACGATTTCAAAGTTCTGTCGTGAGGACGAGCAAGTATTGCTGGCGACAAATTTCACGGTCGTTGACCTCACCGATTCCGATTCAACCGCTGCCGCTACCGAGTGGTGGTCGTACTTAACTGCCAATGGCGGCGAAGGAATGGTTGTAAAACCAATGGACTGGATCAATCGAGGCAAGCAAGGACTTGTTCAACCGGCAGTGAAATGTCGAGGCAAGGAGTATCTTCGAATCATCTACAGCCCAGATTACGATTCCACTGAAAATCTACCTCGATTGAGAAATCGGAATCTGGGCCGTAAACGTTCCCTCGCACTTCGGGAATTCGCACTCGGCATCGAATCACTGGAACGCTTCGTTCGAAAGGAACCACTGCGCCGAGTCCACGAGTGTGTCTTTGGAGTGCTGGCTCTGGAAAGCGAACCTGTTGATCCGAGATTGTAGGGTGGATGTCAAATATTCTATCCGAGAACTTCCTAGAGTCATTTTGAAAACCGTCTAAGAAAAGTGAACATGTAGACGAGTTGCCAGAAGCCTTGGAAGAGGTACCAGGCTTTTCCCAGCGGGCGTTGAGACTACGATAGTTTGTCTCGAGGCAAAGCAGCGTTCCACCTGATATCTGAGTTTGTAATATTATTTTTCGCGGGAGTTGAGTTGGCGGGCACGAAATTTATTTCGGGGTTTGCGGTTGGGAGCGATGAGCTGTATTCCTTTCCAGCGTATTTTCCTGCGATAATAGCCTTTTCGCTTCCTTCAGTAAGAATGTTGCATCCATGAACGGTTCATAGCCGATATCTTGCCAACGGACCATACCATTACCATCAATGAGAAAGGTTCCGTGGAGCGGCTGATTCTCGAAATCGTCGTAGACACGAAACGCCTTAAAGACATTTAGGGATTCATCTGAAACAACCGGAATCGGAAGTCCCTGGTCGTTGTAGTTGTCGATTGATTGCTTAAGCATCTGAAAGCTGTCGGTACTGATGGCAATCATCGAGAGCCCCGCCTCTTCGAACTCTTTCGCTTTTGGTGCGAAGGTCTGCAGCTGCTCGGCACAATGCAGGCACCCAATTCCCAAGTAAAAGATGACAACGTGAGGTTGGCCCTCAAACTCGGCAGATGAACGAGGAATTCCTTCTGGGTCTACCAGCACCCAACTGGGAGCAGTGGAAGGATGCCAGCGAAATGGTCCAAGAGAATTGAGAACTGGACGTTCTCCGACATCGTTAGCAGGCCGTAACTCAATTCGCCAATCACTGTCGTAGCCGAATTCCTTGGCAATTGGATCCAGGCGAGCGAAAACGGGAACATCCAAATCGATCTGGGCTGAACGTTGACGCAATTCTTCGAACGTTTTTCGAGACTCCTCTTTCTTATCGGATAGCCACAATGTCTCAACAAGATTAGCCAGTGGATGCACTTCATTTTTGTGAGAATTGATATTTTTTCTCATAGCATTGAGTGCAGCCTCCTGGTCACCAGCCAGCCATTGAACTTTCGCCAGATAGACAGCATCAACTTCGTCAGCATCTTTCAAAAGTTCATATCCAGATTGATAATTGTTGTTAGCTACTTCCTCGTGCCCCCTAAGTACCTTGATTGTCGCGTCCAGTTTTTTAATCTTGGCTTTAATTTCATCTAGAGATTTGGAATCCGACTTTTTAGCTTCATCTTCACCAGTTTCTTTCGTTTCTGCCTCATCATCTGCTGATTCTGATTGGACTTTTTGCTCTTCTTCTTTGGTTGTCAATTGAGTTATTAGCGTTTGCTTTCGGCGCTCCAAGTCTGCGAGTTGAGCATGAGCACTCTTCATGTCACCAGTCTGAAAGTAGGCCAGGCCCAGATATCGTAGACGTTTAATCTGCTCATCCTCGTTATCGGTCGGCTCAAGAGAGGTTGTGTTTGCCAGTGCGATCATTTCATCCCACAACTCGTAAGTACGAAGGACTTGAAACAGTCTCTGCCGTCCGTAATTTGTGCTGCCTTTTTTGGTAAGTGTGTTGTAGCGTGGATGACGAGGTAGCTCGATCATATTTTTTGCCAGATCGATGGCATCGTGAACGCGACCGATATGAATCAGATTGCGGATAAGCCATTCGTTATTGTGAGCGAAATTGTGAATTTCATCCGGCATCACGCGATCTCGCATCATATGAGCATGATCGACTCGAGCTGAAGCTTCCTGTTGCCATACTGCATCTTCGTATCGATGCAGACTGGAGTAGATGTGCCCCGGCATGTGCCACATATGAGCGATGCTGGGCGAAGTCTGTCCACACAATGCCGCAGAACTCAGAGCCATCTCCGGGTGTCGTTTGTCCCATAGATGGATACGGAAGTGATGAGCTGAGTGCATCGGCTCGACTTCGAAAATCTCCCGCAAAAGAGCCTCGGCTGCAATATAGCTTGTGCTTGAGGATTTTGACTCCCAAAGATGCAACGCCAGTATTGCCTTCGCTTCCAGGTCATCGGGATGCTTCAGGAGAATATCCTCAAGTGCCTTTGTGTAGGTATCGTTTCGCTTTTCTTTTTCCTTGCTGTCTGCTTTGAGGTAGGCATCCAGCGCGTTGATGTACATCACCTCGCGTTCACTGGCCTTGTCCTTTCGCTTGATCGCTTCTTCGATAAAACCTTTCGCTCGCTCGGCATTCTTTCGATTCGCCATCGCTGCTCCCCAATACGTCATCGCGCAATCGGTATCGAGAGATGCAGCATGTCGGAAGGACCTTTCGGCTTCGAGAAACCAGAATCCATATAACTGGCCGAGGCCCTGATCAAAGAAACGTTGAACGAGCGGATCTTTCGTAGTAACGGGAAATCGGACTGGTCCCGTTCCGCCCATAATGTAGGCCTGCTGGCGAGGCCCCTCGTTAAATACGTCCCCATGAAAAGAATGCCCTTCAAGGATCTTGTCGACCTCACCCGATTGCTCCTCCTGAGAATCCGTCTGGTTTGATTTTGCTACAGAGGTTTCCTCTCCAAATATGTTGGTAACGAAAAAACCGAAAGCCAGCAGCAATATAAGGAATGGCATAAAGCGTATGGTCGGAGACAGCATTGGGAATTCCCGTCGGAGTGAATCGGTTCGCACGTACTCCGAGGAGAGACATCAATTGCATACGGGACGTGAACCTATAAGTGACTTTCTGATGTTATCTGAAAAATTCAAACTGATCAACTACTCATCAGTCCGGCTAAACATCCTGGCAATTGCATTTTAAAATATCCTGTTAAGTAATTCGAAGATAACAGCACGGGGCGAGCGAGTTCACGATTTCATCAAAAGTTTATGCAGCGCGACGCGTGTAGTTCCTGAACAATCCGCCCAGCCGTGTTGTGCAAACGACATCTCTGGTCGACTTGGAGATTGGTAGAATCGGCATCGTCTGATCCCCCGGTGGCAGATGATTCACAGAAGAGTAAGGCCGCTCGTAGTTATACTACGTCTGAAATTCTCGACCAATCACATTGAGTTGCTTCGTACTGATCACAATAAACTGATCCATGCATTCGTGTTCATAGGTCTGGACTGCTCCTTCGACAAAGATATTCAGATTCGAGGATTTAAAAGTTTTCAAACGAGGTTTAATATCGAGTGTGAAGCCCCTGATGTTTTTCATGTTCCAACAGACAACGTCTGTCGGGGCACATTGCGTCAAGCACTGCCTGACCTTTCCAACTGGCCGGAATTTTTTTATTAGAAATGCCAAAGTAATGTAAACTCAAAAATTTGAATGTTAATCGCAAATCTGACAGGAGAGAATGATGAACTGGTTGCCTGCACTCTTGATTTCTTTAATTCTCAGTTCTTCAATGCTGGCCGCGGAATCGCCACTCGTTGAGAAGTATCTGCATTCGGGTAATTTCTCCAACGGCGAACTTGTTCTCGAAGCAAATTTGGCAGATAAGGCTGATAACGATCAAGTTCGTTTTGGTCTCGCAGTTCTTAAACTAGCTAGAGGTGTCGAACGACTAGTACAGACTTTATCTCATTAAGGAATAATAAAAAACACGTACCGTTCTTAAGAATATCTATTCCTCAGAATCCTGATCCTGCAGTGATTACCTACACTGCCTACCGCAGATTGCTCGATGATTTTTACAACGATTTAGAAAGTGTTGAAGCGACACTTGCAGAAATTACCGATGACAATGTTCAACTCATACTCCATCTGAATAAAATTCGTTTCGATCTGGACGGCAATGGGAAAGCCGAAATAGAAATTACTGAGATTGATAATTTACTAGGAGTATCTCCTAAAGATCTGAAGGATAATCCTGATATTAAAGTCCAGTTCGACCGAGGCGATGTCGCCTTTTTACGTGCTGTATATCATTTGTTTATGTCGCTGCTCGATTTGATGCTCGTTATGGACACCGAAGAGTCTTTCAACATAAATGCTCAAGATCTGTTTGCGAAAAATGAACACAATTTTGAGGGAACCCCTGAGGAGAAATGGAAGAAACTTAAAGAAGTGAATGCGACAACCTATGTCAAGGAGCCATTACGCTTCAATCGCTTCCGAATGCATCTGCTTGCGGTATGTGAACTCAATCATGAAGCATTTAAATTTTTCCAACTGGAAGAAGATGATTATTTCGAATGGTTGCCAAATTCTTCGCAAAAGGGGTGTTTGGAATTCCAATACCCTGATGAAGCTATTGATGAATTGCTGGCAATTATTGACGAATTCAAAAAGTTACTTGATGGAAAGAAAACTTTACCGCGACACTGGAAATTTGAGAAAAATGGAAAAGGCTTAAACCTCAAAATCTATTTGACAGATCCTCCAAAAAAGCATGTTGTCGGAAGTTTTCCGGAAGAATGGCCAGACATGTAATTTACAGACGAGCCTGATATTGAGGACAGTGTTCAGGATATTCTGGGTCGATTATGGTTCGCATTATACCTAGAATTTTCGAGGAACAGCTGAATCCGCCTCATACGCTGATGCTATGTGTTGATGTCCGCATTTTGTCAATTTCATTATCACTTTTAAGTCGCAGAGAGGATTATTAAACGTATCCCACTCGGTTGACTTGGTGTAATACAAGACATTGCCAATGCCATCACATTCTTTGCCTCGCAAGACAGCAGCAAGGTTAACCATAGGGATTCAGGTTTGTAAGAGTGTCAATAAATGACCGAACATAATTTTTGCACCCCGCTGTGAAGTGCGGAGTGTTTTTTAGAATACTCCTTTGTTGTGCTGAATCCCATCGAAATGTTCTGAAGCACGTTTTGCAGCCCGAAATTACTCTGAGCGCGCTCAAAAATCGGCCAAAATCTCTCCATATACACCCTTTGCTTGATTTCTGTTAACCATAGG
>DEML01000110.1:17888-36286 GCA_002359185.1 Planctomycetaceae bacterium UBA2671
AAGAGTGTCAATAGGTGACGGGGTCACCATTATGGACTCGAACTATTGCAATTCCATGCCAGTTAACGACTTATGGATATACGCGCGCATTGTGGTTCGTTCGGGGTGTAGAACGGGGAGGAGTTGAAGCGAATCCATTCATCCCCAATCAGGCCTGGATTGATGCCGGGTACATGACCGAACTGGTTTACAAATTCTGTCGCGTGAGTCAGGGCTGCCTCCCCGCCGTAGGTCGCAGCGTATTACAGGTCGGACGCCAGCAGCAGGACAAGCCCGTCAATCACCATACGCGTCATCGGAGAATCGGCGAAGGTTACTCGCTCAATTATCTGCAGGAGCAGCACATCACATTGGCCGAAGTCAACGCCGACCACTGGAAAAGCTGGGTGCATCAACGACTGGAAACACCCCTCGATCAGCCCGGTGCGATGACGCTCTTCCAGGCTCCCTCGCACGAGCACTTATCGCTGGCCAAGCATCTGACATCTGAACGCAAGGTGGAAGAGTTTCTGCCGGGACGAGGAGTGGTCACCCGCTGGGAACGGATCCGCAAGAACAATCACTTGTTCGATGCACTATATAGCGCGTGTGCGGCCGGGCATGCGTCTGGAGTGAGATTGCTGGAAGAAGAACGCGTGAAGCCGGAGCCGAGACGGAAGATGAGTGAGATGGCTGAGGATAACGACGCCAGCGCGGGGTCATTGATCATGAGCGTTGGGATGAGATAGGGAGACGATGGGGGTGAACTCTATACCTGCGCAACAAACTTACTCTGGGTAAGTGCAGGTAAATCACTGCATTGTTATTAACGTATCAATAAATCTTATCGATTTTTCGAATTCAATTTTCGTGAATATTGACGTCATGTGGATTGTCACCTAAAACATCGCATATGTGTATGCCTGTGCAGTATCTGGTTGAGAAAGCTCATCAGGCAATTGGAATCTGCTCTCATTCAATTTCGTAATTCCAAAGGTGCTCACGGATGCTATTACGTCACTGGTTGGATCTGTTGCCGGTTAAACTTTCGTGGATTTCTCGCTTTGGCAGATTGCCGGGTCGGCATATTCGGCGGTTGCGTCGCCCTGCACCTTTCCATGTTGCGGCTGATGTCCTGGAAGCTCGGCAGTTGCTTTCGGCGACGGCGGTCGATGATCATTTTGTGGCCGAATACAATCATCTGTACAATGGAATTGACCTCTTTGTCGTTGACAATGATCTGAGTGCTGCGGGGGCCACGCTGGAACTGGTGGGAGGCGCAACATCCACCGAACTGACAGGTGCCTGGGGAACACTGGAAGTGATCGATCCGGGAACCTCCTCACCTTACATTCAGTTTACGCCCGGTTCGACATACGTTTCGTCATTTGATTTTGACTATACCGTTAATGACGGCAGCGGAGCTTCCACGGGCAGTGTGACGGTTGATGTTCTCTCTCGGCAGAACGGGGATGCTCCAGTCCTTGATGATGAATTCACAGCGATCCGGGTGGATGACCTGTTTGGAACTGAAGGCTCCGACTATGAGTTTCTGCAGAATACCGATGGGTTACAGTTGCTCAATCAGCGACCGCTTCTGGCAGTAGCAGGTAGTGAGTCAGGCTCGATTGTTGGTCGTAATGACGATGTGATTGGTGATACAAGAATTGTTATCGATCCAACAAAATCCTACACGTATTCGGGATGGTTTCGTGCAGGTGATGATGATCCCGCAACTTCTGGAACCTACAATTCCAACAATCGACACTACCTGGGATTGAATGAGTACGACTTTGATGGAAACGAGATTCATGCCTTCAATGTTTTTCAAATGGCTGGCTCTCAAAAAGCGGTCCTCAAATATGATTTCGATCCCGTCAATGATACGGTGATTGTTCTGGAAGGGACTGGGCTTGGATGGTACGACGGTTCCACTGCCAATGCTCGGAATCTGGGGATTCTCAATTACCAGACATCAGACGGGACTGTTCACGAGGACTATACCCGCTATGTCACCTGGCTGAAAAGCACGGGCCTCTGGGGCGAAAATGCGATTGTAGAGGATTTTGTCGCCAACGAAACGAGAATTACCCTCAATGCTGGCGTGGATGTCATGGCCGCATTTCAGATTTATTCCCAATTCCAGGATACCCCGCCCTTAACAAACGGTAAGTTCCTGGCGGGGACTGAGGTCAAAAATTCCCGCAGCTCCAATGCCAATAACTACTCTCTTGGAGCGAATCTGAACCTTGATCGCGATCCCGGGCTGGCCAGTGATGATGGCTGGGTTTATCGTGTTGCCACCATCGCGGGGACCCTGCAGCCGACAAGTCTGACAACATACCAATTCCGACCTGGAACTTACAGTGTCAGCGTTCGCCTCAGAGCCAATTCGACTGCGAGCGCATCTGCCCCAGACGTCCTTGAGTACAAAGATCTCCGCTTTGGAGAAACCGATTCACTGCTGGTCGATCCTGGTGATTTCTCGATCCAGGACAATGCCATCGCACAGTTTGCCTTTGATGGCAACACCTCGTTGAGTTCGCTGGGGCCAGCGGACTTTTTGGCGGATGAGTTAATTCGTATTGATCCGGCCCGCCCATATGCGTTGACGCTTTCGCTTCAGTCTGGCAACGACACCGGTGGAGAGTTTGTTGCTGCCAACGCCCACTATGTCGGAATCGCTCAGTATGATCAGACGGGTCAGTTTCTTGGCTATGCCGGAAAGACAATTACTTATACCACGCAGGACTGGCAGCAATATACTCTGCTCTTTTCCGGGGTCAGCGAAACTCCAAACGCTCAATCCAATCAGTTACATCCCGATGCGTTTTTCCTTCGCCCGGTCATTGAAGCCAACTCGAATGGTCAAGCAAGCAATCGCCTGCAGTGGCGGGATGTCCGAATCACCTATGCACCGAATCTGCTGGAGGGACAGACACAAGCGCTGACTTTTGCAGGTCAAACCACGTATACCTCTAACTCGACGCATAACTATCTGTATTCCGATGAATACATCGCTGTCCGCACAGATCAGCATTATCAGCTTTCCATGGAAGTGCAGGCCGATGACATCAACAGTAACGGCGATGCCATACACTACTTCGGTTTTGTTTCCTACGACGCCAACTTCAAACGAATTGATTCGTTTAACTTTTTGAAATACGCCGGTTCAACTGATGCTCAACTCGCTGAGGATTTTGATCCACTCACCGATACGGAAATCGTGCTGCAGGGAACTGGACTGGGCTGGTATAATGGGAGTACCGGCCATATGAGAAATCTATCGTTTCTGAATTATCTGAGCCCAGATGGAACAGCGTATACCGATTATTCCCGCTATGTCACCAAAGCAACCAACGGAGCATGGCTGGCAGGCAGTATTGTCGAAGATAGCCTGAACAATCAGACGCGAATTACACTGACCTCAGATTTTCTGACTTACTTTGAAGAGCTTCCTGCGGGAAGCCTGTTCGCCGCTGGCACAACAGTTCGAAATGCGCGAAGTGGCGGCACCTATAACTACGCTCTTCTGGCCAACAGTACGATCCCCGACGATTGGACCACCTACGAAGCGACCATCGGAAATGGGGTGATGAACGGCACAACGTTCGATCACTCCAAGTTCCGACCGGGAACAGCGTTCATTAAATTTATTGGACTGATCAACTGGAACGATAACGCCGATCAAACGTCGGTCACATCGACTCAGATCAATTTGCGAAATGCCTCGATCACACGTGTCAATCATACGAATGGCACACTCACGCTCAATCTGGACGTCCTTCGCAATGATGCAGCAGCCTCTGATCCGCAATCGGTGACCATTACTGGAATCACACAGCCGGAATTCGGGACGGCCTCCATCGACTCCGGTAATGGGACCACAACCCATGACACAATCACCTATATCACGGATGGCTGGTTCAGCGGAACTGAAATTCTGGAATATACCTTTGAAGAAGCCGATGGCACGGAGCATATCGGGACCGTTCGCGTTAACGTACTAGGCCACGATGTCGAAGTTGACCAGACCAGTGGCAGTGACTGGGAGACCCTCAAATCACAAACCGATCCTGCCAACAATTCGATTGCTCCATCAGGCAGTGATGAGACTTATACGGTTTCATACCGGGATACACTCGATGCCGATGGTGTCAACCTGAGTGGAGTCCTGGCCAACGACACCATCGGAGACAGCGATTTCGTCATCAGTCGCCTAACCTCCGGCACCCAGTTCGGCTCCCTGCGTCTCTCCGCCGATGGTACCTTTGAGTACATCCCTCTGGCCGGTTTCCTGGGAGTCGATTATTTCACCTACGAAATCTTCGACGGCCTGCATACGTCTTCATCGACCGTGACCATTCACGTCGTTGACCGGGTGCCGATTGTCGATGATCAGACCTTCTCTGTCTCTGAAAACGCCCAGGTCAATGATGTGCTCGGCACAATCGCTGTCGAGAATGACCCCGGTGAAGAATTAACGTACGCAATTCTCTCCGGCAATGAGAATAGTATTTTTGGTCTTGATTCCAACACGGGAATAGTCACAGTTCTGGACTCCGCATCGCTCGATTACGAAACCGCAACCAGTTACTCACTGGCGATTGAAGTGACCGATCCGTCAGGCCAGAGTGATACTGCGATCCTGACAATCACTGTCGATGATGAAAACGAAGCTCCTGTCTTTGAAGAAATTCCTGATACTCTTACGCTTGTTGACCAGGTTTCCAATGGAACCATTATAGGTCGGATTACAGCCAGTGATCCAGATGCGACTCAGTCTGCAATCAGTTATAGCATTACAGGAGGGACGGGACAGAGTGCCTTTACGATTGATGCAGCGACTGGAGAAATCCAGGTTTCCGACAACAGCAGTTTTGATGCAACAACGACTCCGAGTCTGACTTTGGAAGTGACGGCAACAGAAGCCGGTTCACCGGGTTTATCGAGCAGCACAACCCTCACAATTCAGTTCAGTGAAGTTCTGCCGCTGGTTCAGGATGATTATCAGGTTCTGCAGGCAGGGACATGGACCACAATCGATCTACTCGCCAATGATCTGGGCTGGGATGGGGTTGAATTCTCAATCAGTGAACTGGCTGGCGAACTGACACCGGAAGTTCCCGTCACATTGACCTACGGCACCGTGGTCTTGCAGCCAAAAGTCTCGGAGACTCTGCTCAATGAATTTGTGATCGCTGGAGGATTTGCGAACTATGAATCACTGCGAGCTTATGTGAACGAACGTTTTGGCGATGATGATCTCAACTCGATCGACTGGTTCGACGAATCGCTCGACTGGACCGGAGTTGAAGACCCGCTGGCCGAAGTCGAATTTGACCAGCAGGACAATGGTTTTGATTACTATTATCGCCAATTCGGAAATCCGCAGGATCGCGGACAATATGTGCTGTATTACGTCAGCCATGATCCGAATACCACGGGTCAGGAAACATTCGAGTATTCCGTGACAGATGCAGTCGGACGGACCGCCGCGGCCACTGTGACCATCGAGATCGTCGATGGAACGCCCGTCACCAATGCCCCTCCAGTGCCTGTTGCGGATGCTTATACCGTCGCCTCAGACCAGGTGCTGGAAGTCGCCTTTGCAGATTATGGACTTCTGAAGAATGATGTGGATCGGGACGGAGATTCCCTGCAGGTGACTTTAGTCAGCGGCCCCCTCAATGGACAATTGACTCTTCAGAGTGATGGAACATTTAGCTATACACCAGACGCTGGTTTCAGTGGATTCGACAGTTTTCAGTACACGGTCAACGATGGCACCAATCCCGAATCCGCTCCGCAGACCGTTCAACTGCTGGTCTCACAGGGATTGCTGACTCCAGATGCACTGGCCATCGATGTGAAAGTGGGGGCGACGGCCTGGATTGATCCTCTGGCTGATCTGGAATTGGAATTTGACACTCCTGGTTTCTTGCAATTGATTGACGTTTCAGGTGGCATCTCAGGAACGGCGGTTGTGACTTATGCAGTACCGATCTCTCTGCAGACGCAATATGAAAGTTCCGGAGGAGCCCAGCGGCATGGATCGCTGGAGACGTTTATCAGCACACATTATGGATCTCTTGAAGCATACATTCGCAGTTACGGATCCAGTGACGATGCTCTGGCTCTTGGGATTTCTTACACCAACAGCACACTGGCAGCCGGTCAAACCGAAGACTTGACTTACGTCTTGAGAGACGCACAGGGACATCTTCTGTTTGGAACGTTGACGGTGACCGGAGTCGCCACCAGTAACTCGGCTCCGGTTGCAGGTGATGATGATCTCATTATGGATCGCGATGGCTTCCTCCGCTTTGATCCCCGTGACCTGGATACTGATGCCGATGGAGATGAGCTTGTTTACACAATACTGGATGAGCCGCAACATGGCACGTTGACGGAACAGATTGATGGAAGCCTGATTTATCGTCCCGACCTGGGACACGAGGGGATCGAGACACTGACTTATGAGGTCAGCGATGGAGTTCTGAGCGACACGGGCACGATCACGATCACCGTCCGGCATGGCATCACCACCAACAATGCCCCAGCTCTGGAAGATCAAGCGGTCAACCTCAGTGAAGACGCAACGTTGGGGACGACGGTTGTTGTCGGGAATCTGGCCAGCGATGCCGATCTGGATACGCTGACCTATCGAATCGCTTCCGGGAACAGTGCCGGGTTGTTTGCAATTGATTCCGCATCGGGAGAAATCACGTTAGCCAGTACGGATGGCCTCGACTGGGAAACGACCGACAGTTATACGCTGATGGTCGAAGTGACGGATGACGGATTTCCGAATGTCAGTACATCGGCCGAGTATCTGATTACGATACTGGATGCAAACGATGCTCCGATCGTGAATTCTGAGACATTCATCCTGTCAGAAGATGCTGTCAATGGAACATCCGTAGGAACAGTTTCTGGTACAGATGCCGATGCGGGTCAGTCTCTCACTTACAGTATTATGGCTGGCAATACAAATAACACCTTTGCGATCGATGCCACAACCGGAGAGATCACTCTCACTGATGCAACTCAACTGCAGTATGGCACGAATTACTCACTGACCGTTCAGGCCACCGATGACGATGTAGTCAGTCCACTTTCAGGTACAGGCACGATCAGTATTCTGATCGCAGGCGTTGGTGGAAATGCCAACTCGGCTCCTGTCCTGAATGATGACACTTTCACACTTGCTGAAGATGCCGCAGGGGGGACGCTTATCACGACTCTCTCAGCCAGTGATGCCGATGCGGGTGACTCCTTGTCGTACCGCATTGTTTCCGGGAATGAATATGGAGACTTTCAGCTGGACTCGGCGACTGGTGCCCTGACGGTCACCCCCGATGCTCCACTCGATTTTGAGACCATCTCAACTTATACGCTCATCATCGAAGTCCGCGATAACGGGCTCCCTGCCCTGACCGACACGGCGACCATTACGATCACACTGGATGATGTCAATGAAGCCCCGACTATCCTCACTGAGACGTTGTCGATGCTGGATGATCTGGAGCAGAACGATGCCGTGGGCAAGATTCTCGCTACGGATGTCGATGCGGGAGCGACACTCACTTACGCGATTGTGACGGACAGTTCAGGCGGGTTATTTGCGATTGATGCAAATACGGGCGAGGTGACTGTGGCCTCCGCCACACCAGGTTTCGATGCTGAAACAACGCCCGAATACACCCTGGAAATTCAGGTCAGTGATGGGACGAATGCAACCACAGAAACGGTGATGATCGAGGTTGTTGAGCAGACCAAAGCCGCTGCCCAGAAAACGCTCGAAGAACTCCTTGGCTATGCCGCCTTTGCCGAGGATGTGTTTGAAGCCCCTGTCACTCTGCCAGGACTGGGACTGATTCCCGAGTTTGAATCGGCCCAGATGGGAGAATATCTGCCTGAGTTCATCAGTGAATGGACACTCGCTGAAACCTATCCCGGAACAACCTCGGTTGGTCTGACAACCACATCTTTGGATGAAACCATAGCCACAGAGCTGGTTACACTCACCATCGGAACACTCAGTATTGATCAGGTGATCGATGGCGACCGGACTGCTGTTGGCAGCTACACCGATGCCGACAACTGGTCCTACACGGAAACCGTGGACCGGTTAATCACTTGGGACCTGTCGTATGATTCCAACGGCCTCAGCCTGGTGGCGACCCGCACGCGATCTGACCAGTTCAACTGGACGATTGAGATGATCGCCGGGGTCTTCTCTTACACACTTGAACGGATTCGCTCCAGCGAGGCCATGCGGGAAGACACTTTTGTGTATGACCTGTCCGGCCAGACGTCCACAACCGATGAAGATGGCTGGGTGACGACGGTCACAGTCGGCAACTCCACGGACACAGCATTGCCCGACACATACCATGCCACGGGCACACAAAGTTATACACTGGAAGCAACAGGCTCTCGCGATGAAACAGGCTCCACTCCCGTTGTGACTGACTCTTACGATCTGGAAATGAGCGTCAGTGGCGATTACGAGTACGTCACCACGATCTCAACCCATTCGCCACTTGAGGGGGGAACAGAGCCCAGTTCCCTGATAGTTTCCACCGACAGTGCCTCCGGGCAAGCCGAGTGGTCTTTTGTGGGAAGTCGCACGGAAACCGGCGATGGCACCGACCTGACCAGCTTCGATGAAAGTTATACCTATACGGGATCTGGTGACGATACCTATGAACTCGAATCCAGTGGAATGTTCGATGAACTGGAGACGAGTCTTGAAACAGTCTCTCGGGTGATTGATGAAGAGACCGAAGAAACGGAGGAGGTCGATTACGATGTGACCACCCACCTTCTCGGCACCACATTCTTCTCTGATAGCGGCACAGCTCATTTTGAGTTTGAACTGGCAGCCGAGCAGCACCTGGATGCTCAGGGGCTTGAAAGTGAAAGCGTTGAGGTTGAGTTTCTGGGTAATGGAACATCTGCATTTGAAATTGATGATCAGACAACGACCTCGATCACAAGTATTGATGTGGTCACGGGCGACATTACCGAGATGACGCTTACCGACCTGATCCGGGAAACGGGATCTCTGAATTACTTTGTCGGAAGTGCCAACGGCATCGATGCGGCGACCGGCAGCAGTGAATTGACCACACTGGGAGAATCGAGTGGTTCGGCCTCTTCGTACTATGCAGAAAGCGGCAACAGTACCTTCGAGTACGATCTCAGCACCGACATCAAAGTCTATGAAGATGTCGTTCGGGATGGGAATGGCGCGATTCTCAGCAGTCATCTGGTGTTGACCTCACAGGATCGATTAAGAACCGCCACTCCCGACAATCAGGCCGATAGTTACATCCTGACAGATCTTCGGACTGCGACCCGTGACGATGAAGTCGACACCGGTACCTTCGACACCTATTTCGATGCCTCCGGCCATACTGAAACACTCACCTATTTCTACGAGCAGTTCACTCCACAGGAGTTGAATGAAATCGACGAGAATGGCGATCCTCTCTCCACCACGACGGCAACCGAAACCGTTTACGATTACAGCAGCGGCACCGACAGCTGGTCATCGATTTCGACCTCGGGTGGCGATTTTGAAATCAATGCCGACACCGGTTACAGCCGGATCACGACCGAATCCACCTACGACGATCAAAGCTCAGGCTCCTACGACTATGCGACCGGCTTTGAATCGGACATCACCAACTCGACCTTCACTCACTATCTGCCAGAGGGAGCCGATCCCGGTGATCCGCTGGAGCACGATATTGCGAGTGTGACTCAGTACGAGACATTTTTTGAAGGGACTCTCGATCTGGCCGATCCCGCCAGTCTGGCAGCCGGGACAACAACTGTGATTGATCTGGATGGCAATCCTGTCACATCAGGACCGGTCAGCTGGTCCAGCTCGGCTTCCGGTAATGGACTCTTTGAAGTCATTACTGAAGCCTTCGATGTTGATGAAGATGGCACCATCGAAGAGGGAGAGCAGCAGGCGACGACCCGTATCGAGTCTTACGATGATTACGACTCCGACAGTTCCGTCGCAGGAGCCGGAGTCTTTACCTCCTATCTCCTCGATGTCATTGCTACAGATGAAGACAACACCGATCCGGACCTCGATATCAATACTTCAGGTTGGGAAACCTACTGGGAATCCGGATATCTGCAGACCATCGAAGAGGCCCATGGCTTTGTCGATCTGGAAATTACCGATACCCAGACCACCGAAACCGACTGGGAAGACGAACTGGCCGAACTGCTGGAGCCAGAAGCAGGACGGTTACTTCCTGAGCCGGAACCGGATCCCGAAAATCCCGAGCCTGAGCCAACCGACACGGCTGTCGTCACCCTGATTTCTGACGACTACTACCGCTTCGATGACATCTACAATTACAGCTACGAATCCGTCACCGGCAGCAGCTATACTGAACGGGGTGTCGGCAATCAGAACCGGGTGCATTACGCGACCGGCGAGGGAGAAGCCGGGCTGAACAGTCAGTCTCACAGCTGGTATCTGGAAACGCTCTCAGTCGATGAAGACGAAACTATCGATGCCTATACCGAAAGCGGAGTCACCTACACCACGACCGGCGTTCGCAACACTAGCGAATCACTGCGGTCTTATGAAGGGCCGCTCAGTGAGAACACCATAATGATATCACGATTTAATTCGTTGACTGGTTTTACATCGACTGAAAATCAGTTCTCATTCGCTCACACCGTCGCCAGTAAGCCGCCCAAGGTGGTCAACCAGCAAACCGGTGAACTGGAAGCCGATCCCGCAGCTGATGCCGATGGCTATGTTTACGAGATGTCCACAGGATCATCAGCCAGCATTCTGGAATCGGGCACGACCAATTATCAAACCCAGGAGACTTACCAATATTATAAAATTACCGAACCCGAGCCTGACATCAGCGAAACTCGAAAGACACAAAATGCCTGGTCCAACGGAATTGAGAGTTATTATCTGGCAGCAGGAGGCGGAACCACAGTTGTCAATGACCTCGTCACCTCCACGAGCTATTCCCGGTATGACATCCCCTTCTCAACCGGCTTCAGCACCTACGACAGCAACTCGACTTCGAGCAGTGGGGACGATTCCACGACCAGTGTCAGCCATGTCGAAACCACAACCACCGAAACGATGACCTCCGGCAGCACCGCCAAATCCCGCAGCGGCAAGGATGATCAGGGCCGCCCATTTACAGAGTCTCGAAATATCGAACAGTTCGATCGTTTTACAACCGAACTGACCATCGATTATGGCCACGTGATCGATAAGGAAGGGAGCCACGAACTCCCCACGTTTTACGACACTGAGACATTTGAAGCGATTGATTACGAATCGAATGCAATTTCGACAAACACTTTCAGCCTGCCAAACGGAGCCCGCAATTCGCAATCTCAGTATGAGCGAACGACTTCCGATGGTTACTCGACCACAACGAGTGGCACAGGCCAGAATCGAGCGTTTGATGTAGTCGCAATCAACACCGACGGCCAGGTGGGCCTGGATATGATTTATAGCACCGAAAACTTTGCCTCAACCTTCTGGCAATTTGAAGATGAGACAAACACGAATAATGGACGTACCGATCACCATACGTCTGAGGATTGGTCCTACGATCAATCGACAAAACATCAGATCCATGAGATGCAGCAAACTCTCACGACAAACACGCCGGGTACTTTTGTTGATTCAGCCTCAGGGGGATTCACAAGGACATTGACGGCTTATCGAAGTAGAGATGTCTATCACTCGGATTATTATGGTGGGCAGAATCAAATCGAACTGGAAGATGGTTATGAGATTAACGCCAGAGACAATCTGACTTATCAGCTGAAGATCAATGAGGCTGAGTATCCGGATGGGCCTTACTTGCCGCCGCCTGTCACTGTCGACACGGAAGAATCCTATGGGGGTGATTTTGAGGGATCGGGCACGATTGACAGCAATGGGGATGTCGTCTGGACTAATGTTGAGAGTGAAGCTCGGTATAACGATCAAACTTATTCCGGAAATTCGTCATGGGATCCCTCCGTTAAACCGGAGAGTTATTCTGGGAATGGATTTGAAGGAACATTGGTCGACTTCTCCACTGTCGGTGCAGAAGATCTGCATGTGATTTGGGCGACGGAAATTGTCAATCCGATATTAGATAATCTCCAGCAAGTCGGCCTGCATAACCCTGAATACGCTGCCGGTCGCGAGAATAGTTCGGAGTATGTCACCGAACAAAACAGCTACGGTCACGAATTCAATTATCAATTCAGCACACCCCCGGCTGATGAGGACGGCTCCTCAAGCACCGAACCGGCTTCAGAACCAACCGAAGGCGAAAGCACCGAGGGCGAGGAATGTAACTGTGCGTGTGGAGAGGGACTATCGCCTGCACTTACTGCGATTCACACCTACGAAATCTGGGACGATGGCGGCACGCCCGAATTCCCGGATGACGATGTCCTCATCGGCTACGCAGTCACTGAGTTCTATGGGGAGCCATGGGGCAACACGACCATCTATGACAGGGATGGAAACGAAGTCGAGCCAGATGAAAACGGCGAATATCCAACTCAGTATAACGCCCAAAATAGCGACTGGAGATTGATCAATGAGGAGACTTTCGGTACGACCGGTGGAGCACTTGCAATTGGAAATTCTCTGTCGAAAGAGCCGAAGCACCCGGAGTATCAGATCAGTGAAATAGCAGCGAAAATAACAGAGCTTGCGGTTAAACTTGCAGAGTTCATTGTAACTGGAAATATTGAACTAGAAGCTGGAGTTTCTGGAAAAGTAAGTAAAAAAGCAGTATTTGATATCATTAAAAAGAAGTTAAGAGCACTGACAATTGAAAAATTAGTTCAAATCCATCATGTCATTCCACTACATTTCTTTAAAGATGGAAAATTTGCTAAATTCTTTGAAGAAATCGGAGTCAACAAAAACACAATTGACAATTTAATTCCTTTGCCGACTAAAGAAGCAAAAAAAGCAGGCTTATTTGGAAACATGTCTGGGCACTGGGGTAATCATCTGGGTGGCTATTATGATAATTTAACCAAGAAAATACTAAATATCAAAAAATTATATGATGCTGGCGCTATCTCCAAGGAAGAGGCTGCCAGCCTGATCAAAAATTTGCAATTCAGCACTAAAGAAGGCCTAATAGATGGTTCAATCAAATTGCAAAATGAAGAAGCTTGGGCAGTATTAATCCCATTTGCCATGGCAGGAATGACGAAAGAAGAACAGGAAATATTTGCAGAAGCAATCGCAGAACAACTTCAAAAGGAAGTGGAAAAAGCATTGACCGCGAATGAGTGTCTTCTCTTTAGGGTTCAGACTTACACTGGAAAAGAGGGACTATTAGGCTGGCTTGGTTTTGGAGCCGATCTCTTCAATCCCATTGATGATATTGCAACACTTGAAGATGTCCTTATTTTACTCACATTCGATCCCACAAAAGAAACTGGAGAACAGTTCATTGAGAGAATGCGTCGCCTACGCAGAGAAATACACGAACGTCACTATGAAAACAATGGTCCGTGGGGACCACACAAACTGTAGGAAGTAATGAAAGAAATTAATATGTCTGAGATGCCAATCCATATTTATAGATTGAGAACCGATCCTACTCTTCGACCATATGCAAAAATGGACAATCCGGTCAGATCGGATGGAACAGGTCTATTTCCATATCTGATTGATTCAGAACCTTGCGTACTGAATTTGAAGCGGTGCAATAAAAAATTACCCGATCTCTTCACGGCCTTTGTGAATGAATTGTTTAGCGACAAAGCAAAAGAAGTCATCAGTTCATTAAAATTGGACGTCCATCTTCATTGGATTGATATTGATGTTCAATTAAAAGGTCAGCATTTACAGCATTTCCAGGCAATCACAATCAGAAAGGGGTATCATGTTCTTAATTTAGAAAAGTCCCAACATGATCGAATGTCGCTATGGAAAGTTGTAGGCAGTGTATCTAACTGGGTCATCAATCCGGAAAAAGTACCGGAGCTTGATTTATTCATGTGCCATAACAGTGAGTGGATGGTCACGCAAAATTTCAAAGAGACTTGGGAAAACGCAGGACTAACCGGAGCGGTCTTTCATGAGTGTGAAATTTCTAAGTAGCCAAGTAGTGTAGGTGGTTCTGAAAGATTATCTTTCAGGGCGGCGCAGCCGTACGCTGATTGTCTACAAATATCGCTTTGCGTTTTGTATTGCCTCTTCAAACCGATGTTTATTGAAAGTCTGAACGCAATCACATTCAGCGACCTGACAGGCAACCAGGAACTCATGTATCCCGCTTCAATGAAACAGCGACTGGGACGCCAGTCTGACGTTGGAGGAATATCTGGGCAGCGGATTTGGTGGCACTTTTGCCTACATCCCTGTCGATGCTTCTCAGGATCTCATTCAACTGTGGTAAAAACGATTTCCAGGCTCCCATTCTGGACGGCCTCCAGCAAGTCGATCCACACACACCCGCGGCCACAGCAACGATACGCAGTTCGTGACCGAACAATCCAACGGCAACCACAACACCAACTACCAACTCAATGGGGCATACCAGAACCTCGACCCCAACACGACCATCGACTTCGAAACCCCCTGGGGACCGCTTTCCAGCTTTAAGAATACGGAAGAAACATCAAGCAGCGAACCGGCTTCAGAACCAACCGCAGGCGAAGGCACCGAAGGTGATGGATGTGATTGTGCGTGTGGAGAGGGACTATCGCCTGCACTCACTGCGATTCACACCTACGAAATCTGGGACGATGGCGGCACGCCCGAATTCCCGGATGACGATGTCCTCATCGGCTACGCAGTCACTGAGTTCTATGGGGAGCCATGGGGCAACACGACCATCTATGACAGGGATGGAAACGAAGTCGAGCCAGATGAAAACGGCGAATATCCAACTCAGTATAACGCCCAAAATAGCGACTGGAGATTGATCAATGAGGAGAATATTGGCACAGCCGTTGATGCACTGGCCAATGGGAAACCTCTGGCCGAGGTGAAGGAGCCGGAGTATCAGATTCCGCAAGTGGCAGCAAAGAATGACTCACTGAGCAATAAATCGGAAATCAGTGAAGAAGAGTGGAAAGCCAGGGGAGAACTATGGGACAACTTTACTATACATCGGGAGTACGAAGGATTAGCAACCCCAAAATCACTTCAGGAACACATCAATGAATTGAAGGGATTGGGGGAAGAAAAACAAGCGGATATTTACAGTAACTCACTCAAGGTCATCACAAATCAGGATAAAATTGAACAACAGGAATATATTGAGAATAAAGTTGCGAATCCCCATTTCTTCATTCGTGGACTTCAAAATGGTGTTGATGGATTCAACACAACAATGGAATATACGATTATTCCCTTCAATAATTATGTGGTGTCACCCATCACTGACGCCTACATGTACGAAAACTTTGGGAAACCGGAGGATTTTGAAGAGTATCTCGAATATGTTGAAGTTGCGTATGGTAAAGAAAAAGCCGATGAGCTCAGACAATCTGGTGCTTATGATCCAAAATACGATCCACGCCGTATTTTAGTTGAAACTGCTGTTGGTGAATTAGCAACAGCAGGAGCATTCAAAGCATTCCAGATTGGAAATAAACTGGTTAAAGGTTCAGAGCTTCTGGACTGTGCCAGACAGATACGTTTTGATCCTGATCAAACCAGATTCGGATCAGGATTTGGAGGGCTAAAGTTTAAAATTGTCCCTAAGGGTGGATACGGTTCATTTAGTGCCTTGAAACGCGCGCTTGGTCCTGCGGGAGAAGGGCGTCACTGGCATCACATTGTCGAGCAATCCAAAGTTGGGCAGTTCGGCGCCGAAGCAATTCACCATGTCGATAACGTGATCTCCATCCCTGCTCCGATTCACCATCGGATCACGGGTTTCTATAACTCCATTCAAGACTTTACGAATGGACAGACGGTTCGTCAGTGGTTGAACGGCCAATCTTTCGAGTTTCAACGTGAATTTGGGATGGATATTTTACGGAGGTTTGGTGCGCTATGACTATGAATGGCAGAGGCGACTTGACAGATACGACTACGATCATTGACCGCTATGTAGCTCTTGCAACAAAGCATGGGGAAGCGACGGAGAGTGGGGATTCGGACGACGCAAACGCCGCCTACAACGAATTAAATGAGGTATTCGCTCGGATAGTTCAGGACTATGACCGGGAGAAATTGGCGACACTGTTAACCCATTCGAATCCCGCTGTGAGGGCAAAGGCAGCGTTTCACACGTACAAGTTAGACGCTCAGCGGTCGGCATCCGTTTTAAAGGAGGTGTCGCAGGGATCGGGACTCGTGGCCTTTAGCGCGGGAATGACCCTCAAGCAACTGAAGAATGGAGGTGTGACACCGCCGTAGCCACTGAAATCTTGTTGCTCCATCAAGAGTTCGTGGGCAGTGACAGAACGCGGGTGGCCCTGAAAGATCTTCTTTCAGGGCGGCGCAGCTGTGGACAGATTTTTGCTGAACACTTCCTCTAATTCATGCCACTTGTGGACTACATGAGTAGTCATAGTAAAGATTGCCATTGTGGGTGTGACGAATACCTGGGGCACTGCCACATCGATCACTTACCTCTCCCCGGAACAACTTTTTCCAGAGCTCGAATTAGGGGGAACGATTCTCTATGTTCCGACGGCAGCCTTGGAAATCTTGGGGAATGTCTGGCAGGATGGATTTCAGGATCCGGTTCTGAGTGGTTTACAATCCACCGGATTACATAATCCCCAATATGCTGGTGGACGCGTGGTGGCCCAACCGACTTTGTCGGTTGGGTGCTGAAAGCACAAGAGGCTTCACCGTTCGCTCTCCATGCTTATTGAACGGCAATTGATCTTCAATCTCTAAACCGAGAGGCCCGTTCTGACGTTTTGTCGCTTGAGAACGTGACGAAGTCCATCTGCTTCTAGTCGTCGACTCAGTGTTTGACTATTGGTTGACTTGGGGGATTGATGGACATCCCTCAAAATCAGAACCCGCAGGGTGGTTTCATCTCATCGCTCTGCGACCCAACCGACAAAATCGGTCGGGCCACCCTGCGAGTAGAATGGTGCAGCCATGAAACGAATGATTAACGCAATTATACTCTTATGTCTATCTTTGGGAGGTGAGACTTCGATCATGAGTCAGGAACATGAGGATGATAATGACCAGGAAATTCCTATGGCTTTTGACCCACTTGAAGAAGCTTACATAATATACAAGGAAGAAATCGACAAACGCTACAAAGAACAGGCCTTGCTCAAGAAAGGACTCCCCAGGGATTTCATTCTGCCGGAAAGTCTCAAAGCTCCCGACAACGTGATTGCTATATTGAAAAAATACGATCGTGCTCCACACCAGAGACGTATTGATGGTGTGATCCGAAATACTGTGATGCTCGACGTGCCATACGATACAATTAGTCCACTTTTATTGGAAGTACCTCATGTCGGATTTATCAGTATTGCATGTGCCACTGACGATACTGAGACAATACAAGAGCACCATCTGTCGATCATAAAACAGATGAAGGAGATACGAGAAATTGAAATATATCTTGAGAAGCATTGTTTTTCACCAGACGCTCTAACAGTTCTCAAGCATCTTCCACATCTTCACAAACTTGATATTCCACGCTTCCATGACATTGATCATCATATGCCCGTGATCTGTCAGCTGCAAACTTTGGTTGAGTTACGTTTCGATTCGATGATAACGATCTCAAACTCCTCATTTGTTCACGTCGGCAAGTTGAGAAACCTCAAAATTTTACAAGCCGACTACGTTTTAGAAAATGTCTCCTCAGGATTCCGGACGCTTGAGAATCTGAAACAATTAGAGAATTTGAGTGCAGAGGGGTGTGGACTTCAAGATTGTGATTCCGATTTCCTGACAGAATTGACAAAACTTACTGAGCTTAATTTGGCATTTAGTAAAATAGGTAATGAAACACTGATGCGGATCGGAACCCTTTTTAATCTTAATTCTCTATACCTGAGTGAATGCCCAAAAATAACTTCGGCTGGATTGTTGCACATCCGGAATTTACGAAACCTCGAAACGTTATTTATTGATTTGCATTCGATTGACGAAAATGTCATCGAAATGATCTGCAACATGAAAAAATTGACGTATTTGCATGTTGCTGGAGGTGAACTGACCAGTGATCAGGTCAAGACCATCAAACAGGCAATTCCCGCCGTTGACTACGATTACTATCCTTAAGTTCCACTGCAGGGTAACTCGACCGAGTTTGTCGGTTGGGTGCTGCAAGCACAATAGGCTTTACCGTTCGCTCTCCATGCTTATTGAACGGCAATATATCCAAACCGAGAGGCCAGTTCTGATGTCTTGTCGCTTGAGAACGTGACGAAGTCCATCTGCTTCT
>DEML01000110.1:36448-36939 GCA_002359185.1 Planctomycetaceae bacterium UBA2671
ATCAGAACCCGCAGGGTGGTTTCTTCTCATCGCTTCGCGACGAATCTCAAATCGAATGTGACTGGAGATGATTTTTACATATCGCTCTACTGGAGTGGACAACAGACTTCGACCGAAAATCTGGGCTGGATGTCAGAAGCCGGTAATGACCCATCGGGTTTTGATGCTCCGGATTGGGAGGAAGGAATCGACTTGTCGCAAAGTTCTCCCTATGCTGCGACCAATGCCGGTCCGGGAACCCTCGGCCCTCTACTCGCCCTACTCAATGCCACGCTGCAGCCTTCGGGGGGCACGGTCAACCCGTATCAACTGACGATCAATACGACCGCCGTTCAAGCAAGTGGCTCCACCCCCGTATCACTGGACAGCATATTAACCGAACCGGTCTAAGATCCTAATCACGTCGGTGCAGCTGCCGACGGCGGCGTGATCAACCGGGAAAACCCGACTTCACCCACCTCCCCACCTCCCCACCTCCCCACCAACGCCAA
>DEML01000121.1 GCA_002359185.1 Planctomycetaceae bacterium UBA2671
AAAGTGCGAAAGTCAAACTAAAAAGGTTTTAGACATTTATCGGAATCACTTCAGAATCGGCGATTGCATAAAATATGTCATAGGGCATGGACGGTACGATTCCGTGGTCAACAAATTTAGCGAAGGCTGGCAGGACAAGAGTTTGGTTGCGTTTTAGAAAAGCAGGACAGCGGATGTCTTCCAAGGCATTGGTGATGCGAAACTTGGGATGCAGATGGCCACAGAGTGTCCAATTCTGGCTTTTGAAATCGGGATGATGTGTTAAGTGTAATGCGCCCATCTTGCAGGGTGCATCAACACTCTCAATCGCCCATGTGGAACAAGGTTCTCCAGAAGCCTTGTCGTGATTGCCACGCACGAGTTGAATCGTGACTTCACGATGTTGAGCACGCCAGTCAGCAATCGACCGTTTCAATTGAGCCGTATTTCCCTTACGACTGTGAACGAGATCACCCAATACAATAAGATGTTCGCATTGCGTCTCATTAAGAACCTTGCTCAGTCGCATCAAATCCTCGTCGATCTGTGAAGGTACGGGGATATTGAGATGATGAAAAGTTTCTGCTTTGCCAAAGTGGGTATCGGCGATGAAGACAGTACTCTCAGATTCCCAGAAGACTGCACGACTCGGAAGTAATATCAAAGATGTATCTCCAAATTCGATCTCACAACTGCCTGCTAAAACCGATTCCATCAGTTTGCCTTCCCTTCCCTGGTATCATCTTTGCCCGCTGCTTTTTCTAATGATTCCTGCATACGCCGTACCCGATCCGCGAAGCTTTCCGAAGAGAGCCGTTCTCGTAATCGGGAGACCATCAAAGGAAAACTCATAGGACTGAATTTGAGAAGCGGTTTCCAGATAATTTTACAGGTTCGCATGGACTGCAGTGTGTCCAGCATGCGTTGTTTTTCCAGTTGGCGCTCCAACACTTCCTGCTGTGATTGTTTCAGCAGCAGGTTATTGGGATCGTAGTTTTTAAAGACATCATAGAGTAATCCCGTAGAAGCCTGGACTTGTCTCGCAGTTTTGCGATTGCCGGGATAGCCATTGAATACCAGGCCTGCGATGTTGGCAACTTCTCGAAACTGCCGTTTGCCCATTTCAACGGCGTTAATGCAATTTGAGATATCTTCATCGATGCTGTCTACATCGAACAAACCATTCAGAATCGCCTCTTCCAACGGTGCTTCGCTGGAAGATAGCAATTCGAAGCCGTAATCGTTATTCGACATGCTGAAAGTAATGGGAACTCTTTGCGAAATCCGATAGGCAAACAGTGAAGAGAGTCCTTCATGAACGAGCCTGCCTGCGAACGGATAGATGAAAACATGATGTCCTTCGCGCGTTTTACAGCGTTCAATCAACAGCTCGTCCTGTCGAGGCACATGTGACCAGGACTGTTGCAGTTCGAGCAACGACTGCACGGCTTTCATTTCGGGGTCAGCGAATTTTCCTTGAGCAGCAGCATCCAGTTTATTGCGAACAGCTGAGGCGAGTTCAGTCGATAAGGGCATGCGGCCACCCATCCAACGGGGAACTTGAGCTTTCTCATTGTTCTTCGCTTTACGCACCAGAACAGTTGACTCATGAATTTTCACCAGTTCGACCAGTCGACCTGCGAAAAAGAACTGATCACCCGGGTTGACCTTTGCCATGAATGACTCTTCCACAGTCCCCAGCCTCGCTCCTTTCATAAACTGCACCGTGAGTGAGGCATCACTGACGATCGTTCCGATCGAGAGCCGATGTCGACGGGTAATTTGCTGATCGGTCACGCGATAGAACCCTTCTTCATCGACAATCACTTTGTGATAGTCAGGATAAGCCCGCAGGGCATCGCCACCAGAGGTAATGAAGTCGAGAATCCAAGCCCATTGCTCATCGGACAGAGATTGACAGGCGTAGGTATTGCGGACTTCATTCAACAGGTCGAAGGAATCAAACCCGCAGCCGACGGCTATCGTGATGGCATGTTGAGTCAGCACATCGAGCGAATTGGCCAGAGGAGTTCGCCCCTCAAGAAATCCAGCTTCCATCGCGTCCCGAGCTGCGGCGATTTCGACAAGCTCAAACGCATTTGTCGGAACGCAAGTGATGCGACTGAGCTTCCCGGGGGAATGCCCGCTTCTTCCTGCTCGTTGCAGCAAACGGGCAACGCCCTTCGGACTGCCGATCTGGAAGACGCAATCGACCGGACTGAAATCGACTCCAAGATCGAGGCTGGATGTACAGACAACAGATTTCAGACTTCCCGTCCGTAAACCATTTTCAACCCAGTCTCTGGTGGAACGATCGATGGAGCCATGATGCAGTGCGATCTTTCCTGCCCATTCGGGTTTCGCAGCAAGGATGGTCCGATACCACAGTTCCGTTTGCGAACGTGTATTCGTGAAGACGAGAGATGATGCGGCTTCTTCGATAGCTGCGACCAAGGCGGGGGCATTGCGTAATCCGAGATGACCTGCCCAGGGGAATCGGTCGATTGTATCAGGGATGAGTGAATCCACGGTGATCTTTTTGGACTTCACGCCAGAGATTAAGACCCGCGAAGCTGCAGAATTGTCTTTCTTATTTTCAATTGATGAAGGATTATGTGGGCCAAGCAAAACCTCCATTGCTTCATCAATATTTCCCAAGGTCGCTGAAAGCCCCCAAGTTCGTGATTTCGGGTTCCATTTTCGCAAGCGTGCCAGACAGAGTTCCGTTTGGACGCCTCGTTTTGTGCCAAGGAGTTCATGCCACTCATCGACGATGACCAGCCGGAGATCTGCAAACTGGGATTGCGTGTCGGGTCGAGATAACAACAGAGACAAACTTTCTGGAGTCGTGACCAGAACTGTTGGCAACTGGGAACGCTGTCGGTTTCGGATTGTCGACGAGGTATCTCCTGTACGCGATTCCACAGACCAGCGAAGTTCGAGATCATCGACAGGTCTTGTTAATGCTCCCAATGTATCAGCGGCCAATGCGCGGAGAGGAGTCAACCACAGTACGCGTGTGGGTGGGGTGAGTTTGCGAGCATTGCGTTTGTTTTTAGATGAGGACGACTTAAGAGACTTTTGCTCTGCAAGTCCTTCAAGCACCACTCCCATCCAGGCGGCCAAAGTTTTTCCGGTTCCGGTGCTGGCATGAATGAGACCGCTTTCCCCCTCAAGATACGCGTTCCAAGCCTGCCGTTGAAAACGGAATGGTTTCCAACCCTGCTGCTGAAACCAGTCCACAACTTGCCGTCGTGCAGTAGCAATTTTTTTGGCAGAAACTTTGGTCCGATCGATCTCAGTCTGCTCCGACAATTCCAGACTGCTCATGACTTGATCTTCCCCCGCGATTCTTTACTGGTCTCCGCAGGTTCATCATTTAAGGATTGATCAGGAACGAGTGACTTAATCATGTCGAGCGTATCAGCATCAGCCGGCTTTTTATCGTGCCGCCATTTCACCATCCGTGGAAAGCGAACCGCGATGCCCGATTTATGTCTATTGGATCGCTGGATATTTTCAAAGGCGAGTTCAAATACTAACTCTGGTTTCACGGATCGAACGGGACCGAATCGCTCCAGTGTATTCTTCCGGACAAAACGATCAACTTCACGAATTTCTGCATCGGTCAGCCCGGAATAGGCTTTGGCGAATGGCACGAGGTTGCCATTGTCCCAGGCGGCAAAAGTGTAATCAGAATGCAGACTGGCCCGTCGTCCGTGCCCGCGTTGAGCATAGATTAGTACTGCATCGCAAGAGTAGGGATCGACTTTCCACTTCCACCATTTGTTGGTCAGCCTGCCGACGCCGTAATCGGAATCACGACGTTTAAGCATTAAACCTTCGACCTGTTTCTCACGACTATTGTTTCGTATCTGCAGGCATTCTTCCCAGCTGTTGGCTTCAATTTGAGGATAAATCATAATGGAAGAAGCCTCGGATTGGTTCGCAATCAGACTCTCCAAAAGTTTTCGTCGCACTTCCAATGGAGATGAGCGAATGTTGTGCCCCTCGGCTTCCAGAATATCGAAGGCAATAAATGAACAAGGGACATCAGTAAGCAGTTTCTTACCAACTTTCTTGCGGCCAATTCTCCGTTGCAACTGACTGAAGGGTTGAACTTCTCCCGCTTTCCAGGCAAGGATTTCTCCATCGATGACTGTTCCATCCGGAAGAGATTCTGCTGGTTCGAGGAGTTCGGGAAACCGTTCATGAATTAATTCTTCACCACGAGACCAGATGAATGTTTCGCCTTCACGTCGAATGATTTGAGCACGGATTCCATCCCACTTCCATTCGAGCATCCATTCCGAAATTTCGCCTATCGTCTCAGGTTCCTGCTGAAGAGAATGAGCCAGGGCGAACGGATACGGCCGACTGCGATCTGATTCGCCATCGTCCTCAGCAGATAGAGAATTGAAAAACTCGGGCGTTGGCTCCCAACTTCCCATCAATCGATGAGAAATCACCGCCTTATCGACCTGTGTCGCCTGAGAGAGTGCACGCACAACAAGCCCTTGAGAGACGCCCACTCGAAATCCTCCCGTAACCAGTTTATTGAATACGAACCGTTCCTGAGCAGACAATTCCGTCCAAGCCTGACTCAGAGCCTCTCGTCGTTGCTCGTCATCCATGCGAGAGAGTGGCTGAATCCGCTGTTCAATCCAGATATTGAGCGGATGTATCGATTCGTTCAAATTCGGAGGCAATAATAAGGCAATCGTTTCTGCCAGATCGCCTACTGCTCCATAGGATTCTTCAAATAACCAATCTGGAATTCCAGAGATTTCTGCACAGAATTCTCTCAGTCTCCCTGCTTGAACAAGTCTCTTGAGTCGTCGACCACTTAAGAAGTAAACAGCCCAGGCACCATCGGCAGGATCGCAATTCTCAAAGTAGAGACGCATCGCTTCGACTTTGCGATTTGTCTTCGTCGTCTCATCGAGTTGCTGATAGAGGCTGGCAAACTCTTTCATGATGTCACCTCAGCAGCCGCTTCATCCTGAATCTCATGTTCACTAGCTTCACTTTCTTCGCCTTTGGCATCCACATCGGCATCATCACTCTCACCAACATATTCTGTATGCAGCGAATCCGCATCTATCCCCTGCTCACGCAAATACTGAACCATGGGAACGGTTCGACCATGCGTGGCTAGAACTCGCTCTGCTCCCGTTGTTGTGATTGCTTCCAGAAGTCCATCCCAGTCAGCGTGATCAGAAACGACAAATCCTCGATCGACTGAACGCCTGCGACGGGAACCACGGATTAACATCCACCCGGAAGCGAAAGCCGTTGAGACATCACCGAATTTCCGTAACCAGGTTGTGCCTCCAGCGCTGGGCGGGGCAATGACCAATGCCCCCTGCCAGTCTTTTTTAGATACCCCTCGCCCTGCATATTGAGTTTCGGGAAGAGCGATCCCAGTTTCTCGATAATCCCGATTACATCGTTCGACGGCTCCATGGCAGTAAATTGGAGCAATCGACGAGTCGACACCTGCGAGCACCCGTTGAGCTTTTCCCAGTGAATAGGCATAGATGACTGACACACGCCCTTCATCGCGATTGAGTTTCCACCAGGCATTGATATCTGAAAATAATTTTGACTGCGGGACCCAGCGATATATCGGCAGGCCAAATGTGCATTCAGTAATAAAAGTATGACAGCGAACAGGTTCGAATGGAGTACATGTCTGATCGGGAATCACTTTGTAATCCCCTGAGACCACCCAGATTTCGCCGCGATGCTCCACGCGTATTTGAGCAGAGCCTAGCACATGACCAGCAGGATGAAGGGAAACCTTAACACCGTTAATATCAATAATTTCACCATAATTGACAGAATCAATTTCTGCCGATGCTCCCATGCGTGTCTGCAATACATGCCGGCCTTCATGTGTCGTTAGATACTTGCCATGTCCACGGCGTGCATGATCGGCATGAGCATGAGTAATCAAAGCCCGTGGCACCGGTCGCCAGGGATCAATATAAAAATCTCCCTGTCCGCAATAGAGGCCCTGATCGGTAACACAAATTAATGAGGCTGAGTCCATACTCGATTTTATCTCGATCAAGTTGGTTAACAACCACCTTCATTCGGACTCTTCTCATTTTATTATAAGGTAGCGAAAGGATACGTCCTGAATGGAGATTTTTTGCACAATGGCAATAAATACTACATTGAAGTTCAGGGCCAAAGCCTCAGAATTTGTGAATTTGAAAATTAAAAAGACACCTGAGCATATTTAGAATGACAGGTAACTGCAGAAACCATGTAAAATGGTTTAATTATTGATGGGCCGAATACGGAATGTCTCAACAAGAATGGCATAGAGAGCCGGGATGATATAAAGCGTTAATACTGTAGCCGCCAATAAACCGTAAATCATCAACCAGGCCATGCCTTCCCAGAGTGGTCCCCCGGAAAGAGCCAATGGGAAAAGTCCACCAATCGTGGTGGCTGTTGTCAGGAAGATGGGCAGCATGCGTTGCTTACCAGCAGAGATCAGGCAATCTCGAAATTCATCGACGTTCAAGCCGGCAATGGGACCGTTTGCTTTACCCTCGGACGAAAGTTCATCACGCTTCTGCGTGATCAGGATATCAGCGAATTCAATGAAAATAATTCCCGTATTAAGAACAATTCCGAATAGCGACAGCAGTCCCAGTTGAGACATAAAACCGAGCGGGTTTTGCGTGACCCATAAGCCGAACCAGGCTCCAATCATGGCCAATGGCAATGTCATCAGAATGACAACCATTTTTGACCATCCATTATACTGAATGACCAGAATTAGAATGATGCACAGAATGGAGATTCCGAATGAGGTCATCATCTGCACCGAGGCATCCTGACTTTCCTCGAGTGCTCCCCCAATCTCTATTCTGTAACCGACAGGAAGCGATTCTCTCAACGTTTTCATCCGGTCGGAATTCCAGACATTCAAAACGATATCGTTACCCTGCACCCCGTCCTCAACTTCAGCAGTCACCTCGATTGTACGGTTTTGATTGCGTCGATCAATTTTCGCAGGTTGCCAGACCGGAGTGATTGTCGCGACAGAATTGAGTGGAATTTTTCCATTGACACCTTCAACAAATGCTGTGTCAATTCCCGTCAAATCCTGGCGATCTTCGGGGCGAAGTCGAAAGTAAACAGGGACAAGATGATCTCCTTCACGAAAAGTTGTCAATTCCAATCCTGTGAAATAGGAATTCAGGGTATCGGCAACCGCAGCATTGGTAATGCCGGATAGATTCGCCTTTTCCTGATCCACATTAACATTCAGTTGAAATCCATCGATTCCCCAGGAATCGGCAATATCCCAGGTCCCACTTTGCTCACGAAGCATCAATTTGACTTCTTCTGCAATTCCTCTCAGTTTGTTGATATCTGCAAATCCGTCACCGGAGACTCTCAGTTCAACAGGTGCAGCATCCGGTCCCATTTGCAACCGCTTTGCGGTGATGCGTGCGCCTGCAATGGGGAGAATCCCACGCTCTTTATTTCCAGAATCAACAGCTTGACGCAAGTCGCCAATCATACCATCGGTCAGAGAACCATTCGTTGTCCGCACGAGTATTTGTGCCGTATTAGATCCAGCCGGTTGTGGAGCGACAGAAAGTGCCCAGCGTGCGCCTCCCTGAGCGACGATACTTCGCATGGTTCTTAATCGTTCAATCTCATTGCCGTTCTGATCAGTTACTGGACTGAGTTTCTTAATCGCAGACTCCACTTGAATCACAACCGCATTGGTTTGCTCAATCGTGGCCGTTTCTGGAAGTTTGATATTGACGTAAAACTGATCACGACGATCAAGCGGGAAAAATTCAGAGCTGACAGGCAATTGAAGAATTGCAAACAACAAAGCCATGGCAGCAATCGCACTGATCCACTTGTATTTGATTGCGATCCACGCGGTTGCTCCGTAAATCTGCATGAAAATATTGTCGGTTTTCTGTCTGGTCTGATTAGTTGAACTGGAATTCCCGGAAGATTTTCTTCGTCGCAATTTTTCAAACCATTCGTTTAACCATGGTAGAGGTGCGGAAGGACGATCAGGATTTTTGGGCGCACGGATGACTGAAGCTGCGAGAACAACGCAGATCGTCATTGCATATAACCAGCTGAGTAATAACGTTGTTGAAAGAGTTACTGGTAAACTGTAAACGTATTCTGCACTTCCCCCTTCCAAGGCAAATAACATTGGTAAAAATGCAGCAACGGTTGTCAGTGTTCCTGTCAGCATGGGAAACATGAGTGTATTTGTTCCACTGACGGCAGCGTCTGTAGGTGTCATCCCCTCTAAAATATTCGTACGGGTCTGATCACAAACCTGTACCGCATTATCGACCAGCAGACCTAAAGCAATGATGATCGATGCCAGTGAGATCTGCTCCAGTTCAACTCCGAACAAACTTACGATGGCGATTGAGCCAAGAACCACAAATGGAATATTTGCAGCCATCACCAAAGAAGTTCTCACACCCAGAAACAGATAGACAACGACGACAACAATCAGAATGGCAGAGATGACATTATTAATCACATCATCGATTTTTGCAGTCACGTTATCCGACTGTTGAGAGACCGGACGAATGACAATATCGCGAGGGAGTGCCTGTTCGATATTGACAAGTTGATCGATCCGAGCCATTGCGTTTTCACAAACATCAACAATATTAGAGCCAGACTTCATCGTCAGCCCGAGCATCACAGCTGGGAAAGTGCCTCGTTCTTCAGTGAAACGGGAAATGACAGAAGGAGGATCTTCGTAATCACGCTTGACAGACAACCCCAAATCATTCAGCGAAACCTGATTACTGGAATTCCCACTTTGAACAGTGCCGACTGTGAGCGTTTCAATTTCGCTCATGGCATCGAATTCGCCCCCCGGTTTGACATTGAATTTTCCATCCAGCGTGTCAATCGTTCCACCTGGAGCAACGATATTCCGAGCTTTCAGTAAATCCTTGAGAGTGGAGCTCGTTAAATCCAACTGGGACCAGGTTCCTAAATCGGCTTCGATAAAAATCGCTTCGTCCTGCACTCCATATTTTTCAACTTTTGCAACTCCCGGGAGAAGTCGGATTGCGTCTTTGACTTTGTCTGTATAAATCTCAAGTTCACGGGGGCTATAGCGGTTTTCTTCATCAATTTGCTCCTCCCCTTCCAGCGGCACTTGATAAATCCCGAGCAGCAGAATTGTCGTGTCACCAAATTCATCATTAACAATCGGATGAATTCCCGGGTCCGGCATCGGTACGAGATCGACTTTCGCTCGAACTTTATCCCATACCTGCTGAATATCCCCTGGCGGAACATTATCCTCTAAATTGACATAAATGACCGACTGCCCATTTGTTGTTTCCGAATTCAGATAATCAATCTCTTCAATACTATCGAGTTCTTCTTCCAGTTTGTCAGTAACAAGTTCTTCGACTTTGATCGTGGGAGAACCTGGCCATTGGGTGGACACAACACAAGTGCGAATTGTGAATTCAGGATCTTCCCGACGTGGCATCGTGGCAAACGTAATCACGCCCCAGACGGTGACTAACCCCACAAAAGTCAGCACAATGGGACGATACCGAATCGACAGAGTTGACAGATTCATCGTGTCCCCTCCGAGTCACTCACAGGAGCGATTGGCTCGCCATCGATCAAATAATGAGCTCCCTTGACGATGTATTTTTGACCTTCCAGGGAAATTTCCTCTATGGGTTCAATGCGTCGTAAACTGGTTGTGATCTTCTTCCCAGTATCCTCATCGATCCGGATTGGAATTCTTTTTGCAATCGATTGCTGACCTTCCTGGTCGACGATAAAGAGGAAGTCGCTGTTGCCTGTTTTAACAATGGCATCCATAGGCACATATAAGCCATCAATAGTTTCCGCTCCCGATAAATTGACTTTAGTCAGATCTCCCGGTCTGAGGATCCATTTGCCTCCGGAATCCAGCAGGACCTGGTCTCCGTTCCAGTTTTCCGGTGTTCCCTCCTGGACTTCAATTTTACCGATGAAAAAGTTTTTTTTCGGGTCGAACTCCTCGTCATTAACAATCACATGCTGAAACACCCAATTGCCAAGAAATGGAACTTTAAGAGATTGAGGAGTAATGCGAACCTTGCGAACATCTAGAAGCCCATTAACAGGGGGTCTTTCCCCAACAGTGAGATTGGTCACTTGCCAGAGATAATATCCCTCATCGTCCTTCAAGATGGCCCCTTCTTCCGCAAATAAAGTGTTCTCATTGGCTCCCGGCAAAAACTTGAAATCCAGACGCCAGATATGGGATGTGGTCGCCAGATCCTGTTCATTTTGCAAGCCGTTCACTTTTTCATTCATGACCAGCAATGTCACGGTATACGTCCTGGTGAGTGGATCTGCCACGGGGTCAATTCTGTATAAATATCCGTCCCGTTTCTCAACTGTTCCATCCGGCATGTTGACCATCACGGGAAGGATTTCTATTCTTTCGAGCCGCCGCGATTCCTCGGCGGAGACCTCAAATTCCACTTTGATCGGATCCATCATCTGAACGGTAATCGCAGGCTGTCCTCCTGAAACAACACTTCCGGGAACGACTGATACGTCGGCAACCTGCCCCTTGAAAGAAGAAAACAGTGTGCAGTCTTCGAGGTTTCTTTCGGCATCCCGCAGATTTTGTTGAGCTTGAAGGATGGCATTTTTTAGCGATTCGATTTCTGCCTTCTGGGACTTTTCGTTGGATTCGAGCACAAGCAGTTCTGCCTGTGCGTTCTTCAAATTCGCCTCAACCTCATCGACTTCGCCTTGCGAGACTGCATTTTGCTCCAGAAGTTTCAAATTTCGATCGTATTCCGTACGCACCTTGGACAGAGTCGCTTCGGCTGCAGCAATTTGAGCGGGAATACTTTCCTTGAGCGTTATTTCTGCCACCGCCAGATTCTGTTCGGCTTTCACAACATCCGATTTTGCCAGAGCGACTGCGAGTTGGTAACGTTCGCTTTCGATTTTCCCAATCGGTGTCCCTTCAATGAGCAGATTTCCACTTTCGTCAAACACCCGACCTTCAACTTCGGTATTAGGCTCCAGCACATACTCCACACGCCCACCGACTTCAAAACCGATCTCTTCAGTTTTCCAGGAGGCAACAGATGCCGAAATGGACGACGAACTCGGAGGAGGCTGCTTCTTAAGTAATTGGACCACTACAGGGCGAGGCCGCTTCTCCAGAGTTCCCTTCGAATTACGATCGCAGCCAATGGTCAACGAGAAAAATACAATTGCCACAACTGCAATGTATGAATGAAATCGGAATATCGCAGGCATGAGGTCGTCTTTGACATGTGCAGATAGAAATTGGGATATACTCAACGTTAGCAACTCATTATTCATTATTATCATAACGTCAGTTCCTGCAATTAGAAACTGCATGACTGCTTCAGAACCGCTCACATAAACTTCATAAATTCGTTCACTTCAAAAATGAATCTGTCAGTATTTGCTGTTGTGATTTATATTTATGAGCCATGGTTTAAACTGTTTTTAACTCAAGATTTCTTTAGAATTATTGAGTTTCCAATTGATATTCCAGATTGAATATTTATGAGTGACGAGGAAATATTTTGCGAAACCAGGGAGAAATCCATTCGCGAAATGGAGGATAGCGTCGATCTTCAACTGACATCGCCGGATGCACCGGCGGAAGATTGAACCAGAGAGGTATCTTGACCCGCTTTTTCGACTGTTCACCTTGAGCAGCTATCAACTCTGCAGCAAACTGCTCCCATCGATCAGCAGCTGCTTTGAGGGAATATTTTTCCTGAATCGTTTGACGAGCATTCGCAGAAAGACGTTCCCACAAGCCTACCTCACTCTTCAATCGTTTGACTGCTGCCACAACAGCTTCAGGATTCGGCTCCACAACTAATCCATTGAATTCGTGCTGCACGAGCTCGGAAACACCTCCAGGAATATCACTTACGATCGGCACTAAACCACAAGCCATCCCATCCATTAAGGCCCCGGGGAGACCTTCATATTCTGAGAGGAGTAATATTGCAGAGAACCCTCGCAATGCTGAATGCAGTCGTTCATTATCAATCGAACCAGTAAATTTAACTCGGTTCTTATTATTGTTCTCTTCGATGTACTTTATGACCTTATTTGAACAGCTACCTTCACCCGTCAACTGAGCCTTGATACAGTCATCACTATTTAAGACAGCATTTAATGTATCCAGAATTAGTGAAATCCGCTTGGCCTCTTCTTCCATACGCCCCAAATAAATAATTTGAAATGGCTCCCGCGCAGATACGATTTCAATAGGAACCGGAACTCCAAAAGGAATGGAACAAAGTGGAGGAGCCTGAGGATTGTTAGTTCTCAATTCTTTTTGCACAACTTCACTGATGCAGAATAAACCTGAAACTTGCCAATCACTGATTTCGACGGCAAACTTCTGTGCAATCGCAGAGTGGAAGGAATCAATCGAATGAGTCACTCCAATCGTGACAATCCCAGCCTCCCGAATCCACTTCCCAGCCAGATAGGCTGGGGGAACAATATTAGGCACAAAGACATCTGGATCAATTTCTCGAACCTGCCTAAGAATCCAGCGGATTTCTGGCAGTGACCAGGACTGCCTTCTAAAAACTCGACACTGAACACCATTACTTTCTAGTTGCTTAAACGAACTGGCATGATTGCCACTATAGAGTATTAAAACTGATATTTGATGCCCTCGGATAACTAATTCTGACAATAATCTTTTAATATTTACAACTGGGCCAGAATAGCAATTCGGGTGATCATACAGGATATATACTATTTTCATGCTCAGGGCCTATGTCTACTTCATTAACACCTATGTTTATTAATCAATGGTATGCCTGCACTCCTGAGTGTCGCGTATATACTTCTAACTATGCTCCCCGTATATATTCCAAAGTAATAGTCAATATAAAGCGATCGATATCCGGCTGGTAATTTCTTACTGTTATTCAATTGCCAATATTTCTGCAGCATCATTTTGCCTTCTTTGCTCATACCAGTCGAATAAGCACGATTTCCCCAATGTAACATGACTTCATGGAAATGGCTCTTCTTGTCCTCTTTTAAGCTATCAAACCACGTCAGAATGACATCAATGGACCTACTGACGATCTCTTTTGTTCGCAATGATGTTAATGATTTCTCATGTTGTCGATATCGATAGAGACATTCATTTAATGGTTCAAGTCGGTACTTCCCAGAAGCACGCAGCCAGAAATCATAATCTTCCGCTAAAAAACGATTTTCGTCATAACCCGATAATTGTGTATGTATCTCACTTTTATACAAAAAGCAGGGGCCGATAACATTTTCATAAGGTAAGCGATCTGCAGTCTTGACATGCTTAATCTCCAATTGATTACCATGATTGTCCATAGAAATCCAATCACAATAAACCAGATCAATATCATTATGACACTCCAAATACTTGCACATAACGTCAATAGCGTTCTGCTTGAATACATTGTCGTCAGACGTCCAAGTAAAATACTTGCCTTTTGCAAGATTAAATCCGACATTCAATGCTCCAGGCAGTTTGTGATTCTTTAAAAGATTAACAACTCGAATTCTGGAATGACAATCTGAAAAATTCGAGACGATATCCTGTGTCCGATCAAAAGAACAATCGTTTACAATAATCAATTCCCAGTTACTGTATGTTTGGTCAATTATGGATTGAATCGATTCACTTATATGCATTTCACCATTATGAGTTGGCAATATGATTGAAATCAGAGGATCAAGCATATCAATTGATCCCCGACAATACGTCGACTATTTTATCCGCTGCGTAACCATCTCCATAAGGATTAATAAGCTTCCTGGATGATCGCTTTAATCTATTCCCATCTAAAAAGCGGGATGCTATATTTATGATGTTTGACGGTTGTGTACCAGCCAATACTGCTACACCCGACTCGACTCCTTCGGGACGTTCAGTTGTCTGTCGCATAACAACCACTGGAACACCGAAAGTTGGTGCCTCCTCCTGCAAACCACCTGAGTCTGTCAGTATCAACTCGCTCCGTTTTATTAATGTAATCAATGAATGATAATCCAGAGGTGGAATCAGCATCACATTCTCTGTATCTCTTAAATGTGTTTCTACTGTAACTTTTACATTAGGATTCGGGTGGACAGGAAATATGAATACAATATTATTCCGTTGATACTTTTGCGCCAACTTCCTTATAGCTTCGCAGATCCCATTCATTGTCTGGCCGAAACTCTCACGTCTGTGAGTTGTCACTAGTACTATACGCTTGTCAGAGTGATATTCATCCTCATATAGAGGAGAAACAGAATCAGGCATATTGCCAACGATTCTAGCTGCGTCAACGACTGTATTGCCAGTTACATAAATCTTATCAGAAGGTACTCCTTCATTGATCAATGACATTTTTGCTAATTCTGTAGGAGCGAAAAGAAAATCGGACAAAAGATCTGCTACACGACGATTCATTTCTTCCGGAAAGGGGCTTTGTAAGTTATAGGTCCGCAACCCTGCTTCAATGTGCGCAAATGGAATTCTTTCATAATAGGCCACTAAGCTGGCTGCAAAAACGCTCGTTGTATCACCCTGAGCAACTATGCAGTCTGGCTTTATCCTTCTGACTTCTGATGTCATTTTATTTATAAGTAATCCAGTCAAAGATGCTAAATCTTGACCATGTGTCATAACATCAAAAGCAATATACTTATTTATGTGGAATAATTTCAGGACAGGCATAACCAGGTCACGATGCTGGCCTGTTATGCATACGTTCACATTGGTTTCAGGCGACTTTTCCTGATATGCCAAAATTAAAGGAGCCATTTTTATTGCTTCAGGACGTGTCCCAATTACAATAAATACATTTTCGTGCCTTGCCATAACAATACCCGACGGCCAAAGATAATATGCAACATTTGTTATGTTTATAACAAATTGAGTTGCATTATTGCATTCCTGCAATGTAGTTATTTATGCATATTTTAACAGGACGAACACACTTTTTAATTGTTTCCTTGGACTTATGCATTATATCTATAAACTGATAACATCCCCTCCACACTCTTTTACCATATTGTGAGTATCTATCTCCAATATCACCATTAATTACCGCTTCATAGATATCAACTTCTTTTTGATCTACAGCAGCAAGATCGAACTCTTTGGCACACAGTGGGGAGTTTTCGATCAGGCGATTTCGCAACTCCTGATCGGATGAAACAGTTAAGATCATGCTTGCCAGGCTTTCTGCCTGCTCATATTGATCTACGAGCATCGCATTGAGCCCATTCTGAAAATATCCAGACATTGGTTCAATATTTGAGGTAATAATAACTTGACCACAAGCTGCAGCTTCAATAAATACATTTCCAAATCCTTCCCATCGACTCGGATTACATAAGCAATCTGCCCAAGCATGCCATTGAGGCAATTCTGAATTAGAAACACTCGATATCCAATGGCATCGCGATGCAATACCTGACTCATCAGCTATTTTTTGATAGTGCTGGGTATTACCCTGCCCAATTGCAATCAGATGGTACCAATCAGGTAACATCGATATGCTTTTGATAACTGTATCAAGATTTTTCTCCTGAGAATGTCGCCCAATATGGAGTACTTTTATAGCTCCTGTTGGAAGATCTGGTGCATGCCGGGGGAGATTATTGTGTGGCAGTGGTTTGAATATAGACCGATCGACTCTGTTTGGAAGTATTCCTATTTTATGTTCAGGAATATTGAGTTTAATTAAGAGAGATCGCTTTACTATTTCTGAAGTACATATGATGAAATTCGAATATTTCACGGATTTGTGAATGCGTCTGGGATCTGGATCGTGAAGACTAGTAATAACAGGAATATTTATTTGATCATTAAATGCTGCAAGATCTGCTGACACATAACCACCATAGGCTCTAATCACATGCGGATTTATTTGTTTAATCTGTTGATTAAAACTGTTAATTGAAGTTTTTTGAATAAACATACCGTAGGCACAGCGGTTAGAAGGCTCATCACGGTTCAAAGAATAAACTTCGCTGAAATAACTAAGAGGATTGTAATAACGCTCCATCCAGTCCAGGCCCTTTTCTTCATATCGGTAGATAGGGTCTGAGGGAAGTACGACTAAACGTCTTTTAGACATTATCCACTTCACCACTGGCACGCACGACTGTCACGTTAAATGCCCCCTTAAAATTAAATACGGTTTCAATGGTTGATTGATGTGTGTACCACATCTCTCGAAGTTTATTCTGCAACTTCTTCGGTCGTATCGTTTTCTTATGCCAGTCCCCGTCATTAAGTACTTCATCAAAGGGGTTGCTTTGAGGAGACGGTTCTAGTTTTCCCGTTATGAAGACTGGGTGATCTCCAAAGGGGCGGTCATCTTCCGGACGTTTCTCCAAAAATATCAACCGGTTCGATCTTTTTGTAACGATCCAGCGATGGTATGGTCTGCCAAATGCATATTCAGCAAAGGGGGCGGGAGTTAATATGCATCCAGCTTTCGCGATCCTCTGGATTTCCATGCATGCACATATTGGATCTTCGACATGTTCAAACACGTGTGAAGAATAGGCAAAGTCGAATTCATCATTCTGAAATGGAAGTGGAAGATCTATTCTTAAATTATGAAATTCGAATCCCTCTTTACTCATTTCTTTTACATTGATTATTTTTCCCGTTCCTCCCAATCGTTGTTCTGGTTCAAGAAAATAGTCCACTCCTACATTTGCTTGAGGATGAGGAGTGACTCCACAGCCTAAGTCAATTACGTTTTTAGCAACAGCAATGTCATGTTGCATGGAAATCCAGTCAGGATTCATATCGGCTGAATAATTATTATCCTTTGAAGATATAGCCTTAGCAAAATATCTTATGCGAGAAACTATAGTCATTGTGTCCATTTCCAACTTGATCTGCACAGAAGATATCCCTGTCCATCAAGAATTGATTCGCCACTTTGAAAAAAATTACTGGAGTCAACCCAAAATGAGAGTGCTTGAGTATTACAGATTGCCTCATTTCTTGAACGTTTGTTACCAAGCGCAACCAATACTGTGTAACGCCCCGTAGGCAAGTATAAATTGCGTACTTCACAGGTTAATATACTGACTCCAGTAGGCAAGGGTTTAAAATCATTTAACTGATGAGTACCGATAGTTGTAATTCGAGTCCCCTGGGCGTCTGAAATGCCAATAACGATATAGTCAAGATAAGAATCATCCAAAGGATTTGTTATTGTAATATTAAACTCGACATCATTCCCAGATTCCAAAATTGGATCTATTCCTTCTGAACAACCTACAAGTTCTATCTGTTCAATGACAGGTACAGTCTCATTATTTGAGCGACTGGCAATTGGATCTCTATTCCGGTGACTAATGTCAGTTAGATAGGCAGTGATTCCAGCATCAGGCTGATCGTAATGTTTCAATTTTCCATTATTGAGCCAAATTACTACATTAGCCATTTTATACATAACACGATAATTATGACTGACGAGCAGAATTGTCCGCCCCCCCCGAGCCACATCGCTCATTTTGCCCATACACTTTTTCTGAAATTCCACATCCCCAACAGCCAGCACTTCGTCGATAATTAAAATCTCAGATTTCAAATGAGCAGCAACTGCGAAGCCGAGGCGAACCTGCATGCCGCTGGAGTAGCGTTTGACAGGAGTATCCAGGAATTTTTCGACGCCGGAGAAATCGACGATTTCGTCGAAATGGTTTTTGATTTCCGAGCGGGTCATCCCCAAGACAGAACCACTCAAATAGATGTTCTCGCGACCTGTTAATTCGGGATGGAACCCTGTGCCAACTTCCAGCAGAGAAGATATTCGTCCCCGAACTCCAAATCGACCTTCGGTTGGCTCGGTGATTCGTGAGAGGATTTTCAACAGAGTACTTTTGCCGGCTCCATTTCGTCCAATAATTCCAACGACATCGCCTTCCTGAACTTCAAAACTGATATCCTTTAAGGCCCAGAATTCATTTGAGTCCCCTTCTGCAACCTGAGGAACTGGTTTTGACTTATTCAGCATGGTTCGTGGCAGATCGATGACAGATTTTCCCAATCCCGTCATCACCTCAGAAAGGCGATTGTACGGCTGGTGAGTTCCGATTCGATATTTTTTCCCGAGCCCTTCGACTCGTAATGCCACGTTGCTCATCTGATTTCAAATTGAATTTATGGGTTTTAATAGTCTCTTTTTTTATACGCGATCTGCGAAATAACGTTCCGTTTTTCCGAAGTAAACAACTCCTCCGACTATCATGCATCCAACGAGCAAACCGGAAACTAACATCGGAACAATGTCTGGGAATGGTGTTCCCAGGATCGCCCATCTGGTCGCCATCAGCAGGTTAGCAAAGGGATTTAAACAATAGATGAATTTTATGGTTGGAGACATGTTTTCAGCAACAGCTGGCAATTCGTAGGTTACAGGGCTGATCAAAAGTCCAACACTGATAATAAAAGGAACGACATATTGTACGTCCCGATAAATTGCATTGATGGAAGAAAGCCAGAAAGAACATCCAAGAGTCGTTAAAAAGAGTGCCAGCAGAATAAGAGGCATCGATAAAACTGCCAGCCCAGGCAGTATGCCAAACCACATCATCAGACAGAGAAGCACACAGGAAGCGATTCCCATGTCAACCAAAGGTGGTAGCAAAGCAGCCAGTGGAAGAATTAACTTTGGAAAATAAACTTTTTGCACAAGCTGGGCATTGTTTGAAATCGACTGTGTCGCCGCGATGACGGACGCGCCAAAAAACTGCCAGGGAATCAAGCCGCATAAGCTGGTAACTGCGTATGGCACCCCACTGCGGGTTGGTTTGCCATCCAATGTGGAAAAGAGCAGTCCAAAGACGAGCATCGTCACGACAGGTTGGATAATTGCCCACAAGGCTCCAATCACGGTTTGGCGATACCGAACTTTTAAATCCCGCAGGGCAAACTGCCAGATGAGATTTCGATAATGCCAGATTTCACGTGGATTAACACTCTGCCAAACTGAACGTCGACCGTAATAAGTCAAATCAGAAGTTACATCAAAAGTTGATGATGCTCTCGATGCCAATTCTGGCGAACTGGGCTGTTGCAGTCTCTCCGCTGGTGAAGACACAGGTATTTCGTCTGTCATGGAATTTCAGCAATCTCCCTGGGATGATTGCTCTAACTTAATATAATGAAAAAACTTCTGTGTCTGGCTACTTAATGCGATCTCATTCAGCATACGAGTAAAAAACCCTCTGCATCCAGATCGTACCAATTCCGCTATTATGTTTCCATCGCGGATTCAACTTTGAAGTGCATGTAGCTTTGCAAAAGACTTGCATTAGCGGATGGTTTGTTTTACCAAACAGCCATCAACTGCAAGAACGGGAGTCCACGAATCTCATCTTCCCTTTTTCCTGCCGTCGAATGCGAATCTATAGCCTTCAGAAAGATTGCAGAATCACACCGCCATTGCCCCATAAGATCTCGTGATTACCTGCTTCCGGTAATTTCGAGAGGTCGATCACGAGTTTCCGCTGGCCAACTTTTTAGATTCTTTCTGGCCTTGCTTCCCTTCCCGTTGCGAATTCATCTGAATGGAGTCACTATCGTAATCAGATCCTCGATTGCTCTCCCGATCCCAGCCGAGATGCATAGTGGTTCTTTTTTTACTGTGATTCCGAAGCTGAAACCGCTCTTTTTATATCAACGTTGGAAATAACTTAACCGAAATGGTAGGTTTAAAAACTAATTTTCACCCTGTCAAAATCTATCTTCCACAATTATGAAAAACGGGGAGAGTTGCCTCGCATATCAATCTTGTTTCAGCTTAATGAGTATCTGCCTCATTCCATTCACTTCATTCTTACGCAATGATTTCTTCAATCGGATGACCGAAATCCTGTTCGAGACGTTTCTGTCCGGGAATTTCCATGCGGTGTGATTTCAGCCCAAGTTGTTTGAGTAATGTCGCGTGGACATCGGTCACGTAATGGGGGTTCTCGACGGCGTGAAAACCGATCTCGTCAGTCGCACCATGGGCGATGCCCCCCTTCAAACCACCACCCGCCATCCAAACGCTGAATCCATAGGGGTGATGATCCCGACCGTTAGTTCCCTGAGAACCCGGAGTACGTCCGAATTCGGTCGCGAATACAACCAGCGTTTCGTCGAGAAGACCTCGTTGTTTCAGATCCTGAATCAAACCGGCGACGGGGCGATCCACTTGTTGAGCCAGTTCGGCATGTTTGGTTTTGAGATTAGAATGCTGATCCCAGGCACCTGCTGCTCCATCTCCATGTTGAATTTGAATGAACCGGACACCCTGTTCGACGAACCGGCGGGCTGCGAGCAACTGTTCCCCGAATGGTCGGGTCTGTTTTTGATCGAATCCGTATAACTTCTGGTTTTCTTCGGTTTCTTCTGTAAAATCGATCACGCCGGGGACGGCTGTCTGCATGCGATATGCTAACTCATAAGACTTGATACGAGCATCAAGTGCGGCATCGTTGGGGTAGTTTTCAGTGGTGAGCCTGTTGAGACGATTGACGAGATCGAACCCGAGTCGTTGTTCGGCTGCAGTCATATCTCCCTCCGGCTGGGCGTAATCGAGTGGATTTTTGGGGTCGACCTTGAGTTCGATGGAATCGTAAGCAGGACCAAGATAGTGTCCGTCACGGCGATCAAAAAAACGAGGCCCCATACTTATGAACTGCGGCAGATTCTCATTCAGGGTCCCCAACCCCCAATTAACCCAGGCACCAATTGTTGGCACACGGGGATCGAGCATATGACGTCCCGAATGAAACTGCACTTGAGCACCATGATTATCATCGGTCGTCCACATGGAACGAATAATGGAAAGGTGATCGACCTGCGAACCGATGTGCGGAAACCAGTCACTGATTTCGATACCGCTTTCGCCGTATTTTTTATAACCGACTTGAAGCGGATACAACTTGTTTCGTTGTTGACCGTTCGCATCGTTGACGACCACGACCCGCACTCTTTTCAATCGCTCCGACTTCTGCACCTCAGCAAAAGGCGATTCAGGAATTGTTTTGCCCGCATACTGATTGAGAGCGGGTTTGGGATCGAAACTTTCCATGTGACTTACGCCACCCCGCATGAATAACCAAATTACACTTTTGGCTTTCGGTGCAAAATGAGGCAAGCCGTCCGGCTGTCGAGTTAGCGATTTCTCCGTAGCCCCAAAGCCATCGCGTTGCAACATGGCCTGCAATGCCAGCGTGGAGAAGCCCAGGGCAGAATTGTTAAGAAGTTGTCTGCGTTTCATGAGGCTGTTACCGAATCGATATAAAATCGTTGTAATTGAGTAAACTATGGATCAGATGAGTCCGAGTCCTTTCGGCTTGTTGCTCGGGATTCTCGGGGTGTTGCTTCTGAACCAGTGGGTCAAGTTGCGAACAGTATTCCAGGCAGGCCAGGATTTCATGAGAGGTCGCTGGTCGAGCGATGATGGTTTCAAACGCAGTTCTGATAAATAACTCTAAGTCTTGATCAGGCCGTGAAGCATCGATTGATTTGGCAATCTGTGCAGCCATCGTGATGGCCAATTCACTATTGGCTAGTGCAAGGGCCTGCTGCGGCACAATGCTTTCATCGCGACGATAACACTGGAGCAAATCTGCATCGTCGAACATTGTCAGAAATTTGTCCTGTTGATCGCGTGAATGTTTGAAGTACAAACTGCGACGTTTGCTGTTGATACCGACATCGACGGATGGTCCGCCGAGTTGAGGATTGAGTTGCCCCGCCAGCTGCAGCAAACAGTCACGAACAATCTGTGATTCCATCCGTCTGGTATTCATCCGCCAGTAATATTCATTCGTTGCATCGGTTGCCAGGGTCATCGCATCAGCATCCCGTGTAGAGGAACTGAGCTGGTAGGCTTGTGAGGTAACGATTAACCGATGCAGATGTTTGAAGCTCCAATTGTGCTCCATAAATTCGGCTGCGAGATGATCCAGCAGATCAGCTTGTACAGGTCGTTTTGCTCGGAGTCCAAAATCAAAAACGGAATCCACGAGCGGCTTCCCGAAATGTCGCATCCAGACATGATTCACTGCAACACGAGCTGTTAGAGGATTTTCAGAGGAAGTAATCCATTTCGCCAGCGACGTTCGTCGGCCCGTGCTTGTTGCTGCATAGGTGGCTGGATAATCCTCCATTTTATCAGCAGGAGTTTCGAGTGCCTTTTGGGAGGCACGTAAAGTTTTGTACTGGAATTCCCCTGACTTGGCGGCTGTCAGATTTGCTTCAGCCTGCTTCAGTTTTTCTTCGGCTGTCTTTTGTTTCTTCTCATCGCCACCCGCCTTTATAAGATCATATTGAGCTGAGGCCAACATGGCTTTGGCCTGCATGAATGCGGCTTGTTGAGCAGCGATTGAGTTGTCAGCAGCAGGCGAATCCGCATACCTGGCTTCATCGGCCTCAATAGTAGCATGTAACGATTTCAGATTCGCCTGAGCGAGAGCGAGCTTCGCCTCGGCTAATTTAACGACATGCTCAGGGGTTTGTGACGAGGAATTAGGATTACTCTTCGGGCTGGTCAATTCTATTTCAGGTGCGAGAGAACGGATGGATATTTCTTCGAAGGCGACAGTTGCATCGAATCCCGAGATCGCAAAGTGTCCATCAGGATGACGATCCGGGAATTGATAGGCGAGTACGAACTCCCCATCGAGCCAGACATTCATGAGTCGATCTCGGACAGCAAATCGAATTTCGTAACTCCGGCCCACTTCAAGTGGACGGGCAATGCGTCCATCCCCAGGGTAGCTTGTGCTCCCTTTACGAGTGAACGCGGCTTGAATTTTTGGATCGGGCTCGTGGGCACTTGTGTAAACGAAATTGTTGTAGGAGTAATCGTCTGACTGATCAAACCGAAAGGTGACCGATTTATAAGTTGTCCCACCTGTGGCAGTGTATCGACATGTGACTTCAAAGTTATCCGGTAAGTTATGCTTAAACCGGATCGCTTCTGGCTCACGTGTAGAAGTTGACCGCTGTAGTTTGCCGTCTTTGTATTCCCATGAGTCCCCGATGATTACCCAGTTCAACGGATCAGGTTGATCAAAAGAATCTACGAATTCAAAAGGTTCGTTGCCTTTCTCTGATCTTTTCTTAGTTTTCGAGGTCAACTCCTGTTGAGCTGTCTCCAGGAAGGAATTTGCCTTTGCTAAATGATCGTTCTGGACATATTTTCGTAGACTTGGGACATATGCAGTTACAGGCAAGTCGATCGGCATAATACTTGGTTGGTAACTGGCGAATAGTTCTGGCACCCTGGGAGTGATAGAGATGTTTTCATCGGGGTTCTTGGGATCCCCCTTTACATGCAGGAAGGTTTTCACATCCAGGTGGTCATCAAATACTCGCGGCAGTCCGTCTTGTTCAAAGTCGGTCACTCCGGGGACGGGATCGAGCCGTACTTGATGCGGTTCGAAAATCGCTCGAAAATTATAATAGTCGACCTGCGAAATCGGATCGTACTTGTGATCGTGACATTTGGCACAGTTGAGTGTCAACCCGAGAAAAGCCTTACCAGTATGCTCGATTGTGCTGTCGAGCCAAGTTGTGCGGTTGAACAGATAATAGTTACGTGCCAGAAATCCGGTGGCGGCAATCACTTTGGGATCGTCCGGGGCTATCTCGTCGCCAGCCAGCATCTGTTCAATCATATGGTCGTAGCCAAGATCCTCATTGAGTGAATTGACAATCCAGTCACGCCACCGCCATAAATGTTTCTGACTATACCTCAACTGCTGCCCCAACCCGTACCAGTCGGAATACCGCCAGACGTCCATCCAGTGCCGCCCCCATCGTTCTCCATAATGCGGACTTGCCAGCAGTTCATCGACAATGTCTTCCCAGGGACGATCGTCCTGCAATTGCTCCAGTGTTGGCGGCAATCCAATCAGATCGAGATAGACCCGACGAATGAGGATCGATCGTGGGGCAGCTGGTTGAGTTTTTAAACTAAGTTCGCCTCGTTTTAGCTCAAGTAATCCATCAATCGGGTGGTGCGAAATAATATTTGTCTGGTTATCGGAACTAAGAGAACGTTGAGATGGTAAATCGGGTTTCTTGATTTTGCGAAATGCCCAATGTTCAGTGGGCGGTTTGGGAGTTGATTCTTCTGGTGCTACAGCTCCTTGCTTAATCCATTTTCGAATCAATTCGATTTCATCATGCTTGAGGGCGGATCCTTCTTCGGCGGGCGGCATGCGCGAGTCTTCTTCATCTGTGATGCGTTCCATGAGAAGACTTGCTTCCGGACGACCTGACTCAATCGCCGAACCGCTGTCCCCACCCTGTAGCATTAAGACTCGCGTTTCCAGACGAAGCTCAGCTTCCTGCTTGAGTACCCCGTGACAGGAATAGCATTTCGATTCCAGCAAAGGCTTGATGTCAGTCAGATAATCAATATCCCCGGCTAAGGAACATTGTGCAGTGAAACTAATAAATAGCCCGACAATAAGTCCCGACAAATACAATGACAGATGAGGCATGCTTTCTGAATCAGTCATCATTTTGAGAAGTGTTCCTGATGTAAGATTCGTAGGACAAATATGGCAGGATCGACAAGAAGTGGACAATGAAGAAATTGATTCCCTGAACGGTTGAGAATTTTTAAAACAGTTCCGTCAATGGTTTCGAGTTTTCCAGAAGATGGTAGGGGCGTTCAAGTTTGTCGTAGGCGATTAAATCGTTGATACCCATTGCATGGTAAACGGTGTGAGCAATATCGGCTGGAGTGACGGGCTTGTCGATGGGGTATTCTCCGCGGGCGTCACTGGCCCCGTAAGTCTGACCGCCTAGAATTCCTCCACCAGCCAGAACATCCGTTAAACAATGTGTCCAATGATCACGACCAGCACCGATTGTGCCACCGGATCTTGGATCACCGATTTTGGGTTTCCGTCCCATTTCGCTGGTCACCATGACGAGCGTTTCTTCCAGCATCCCCCGGTCAGCCAGATCTTCAATCAACGCCGAATACGCTCGATCAAACTCAGGGAGTAAATCTTCCTGAAGGCATTTGAAGTTGTTGCCGTGTGTATCCCAGCTACCGGCACTCTTGCATTTCTTTGCAAGTTTACGACTGTCACCTTTCCAGAAAACCGTGATAAACGGAACCTCCGCTTCGGCTAAACGACGAGCGACCAGCAGGCTCATCCCGTTGACTGTTTTCCCGTATCGTTCAATCACTTCTGGCTTCTCTTGAGATAAGTCAAAGGCAGACGTGGACTGCGATGATAGCAACAAAGATAAAGCCCGTTGCTGATGCTGTCCCAGTGCAGTCGTATTGGCAGTCTCTTCGAAGCAACGACGGGCCGAATTCACTTGATCGAGCAGTGAAAACCGCGAGGTCATTCGATCAGCGGTGATGCCTCCTTCCAATACGAGGGCGGGAGCCTGAAACTTGAGCGGTTCTTCATTGCTGCCGCTAATATACATCGGATCGTGTTCAACACCGATGCGGGCGGCAAATTGGCCCGGTCGTGTGTAAGGAGCTCGGCTCGGCATATGTGGCAGTGAAATTGCATTGGGTAAATTGGGATGCTGAGGTCGACGAGAGGCCACCACCGAGCCGATATAAGGCCAGTCTTCGCGTTCAGGAGTTCGATTGTTCCCTTTAATGACAAATGATTGATCCGGGACGTGGCCCGTCAAGTTGTGATAGTACCCAGCGTGATGATCGTTGGTGTTGACAGTCCCCTTCACCGAATTGACAAACGCCAGATGGTGAGCCTGCTTTGCCGTCAAAGGAAGATGTTCGGAAAGAAGGACTCCGGGGGCTGAAGTTTCAATAGGACGAAACGGACCACGGTATTCCAATAATGCATCTGGTTTCATATCCCACATATCAAGATGTGAGGCTCCACCGCAGAGGAAGAAAAGAATTGTTGATTTCGCTTTGCCCGGTCGTGAACTCGATGGCTCTGAGGGTGTTGCGTGGGTCGGAGATCCAAACTTCAATCCGGCAAATCCAAGACTGGAAGCAACCAGGAACTGACGTCGTTGCATGAACTTTCTCCTCTATCCGAGTCGAATTTCGCAGGGTACGAAATCAAAAGCACCGTGGATGGAAGGCACTTTAAAACAGGGCAAGACCATGAGTATTCTCATGAAGATATGATCATCGTCTTCTCAACGCCGGATTGCAAGACAGGTCTGGCAATTCGTAGTTCAGTAACATGTTTTGGATCAGACTATTTCACCAACTGGAATGACAAATCGGAGTAAACCAAATCGTCGAGAAGACTGTAACTGTTTTCACTGACAGTGGCTTCCAGAGCAGTCGACATCCTGATCCTCCCTTAATATCATCAAGAAGGATAACATTCAGGTAAGAATTGAAGAGTTGCTATTGAAGTATAATGTATGAGGTCAAGCTGTCTCATATCAGTAATCGCAAGATAAATCCAAGGAGTACGTCCCGTGAAGTTCTCTGTCATCATTCTACTTCAGATATTGATTTTGACATCATCAGCACTTGCTGACACCAGGAGGCCGGTCAAAGTATTCATCCTTGTTGGTCAGTCCAACATGGAGGGGCATGCCAGGGTGGAGACATTCGATTATATCGGTGACGATCCCGCTACTGCTCCTCTCCTGAAGAAGATGCGTAACGCAAATGGCAAGCCGCATGTATGTGACGGCGCGTGGATCTCTTATTACACCGGACGGGGCGAGCAGAACGGAGAAGGGTTTGGCAAGTTAAGTGCCGGTTATGGATCGAGACCGAACCCTTCTGAGGATGGCGGCAAGATTGGTCCGGAGTTCACGTTCGGCATTACGATGGACGAGCAGTTTGAGGAGCCTGTCTTGATCATTAAGACGGCCTGGGGTGGCAAATCTCTGTTTTACGACTTCCGACCACCGAGTGCTGGAGTGTACTCGCGAACTGAAGATGACATTAAAAAAGAGCGTCGACCCGAGAGCGGCTCGGGGCACTACTATCGTCTAATGCTGAACCACATTAAACTCGTACTCGGCGATATCGGTCGCGTGATTCCGGACTACGATCCCGAGCAAGGTTTTGAAATCGCCGGTTTCGTCTGGTTTCAAGGCTTCAACGACATGGTCAGCCGTGATGTCTACCCGATACTGCCCAAGGATTCTTCAGGTAACCGTTTCGACAAGTATAGCGAATGGATGACTGACTTCATCCGTGACGTTCGCAAAGACCTCGATGCACCGAAAATGCCGTTCGTAATCGGCGTCATGGGCGTCGGTGGTGAAGACGCAAACGAAGGAAACCTTGAATTTCGTGAAGCGATGACAGCACCAGCCAAGCTACCTGAGTTCAAGGGTAATGTCGCGGCAATACATACATCGCCTTTCTGGGACAAGCCGTTAGCCGATATTCAGGAGAAGTACGAGAAAGTTAATCAGATGGCTTATCTGTTGAGAACTCAGAACAAGAACGCTCCCAACGCAGATGGTTCGATGTCCAGAGAGGACCAACTATCCTATCTGAAAAAATACGAGGCCAATCTGGTGAGTCCGGAAGAAGTTACGTTACGGACTCGAGGCGCGTCCAATGCAGGCTATCACTACCTCGGTTGTGCCAAGACGTTCGCTCTGATGGGACAGGCTTTTGCCAACGCTATCCTTGAGATGAGGAAACATGATGCTCATCCGTAGAAGGAACCGTCTGGTCTTTTTTCTTTAGTCGTTTATTCGCAATTATTCAGTATACCGATGGGAGGTACCAGTTCCCAGACCGTATCAATCATACAAACATTATGAAGTTTCAGACTCGGGAATAGCGGGACGTCATTTCTCAAATTAGAATATCATTGAGAACGTGTGCATGCTCCACACCGGTGAGACGCTGATCGAGCCCCTGGAATCGAAAAGTGAAGCGTTCATGATCAATTCCAAGACAATGCAGCATCGTTGCGTTTAGGTCTCGGATATGAACTCCATTTTCAGCGATGTTATAGGAGAACTCATCGGTTTGGCCGTAGGATACGCCACCACGGACGCCGCCACCAGCCATCCACATGCTGAAGCATCGGCCATGATGGTCACGTCCGCTGCCCAATTTGCCCTGGCTGTAAGCTGTGCGTCCGAATTCGCCACCCCAAATCACCAGAGTATCGTTCAGCATCCCACGATTTTTTAAATCCGTAATCAACGCAGCCGAAGCCTGATCGGTGTCGAGACACTGGGCGCGAAGATGAGTCTGCAAGCTGACGTGCTGATCCCACCCTCGGTGGAACAACTGCACGAATCGCACATCCTGCTCTGCCATGCGTCGGGCCATCAAGCAATTGAACGCGTAAGTTCCCGGCAGACGAGCATCCTCGCCATACAATTGAAACGTACTTTCCGGCTCATCCGAGAGGTCAGCGATTTCGGGGGCTGCCGCCTGCATGCGGAAAGCCATCTCATATTGCGAAATACGAGTTTCAATTTCTGGATCACCACTGGTTTGGAATTTCAGACGATTCAGTGCAGCCAGATGATCAAGCTGATCACGACGATTCTCACGCGTGATGCCATCGGGATCTTTCAGATATAATACGGGATCCCCGCTGCTGCGGAGCATGACCCCTTGGTGATTCGATGGCAGAAAACCGCTGCCCCACAGTCGGGAGAAAATTGGTTGTCCCGGATTTTTGCCGGTGCCTTGCGAGAGCAGCACGACATACGCTGGCATGTTTTGATTTTCGCTGCCCAACCCGTAACTGGCCCAGGCTCCTGCACTTGGCTGGCCCGGGATCTGCGAACCGGTATTGATGAATGTGATCCCGGGATCGTGGTTGATCGCTTCAGTATTCATCGAGCGAATGATGGCGATATCATCCGCGATTTTGGAAGTATAAGGAAGTAAATCGCTGATCCAGGCACCACACTCACCATGCTGCGCAAACTGGCCAATCGGACCACAAACTGGGAATCCTTTTTGCCCCGCAGTCATTCCCGTTAATCGTTGATTTCCACGCACGCTCGGTGGAAGCTCTTCCCCGTGTCTCTGTTCTAGTATTGGTTTATAGTCAAACAGATCGATATGGGAAGGGCCACCAGACATAAACAGATAGATGACTCGCTTGGCGGTCGGAGGTAAGTGCGGCAATCCGATCTCATTAGCTTTGCCATCCTTTCTAACCTGCGCATCGGCGCTACTCGCATTGCCATGCAACAGTGTTCCCAGCGCAGCCCCTCCCACGCCACAGAATGCCTGGCTTATAAATTTGCGACGGGAATTGAGATTATGGATATTCATTCGCGTGTAATCGTTTCGTCAAGGTTGAGAATGAGAGATGCAACGCAGCGGATCGCGGCGACATGTGTCACTTCGACGCCACTGGCATCATAGTCCACTCCAAGATAATCGACTGCTTTTTCAGGCGAAGCTTCAAAATATGAAGACTGCTGCTGGAACGCCGATTTCAAAATCATCATCTCCGAAGTTGAAGGACTCCTTGCGGTTGCCAGCCGAAAGCCATATCGAAGCTGTTCGTCCAGATTTTCGCTAGCAGAGATCATACGGTCGGCGAGTCCACGAGACGCCTCGACAAACTGCGGTGCGTTCATCAGCACAAGGGCTTGCAGTGGGGTGTTGGTCAGTGATCGCCGTACCGAACAAGTCTCACGGTTGGGGGCGTCAAAAGTTGTCATCACGGGTGGTGGCGAAGTACGTTTCCAGAACGTGTAGAGGCTACGGCGATATTTTGATTGACCAGTATCAGCGAAGTAATGCTGAGCTGAGAAAAATCCACCATATCCAAAGTGGCTGACCTCTTTCCAAAGTCCGATCGGTTGAGGTGGATACACACTTGGGCCACCAATCTTTTGATTTAACAGACCTGCGATCGCGAGCGAACTATCGCGAATCGCTTCGGCTGACAGTCGATATCTGGGGGCTCGGGCGTAAAGACGATTGTACGGATCGACTTCCAGAAGATGCTCATCAACATTGGAGGTTTGGCGATAGGTTCGCGACAGAAGCATCTGCTTCAGCAACGCACGTATATCCCAATCCGATTCCACAAATTCCGTCGCCAGCCAATCGAGTAGTTCGGGATGCGATGGCCATTCTCCCTGAGAGCCGAAGTCTTCGGTTGTCTTGACGATCCCAGTTCCAAACAGCAACTGCCAATATCGGTTCACTGTGACTCGGGCGGTCAATGGATGTGCGGGATCGGTCAACCAATTCGCCAATGCCAACCGGTCAGCAGGCATCGATTCGGATAATGATCCCAGGAACTCGGGAACCCCGGCGGCGACGACTTCACCATGCTGATCATATTGTCCACGTTCAAGAATCGGCGTCACGCGATCAGCAGAGGCACTGTCCATCACCATCACTGATGTCTTACCACTGGTAAGCGATTGTTTCAATAATTCAATCTCACCATCGATTGTATTAAGCAGTTTCTGCATATCCACATTGACTTTGGCAAATTCGCTAGCAACGAGATCTTGTTCGACTTGACTCCGTTCCAGATCCGGTTTCCTCAGGGCGACGATCAACGCAGGTGGAATACGATGTTCATGAGTTGAATCTAGCTTCGCAAAGACATCACCCCAAGGTGGAGAACCGTGGGCAGCAACGACCGAAGCGGGTAAGAAACCTTCGATTTCGCCTGGCAGGTTCCATCCTTCAGGTGCAGTCGAACTGACCAACCAGGTAGAGTCAGTCGCGATGAACTTGTTATCGTTGAATGCAGCGAGTGAAAGAAGTGCAGCTTTCCCACCCCCTTCAGTCCAGTCCTTAGCCGCAACGGCTATCAGGTTCTCACCAGTCACTAAAAGTGGTTGAAGATTAAAAACCGTTGGCGTCCGCCAATCTGGATTCTTTCCGAGAGGCTTTCCGTTGACCCAAATTTCGGCTTCATTATCGCAACTCACCATCAAGTCGGCTTTCGAGGGTAACTCGTCGAGGTTAAATGTTTTACGAAACCATGCGAATTCTCCCGCACCCTGGGAATTGGACCAGATCCACGATAATTCATCAGCCTCATCCTGACCTGGAGAACTGAATGGCCGCGTCATCTCGATGGGAGGCTGCTTGTTATACTTCGAGAGTGTCTCTTTTTCCCAATCCAGACGCACATTCCCCAATAGTTTTTCCGGGTACGATTTGACATGCTGCAGCGCTGCAATCCTCTCCTCTAACGAAGCTCGGTACTGGGTCTCATCTGGAAGAATTGGTTTGACGGAAATCATCGGTTTTGTATTTCCGTTTTTGCCTCCACTGCCGGTTTCGGTCGAAGTGTTAAAGAACGCAAAGAATCTGTAATAGTCCTTTTGCGATATCGGGTCATACTTATGATCGTGACACTGGGCGCACCGCATCGTCAACCCCATGAAAGCCGTGGAAACCGTGTCGATTTTGTCAACAATCGACGCGACTCGATACTCTTCAGCGATCGTTCCTCCCTCATGTGTATTCATACTGTTGCGGAGAAATCCCGTGGCGATGAGTTGGTCTTCGGTAGCGTTTTCCATCAAATCGCCCGCAAGCTGTTGACGAAGAAATTCGTCGTATGGCATGTTGTTCTGAAAGGCTTTGATCACCCAATCTCGCCAGACCCACATATCGCGATGGTCGTCGATCGAATAGCCATTCGTGTCAGCAAATCGAGCAACGTCCAACCAGTCCATCGCCAATCGCTCCGCAAACTGCGGACTGTCCATCAGACGATCAATGGTCGATTCATACTGAGCATCAGGATTTTGAAGAAACGCCTCAACCTCAGCCAATGTCGGTGGCAAGTTGGTCAGATCCAAATAGAGACGCCTTACGAGTGTCTCCGACGTTGCTTCGGGCGAGAAGTGAAGTCCCTCCTCAGCTAATCGCGCGGCGACAAACTGATCAATCGATCCGTCGGTTTTTGCTGTTGCCGAGGGTGGTTCCGGTCGACGAATCGGTTCGAATGCCCAGTGTCCGGAATATTCGGCACCTTCACGAATCCAACGAATCAGCAGATCAATTTCTTCAGCCTCAAGCGGATTCTTATGCTCCGGTGGCGGCATCCTCATCTCTGGATCGTCATTATTGATCCGCAGCACGAGTTCGCTGGCATCTGGATCACCTGGAACGATTCCGGCGTAGCCTCCGAGATCTTCAAACGCGCCTTCACTGGTGTCGAGGCGGAAATCTGCATTGCGATTTTGTGAGTCAGGTCCATGACAAGCAAAACACTTGCTCGACAAAATTGGTCGGACATCACGATTGAAATCCACTCGTGGTGTTGATTCTGCAAAGGCCGCTGCTGGCAGCAATAACAACAGTATCAGGAATCGATTGATCAGGTATTGCATGGATCGCATATTTTTCGTGTTTGACTTCGTGGAGTTCAATCTTTCACGGCTTGAAAATTCGTAGCAATTCTCAAGGGACTGTCTAAGATTAAGTATACGAACGACACTGGAGATGTCCAACGAATTTAGCCGCCATGGTGCTGGCAATTCCCTGAGTTGGTGATCGATTTGCAAGTCTATACTCTTAATTCAGCACCGTGATTTCGTATGACTCGGAAAGTGAATTGTCGGTATGCAGGCAATGCGGCTGTCCAAAATGAGAGGCTGATGCGTGGGAGCTTGTTTGAATTCAGTGAAGCGATTTATAATCGAGAAGGTCAACAAACAAGCATCATGTATGTAATCCAATGAAATTCAAACAATTGATTTCAACTCAATCCTTCGTCCACCATACCTGGGTAAAACCATAATCGAAGGAACGATTTGAAGAAGAATTAAAGCTTGCCACTTCCATTGACCAACATGTCATCTCTTAATCAGAAACGACTTGCTCATGATCCGACAAAATTCTCTTCCTGCGACGGTAAGGCCAATCATTGCATTAGTTTTCATCGGATTCAGCGGGATGCAGTCCCATGCCAGTGTCAAAAAGAACTGGATAGAGGAAGCTGAATCACGTATTCGAGCAATTTATGAGCGTGGGGAATTTAATGGAAAGAATTTTCAAGGAGAATGGCTCCCTGACAGTTCGGGATACATCACTCGAGAAAAACGACCTCAGGATAACCAATCCGTTGAGTATTTTTATGATGTTCAATCCGGGGAACGAACAGAAGTCGCCACCAACGAGGGAGGCAAGTCGGAACGCGATCCCCTGCGATCCCCGGATGGGAAAAATATTCTGGAGTTTCGTGAGCGACAATTGTTTGTTCGTAATCTGGCGACCAGTCAACGGACACAATTAACGAATCGTCCTGAGGATCGCGAGATCTGGTATCGACAACCTGTCTGGAGTCCTGATGGGAAACGAGTCCTGTTTATTGAGTCAGACGAAACCGATGTCAAACTGCGATCGACTCTTGAGCCATCCGATCCATCGTATCCGGAAGTTCGTAACCGTCGCTTTGCTCGTGTGGGGGAGACGATCGCAAAATTACGCGTCGGCATAGTAGATCTTGAAGGAAATGACATTCAATGGCTCCCGATTGATACTCCCGTAGAAGGGTTCTATCTGGGGCAAGTTGACTGGGCAGGGAATTCTGGGGAAGTTCTGGTTGAAACATTCAGTCGGTTCCGCGATGAGCGGGAGTTTCTGCTGGTCGATCTCAACTCGTCAGACGTGAAGAGTCTCTACCGGGAATCTAACGAGGCCTGGGCAATTGGTAGTCAACAGACAAGCTCAGGTCTGATCTGGATTAGTCATGGGCAGAATTTTATCGTCATCACCGAAAAAGATGGTTGGCGTCACGCTTACTTGTATTCTCGTGATGGTCAGGAAATCTCATTACTAACACCAGGCGAATATGACATCATTGAACGAGCTACGGTAGATCGATCGGAAGAATGGTTCTACTTCTATGCTTCCCCGGAAAATGCGACACAGAAATATCTTTATCGCGTTCCTCTGGATGGGTCAGGAACACTCGAGCGCATCACACCCAATGATCAGCCGGGAACTCATAAATATGAATTTTCTCCGAATACCAAGTGGGCTTTTCATACCTGGTCAACATTTGATTCTCCGCCTCAGATTGAACTCGTCAACTTACCTGAACATCGGCGCATTCGCGTTCTGGAAGACAACCAAAAGCTCCGCGAAAAGGCAGAAAAGATAATTACTCATCCAACTGAATTTCTTCAACTCAATATCGGCGATGACATTACTCTCGATGCCTGGATGATCAAACCGAGAGACTTTGATCCGACAAAGAAATATCCCGTATTCGTGTACGTCTACAGCGAACCCTATTCACAAACTGTGCTTGATGAGTGGGGAGCAGGCCAAAGTCATTTTAACCGAGTTGTTTCCGATCAGGGGTATCTTGTTGTTTCCATCGACAGTCGTGGGACTCCTTCACCAAAGGGAGCAGCATGGCGACGTTCGATCTTCGGCAGTCTGGGACCACTATCCACAGAGGAACAGGCAGCGGGTCTGAAGGAACTGGGACGAATACGCCCATTTGTCGATCTTTCCCGAGTGGGAATCTGGGGCTGGAGCGGGGGCGGCTCTAATACACTCAATGCCATGTTCCGCAAACCCGAACTTTACGACGTTGGTATTGCTGTTGTCCCAAAACCTCAGCCACATCTTTATAACGCGTGGTTCCAGGAAATCTATATGCGAACTCGTGAAGTAAATCCCGAAGGCTATGAACGATCAGCTCCAATTAATTTCGCTGAAGGACTTCAGGGGAAGCTATTGATCATGACTGGATCTGGAGAAACGAATACACACATTCAGATTATTGAAGGTCTGGTCGATCGATTGATCGAACTTGGGAAGCCTTTCGACTATATGGTTTATCCCTATCGAGATCACGGACTTCGTGAAGGCAAGGGAACACAAACGCACGTCAGAATGCTGATCCTCAGATATCTGCTGGAAAACCTTCCCTCTGGACCACAGTAAGTAATCGATTCATACGCAATTTGTATTTTACGTTCTGTATCAGCAATGACAGTCTTTGATCGCAAATTTGCACAATCGTATGCACACTGCAATTAAAAAAGTTCCAATGGGAATAGAGGATGGCGACGATGAATGTAATCAAACTTTGACATATCTGCAGCTGTCATTCCAGGGGTGTTCACTCTGATAAAGTGATCTGAAATGGAAGCGTACGCTGCGACGGGAGCGTGTACGCCTTTAGCGATAATGATTCCAAATTTAGAGGGATCAACTCCAAGATGGGTAATTTGTCGCAAGCTGAAAGGTGGAACGCGATTGGTAATCAGAACGAGTGTCAGTTCCTCATTCTGGACGACAACGGAGGTTCCCTGATTAAAGCTCTGCTGACCGCCATGCCGCGGCTCCTCTTCCGTGAATTTTCCATCACTGACGGCGATCACTACAAATTTACCCTCAATGGGCTTGCCAACAGTTCCGGGCAACTTTCCTCCTATCTGCAGATTCAAAATTGCTCCTACGCCTGCAGATTTTACCTGCTCAGCTGAAGCAGGATCGATGATAACTCCCAATGAAGGCCCGGCGTGCTGTTGTTGAATAATCTCGAACAGGATGGTGCAGTCTCCCGGTGAGCCGCCGCCAACGTTATCACCCATGTCGAGCAGGCATGTTGTACCAGCAAATTCATGAGCCTGTTGGACTGCGTCTGTCATGGAGAGCAACCGACTTTTTAAGTTATGACGTCTTTGCGAGAGAGCCTCCCCAAGCGAATTCGCCAATGGTTGAGCAGACAGGACATTGCCATCAGTCACAACAATTGTTGCGGAGCCAAGTTCTGGAACGTCCGCATAGGGAAAACCGAGAACGATCGAACTGCTCAATACTCCCGGGGTCTCCTGTATATGCTGCGAGTGTGCAAGCAATTCTGCGTAGGCTCCCTCAGAAGAAAATTGACGTTCAATCTCAATCGCAATAGGAGGGAAGCATGCCGCCTGGGAAAGTTTCACTTCACCTTTGACAGCGCGTGTGATGAGTTTCGCTGCTTCAATTCCCCGTTGCCGCTGATCCATATGTGGATTCGTCTTGTAAGAAATGATCGCATCTGTAGCCGAGACCATGAGTGGAGAAAGATTCGCGTGGGGATCGATTGTGGCGATGATGGGCATGCTCGTTCCCACACGATCTCGAATCTCCTGCAGCCATAGCCCGTCTGCATCGAGAGCATCTTCAGCCACCATCGCACCGTGTGGTGCGAGCAACAGCCCATCAAGAGGCGGCGATTGATCCAGTTGTGCATGGAGACGAGAGCGAAGTTCGGAAAATGTGGATGCCTCCAGAATTCCCCCAGGCGCCGCTCCTGCAGCCAGGAGCGGAACTATGTCGACGCCCTGCTCTGACAGTCCCGACAAGAAGCCTCCCAACTCATGATAACTGTCTTTGAGTTGCCAGATTTCATTCCCGGTCAGCAACATTCCGGTTTGAAAACTCTCAAGGATTGTCGGAACGGGATTAAAGGTATTGGCCTCTAGTGCAATGGACGCAATGCCGATTCTCATAAGGAATTCTTCTCAAATGATTGGTTGCCTTGAGTTCTCGCAGTTTAAGTTGGACATTCCAGTCTGCTGTCAATGATAATTGTCACAGCGTACACTGGAATTCCGGGAAATTGGAATAGTATGTTTGTTTCATGAGATCATTAACAGTCATCATCGCTTTTTGATCTCTGGAAGCCATTGCCGCCAAAACAGTAAGCTCGCCCGCTCAAATTAACCCAAGTCGTTGCACGAAAGTACCGAAGAGATGATCAGTCAGAACAGTGAGCTATTGTATTCCGCAGTCGTCAGCGATGCCTTGGACGCGATGGGGCACTTCAACCAATGCGCGAAGCCTGGGCTTTCGGCTCTCACGGTCTCTCGGAAGCTCATTGGGAGATGCCGCACAACTCTATGGGCCGATCTTTTTCACAAAGACCCGGCTCCTTATGAAAAAGAACTTCAGGCTGTTGATTCCTTAACGGCTGGTGATGTTGTGATTGCAGCCGCACATGGCTCCATGCGTTCGGGAATCTGGGGAGAACTCCTGACGACTGCAGCAACCAATCGAGGTTGTCTTGGCGCAGTGATCGAGGGAGCCATCCGCGATGTCTCCAAAATGCGAGAGTACGACTTTCCTGTCTATGCATTAGGTGCCTGCCCGCTCGACAGCCAAAACCGGCAACGAGTTTGTGATGTCGATGTCTCCGTCGAACTCTGTGGAGTCATCGTGAACTCGGGCGATCTCATTGTGGCTGATGAAGATGGAATAGTGTTTGTGCCTCAAGCCGTTGAAGAAGAAGTGATTCAGTTCGCGTTGAATAAGATCAATGATGAGAACCAGGTCCGCGATGCAATCCGAAACGGCATGCTGGCAACTGAGGCCTACGCTCAGTTCGGTGTGCTGTAGAGAGAATACACACGTAATGCATTCGGCAAGACAAATTGATATTCATATTCTCGAAATGATTAAATACATTTCTGAGCAGTAGTATTCCAACTACCGCTATATGTC
>DEML01000015.1 GCA_002359185.1 Planctomycetaceae bacterium UBA2671
GCCCGCCGTATGCTTGGCATTACACAACTCACACCAAGACATGCACTTGAGTCACTCACAACCGCCCTCCAAAAAGCCTCCCCAAACTGGGGATGAGTCAGCAAAATCCCTATTTAGAGGTTTTGAAAGACTCGTCAAACAAATTTTGTAAGAAATACTCAAAAAAAGAACATGTAGATCTTATGTGGCTCTGGGCTCGGCATGATCCATAAAAATGCTCCCTTATCTTTAGAAATGACCCACTGCCCATCATTGCAATCTTCTAGTGGGGACTCAAAACTACTGCATTTCTTTCTTTGTAACTTTTCAAAGAAATTAGGACCAGCTCCTATGGATATTACTTTTAGCTTTAGGCACCCGGGATAACTCATGGCTCCAAACCAAGGTGATTCTTCCTCGGGGGCATCCCAATATGTTGTTCGAAATGAGATGGCAAATTCTTGATTAACTTCGAATTCTGATACATCAATGCACAGATGCTTTGCCTGCGTTCGGAAGATGCCTGTGTCTACTAAGCTTCTGTCGGTTTCAATATGGCTTGGAGGGCATCCTGGCTTTGGCGAGAATATTAAATCTTTACCCGTCGTTCTTGCCTGAAATCGAAGTTGATTAACTGTACCAGTTTTCACCACGATTAAAGTTCGATCCCTTACCATTGCAGATTGATACTCCAGCTCATTCGATACAAGTTCTGGGTGAAATTCGCGAAAGCTCCAAATGCTTTCATCAAATCTGAATTCAAAGTTTGAGTAGTCAGGCTGGCCAAGAGCGGGAACATGTCGCTCTTCGATTTCTGCTTTCTTTTCGGGCGATATGGGATTGTCAACCACTCTTTTAATTACGCGATCGAGGTCTTGCTGGTCTGCTGACAAGCTTTTATTTTGTGTAATCCCGGTGCTGTTAGTCTCAACATTCCACGATAGAATAACTACTACTGCAACGACAACCAGAACCATTCCCAATGCAATTGTCACTCCATTTCGTAGTAGATTCGATTTCGTAGAATCCATGATACCAAAAGCATCTGCCGACATGTCCGATAGTTCGATCCCTCGAGCACGTAGAACTTTATCAATTGCTGTTGACAATCTCCTAAATCCTATATCAAAATCACTACCTGGGAAAATGGCAACTTCTTGGCGATAGCACAATCCTGAGAGCGAAGCTGGCACTTGTTCTGCACTAGGCATCTGCGCTGGTCGAAGAACCACAGGAATTACTACAACGCTTTCTTTGGAAAGCCCACTTTCAATTTCGATGCGTACCCAATCATCGGGGTTAGTTAAGCGACGCTTTCCCAATCTGTCTTTTGAATTAACCCACTGTTCACCTATTACTGCAACCAAAATGGAGCAGGTGGTCAGACGATTTTCTAGCACACTCCGAAAATCAAGACCCGGTTCAATATCATCGACATCATGGAACACAGCCTCGTGCCCGAAGCGATCTCGTAACTTGGCAATCAGACGATCTGTAGCCCAATTACTATCATCTCGTCGATATGAGACAAATATATGAGACATCACTTTACTACCAATTCATATTTTATAAACAATTAATATATAATTATATTAATAAATCGAAAAGAATAGTCCCACAGGCGAATTGAATATATCCCCATTAGAATAAGAGAATAGGCTATTGTTGCCACCCATGCCAGTAAATTGCTATTTCGAATTCCCCACTCCGAATTTCGTAATTTAGTAATTATTATGGCTAACAATAGTTCGATACTCGCAAATCCTGCATTCATTCCCATATCCCACGTTACGTTTTGAACATTGTTGTCTGTCAATCCGTAAACTAACCACCACCCAATCATTGCAGCGTGCCATGCAGATGTTAGTGTAAGAAGATACACAACCTCAAGTGATGTGCTTACGGACGGTCCAGTTGAAAATGTCTGATTTGAGCCAAACACTACCAACACTCCAAACAGTGAGGACATCAAGCCAATCCCTACTAAATCGATAGGAAGAAGTAGCAACAGTCGTATTCGAGGAAGAAAGACTGAGTTGGCAAAGTCTTCTGCCTGGATTAAATCATTTGAACTATTATCAATTTCTCCCTTGTAGAATTCAACCTCATATGCAACATCAATGTAAACAAAAAACAAAGTAATCGAAAACATTAATGCTATATGTCGCCACAAGTCATCGCTTCTTATCCATTCTGTATCCGTGATAGCCCTTCGGATATACACAAATGCCACTGCAGCGATCCCAATAGCCATAGCAAGGCCAACCAGATCACCAATCACTCTTGTTGACAGTGTATTATATAGAGCGTTTGCATCCACTATTTACTCTCCGATATTTCTTGTTAGTCTTTGATAGGAGGTGTAAACACAATTACATATCCCCTGGATGTTTTTCCATCAATTGTAGACATTGCATTGTATAAAGCAGGTACTTTCACCCAAACTGGTGGATACTTATATTTAGAAACATCTAGGAGGAGCGCACTGTCAGATTCAGCATGATAAGCAGCAATCGGAGAAATGTGACCATTCCCTTTTTGATGAATGGTGGATCTCAAATAGTTGACGACTACGAACATACTAGATGAACCAGTCGACTTCATGAGTGATCGCCTAAAATGGTTTTCGCTACTTTCAGTAGCGAATATGCAATCGACCTGGACACTCGCACATTCGAAGTGCGAAGCAAGTTCGTCAAGTGTCATTCCGTTGCGGCGTATGTCTTGGATTGATTTTGGAGGTGAATCTCCCAATGAAAAGATATTGTGCTGATCAAATAGTTTGTAACCCTGGTGACGTGAAGATTCCGGGCGAGGAATATGAAGAGAATTTAAAACTGTTGAAATTGAGGCTGGTCCACAAAAAGTTAAATTCTCTTGACATTCGAAGTACATTGATAATTGGATATAATCGTATTTGTTTGGGCACGTATCCAAAAGTTCGATTCCCATTTTTGATGCTAATGGAATTAATGATTCATGGATAGGAAAGTTGGCATCGTCGCAAAAGGAATAAATATTGAAGTAAAAAATAAAGATTGAGTGTATTAAACAATTGCGGATCATCATATTTGTTCGCACTGTATCCCCCTCGTATACTGGTATCATATAAACATATATACAAAAATCCATCCAGTAATGAATGGAAAACTTCATTACAGAACTATTTAGAATCTGTTTGATTAATCCAGTTGTGTTCAGTTAAGGCGTGCTAACATTCTTCTCGTCATGCCGATATAGATCATTGACTCACTCGACGTGGTGAGTTGTTCGTAGTGTTTGGACAGGCGGCGATCATGGTTCAGCCAGGCAATGGTCCGCTCGACGATCCAACGTTTGGGCAGGACCTCAAACTGTTTGGCTATCTTGCGAAGGATCTCGATTTGAATGCCCAGCGTCTTCCGGATAAACCTCGGCAAATGATTCCGTTTGTAAGCCGATTCGGGGTAAACCTTCGTCAATTTCTTCACTTTATCTCGCAGCATGCTCAGCACCGGAGCCGCTCCCCCTTCTTCGCTTTCATTCGCTGGGGTGACCGCTAATGACCAGATCAGACCAAGCGTATCAACCACAATGTGACGCTTTCTTCCGTTAATCTTCTTGCCGCCATCATAGCCGCGAGAGCCTGCTACGGCAGTGGTTTTTACACTGTGGGAATCAATGATCCCCACAGTCGGCTTGGGCGTTCGCCCCGCTTTGCGGCGAACAGACTCAACAAGTTCGTCATGCATTCGTTCCCAGGTTCCATCGTCTCTCCAGCGAGCAAACCATCCATAAACCGTTCGCCAGTGTGGGAATTCTTTCGGAAGCATCCTCCACTGGCAGCCCGTTTTTTCGAGATAGAAAATTGCGTTGATCACTTGCCGGAAATCTGCCCGAGGTCTCCCTCGACCATAATACTCTTCAGGCAACTTTTTTTTATCAACTGCCATTGACTCTCCGTGAGATCTGTAGGATATACTTAATCACTCATGGGTGCGACTCCTTTCGCGTCTTGAAGGACAAAAAAGGGAGTCGTACTTTTTTTTTCGCTTTCAGGGAAACCCGAATTTTGAAGATTTAGTGGACAGAACTCGATTATTCAAACAGCTTCTTAAATGAATAATATTCTTGTGCGATACCCCACACAATCGCAAGAAGTTAAAACTCGTATTCTCCTTAAAACATGCATTTTCGAAAAATTTACTCAAATATGCGTCACGGATTAGATTATTTTCAGTTAATAAAATTACTTAAACGTTCTGTTCGATGTGTTTTCTCATACGATTTCTCTGGAAAATTCTTTTGGATATCCGAAACTTATTTAATATTCCGTCTTCTTCGTTTTATTTCTACTTTCGGCTTAATTCCTATTGGCCGGAGGTCTATTTCGTTTAAGGCGTTGTATGCATCATCAATACCTGCTTGCAGTAACGTTTCAAAAAGTCTCAATGCTTGCTCGCGGGTGTCATCAAATCTTTGAAGAGTCAACGAAATGCTTACGAGTTTCGGTCCGCACATGTAGGCTTCGGATGCAATTATTCGAATGTCATTCACTCGATGTTCAACAATGAGTTCGCAGACCTTCAGAATTTCGAATCTCATATGAGGTACAAGATCAACGAATGCGTCAATCAATTCTGGTATAAATCCCCCCAGAAGGATCTCAGGATTCTTCGTCATTGCATTCAAGACGTTTTGAATACTGTTGTCGGCAGCAAAATTATCGGAATACCAGAAGAGAGTCCCCACAGCAGTTCCAACGTCGGGAGTAGCAACGGGAATAATTTCAGCAAGAATCTCACTGCAATGCGGCTGAAGTTTCGGTCGTTCCCACATACGACAAGCCGTAAATGTGATCCCTACCGCAATAGATTCCAATGCATTGACATCATTTTTGACTTGTAAAAGTATATGTTCAAATAAAGTATGAGCCCAGGAATGCTTCTCTGTTGTGAGTTTGAGGAATGTCAGCAGTTCCCCATATGCCTGCTGATTTTTGGACTCCTGAGATGAACCAAGTGTAATAACAAATTGTTCCAGAAATGATTCTGGCAAGGCTTCTTGCCATTTAGCAACAAGCTGCTGGAAAGCTGGCTGCCAAATAAAGTGGGGATTCTTGGCAACCATCAGAGTAATAAATTCTACCTTGAGATCGTTGTGATTCTTTGGTACTTGCAATGTCATCAACTCATTGATGAAGTTGATCCATGCAGGATTCGAAATTTGAAAATCCATTACCTGAAACACTGACTGAAAGCAACGATCGTAATCGGATGTTGTTCGAAGGATACATCCTTTTAATAATGCCATCATTAAGCAGTACGGACTGTGTGAAGAATATGCCGCGTAGCTACTTCTCCAGAGAATAGATTCTGGCACTCCATCAGTACGATTTTCTCTTAAGACTTCGTCGTTATAGTCCCAATGATAATTTAACCAATCGAGAAGTTGCTCGCAGATATCATTCGGAAGACCAAGCGGATATTCAGCCTTTCGACGAAGTAATTCTCCCAGCCTAGCTCGAAGAAAGTCTGTGTGAATTTCGCGGTACATTAAACTGCGAATGAATTCAATTGATTCCGTTGTGGAAATTGAGCTTTTTGACAGACCTTCGAGTATTTCAGCCACTTCCGCTTCTTTGTTTTCATTTAAGATCGAAGGTAGAAGTTCAAGCACATATGCGTGATTGCTCTCTGCAATTTGCGAGAGCTGTCTGGCAACTGAAATCGAACCACCTTTAACGTGGTACTCCTTTTTTTCTTCTACCCATTCACCAAGACCGTCTTCGTCCTCCGGAATACTGAGAGCATTTATTATTTCATCTTCTGGCATGCTTAATAACTGCTCTGAAGAAAAGGGAGGAATATGGCGTACTTGACCACTACGACGATTTGATATGACTTCGTAATCCCATTTGGGAAGTTCGGCAGTTTCACTCTGATAAAGTTGCTGAACCTCAATCGGAAGTCTCTCGAATGGAAGTGAATGAAGAAGTCGCATTCTCGCTTCACGATCCAAAATTAATTGAGAGTCGCACAACTCGACTTCTCTCCGATATTGAGAAAATTCCAGAATCACATTTATTATTCTCGCAAACTGCTCATCAGAAGTGTAAGTCGATAAAGAATTGAGCAATTTGTTTGAATGCTCGAAATTATTGCGTACTGTTCCCAAAAACAGACGTCTGCGGTCATTACAAATGTACTCAATCGCATATTGTGAAAGCGAATATGGAGCGGTGGTGAATCCCAACGCAATCATCTGGTGGACACAGAGTGATTCCGAGTCATAACCAGTTTGTACAATATCAATGAAGTCCAAAGGAGCCTGCTCAGCGCATAATGTGACAGAGTGAATAATCGCAGCCTGGATGGGATTGTGATGAATTGTTTCAGCGAGATCATAAAACGCACTTCCCAGATATCTGTGGAGTACCGTACTCATGCCGTATCTTTGATGCCGATCAGCAATCGTTAAAAACCACGGCCAGACAGCACGAAGAAACTCAACTGGAGATGCTTTTGCAACATCACTGATGCTATACCAATGATTCCCCCACTCGAGAGGATCCCGACTTTTCGGCATTTCTTTGTATCGATGTATCGATTCAGGCTCAGGATCGAGTTCCATTAGTTCAAGCTGTTTTTGAATTGCTTCTACGAAAATTGATGGAGCGATCTCAGGAAGTTCCTTTAAAATGTCATAGACGACTCCTTCAACCCACCATATTCGGTCGATATTCTCACAATGATTAATTGTACTACTAATGACTTGAACTGCTTCATTATCCCAATGATCGATGTCGTTAATCGCATAGTAAATATATTCCGACTTCTCGGGATCAGAGACCCAATGTGTTAATAAAAGTTTGAGGCAATCATCACGGGCAAATTCCCAAGCCTGTTTGATCACTCCCACCATTAACCATGAATTTCCCTCGGTCCACTGCATCACACTTGGGAAATGAGTTGATCGAAAAGCGACAAACCATTCTTTGCTTCCACGGGTCGCGATCAGAACTCTGCTTCTATCTAGGTCATGCCGAAGTCGATCGGCCATGATTAAAATCTCTTCCTGAGTAGGATTCTCAACTTGCCCCAAAAATTCGATGAGCAAATACCGAACATGCAATCTCGCATCACTGGCAAATAAATCATTCAACTCCTTTAAATACAATTGATCATCGACAATGCGATGATATTGAAGAACTGACCAGATTGTAGGACGTACAAATAATGCCTGTTGTCTAGCAATTACATGCTGACAAAGAGGGTAGTCTTCACGTAGAAAAAGTCTTGCCTTCGCATGTTCGAGGAGCGTTTGATGACGGAACCCAATCTTTCCGTCCTCCTTTGTAATAATCCCTTTGCCGACCAACATGTCGATCGTGTCGTTATTTCGATCTAATTGAGCTCGTGGAATTGTCGTAGTTTCTCGTTCAATCGAATACCTGGCAATTTGGAACAGGAGATCCTTTTCTTCCAGGGTTGTAACTGAGTCCTCCCAGAGTTGGTTAAGCATTGCATGATAAGACGGATATTCTTTTGCTTTTCCAGTTCTTTCAAACTGCTCTAAGAAAATAGTGAGGTGTTGGGGTGTCTGAAGAATTTCTCTGAAAGCAACCGTCCATTCTGCTGAATTTGTGATCCCGTGGCGATCAAGTTTCTCGGAGACTTGATCCCAGCCTGGTAATTTCAGGTAGATAGGCGTTGCTGAGAGTTGACGAAATCGGACGTCACGCTCGTACTCATATTCTCGACATGAGCAAATGACTTTTACATTGGAAAGGGCAGCAACGCGAAGCAAAAATTCAATAACTTCATTTAAACGATTGGAAGTTAAATCGACCATTCCAGCCATTGCATCGAGTTGGTCAAGTAGCACGAGAACAGGTTGATTGGTAGCCAGACGCCGAATGGCATCTACTGCAGTCATTGAAGATTGGACAAGCTGCTGATCTATCCAGTCTATAATGGATTGATCAGAATTGGGTAGATAGTCGGCTTTCAACCCAATCGTTGCAAAACCTCGAACAGTTGCTAATTTTGCCACCTTGGCAAGCAATGCTGTCTTTCCGCTTCCAGGACTACCCAATAAGCAGACTGTATTCGTATTGCCTGCTTCTGTACTTTCAGATGTGTTGTCGAGAAAGCCTAATAGCTCAAACTCCTCAGGGCGTTCAATCCATTCCTCATTTACAACAGAATGCGATAATAATAATTTTGAAATAGTCTCAAAACTCTTGAGAATCGAGTCTGTATTATCAGCAGCAGATGAGGGTGCAAGATTCAGAAGATCCCAGAGATCCATGAGCCGTGCCGCTAGATTCTTTAAGTTCACACCTACGACATTTCGCCTCAAGCAGTGTCCGTCGGGGTTATAATTTTCAAGTGAAAAACATTGCCTCGATTTGATTTCTTCACATATCTGAGAATCGGTGTCATCTTCCCAATGGCTATTTAGAATTATTGGAAAGATGAGTCCGTCTGAACTGTCTGGCAATTTTGAGCGCAGTGAGTTTTCAACGATCAGGAATTTTCGAAATTCTTTTTTACACTCCTCACTCTTCATATAGGTTGGACTGATTACAGGAATCAGAGCAACGGATTCTTCAATTGCATGCTCTAATTTTCGTTCCCAAAATTGCCCAAATTCAATCCCATCTTTGTCAAAGAAAACTGATATATCAGAATTCCCTGAGACCAACCCAATTTCTTTTTTGATTCTTTTATGCAACTTGAAAAGAAAACCATTGGTATTCTCATCATCTAAATGCGAGTAACTGAAAAATGCGATTAGTTTCATCGGTTAACTGACTAATGTCAAAATTGTATCGTTATGAAAATTTAAATCGGTACATCTGGATATATGGTTAACGATAATTTTGAGCGTTCATTTGAGAAGCAATCCATTTGACTCAATGTCGAAATTACTTCAAATCTCTGCAAGATTTCGGGAATCGCATGGTGTGTTGTATCTGAATTAAGTATGTGCCTCTATTATTCAAGTACCGCCCTGCCTCCGTATTTTGTCGAGCATTTTCCAATTACAGATTTCAATCTGTGCTTATCCATGAAAGCAAATTAAAATGATTGATTCTCGATATGCCCTGCTGAGATGAATTTCAAATCCTCACCCCGTTGTTTCAGAATGTCATGGGCAAGGTGATTGATGCCATAGCCGCTGGGAATTAGAACATACGGCTTGTCAACTTCTCGACAATACTGTCTGATTCCTTCAGAGTGACCGTGCCCAACTAGTTTGATGAGGACCAATACCAGAGTCACTTCGGGGTCTTGAACGATGGACTGATATTGAATCGCAGGAGAATGAACAACCGCCTCCTTCCAGACAAATTGCTGTAATTGGAATGCCTCTCTGATTTTTTCTTCGGTGAGAGGCCTGGGAGATCCGCCGACCATTACGACTTTACGATCTCGAAGAAGTTGAGCCACGATCTCGACTTCCTCTGAATATTCGGGTGGACTGGATTCGATCTTCTCGTATTCACAATTGCTGAGATAGCGATGGATTTCCGATAAGACTCTCTGAAGATTCACAGACTCCGTCAAATGCTCTGGAATCGATTCAATATGGCTGATGAGCGATTCACGAAGTTGCTTATGGCTGGGTGGAATATGTTCGTCTTCCAGAAGGTGATCAATTTCCGAGACCACATTCTCCCAAGCCGTGGAAATTTCAATGGCATCATCCCTAGTGGTTGCAAATTCATTCTGGATGCGACTCAGCACCAATGCGATGCGTTGAGGTTTGCGAATTTTCTCGAAGAAGCTTTCGACTTTTTGCTTGATCTTCGGTAATTGAGAGATTTGTGCAGGGTCTTGAATTCTCATATGACGACCAATGTAAAAATTGCTGGCAGCGGCGTTTCGTTCAACCCATCGAAAAGCAGCCATTTGCTCGGGGTCATCGAGCACCCCCGCCTTCTTTTGGATCTGCTGCAATACAGACTGAGCCGTGGCTAGATACTGCATTCCTTTTCTAATTTGCTCCTCCTGTGCTTTTTTATCTTGTGTTTCCTGACGCAAAATGTGCAGTAAAAACTCGGCAATGAGTCCAGTTAATTCCAGGCACATGGCAACTCGTGGAGATCCATTCTCCTGATTCTCTGCAGAAGTTTCCCATTTCACTCGGGCCTGGCACTGATCTCGCAACACTTCAAGTTTTGCCAGTTCGAATGGATCTTCTTGAGTCGTGTCTTCCTTGTTTTGATGCCTGTTGTGTGGATGTCCGTTGCCATTGGAGGCATTGACCTTCTGGTTGTGATTTCCTAAATGCAGTTCGCGAACCATGTCGGCGACTGAGGAATTGTCTCGCCATTTCTCTTTCGGCTGAATCTGACCTCGGGTTACCTGGAGAGTGATGATCAATCCATATCGATCATTGACACGCACCGCGCGTTTTAATGATTCCGGAGCATTGAAATCTCCATCACGAGTGTCGAGCAGCAGTTGCCAGAAGTCTCTCAAAACACGAATTTCATCGCAGTCAAAAATCAGACGGCTCTCTTGGTCAGACTCCCATTGAGATCTCAATCTGGCCGCATGTAATTGCAATTCTTCAAGGGGAACGGGATCCATTTCTGTATGAAGATCCAGAATCGAGTCCAGAGTGTCCAGGATTTGACGGCGTTCGGATTGCTCTTCTTTTTTGCGACGATTGCAGGTTTCAATCCCTTGCGTCAATGCCCTGATCCAATTCTTTAAATCCAGACGATCCTCTTCATTGGGTAAGAATTCCTGGAAGGACTCGGCTTCTTCCAACTCCGCAATGTATAACTGGAATTCATCACACCACTGATTCAGCTCACGCCGACACGAATCAGAAACCAATCGACCCTGCTCCCGCAATGTGTTCATTTCATCCTGGAAAGATTCTGCGATCGAGACTCCCTGCTGAAAGAACTCACGCAGTTGAAGCACAGATTCTTCCAACTGGTGTTTGAGTTGATCTGTGGAATAGAGCATGAAACGTCTCCGACGGTAATACGTTTAGATTTCAATTCGCAACATTGCATTGAAACTTTGATGATTCGGAAATGACTGACACTCGAAGTCGTGATCCCCGAATTGTCCATCAAAGATGCCTACGGCTTTGCATGACAAAGCATGAAGTCAATAGGTCTTCACTTCTCGATCCGATATCCCAATGCAACAATCGCCTTCAGAACTTCATTAGCCGTATTCCGATCGTATTCTTTTTCGGATTCCGGCAGGTCGTTGTAAGGAACCAGACAGGGATTCGCTTTTTTGTCGTCATCCCGTTTGGGACCGTAAGTCCAGCCGTCCTGGATTCTTTGTCGTGCCCAAACGTCGTGGTTATTCGCGGCAAGTTGCTCAAGCAGGTCCAACGTCTCTGTTGGGAGTTTGATATGGGATGTGTCGATGGGATCGGGCGTATAAGTTTTCATAGATTCTTCCTTGCCAGCGGGTGTCGGTTTAAAGTAATTGCTCGAATATCTCAAAAACGAGGGGAGTTTGATGCCAAGATGGGTGCAGGCGACGAGCAGCATATCGATCTGACTACTCATAATCTCCACATAAAAACTTTGCCCCTCTGTTCGCACGGCTGCTTCTCGGTAAGCAGACTGGGCAAGTTCCCACTGATGGCTTAAGAAAAACATTTCCCCGCGTGTCGCCATCATCCAAATGTGATCGTCCGGAAGCCGTTCACGCCAGAGACGCGTGTCGCTCTGCATCAACTTTGCATCCTCTTTCACACTGGCAAGAAGCCGATTGGATTCGTCTTCACGATCAGTCCGTTTCATTAATGCGGCCCGCAAAAAGCGGATCGTGAGCTGATTGATACGCGGATAAAACGAGTACGATTTTTCGTATGCCAGCCCGTAGTAATTTTCCGCTTTTTCCAGGTCGTGAATCGCCATTTCGGGGTGGGCTTGGGCAATGCGATCGGCCCGTTTCTTGTAGATCTTTCCGAAACGACACAATGTCTCCATACCTGCCGCCCCAAACTGCTTGTCCAGTTCGTTGAGTAGATTCAACGCATCGTCGTCGCGACCTTGCTTTTCCAGTACCAAAGCCAGTTCATCACCAATCGGCAGTGCGTAAGGATGCGTCTTCAACGCTTTCTGCAAGGTACTTTCTGCATTGTCCATCTCAGTCGGATCTTCGGACTTACGCCAACCGCGGACCTGATCTAATACGGATTGATAACTAGGGAGATCACCTTGTGGGTGATGGGAATCGAGCGGAGCGAACCGAGCAGCCGCGCAGCCAGATGAGAGGTAGGCTCCTTTCAATTCCGCAGGCGTCAGGTTAGCGAAGCGGGCGGAATTCAATCCGTATAACGAAAGCACAAAATAATATTCGACCAGCCATTGCCGAATCCGGCCTTGCTGACTGAGATGATTCATTGCCAACCGCCGCATTTGTAACAACAACCAGTGGAGCCGTTCTCGTGGTGTCGCCGGGGCGGGTAGTATCGGCCACTCCTCCGATTCGCGGGCTTGTTCGGTTGCTTCGTGCAGGTGAACTTCGAATTCCATAATTTCATTGGTCAGCTTCGGTGCATCAAACAATTGGGGATAAGCCCGAATTTTGAATTCGGTCTCCATTTTGGCAAAATCCCAGGCGATCAAATTGTTGGTCGACATATCGCCGTAATCGTACACCGCCGGCCATAACACACGCTTATCGACTTTGCCGACCAGCACATTACGACCATGCAAATCGCCATGTGCCCGCCCTCTCAGTATTGTGGGAATGAACTTCCCAGGTTCTTCATGACTGACGATATGGCGGAACATGAACGCAGGATCGCGAAAATGATGGGCTCCGGATCCACTGTCGAGTTCGGTGGTCAAATCGGCTCGCAACGCAAACAGATCGCCGCGGCGGTCTTCCCAGTGCGTAAGATTATCGAGCAATTTCCGGTCTAAATGTTCTGGCTTGAACGACTCGTTCCAGTCTCGAGGAGCATCAGCAAATGAGTGCCGGTAAAGTAAAAGTCCTAATCGTTCGTAAAGCTGGAACAAGAGATCCGCGATGGAGGTCATCGTCGGTTCCCCCAGCTTTGTCGCGGTGAGCATCGCGTTTTCCAGATTCAGCTGCTCGTCCACTCCGATAAACTTGGCGGCATCATCGTATTTTAATGCGAGGAGTTCGCCTTGTACATTTCGTTTGGGCTCCAGGTTCATCAGGACAATGTCGTGAGTCAGCCCGTCCGGCTTGCAGGATTGCCAGCGGTCCAACTCATCCTGCAATGTGTGCGGTGGCCCCAGTTTGACCACCATCGGCACCTGTGCCGTGCTGGGGCCAACTTCTAAAAGAAGTACGAATTCTCCCTCGCGCAGACGAAAGCCCTGGGCGATCTCCCGGATCGCGACCGTATCCGCTTCTTCAAACACGGTTCGTAACACACCGAACAGTTTCTGCACATAAGGTTGCATACAGTTGGGATCGGCAGCCAGTTCCCGTGCATACCGCTGTTCTAATTGTGTGCCTGCTTTGGACGATAAAGAAATGTGCGGATTCATGAAGATGCTTCCTCGTCAGGGGGGATGAGTCCGATCTTTTGTGCCAATTCAATTCGGGCGTTAAGAAATGTCTGATCCTCTGGGTTGGGTAGTGCCCCTCGTTGATAGAGGGTGATCAAAATCTGCAGCGATTGCCCCAGATGTTGGGAGGCAGTTTGGATCTCCTCCTGCTCGGCAAAAAATTGAAACAGTTGATCATGACTGACCGCCAGATCGCGGCGGTAGTCGGCGTTCTCGGGAGCGAGTTTCACCAGCGATTCGGCAATCTCCAGATCTTTCTGATAATAATCGCGGGCCTGGCTCCCCTCTCCCAGGGACCGGAACAGATCGCCCAGTTTGTTGTAGGAAACGGAGAGATCGCGGCGGTAGTCGGCGTTCTCGGGAGCGAGTTTCACCAGCGATTCGGCAATCTCCAGCGCGTTCTGATAATAGTCGCGGGCCTGGCCCCCCTCTCCCAGGGACCGGAACAGATCCCCC
>DEML01000123.1:0-22615 GCA_002359185.1 Planctomycetaceae bacterium UBA2671
TAAAAGTGCGAAAGTCGAACTTAGTGTCTTCGTGGTTAAATAAAAATACCATACCGAACAATATATAAGATGTCGGATGACACTATCATTTACAGAAATTTTTCAGTCACAATTGAGAACCAGCTTTCAACTTCTTATTCTGGCAGTAAAGCATCATCAGTTATTGATATCTTGTTCGCCTAAAGGATATTTTTATGCCGGAATTGACGAAACTCTTCATTCTGACAATCGTAATCGTGAGTCTCTTTTCCACAGCATCCATCAAAGCGGATCCTCCGCCAAATATCGTGCTGGTGATCACCGACGATCAGGGTTACGCTCAACTGGGAAGGCACGGGCATCCCTGGATCGACACGCCCAATATGAATCGGCTCTATGATGAGAGTGTGCACTTCACACGATTTCTCGTCAGCCCGACCTGTGCTCCGACCCGTTCGGCCATCATGACCGGACGGCATCCGATGCAGAATGGCGTGACGCACACGATTCTTGAACGGGAACGCATGACGCTCGATGCTACGATTCTGCCTCAGGTTTTGAAGACAGTTGGCTATGCGTCCGGTATTTTCGGTAAATGGCATCTGGGAGATGAAGACGCTTACCAGCCTCACAATCGTGGCTTTGAAGAAGCCTTCATTCATGGAGCCGGTGGTATCGGGCAGGCTTACGACTGCAGTTGTGCCGATGCTCCCGGTAACAAATACTTTGATCCCGTAATCAAGCACAACGGTTCTTTCGTCAAAACGGATGGCTATTGCACGGATCTATTTTTCACGGCTGCGTTAGGATTTATCAAAAAGCAGGCTGAACAAAAGCAACCTTTCTTTGCCTATATTTCGACCAACGCTCCCCACGCACCATTTATTGCTCCCCCTGAAAATACAAAGAAGTTCAAGGATCGAGGCTGCAACGACAATCAGGCTGGCTTTTACGGCATGGTCGAAAATATCGATGAGAATCTGGGACGACTGCTCAACAAACTTGAAGAGTGGAATCTCGAAAAGAATACCATTGTCATCTTCATGTCAGACAATGGCACCGTCGGCAACGGTTGCGGGAATCCGGATAAGGCGATTGGCGAATTGGAAGACGGTTCAAAAATGTTCCCCTTCAACGATAACATGAAAGGCTTCAAGGGAAGTCCAGATGAAGGAGGGGTACGCGTGCCGTTTCTCGTTCGCTGGAATGGGGTTTTAGTACCCGGTCATGAAATCGATCGCATTGCCGCTCATATCGATATTTTGCCGACACTGGCAGAGGTCGCAGGAGCAAAACTCCCAGCGGATCAGGTAGCAGGCCGCAGCTTATGGCCACTCATTAAAGGAGAATCCGCAGACAATTGGAAAGATCGTTTATTATTTACACACGTTTGCCGCTGGCCAACCGGTGCAAATCCTGATGATTATCAATGGAACAAATTTGCGATTCGCAGTCAGCGCTATCGTTTTGTCGACAATAAAGCTCTGTACGACATGCAGAAGGATCCCAACCAGACAACCAATGTTATTGAAGATCATCCGGAAGTCGTGAAGCGGCTCCGAAATTCCTATGACAAATTCTGGAAAGCATCCCGCCCGCTAATGGTTAACGAATCGGCTCCAATGTGCCCTGAACGACCATTCCATGTACAGTACTACAAACAAAAAGCAGAGGGAGGCATCCCAGACTGGCAAGCCCCTGAACTGTAATCCGTACAGCAAATCCTTAGTAAATGGGTGGCTGGGGTCGTAGTGAGCGGAGCCCCGGTGGTCAATGCCTTGAGGATGGCAGTAAATCAGGAGGCCGTGTCGAATGCAGACCTCAAAGAATTAACGCTTCACTCTGACCGGGGGAGCCAGTACGCCAGAGAGGCTTGTCAACAGGTGTTGACCTCGATGGGAATCACCTGTTCGATGAGCCGGAAAGGGAATTGCTGGGACAATGCCACCATAGAATCGTTCTTTGCGACGTTGAAGAAAGAACTCGTTTACCACGAACGATACAAGAACCGTTCGGAGGCTCGTTCGAGCCTGTTTGAATACATCGAAGTGTTTTATAATCGCGTAAGGAAACATTCTGCACTGGGCTATCTGAGCCCTGCTCAGTTTACGCAAGTGACTTAACCATTACCCCGCGCCCACTATTCTTGGGTAAGTCCACAGGTAATCCCCACGCCCATCACATCGTTCTGGGGCGTGCCACGCTCTACACACAACCTTAAACCCAATCCCGGCTTGCCATTCTTTACGACACTTCTTACGGTTTGAGTCTCACAATTTTATGACTTTTCAATCGATCAAGGATTATTTGATGTTGCCTCGCCCAGAAGCTGATTCGGCTATTTTGCTATTGATTCGTCACGGTGCGACCGAGGCGAATTTGAGGCGGCCTTATATTTTGCAGGGGCGGACGCTGAATGGGCCGTTGAGTGAGACCGGGGTTGAGCAAGTGACGAAGGCTCGCGATTTTCTGAAGGATTTTCCGATTGATGCCTGCTACGCCAGTCCGATGGTACGGGCGCGGCAGTCTGCGGAAATTATTGCGGAGCCGCATGGGCATGAAGTGCAGTCGTTGGAAGAGATTGTCGAAGTGCATGTCGGCGACTGGGAATCGAAATCGTGGGATATCATCATGCAGGAAGATCCCGAACTTTATCAACAGTTCATGAAAAACCCGGCGACCATTCCTTATAAGAATGGGGAATCGTATCACGATGTCCAGCAGCGAATCGTCCCGGCTTTCAAAAAACTGGCCGAGGAAAATCTGGGACGGATGATTACGGTCGTCGCTCACAATGTCGTGAACCGCACGTTACTGGCCAATCTGCTCGATCTGGATTTGAAATACGCCAAAGATCTTAAGCAGAACAATGCATGTGTGAATGTGCTGAAGTATTCAGAAGGCAAACTCAAGGTTGTGACGATGAATGGCGTGTTTCATCTGGGGGAAGTTTGAGTTTAACATGGTGAGTTGAATTCGCTATTGAGTCCAGAATTCCCCAGCGTAGAATTAAATTACGCACCATCGCTGTTCACAAGAAAGAATGTCCTTTTGTAGCCGGTGCCTGGATGGGAATTGAGCCAACGATGAATTCGACACCGACTTTGACAAAAAAAGGCTGGCAGGATGTGAAGGATCGCTTTGCTGATCTGTCATCAGGCAATTCGAAAGTCTCCAGTCTGCTTTCTCAAGATCAGGAACGAGTTCTGCGAACGATCGGGCAGATGGAGTACTGGCTGGACGATAAATTCCGTCTCCCCGGCACCTCGATTCGTTTCGGCTGGGATACAATTATCGGACTGGTTCCTGGAGTTGGAGATGCCGTCACGGCTGCACTCGCATTGTACATTGTCTGGAACGCCCGTAGTTTAAACATCGGTCGCTGGACTCAATTTCGTATGATCAGCAATATTCTTTTCGATACAGTTCTTGGAGCCGTTCCGCTTGTTGGCGATATGTTCGATGTCGCTTTCCGTGCGAACCGGAAGAATCTCAAGCTGATCATGAAAGAGCTCGACAAACGCAAAACTAAGCAGGTTTGAGCAAACCTAAAATTTCTTTGCAATTCCGATTGAATTCCCTCGAAGATTTTGCGACTTGCTGAGGTGATCTGATGTCATCCGCCTGTAGATCATCATGCAGAAGAACTCAGGCTTTTTTCATGGATACTGATCCTGAAATCTCTTAAGATGACTTTGCAGTAGTTCCGCAGTAAGTAATCTTTATGTCGACAAAGTCGCTTTGTTTGCATTTATTATAAGAGGGAAAAGCCGATGGCTGGCATGAAAGTTCCGTGTCCCGAGTGTCAATCTGTTCTGAAACTGAAAGACCGGAGTCTGCTCGGAAAGACTGGGAAATGTCCCAAATGTGGACATCGTTTTGTGCTGACAGAACCTCAGCCCAAGCCCGAGCCACCCAAACCGGTTCAAATTGAACTGGTTGAAGATGCGCCAGCAAGTCCTCCCACCCCACAACAACCGGCAGCCGGAAAAAATCCGACCTGGATTCCCGATGCACCATCTGCCCCACAAGCACCTCCGCAAGAGGCGAATCCTTTAGGGAATCTGTTTGGCGAACAACCAGAGGCTCCAGCGAGCGACAATCCCCTGGGATTTCTGCAGGAAGAATCAGCACCGGCTACGACAAATCCCGTTCTGGATTTTGGGAATGAAACACCAGCCGATTCTTCACCAGTGATTGCAGCAACCAGCGCACCTGATTCGGAGCCTGTGACAACATCGAGAAGAAAAAAGAAACGTCGACGAAGCAGTTCTGGTGGATTGATCACAATTGTGCTCATGCTGCTGGTTGTCGGCGGAGGAGCATATTTTATCTATCAACAGATGCAGCCGGGCCAAAGTGGTCTGGTTCAAGTGGTTACGACTCCAGACTCTCCTGCGACACCAACAACTCCGACAGCCAATGTGCCTCCACCGCGGGCGAATGTCCCGCCTCCGGTTGCGCAGGTGAATAAATCGAGTGGCCGACCGATTCAACTTTTGCATCTGCCTGCTGGTGTAAGAATTGCGATCAATCTCCGACCTGCCGAGTTGTGGAGTCAACAGCCGCGACTGGCAGAGTTCCGTGCGTCATTGGGACCTCTCGGAACCTGGCTGGAAACACAGCTGAATGATTTCACGAAACAACGGCCGGAAGAAATTGAAGAAGTTCTTGTGGGCATTATTCTCGGACCACGCGGCACCCCTCCCGAATACGCGGCTGTCATTCATCTGAAAGAAGCGAAGCCGAAGGCTGATTTACTCACCACTTATTCCGGCACACCCTACGAAGAATTCAATACGAATATCCAGGTGATCGATGGTCGTGCTTATCAAATTATAGATGATAAGACGATTTCGTTCTGCCCGGAAAAATATGTTGACGACATGCTGACGTTTGCAAAATCGCCAGCGATCACTGCTAGTCAAATCGAAGAAATTCTGACTGCGACCAACCGCGACAAATTATTTACTGTTGCTTTCGATCCACTGGATCTTGATCAGCATCTCGAAACGTTGTTTCCGCCGTCGGCACAACTGGCGATTGAAAAGGCAATCCGCTGGCTGGGTGATGATGCCGCAGCTGCGACCTGGAGTCTGAATGTTGGTGAAGATTTCCAGACCGATCTGGCAATCCTCGGACAGACAACTGCTAAGCCGACAATGCTGAAAACCAAATATCAGGATCGACTCAGCGCCGTTCCGGAATTGCTGCTTACTTCAATACAGAAAATGGAGCCCCAGCGTTCCGGTTATCGAAAAATTATTGGGCGTTTTCCGGCTATGCTCAAGGTGTTATCGATGACGACGGGGTTCGGCGTTGATGGACAGTTCGTCAAGCTTGCAACTTTGCTGCCTGCCAAAGCTGGTCCTAATTTGGCCTTGGGAACTTTACTAGCCTGGGATGAATCGACTCGCACCGACTTCAATGCGGTTGCAGTTCGAGCACCTGTGGTCGAGGAGAAGCCGAAAACCTTTGCCGAGAAACTGGCCACCAAAATGGATGTCGACTTCCGCCGCACACCACTACAGGAAGCAATTGCTTACATTGCTGAAGAATCGAAAATCTATACGGAAATCGATGGCGATGCTTTGAAACTGGCGGGTTTCACGAAAAATATGCCGCAAACTCATAAAGCAGAAGGTCTGAATACGATCGAAGCTCTGTACACAATCATTCAGAAATACGAAGCTGAGTCGGATCCGCTGGTTGCGATCGTTTCTGAGAAGGATCAACGGATTATAATCATGACGGCTTCAGTTGCCAAAAAGCTGGGACTGGAACCTTACGACTTCAGTAAATTGAAAAAGCCTTAATCTCGAAGATTCCCATTCGCCGTGAATTGGAATTCTCATTGAAAACGCAATGAATCAATACAAGCACGAAGCGCAAGCGAGTGTGTTCTTAATGAATTGACTCACTCGCTTGCGCTTCGTGCTTGTAAAAGGTCCAACGAAAACAGCCGGTCGACTTAATAGTCGAACCGGCTGTGCAACGCAGGAGTTTCTGCTGAGATTATCCGAACTCATTATTCTGCAATGACCTTTATCGTTCTGCAGGAGCAAACCAAGTCAACTTAGTCTACAGATGACCATGCGACTGCCTCCGGTCAAGCAGAATGCTTGTTAGTGGCAACCACATCCGCGGCAGCTTCGGCAACTGCGACATGTGCGACAGCTACGGCAACCGCGACAGCTACGACAAGAGCTGCAGCAGCGGCCTTGAGGGGCTTGTTTGTCAGATCGCAATTTGCTGACTTCTTTGACCAGTTTCGTTCCGGTTGTCTTTGTGAAGGTTTTCATCGTTCTCTCGCTTTCGTCTTGTAAGGCTGAGTTTTTTTGTTTGATTCCCGTTTGGGTCATACTCTTACAGCGATAGAGGAACGACATCGGGGACAGAATCTTCCCCGTTTTTTTATAAAAATTCTGAAGTCAGGGCGTAAACCCGCATTTTCCCGCAGAAATCAGAACTCAAACTAAAAATGCATTTCCTGCTCGGCATGACATACGGCGTGTCAATAACACACTGATTTTCCTCGCAAATCGTTCACTTCTGGTAATTTTTACAAGATATCGGTCTGTTTGAGTGATTTCCAAATCCTCTCGACACAACTCTCTGAATTGCGTTATACAACCGGGTTCACAGACTCCAATCGGTGTGATTCTTGATATTTTCCTGCCTGTTAAGTGGCATATGGTTGCCTGGGAATACAGGTCAATGGTTCCACGATTCGCGGAACGACTATGAAATACACTCTCATTTTATTCAGTCTCTGTTGTCTGATGACAACAGGCTGCCAGTCCGGCTCGATGTCGTCTCGATGGGCCAATTTATTTGGTCCCAAAGAGTCTCAGCATACGCTGGCACAGTCGAACAATGCGCAGAAGGGCTCCAAGTCTGCTTCACCCTCCTCTCAGTTACTGGCAGGAGATGACTTTCGCAAAGGTGAAGCGGCTCTTCAAAGTGGAAATCTGAAGCAGGCAAAAAAACATTTTATGGCAGTGGTTACTGCGGAACCCGACAATGCCAGTGCCCATCATCGCTTAGCCTACATTGCTGATAAAAATGAAGAATATAACACCGCAGAAATTCACTATCTGACAGCGATGCGTATCGATCCCCAAAATGCAGATATCCCCTGCGATCTTGGCTATTCTTATATGCTCCAGAACCGAGATAAAGACAGCCGCCGCTATCTGGAAAAAGCATTGCTGATTGATCCCCGTCATAAATCGAGCCTGCTTAATCTGGCGACCGTACAGGCTCGTCAGGGCGACTATCAGGGATCGCTGGCGCTGTTCCGTCAGGCAGGTTCCGAACAGGAAGCACAGGCGAATATCGCACGGCTGTTCCCGAATGGTCCTCCAGCCGGCGGAAATGATATTCAACTGGCGAGCAATGAAAATCGACAGCCGCCCAACGAGGCAACTCTGGAATTGCAACGAAAACTGGCCAATGCACGCAATAACGAGCGTGCAGAAGGCTTACAGGCGTTTCAGGAATTGCCGGTTGCCCAGAATCCCAAACAGAATCCACAGCCGGGACGAACTCAGCAGCCTGATTACTCGAAAATGAATCCGAGAGAAATTCCAGCCGGGTCCATTAACGATGCCTTCGCTCAAATTGATGACGAATACGAACAGCAACGTCTACAGAAACACGATACTCCCAATTCAAGTCCAGCCCCGAAAAACAGGCCCACGAATACTGCTCCGATGAGTGATCCTCGGGCTTATGTTGTTGAGAATTCCAGAAATCGTATGCCAGATCACCAAGCCGTCGTCGCTCCGGATCCTTATGGAAATACGACACCACCTGCAAATTCTCCTTCCCGTCAACCGACGAATGGACAAAATCAATACGCCAGCAATTCGTCTTTGCCACCAATGAATCTGGAGACACCTCGAGATCCTGTGCCTCCGCAAAAACCGGCAGCAGTTCCCATTGATCTGAGCGAGTATGCAGTCGTTGGCCTCCCCGAAGAAAGTTCCGATTCAGAAATGGAGTTTCCTGCTCCGTTTCCAAATTCAACTCCAGTACCTTCGCAGACTGCATCTGCGGAACCACCGGCCATGTCTCCTCCTGCGAATTTGCCGACAGGTAATCCTCAGGGAAACATCTACCAGCCTGCAGCTGCTTCGAGAAACATTCCCAATAGACCCGAGCAAAATGCCATGCAACTGGCATTGCAGATGGGCATGAACGCTGGACCCGGGCAGATGTTCCCGATGCCATCCGGGAAAGTTCCCTCATCTGCGCCAGTCGCAAGCAAGCCTCCTTATCAGCCGGGACATCAGCGATTGAATATCCAGACAACACCTGATGCGAATTCCCTGTTAATGGAATTCGCCAACTCGAATCCGAATGCGGGAATTCCTTCTCCGACACCTGACGTTCAATTTGGTAACTATCAACAGCCAATTCCTGGTACGGAAAAGGAAAAACCTTATGAGCAGGTCAGTGGGCTAAATCCAAATGGAAATAACAATCCGCCTGCTCCAGAAAATAATACGATTCCGAACTGGCCTCACAACCACTTTGCTGATCAAGCACAGACACCGACTCAGAACACCGAAGCTCATTCCACTCAGAAGCAAAACCTCCCCTGGCTGGATTCTGCTGATCAGACTCCCACTCCTGAGCCGGGAACAAATTCAGCACCCGTTGAACCTCAGCAATGGCCATATGCTCCAGGAGCATCGACCAGCAATGCACAGGGTGTGATCATTCAACGAGGCACACAACCTCAGAACTCACAGCAGAACCAGAGTCATAATTCTTCAATGCCGAATGTGAATCCTGCCACATATTAAGCCGATTGCGTTTGTATTCGTGAAATCAGCTGACTGACAGTTTTTTGAAATGCAGCCGAATCGGTTTGGAGAAGTTCATCTTCCTGACCAGTAGCCAGTTGTTCTGCTCGTTCCAGACTGCAATGCCGTTGCAATTGCTTCACCAGTGGCGGAAATAATTCCGACTTAGCTGCCTCGACAACGCTGGAATGCTTCGACAAAACATGCTGGGGGGAATCCTGTTTCACAACCTTTCTGCACGCCTCAGCAGTTTCGAGTAACCCCGCTCTCAATGCAAAATGCACTGTCAGGACCAGAAATCGATTCCGTCCCGGTGTTTGTCGTTTCTGATGTGCAGTGACTGCCAGAATCAGGTAGATCAATAAGGCTCGCTCATCAGCAGTGAGAGTGGATTCGCTCATTTCACTTCTTTCCCAACTTTCGTTGCTGTCGGAAAAACTCCTGCAGCAACTGTTTCGACTCTTCAGCCAGAACACCTCCTAACACAGTCGACTGATGATTCAGCCGTTCATCAGAAGTGAGCGAGTATAAACTGTGGCAGGCCCCGGCTTTCGGATCGCTGGCTCCATATATGATGGTCGGCACTCGTGCCTGAATCAGCGCCCCGGCACACATCGGGCATGGTTCGAGGCTGACATACATCACGCAACCTTCGAGTCGCCAGTCGCCCCGGGCTTCGGAAGCCTGGGTGATTGCGATCATCTCGGCATGAGCGGTCGGGTCTTTGAGCATTTCCTTCTGATTATGAGCCGAGGCGATGACATGACCTTCGTGGATAATCACCGCACCCACAGGAACTTCATTCTCCTCGAACGCCGCCCGAGCTTCATCGAGCGCGAGCCGCATGAAATGCTCGTGGATCTGCAGCGGATTCAGGGTTTCATCAAACATCAGCGACTCAATTCAGAATTAAAAACGACTCTACTTATTCCCTTAACCTCAGCATTTAGCACGAATCATCTTAACCCGAAGCGTCAGCGAGGGGACGGCGTTCAAACAAGGATACGGTTAAACTTATATCTTCGACGCCCTTTATTAATAACATCAGGAACGAGTCAAACGAGAATTCCAAAACTCCCGTAGGACAGGCATCCAGCCTGTCTGAATGCTTCAATTGAGGTTCGCATTCTGCGAAAGACAGGCTGGAAGCCTGTCCTACGGACTTAATCGACATTTCCACCTGTTGCCGGCATTTCAACTGATATGAGAGAAACGTCTTTAAATTTGGGGTGTAATCCAATCGTTAATCGGACGTCGTCCCCTCGCTGACGCGTCGGGTTAAAATGGTTACGAATAAAACTATTCTCTGGATGACAACTCGTCGGCAAAATGAAATCATGCAAATTTCAGGCTCAAATCGATTAACCATTTGAAATTTGGCCTCGGAAATGATTAACATTGACCGATATGTTCATTTGCCCGCCGGTTCGCTCATCTCTGAAGGCCTCTTTCAGAGTTGTCTTCAAAACGAATCGACCTCCACCAAAGCTAATGGGAAATCAGCTATGACTCAACTCACTCGTCGCGGATTCGTAAAAACTTCGGCTGCTGCTGGCCTCGGGGTTTTTGCCGCTCCTTATATTGCTCGTGCCAAATCCCCTAACGATAAGCTAGCCGTCGCTGTTGTCGGAGCGGGCGGTCGCGGCAGTTCGCACGTCTCTGCTTATCTGGGTGACAGCCGCACCGAAATCCTGTATGTCGTCGATGCAGATGAGAAAAACGGTCAGTCCAAGTGTGATGCCATCGAGAAAAAGCAGGGCTTTCGTCCGACATTTGTTAAAGATATGCGAGAAGCCTTTGACGACAAAAGCGTCGATATCATGTCAACCGCCACTCCAAACCACTGGCACGCCCTTGCTGGTGTCTGGGCGATGCAGGCTGGTAAAGATGCCTACATTGAAAAACCGGTTTGCCAGACGATTCAGGAAGGTCGTGCGTTAATCACCGCAGCCCGCAAGTATGACAAAATGTGCCAGGTCGGAACGCAGTGTCGTTCCAGCACTGCCATTAAAGAGGCGATCGCCTTCATGAACGAAGGTGGAATTGGCGAAGTGAACTTTGCCCGAGGACTCTGCTACAAACGTCGTAAATCAATCGGTGCCCTGGGCGATTATTCTGTTCCAGACAGCTGTGATTTCAGCCTGTGGAGTGGTCCCGCCACTTACACCGATCCAAAAGTCACCCGTCCGAAATTCCATTACGACTGGCACTGGCAGCGTCATTACGGCAACGGTGACCTTGGCAACCAGGGTCCACACCAAACCGATGTTGCACGATGGGGCCTCGGAATCGATACCCATCCCAAAGCGATCGTCAGCTACGGCGGACGTCTCGGATATCAGGCTGAACGTAAAGATCCAAACTATGTCGATGCCGGCGATACGCCGAACACCATCGTTTCTCTTTACGATTACGGCGACAAGTCCATCACCTTCGAAACTCGCGGCTTGAGCGTCAACGATTCCGCAGATGAGGAATTGAACAAACTCTTCCAGAGCACTTCCGGGAATAAAGTTGGCGTCGTGTTCTATGGCAGCGAAGGTTATCTCGTTCAGGTGACTTACGGTCACTGCATCGCATACGACAAAGATATGCAGCAGATCAAGGAGTTCAAAGGTGGTGAAAATCACTTCGGCAACTTCATTGATGCCTGCGTCAGTCGCAATATGAAAGACCTGAACGCCGATGTCCTCGAAGGGCATCTCTCAGCCGGGATGAGTCACCTTGGAAATATCTCCTATTACGTGGGAGAAGAAAACAAGATCTCTGTCGATGCATTGAAATCGGAAATGGCACGCGTGAAGGGTAACGACGACAACGTGAAAACTGTCGAGCGAACCGTCAAGCACCTGCAGGACAACGGCGTCGATCTCGAGAAATACCCACTGGCATTGGGGCCTTACCTCGAATTCGATCCTGAAAAAGAAGTCTTCACGAATTCCCCCGATGCTAATCAACATCTGCGACGGGAATACCGTTCCGAATTCGTCTGCCCAACCAGCGATAACGTGTAATCGGTTTCCGATTGATCCCATTCGACATCACAAAGCCTGCAGAGTAACATCTGCAGGCTTTGTTTGTTTGAAGATTATTTGAAAAGGTATTTAGACATACAAGCACGAAGCGCAAGCGAGTGTGTAAAAACCGTATTGATGGACACACTCGCTTGCGCTTCGTGCTTGTATTTTTCCGTTGTTTTCAGGGAACGCCGTCCCCTCGCTGACGCTTCGGGGTATGATGTCTCAATAAGTTTGTGTGTTGGATTGATGTGTTAATTTCAGAAATATTCGCCTCCATTCAGGGAGAAGGTCAATTTACAGGGACGCCGAGTGTTTTCATTCGGGCGTCGGGTTGCAACCTGCGCTGTCATTTTTGCGATACTCCTTATGCATCGTGGAACCCGGAAGGAGTTGAAATGTCGGTGGCGGAAGTGGTCAAAACCGCTTCCGAATGGTGGCATCCGCATGTGGTAATTACCGGGGGAGAACCGATGATCTTCAAGCAGATGCCCGAATTGACAGCTGCCCTAAAACGGAATGATCGCTTCATCACCATCGAAACTGCGGGCACTGCTCTGATGGATGTCGAAGCCGATTTGATGTCGATCAGCCCCAAACGGAGCAACTCCACTCCCGCTGCCATTACAGGCTGGAAAGAGCGTCACAACGAACGACGGCATCGTCCCGACGTGATTCGCAGTCTGCTCGAATCGTACGAATGTCAATTCAAATTCGTGATTGACCAGGCAGAAGATATTGAGGATGTGCTCGACTACCTCTCCGAGTTTCCGGAAATCGATCACGAAAAAGTCTGGCTGATGCCGCAGGCAATTGAAGCCAATGTGTTGAACGAAAAATTACACTGGCTGCAACCACTGGCGATGGAACACGGGTTTCATCTCTCCTCACGGCTCCAGATTCAACAATTCGGCAACCGGCGGGGGACATGATGAAAAGAAATTGGACATGGGTGGTGGGGGCGCTTTCGAAGAGAAGCCCCCGAAGCGTCGATCACTCGGGGGCTTCCGCTAAAGCGGAGCGCCCCCGCCACCCGGCTTACCTCTTGTTGAACTTGATTTTAATACTTGTCGTCGGCTGTCAAAATGTTGAAGAGGAACATCAAGAGAACACGGAACCATCTAACATTTCTGCTCAGGTCAGCACCGAACCTGCGTTTGCAGAGCAGTTGCAGGCAATCGCTGACGGAAACTCTGGCTCGATTGTCGTTACAAGGGAGCTGATCACAAGCCAACAGTTTCAGCAGTTGCAACCGTTTGCCGAGCGAATTGAAAAGATTGAAATCATTCGTGCAGAACTCGATGAAACAGACTTCGATTTGCTCGCGACCTTCAGCAATCTGTACTGGTTGCGTCTCGATATCCCGATTGATGACACCGCCTTAGCTTCAATCGCCAACTGTGAATCGTTGCGAATTTTGAATCTGCCTCAGGGGCAATTTACCGATCAACCACTGAATGCGATTTCTAAATTGAAAAATCTGGAATTGTTCCGGTTTCACAGTCCGAATGTGACCGATGCGGGGATGCAGGAAATTGCCAACCTGCCGAAACTAAAGTATCTGCATCTGCTGGAAGTACCGATCACGGATGCGGGTTTAATCCCTTTTCATGATCGTCACGACCTGCAATCGTTTTATCTCGATGGCTCAAACGTAACCGATGATGGCTTGCGGGCCTTGTTGAAAGCGAATCCAGAACTGCACCTGCATCGCGATCAGCTGCATTTACCGGAAGATCCACTGGGCAAGGAACATGACAACATGAAACCGAAGTAAAATATAGGGTGCGTCTCGACGCACCTTTCCCTGATAACATTATCGAGGGTTTTATTCACATCAGACGGTGCTTCAAATTAATGTGAAGGACTGGAAAGATAGCAATATTTCGTAGATACGGACGATCAATTTTCATCATACTAACAATTACAAACATGGGAAGGTGCGTCAGGACGCACCCTACAAAATTTTGTTCTCAAGGAGGACCTTGGGAACAAGAAATCGTACAAGAAAGCAAACCACGTGGCCTCATTTCGATTTGAACTGCAACATACCGATCCCAATACCGGAGCCCGGGCTGGTCAGTGGCATACGCCGCATGGAATTGTCGATACGCCGGCTTTCATGCCGGTCGGGACGCTCGGCACCGTCAAAGGTTTGTTGCCGGAGCAGCTCAAGGCAGCCGGAGCTCAGATGGTGCTGGCGAATACCTATCATCTGGCACTGAGGCCAGGGGCAGATGTCGTTGAAGAGTTGGGGGGTCTGCATCAGTTCATGAACTGGTCGGGGCCGATTCTGACTGATTCGGGGGGATTTCAGGTCTTCAGTCTGGCGAAACTCTCGAAATTGACGGACGATCAGGTCGTGTTTCGCTCGCATATCGATGGGAGCCTGCTCGAACTTTCGCCGGAAAAGGCGATTCGGATTCAGGAACAGCTGGGAGCAGACTGTATTATGTGTCTGGATGAATGCCCGCCGCACGATGTCGGCCAAGATCGGCTGCGAGCGGCCGTTCAGCGGACAACCGCTTGGGCGGCTCGATGTCGGGATGCTCAAAAGCGGGGTGATCAGGCGTTATTCGGCATCGTTCAGGGAGGAATCGATCCTCATTTGCGTGAGGAGTCGGCTGAGGGATTATTGCCGCTCGATTTCCCCGGCTATGCCGTCGGCGGCTTGAGTGTGGGGGAAGATCCCAACGATATGTACAAAACGCTCGATTTCACGACCCCCTTTCTGCCGGTCGAAAAACCTCGCTATTTAATGGGTGTAGGCAAGCCGGTCGATTTGCTGGAGTCGATTATTCGCGGGATCGATCTGTTCGATTGTGTGATGCCGACCCGTAACGGACGCAATGCGATGGCGTTCACTTCGAACGGGCCGGTCAAGATTCGAAACGCCAAATATCAGCGGGATGTGACGCCGCTCGATCCAGAGGGACCTTCCGAAGTGGGGCGAATTTACTCCAAAGGTTACCTCCGACATCTGTTTGTCGCGAAGGAAATGCTGGGGGCGATTTTGCTCTCGTGGCACAACATTGCCTTCTATGAAAATCTGGTCCGAGAGATGCGTCAGGCAATTTTTGAGAATCGGAGTGCGGAGTTTCGGGCGGATCAACTTGCCCGTTGGGGCAGCGATCCCTAATATACGCAATTCTTTGCTGTAAAATTGCGCGTTTTTCACCTGATTTGCGGCATTTTCAGCTCAATTGAACTCAATCTACGACGTACTGAGGGAATCGGATCACGATTTCCGGGATGACTTTTATGGCTTTTTCCACGCAAATGCTGTATCAAATTTACCTGCTGGCTCAAGAAGCGCCCGCTGCAGGAGAAGCTGCTGAGCAGCCGAGCCTGTTCGATGTGTTTGGTGTGCCTGTGATGGTCATGATTGCGATTTATGTCGTCCTGGTGCTGCTTCCACAGAATAAAGAGCGAAAAAGCCGTCAGGATTTCCTGACGAACTTAAAAAAGAACGATCAGGTTGTCACAATTGGCGGTGTTTTTGGAACCGTGACTGGCTTCTCAGCCGATGGAACGCAGGTCACTCTGCGTGTCGATGAGAATACCCGGATTCGCGTTCGCAAAAGCAGTATTGAGTCGGTTGTGAAAACTGAAGGCGAAGAAAAGCCGACTCAGTAAAGTCGGTGGCTGATAATAAGTTGCGTGCGATACAGAATTGACATTGCGACTGAGATCAAAGTCGAAGTAAAAGTGCATATAATAAAAAATCCGACGGATGGCTGTCGGGTCTGGTAATCGATCGAGAACGAAAGACACGACGGAATGTCCGCTTGGATTGTAATACTGTGGATTTTGGCAATTTTCGTAGCCCCAATCATTTTGGGGCAATTCATTGCACGTGCAACAAGAATGAAAGATGACGCTGGCCGGTTCAGTACCGTGCTCGTTTTGCTGGCCATCTTTCTGGCTCCGTTTGCCAGTCAACTGATACACGGCGAGAAACTCTCCGATGCTTTCCGACTGGGAATTGACCTGGCTGGGGGAACCAACCTGGTTTATCAGGCTGATACCGAACAGGCTGAAGAGAGCGGCAAAGAAGTCAACAGCCAGTCGATGGATGAACTGGTGCGGGCGATTACCCGCCGAGTGAATCCTTCCGGTACGGAAGAAGTGACCGTGCGTCAGGTCGGCGATGATCGCGTTGAAATCATCATCCCAGGAGCCGATCCCGATTACGTTCAGGCGATGAAAAAACAGATTACGAATCTGGGAAGTCTCGAATTCGGCATCCTGGCTTCACGGCACGATAATCAGCACCAGGCTTTAATTGCTCGAGCAGAAGCCTCTGGGGAAGACGTTTACGATGGGACTGAAAAGAGAGCGCAATGGGTGCCGGTCGCTCGGACTCAAACCAAAGATGGCAAAAGCGAACTCAAAGATATCACCGGTGGATCAAACGATGTCATGCGGGAACGGGAAGTGGATGGTCAAACCATTCGTGAATTCCTGATCATTCTCGATCCTCCTGAACAGCGTGTCGATGGTAGTTTTCTGGTCAATTCTCGACCAACAATGGATCCCAACTCCGGGATTTCGATCGGCTTTACTTTCAATGCTCAGGGTGGTTTCCGTTTTCAGAATCTGACCAACCGCTATCAGCCCAAGAAAGATGGCAACACCTATCGACTGGCTGCGATTCTCGATGGCAAAATCCACAGTGCTCCAAACATTAATGCTGTGATTGCTCAGGACGGGATTATCACCGGTGACTTCACCAACGATGAAGTCACCGAGATGGTCAGCGTGTTGAACTCGGGAGCTTTGGAACTGCCGCTGGTGAAAGAGCCGATCAGCGAATACACCATCAGCCCACTGTTGGGGGTTGATGTGCAGGAAAAAGGGAAGATGGCGATCACCGTGGCGGCGATCACTGTGCTGGCATTCATGCTGATTTATTACTGGATGGCGGGTGTGATTGCGAACCTGTCGCTCATCGTTAACGTGGCTTTGATTCTCGGTGCGATGGCCTTGTTCGATGCGACATTCACTCTGCCGGGTCTGGCTGGTCTGGTGTTGACGATCGGTATGGCGGTCGATGCCAATGTGTTGATTTTTGAACGTATGCGGGAAGAACTGGAAAAAGGTTCGAGCCTGCGTCTGTCGATTCATAATGGTTTCTCAAAAGCCTTCTCAACGATTATTGATGCCAACCTGACGACGCTGATCACTGCGGTCATCCTGTATGCCCGAGGAACCGAACAGGTCAAAGGATTCGCGGCTCTGCTGATCATCGGGATCATCATGAGTATGTTCAGCGCCCTGTATTTCGGGCGATTGATGTTTGATCTGTTCGAGCGTATGAAATGGCTGTCGGCTAAGTCGATGCTCGGAAAGAGCATGGTCGCAACCACCAGCTGGGATTACGTCGGCAAGCAGATGCTGGCGACGATTGCTTCTCTCGCACTGATCATTGGCGGGATGGCTGCCTTAATTTCACGCGGCAACGATAACCTCGATATCGATTTCACCGGGGGGTCGATGGTCACCTTCCAGTTCCAGGATAATCCCGGCATTGATGAAACTCGCGAATCACTGCAGGTCGAATTCGGTAACGATATGACCGTCGAACGGCTCGTAGTGCCAGGTATTGCTGAAGGAGAATCCGAACAGATCTTCTTCCGTCTGCGCACCAAAAACGAAGACACCACTGAAGTTCGCAAACTCGTCAATAAAGCCTTTGAGACTTCCGGTCACGAACTGACAAAGGTTTCCATGGAGTACGGCGATATCGCCTCAATTCCAGCAGCACCGGAAGAAGAAGCGGCTGAAGGCACTGCAGCCAAAGCCAATGCTGACCTCTTTGCAGGTGGTTCACAGGTTAAGTTGACCTTCAGCGATGAAGTGACAACAACCATCATCGAAGACGAATTCAAAGAAGCCTATGCAGGAGTTGTCGGAGACGATCAAGTTGATGATGAGAATCTAACAAGTCTGTTTACTGTCACTGGAATAGAAGGCTCTGGAGTCGATGCCAGGGAGAGTGCCGTTCGTCGTTTCTCTGCAGTCGAGTTAAAAGTCCGTAAGGAACTGCCAACGGACCAGGTTCAACAAACCTTGATTGATATGCAGCAGATGATGGCCGAGCGTCCGGTGCTCGATGAAGTCAACACGTTCAGTTCTGCGGTCGCTGGTGAAGCCAAGATGTCCGCTCTGATGGCGATTTTGATGTCGCTGGCAGCCATCATTGGCTATGTCTGGTTCCGCTTTCAGAAAATTGCTTATGGTCTGGCCGCTGTGGTTGCATTGATTCACGACGTGCTTTGTGTACTGGGACTGGTCGCGATTGCTTCCCTGCTGAGCACAACTCCGCTCGGACCAATTCTGGGACTGGTCGACTTCAAGATCAACCTCCCCATGATCGCTGCCTTCCTGACGATTATCGGTTACTCATTGAACGATACGATTGTTGTGTTCGACCGAATTCGTGAAGTTAAAGGCAAGAATCCAGAACTGACGGCGGACATTATTAACCGCAGTTTGAATCAGACTCTTTCCCGCACATTGTTGACCTCGTTCACGACGTTGATCGTGGTGGCGATTCTATATGTTCTCGGAGGCGAAGGTCTGCACGGCTTCGCGTTCTGTCTGGTGACTGGTGTTGCAATCGGTACTTACAGTTCGATCTACGTCGCCAGCCCGGTCTTACTCAGACTGGCCAATCCGAAAAAGCCTGCACCAACTGAGACGATGACTGTTCAGGCATAACACAGGGTCCGCTGTGCGGACCAGATGCAGCAGTATTCACAAAGAAAGCTGTCACAATTTTGTGGTGGCTTTCTTTTATTAATCATCTTAACACAAAGCATCAGCGAGAAATTGAATATCTGCGACATGGGTGGCTGGGGTCGAACGAAGTGTGCCCCCAGAACGATCTACCTTCTGGGGGCTTCGCTACGCTATGACCCCAGCCACCCAGCCGGTGATCCCTCTTGCACGAGAGGATTGTATGTAGTCCGGGCCTTAGCTTCCGAATGGTTACTGGGCCAGGAACTTTAGTCCATTTTCAAAAATTACCTGCAGTGTTTGGCAGGAGCAAGTACAGTAATTCAGGCCGTTTGGTGTCCATGCGAAATCAGAGACCATTTGAAAATGATCTAACGTAAAATTTCACACTCCGGTACTTCTTGCTCGAAGATTCTTTTCCCTTTATCTGTGACTTTGGTATTAAACAACCGAAGATATGTTAATTGTACGTTCTCCTTTAACTGCAAAATTCCCTGATCAGTCACAGAGTTAAAACTCAGGTCGACATCTTGAACTTGTTTTATTTCAGCAAGATATTCCAAACCCTCGTCGTTGATTTGATTTTCTGCAAGTACCAAATATTGAAGTTGTTTTAATTCTTTAAGATGAATTAAACCAGCACCTGTGATTGCGTTCCCAGATAGAGTCAAATGCTTAAGTTTTTTCAATTTACTGAGGTATTGCAGACCAGCATCGGTTATTGAACAATCTTCCAGATTCAAATGCTCTAAATTTTGTAATCCTCCAATTATTTTCAGTGCTGAATCTGTAATCTGTTTACTGTTTATTATTAACGATTCCAGGCTCTGAAGGTCTTTCAAGTGTTCAATACCACCATTGGTAATATTTGATCCACTGATCGCAAGACTTTGTAGCTGTCTCAACCCACTCAAATGCGATATTCCTGAGTCTGTAACTTTACAGTCATAAATCTCCAAATGGTTCATTTCAGCCCAGTTAGCGAGGTGCTTCAGACCACTGTCTGATATTTCTTCTCCACGAATCGTGAAAAATGGAAATTGTGAAAACATACGTCTTCCAACCTCTAAGCTAACTTTGCGTGCTGGAACGACTTCGGGAGAGATCACTTCCCCATTCATCAGAACAATCAGACTTAAAGAATCATTGGATCCAGGTTCATCTAACTCGTACCGAATTAACCAATACCAGAAGTCACTTTTTAAGCCGCCTGCCTGATGTAATTCTGTGGATTCACGAATCCAGGAGCCAAATTCTGAATTCTTTACTAGCTTATCTTTTAAAGCATCAGTGAGCCTCATTGCGTCTCTGGCCGCGAGCGGCGGGTTCGGGTCAGTTACCTTCCAAGGGGGAGTCTGTTCTAACTGCTCAAATGTAACCGACGAAATAAAACCAGTTCGCCCAGACACGCTAAAATAACTGACATAAGCAGATTCAAATCCTGAAAAGGCTTCGACTCTTTGCGTAAAACTCAACTCGCAAATGATCATTAAAACGATAAGAATTGCTATTGAATGTCTCATTCTTATACTAATCAGATAGGTTAAATTAGACGCAGAGTTCCCGATCGTCTTTGTAGGTTGGTTACTAATATCACAAGATCTTTTACGATTCGCTCTCCCTGTCTATTGAATAGCAAATTCAATTTTGGCTCCTCTAAACCGGGATGTCAGTTCTGACGTTTACATTAAAAGAATATGACGGAGTCAATTTTTTTGTTGACATTGAATCTGCATTTGACCATTGATTGGCTCTGGATTGATGGCTCTCTCTCAGAATCAGTACCCGCAGGATGGTTTCATCTTGTCGATCCGCGACCTAACTGACATGAGAGTTATTGCTGTTGGACTTGTTGTTTCTCGTTCCCAAGGAGGACCTTGGGAAGAGTTGAAAGGTACACACAATCTGGCGCACAGCGGACCCTACTTTTCGTCTCTCGTTAAATTTTGCACATTGTTGAATTCAAAGTCAAAAAAAAACTGCCGGGCAAGCCAGCAGTAGTGCACGTCGGGTGACATTAAGCGAGAGACGATTTACTACATCTTATAGTAACGATTCGAGCAGCATGCGGAGTTTACGCATTTCCAGGCCGAGGGAATTGGGGTCGCTTAGGCTGGGGATCATGTCGACGCTGAAGGCGCGGCGGTAATCGTAGCGTTTGAGGCCGGTGATAATTCGGCTGTAATCGATTTCTCCCAAGCCAACCGAGACCTGCATCTGGTCGGGAGTGGAATCGCGGAAGTGGACGTGCGTCGTGAATGGAAACACGATGTCGTAATCCTGCTCACGATGTGGGCCGCAGGTGTAGTGAGTCGGGTCGAGAGTGAGCCCTAATCCTTTGACGGCTCCACAAAGTTCGGTCGCTGTGTGGGGATCTTCGGTGAGTCGACCGATTTGTGTTTTCAAGGAGAGCCGGATGCCATCCTGAGTTGCCAGGTTGACCAGTTTTTTCAGACGATCGGTTTCATCGTTAAAAGGCGTACCCAGTTCCAGCGAGGGAATTGTCACTTGAGCAATTTTCAGCAGTTTGGCGAATTTAAACAAGCCGGGGAATTCGTCCGGCTTCATTTCGCTGGTAATGTTAATCGCACAAATGGAGAGTCGGGTGGCATTGCGACAGCGGGAGGCAGATGCATCGGGATCTTCGATGATGCTGGCGATTGTAAAATCGTCTCCCTGATCATTCAGGGTCAATTCGATGCGGTCATATTCCAGATCAGCCAGTTGTTGACACGCATCTTCAAATCGCAGGTGGGAATAACAACCAGTCGAGGCAGAAATAAACACGACGACACACTCCTTGTGCTCGGGCAGGCAAAAATAGATCGAAAGCTCATACGATTTGCGGAATACACAAAACGATCTTTGACACTACGGTATTCAGATGTCAATGCAATCAGGAAGGATTAAATGTACTGAAGTCAATCGCAGGAAATCACTCGGGTGTGGAGACGAATTGGACTTCAGTGTGAATTTACAGGGACTGGAGAATTTCTGCAACGGCGTCCTGTTAGTCAAATCGTGTTGTTCGCAGGAATTACACAGATTCTCCGTAATCTGACAGCCATTTTAGCCGATATACGAGTCAGGTCTAGTGGTGTAATCACTTTGAATGACGAGTGTGTTGGACGACTCCTCACACTCCCCAAATGATTTCAGGTCATTATATCACTTCCCTGACACACGGGGACGCTGCACGACAATCAAAATACGTTCTGCGGAATGACATACGGACAAATTGTCCGTTCCGATTATTATTTATACTCCCGGCAAGTCGAGGTTACTTCGATTTGAGGGAAGACACGCGGGATGAGCGTGGGGGAATCTCGAATGCGACTAAACACATGGAAGTCTACAATCGCTGCGGGTTTGCTGATCGGCCTGGGTTCAGGCTGCAGCTCGATGCACAATCAAACCGTTCGGGCTCAAAGTCCGGAAGCTCAATTGCTCGTTCATGAGGAAGGCTGGAAAGCGACTCAGGGTGAGATTCAGCAGGTCGGCCGGGTCGATCCCCCTCTCGAAGGAGAACTCAAAGGGGCGGTTCAGAATCATTTGTATGGCGACATGACGACCCAGCATCGTTATCGCTCGGGTGTTCAGGGGGAACTCGTGAATCCCGGCTTCCCAGCTCCCGGCATGGCCGCAGGTCCACGTGGTCGCAGCCCGTATGCCGGTTATGGCGGCTTCGATACACAACCATGTCCAGCTGGCCCATATGCAGGCTTCCACAACGCCCCACCTTCCCATCAGGAACAGGGTTGGGATCACGGCGGACGTCAGCATCGCGGTGTGTATAACTACCACACCTACACATATCAGGAACCACGTGGCTTGTGCTACCCGGAACAAAATCAGCCGGGTGGAGTCGTGACTTATCCGTACTACACCCACAAAGGTCCCAGCGATTTCTTCTATCAGGGTGATACGAAATAAGACGTATCTCATTTAAGATAGTTTCTCGAGAAGAGCCTTTTTTGGGCGATTCCCGACTCTGAACGAAAAGCTCTGGCCATACTTATGGCCAGGGCTTTTTGTCATTAGGAATCTTAACCCGACGCGTCAGCG
>DEML01000123.1:22693-31954 GCA_002359185.1 Planctomycetaceae bacterium UBA2671
ATCTTAACCCGACGCGTCAGCGAGGGGACGGCGCCATGAACTATCAACGCGTACCCCTCGCTGACGCTTCGGGTTAAAAAAAGTGGAGAACATCAATACCGTAGGACTGATTATTTCTGGATATCAAATGCTGGAACTTTCTTGTTAATAGCGTCCACAATTAGCCTTCAGTTTGATGTTGATAATATTACTGACTTCTTGCACCTGCTGCAGGTGCTTGCATGATATCGCGTCTTCTGATGCGTAAAAGTTGCAAGGAATTGGTTTAAACAGACTCATCTACCGGAGATCATAGGGTCTGGAATATGATGCGACCGTCTCGGCAATATAGGTCGACTTTTCCGTTTATGCGGAGAAACCTTACCTGAGGTGTCGACCTGAACGATTACTTCAATCAGTCAATCTTTTTGGGCATCTTGAGGGGTTTCATCGACCGATGAAATCAGTACATCTTGCCGAGACGGAATGTCTCCAGTTCCGCTGTCTGCTCGCCATCATTCATAATCCGCAGTTGAGAGAAATCATTCGACGATGATCAGTAAGCATCTCGCCTGTTGCACGTATTTAGCCGTTTTTGTTTCGGCCAACCTGACATTCGGGCAATTCAAAGAGCCGAATTACGCGCCTGCTCAGCAGGGAGTGATTCAGTCTCCTCGAATCATTCCGAAAAACGCGCATTCCAGCAATCAGGAATTGATGAAGCTGGTCGATGAAGCGATTGAAGTTTCGAGCAGACGTTACCTGATTGCCAACGAACATTCTCCCTGGCAGATTTATCATGGGATGAACGCCTACCGTAATGAATTTCTTGTCGACTACAACGGCACACTCGTGCCTGCATCTGACTGGTTGTCACAAACCAATCCTCAGTTCCGTGGCTTGCCCTGGTTTGAAAAAACCGTGCATGGCGGACGGGCTCATCGGTTCACAAAGCCTTATCACTTCGAAGGGCATCCGAATCAGTCCCTCGCATTGATGGTGATGTGCAACTTCCCTTATCAGCACACTTTCCAGACGAATGATGGGCCGATCACCGTTCAGAACATTATCGATAACGCCAAAGCCGATTTGAATCCTCGCGAAGAGCTGACTTGGACCCTCTGGTTCCTGACACATTATCTCGATGAAGAGGATACCTGGATGACCCGCCGGGGAGAAACCTGGAATCTTGAGAAACTTGTCGAAAATCAGATTCAGACACAAGTCACCGAAGCAGCCTGTGGCGGAACTCATAATTTGTACGCTCTGTCTGTTGCCCGAAACAACCATGTCCGTAATGGTGGCGAAATTCGCGGGGTGTGGCTGCAGGCTGATCAGAAAGTCAAACGTTATCTCGTGGCTGCGAAATCTCTGCAACGGCCTGATGGATCTTTCCCGACGAATTACTTCCGAGGCTATGGCTATCCAAAATCGTTCAGCGAGCAGATCGCCTCGAGTGGTCACATGATGGAATGGATTGTCGTCGGAGCCGATCAGAGTCAGCTGGATGACAAATGGATTGAGCAGGGTATTCAGCATATCAGCGAAAAGTTGATCAAGTATCGCGATGAATCGGCTGAGTGCGGCCCATTGTATCATGCCGTCAGTGCACTGGTTTTGTACCGAGAACGCATCAATGGAGTTGCCTGGCCACGACCAGAACAGGGACCTTCAAAATCGACTCCTCTACCTGCAGCTTCTACGCTGACAAAGATTCAAGAGCAACCAGCGGGTTCAGAACCAGCAACAATGACTCCCGAACAATCCCTGGAAGCGAAACCGCTGCCTGAGAAAACCGCGACAAAGCCAGCCGATGTGGCTGAACAGGCGATTGATGGAAAAATTTCGATCAGCATCGATGAAACGGAGCTTTCCCGTAAGCCAGTGGCGACAAAACCGGTGGAAATTCTGATCGCACCGGAAGACGCAACGATCATTAAATAGTAGACATTATGGAAATCTGATCTCGAGGAAATGATCCCGGCCTGCTTCAGGTTTCGGGATCATTTCTTATTTCATTGGAGATTTATTCGGCCCCAATGCATAAAAGTTCATTGAAATTAGCATTTCTAGGGCTCTCAGAGTTGAAATGTTAATTTTGATACGTCCTAATGAACCTTCACCAGCATTGCCCCGTTATCAGGGGTGTTAAAAATGCATCCGCTCAGGGGATGGAGTGTCCATTTCTATGTTATGAGCGGACACGTGGGTCAAGATTTGTACATCAGAGAGGGTTTGAAATGAAACAACTTTGCAAAATGGGCCTGGCTGTCCTGTTCGGCTTCACACTGACTTTAACCAGCATCGGCTGCGACGGCGCTTCTGAACCAGCACCATCAACACCACCAGCTGGCGATGCTCCTGCAGGCGATGAAGGCGGCTCAATGGCCCCATAGTTGAACCGTGGAACCTGTTCCACGTGAGACCAAATTAATAAGCCGCATACGCAAGTGTGCGGCTTATTGACGTTATTGGGGGGAAGGGTTGAGTGTTTATGGTTGAATGTTGAGGGTTTGATTTCTGCTGTTTCTTTTCTCCCATTGAATAAGTCTGTAGGGTCCGCTGTGCGGACCAGATTGCGGTATCGATAGATTCTTGATCAGTTGTAAGATCAAGGGAATGGTCCGCACAGCGGACCCTACTTCGGCTCAACAAAGCCTAACTCCATCAGGCTTTGGACGAGTTTTTTTGCCAGTGGTCCGGCATCGGCTCCGCCTGAGCCGCCATGTTCGAGCATGATGACAAAGGCATATTGAGGCTGTTCTGCAGGAACGTAGCCGACAAACCAAGCGTGGCTGTCGCGATTTCCGCCCGTTTGAGCGGTGCCGGTTTTTCCGGCGATGGCGATCTCTTTGAGATAAGTCGTTTTGTGAGCCGTCCCTTTCGGACTGGCGACTGCTTCTTTCATGCCGGACTGGATGGCGGTGATGGTCTCTGGAGAAATTGGAATCTGTTTAGATTTTACAGGTGGAATGATATCGGGTTTCTGAGAGTTTTCGCCGCCCGAGGCGATGCGACTGACAACGCGAGGTGTGACCAGTTCGCCACCATTGGCGATCAGGGCCGTCATCGTCAGCATCTGTAAGGGGGTGACGGTCAGATAACTCTGGCCGATTGACAGTCCCAGGTTATCCCCCGGATACCATTGATACTTTCCCTCCGGCTGATTATCCCGAGGGGCAGGCACGTGTCCGGATTGCTCGAAAGGGAGGTCGACACCGGTCGTGTTTCCGAAACCAAGACGATCGCACCATTTGACCAGCGGTTCTGCCCCCATACGGCGGGCAGCCGCGAAGAAGTAGACATTGCAGGACTGAGCGATTGCGTCGGTCAAATTGATGTCTTCATGTCCGATGCCAGCCAACTGAAAAATCGCGCAGCGATGACTGAACGGGTCATCCAGAAAACCACGGCACTGAAAAGTATCCTGAGGCACTCCTTCCGTTTCACAGAGTGCAACTGCAGTCACTGGTTTGAAGGTCGAACCGGGTGCCAGCAGAACCTGCGTGACTCGTGAGAGCAAAGGAGCCCGTTTGTCGGAGTTGAGTTCCTGCCAGTAGTCAGAACTGCCGATTGCCAGTTTCTGCAAGTCAGGCCGGGGGCTTGAGGCGGCTGCAAGTAGTTCTCCCGAATAGATATTCATCACCAGCACACAGCCCCCCTGCGTTTGTTTGGCTGAGGGATCGACCAGTCCATCGGGTAAGGGCGGGATGAGACTCGGTTCGGGAGAAATCAATTCATCGAGCATTTCTTCGGAAGCCAACTGGAGTTGACTGTGCAGGGACAAGACAAGATGACTGCCCGATTGACTCGATCGAATCTTCTCAGTTTTGATGACATCCCCTGCGCGAGCCAGGCTGACTTTCTGAGAGCCGGGAAGTCCGCGGAGGATCGAGTTATAACTCCGTTCGACACCGAAACGTCCCTGTCGATCGCCTGCCTGATAAGCAAGAGGATCTGGCCCCTCAAGTTCTGCACGTCGTTCGCGAATCTGATCTTCCCGCAAGCTGCTGCGTAAACCGATGACGTGACTGGCCAGGTTTCCTCGGGGATAGATGCGGGTCGTACTCGGGGCAATGCGTACGCCCGGATATTCGGAGGGATGCGATTCAATTTCCGCGACCACAGCCGTCGAAACATTTTCGATGATCGGGTGATAATCGAGTTCTTCGCGAATCACGATGGGATCCGGACGACCGCGCGACGGAGGTTCGGTCAGTTCGCTTTTGACAAGTTTCCAGACTTCGTCCCAAGAGGAGAAGGAGCCGGAGTGTTCCTCTTGTTCTGCGTCCTTTTTCTGTTTCTTTTCCAGTTGATTGCGATCGACGACTTCGGCGATGCCTTCGATTTGCCTTTGGATTTTCGCGCGAGTTGCTTCGAATTCTTCGGGGGTGATCTTTCCGGCTAGAATCAATTTTTGCCAGAGGTTTTTGCGTAACTCCCAAACTTTCTTTTCGGCTGCTTCATCAGAAAATTCTTCCAGTTCGAGAGAGCGTTTTTTCAGGGTTTTGACCTGACTTCGCAGCCAGCGGGGATCGGGAGGATCTTCGAGCCAGCGGTAGTGAACTGAGACATTGAAACGTTCGTCATCGTAGGCGAGCAGTTGGCCATCACTGGAGAAGATTCGGCCATCGACAGCGGGGATGGACTCTTCTCGAATCGTGATCGGATTCGCATTCTCTAGAAAACTCTGCTGCCGGTAGACTTTGAGCTGAGAGATGCGAAGGGCGATGACGCATAAGCCAATGATGGCCACTCCAATCAATAGCCAGGTGCGCAATTCCACCTGTCGGTCGAGACTCCAGGCCGACTCGCGCTGCTCCGCAGCTGCGTCGATGACCTGCCATTGCGAGTGAGGTTGATTTCGCATCCGTACAACTCAAATCAATAAGTAGGACAGGCTTCCAGCCCGTCTGTGATTCCGTTCTCTGGAAATACGATCGCTCAAAGAGGTGTAGGTCAGGATTCCCCGGGTGGCCCAGATAGCATTGCTATCTGGGTGGACGAAGACCACAAGAGGCCTTCAGTTTAATCATTGTTTTACTCATAGGCTTCTTGCGGCTGCGCCGCCCCGAAAGAATCTTTCGGGGCTATCCTTGTAATGATAATCGACAATTTAGACAGGCTGGAAGCCTGTCCTACTTTACGAGGTGTGACTTACCACTCGCGAGGCCGCACACTTCCCTGAACTCGTAGAGGCAGGCCCATTATTCTCAGGAAGCCTTCTGCATCGTCCTGGTTGTATGTGCCGCCCCCTTCCATGCTGGCGATTTCATCGATGTACAGACTGTTCGAACTCTTCCAGCCCGCGACTCGGCAATTCCCTTTGTAGAAGGAAAGTTTCACTTCGCCGCTCACGGGTTTCTGGGCTTCTTTGATGAACGCCATCAGGGCATCCATCTTCGCACAATACCACATTCCATAATAGACCATCTCGGCGACTTCAGCTGACATCCGATCCCGCAGGTGAGTCAGGTCGCGGTCGAGGGTCATCTGTTCCATGGCCAAATGAGCGGTGTAGAGAGCGGTCATTCCGGGAGCTTCGTATACGCCGCGGCTTTTCATGCCGACGTAGCGATTCTCAATCATATCGATCCGACCAACCCCATTACGGCCAGCAATTTCATTCAGTTCCGTCACCATTTCGAGTGGAGATTTGCTGGCTCCATTCAGGCTGACAGGAATGCCTGACTCAAATCCGATCGTCACAAATTCTTCTTTATCAGGAGCATCCTGAGGAGAAACCGTCATGCCGAAATCGATCACTGAGACACCATCGACTTCCGGATCTTCCAGTTTGCCCGCTTCGTAGCTGATGTGCAGACAGTTTTCGTCGGAGCTATAAGGTTTTGATGATGTCGCTTTGACGGGGATGTTTTTCTCTTCACAGTAGGCGAGCATTTCCGTGCGTCCGGGGAAGGCATCGCGGAATTCTTTCATGCGCCATGGGGCGATGATTTTCACAGTCGGATCAAGAGCCTCGGCTGCGAGCTGGAAGCGACATTGATCGTTCCCTTTGCCTGTTGCCCCATGCACAAACGCAACCGCTCCCACTTCGCGGGCCCGTTGCAGACAGGCTTTGGAAATCAGTGGGCGGGCAATCGAGGTTCCCAACAGATAGATACTTTCGTATTTCGCCTGCCACTGCAGAACCGGAAACGCAAAATCGCTGCAAAGCTCTTCCCGAACATCGGCAATCTCTGCAGAGGCGGCTCCGATATCGACAGCCTTCTGCATAATCGCTTTACGATCTTCACAGGGCTGCCCCAGATCGACATACAGACAGTGAACTTCGTAACCCTTATCCTGCAACCAGCCGACCAGAACGGAGGTATCGAGTCCACCACTGTAGGCCAGAACGACTTTTTCTTTGCTCATCTTGTTTCTTTCGTAGAACGATTCTCATTTGATTATTTGATATTAATGATTTGTCACCAGTATAGCAGGTCATTCCGAATTCTCATCTTTCCGATATTTCGCAAATAATTCCGGCCGCCGGACAGAATCGGCTCCATGTTTTTCGAAGATTTTTTGAATCGCTTCCGGGTTGGCAGTGGAGTTGATTTGATCGATTGCCCGGAAACCATGATCATTCCGCTGTTCCGGATCGGCTCCCGCTATCAGGAGCAGATCGACCAGACCTGCATTCCCTGAAACTACGGCAGACTGTAGTGGAGTCATCCCCCTTGCTGCTTCCGAATTGACATTGGCACCGGCATCAATCAAGTCTTTTGCAACATCCAAAGCCAGTGATTGATTTGCTGTACGGGCAATTCTATGAAGTGGCGTTTCCTGCTGATTCCCCGTGACATTTGGGTCAGCTCCGGCCTTTAACAGAAGTTTTACGATCTCAGCTTCCTCTGCAGAGGACAGAATGAATGTTGCATCATGGAGAGGAGTCGGATTGATTTTATTTGACGAGTTTTTGATATTGGGATCCGCATTCAGGTCAAGCAACAGCTTCACAGATTCCTCTTTTTTAAATGTGACAGCCATCTGGAGCGGTGTGTTTCCATCAACATTTAATTCATTGATATCGACTCCCATTTCCGCAATTTCAGGAATCAAGTGTGGAAAATGAACCGCTGCTCCATGGAGTCCCAGGGAACGAAGATACTTCCGATGTTGCTGGATCTGATAGAAATAGACATTGATGGCAATGACAACAATCACGCCAACTGCAGCGATGGAATACAAATACCAGTCAAGCTTTTTCATAAAATCGTTACCTGCACCTGCTGGCCTCTGGACACTAGCCACTGTCCCCTCAGTTCTATTCCCACTCAATCGTACTCGGCGGTTTCGAGCTGATATCATAAACAACGCGGTTGACGCCGCGGACGGAATTTGTGATTCGAGTGGATATTTTTTGTAAAACGTCGTGAGGCAGTTGGGCCCAGTCGGCGGTCATGAAGTCGTCTGTAGTGACGGCTCGAATGGCCAGTACATATTCGTAAGTTCGGCCATCGCCCATTACTCCGACAGTTTGAATCGGCAGTATGACCGCAAACGCCTGCTGAACTTTGCGATATAGACCGGCATTCCTGAGTTCTTCCAGCAGAATCGCGTCGGCTTCCCGGAGAATCTCAAGTCGATCCGGCAAGATTTCTCCCAGACATCGCACCGCCAGTCCCGGGCCGGGGAAGGGATGCCGCCAGACCAGTTGTTCGGGCAGACCGAGTTCGAGCCCCATTTTGCGGACTTCGTCCTTAAACAGATCCCGCAACGGCTCAATCAATTCAAAGCCGAGTTCTTCGGGTAATCCGCCCACATTATGATGCGATTTGATTGTCTCGGCCGGGCCATCCGCATTCGCTCCCGATTCGATGACATCCGGATACAAGGTTCCCTGTGCCAGGAAGCGGGCATCCTCAATCGACTCGGCTTCTTTACGGAAGACATCGATAAAGACTTTGCCGATGATTTTTCGTTTTTTCTGGGGATCGCCCTCGCCTGCCAGTTGATCCAGAAATAGCTTGCTGGCATCGACGACGTGCAGATCCGTTTTGAAGTGATCCTGAAACTGATTACGGACCGAATCCGATTCCCCTTTTCGCAACAATCCGTTATCGACGAAAATGCAGGAGAGTTGAGAGCCGAGTGCCCGGTATAACAGAGCCGCAACGACTGACGAATCGACGCCACCCGACAATCCACAGATGACACGCGACTTGCCCACACGTTCGCGAATCGAAGTGATTTCGCGGTCAATCAGCGAAGAAATTCTCCAGGTTCCCTGACAGCCGCAAACACGTCTGACGAAGTTGGCGAGGAGTTGCCCGCCATGTTCTGTATGTGTCACTTCCGGGTGAAACTGCAGTCCGAAAATCGGACGTTGTCGATGTTTGACTGCTGCGTAAGGACAGGAGGAAGTCGCTGCCAGCGAGATGAATTGATCATTCAGTTGATTGACCTGATCGCCGTGACTCATCCAGACAGTCAGTTCTTCCGGGACTTTTGCAAAGAACTGATTCGGCTCATGCACGCGGCAGGTCGTTCGTCCAAACTCCCGCGACGATCCTGGAGTGACATCGCTGCCGAGATATTTGCAGAGGACCTGCATTCCGTAGCAGATGCCGAGCATCGGGATATCGAGATCGAAAATCGCCGGGTCGGGCTGCGGGGCTCCTTCGCCATAAACACTGGCAGGTCCACCGGAGAGAATGATCCCCTTTGGATTGATTTCCTTGACCCGCTCTGCGGAGAGATCGTGACGGACGATCTGACAGAAGACGTTCTGCTCGCGGACGCGGCGGGCAATCAGCTGGGCTGTTTGCGAGCCGAAGTCGAACACGAGCACAACTTCTTCGTTATTGGGAACGGTATCGAGTTTGACAGACTCGTTGGTGTGTGTCTCCGAAGCAGTCATAACACAGCATTCAAGGTTAGTGATATTAAGTGGCGATTTGCCATTCGTGTCCACACTGAAAACCAGTCCCCTACTCCTTGGACGCAGCAAATCGAATCCGATATGCTACCGAGCAATGAACTTCGGATCAATTCAACGCCAAATCGGGGCGGGTTGATGTGTTGACTCACATAATTTTGAACCGCCAAGACGCCAAGAGGTAGAGAGTTCTCAATAAACGAGATGACCGCTTAAGAACCACGGATGGACACGGATCATCACGGATTTTCTATCCGCCGTTTTTAATTAATTTTTAGACCACTAAGGCACGAAGAGTTCTGTAACAAAAAAACCTCTAATCCATACGATAGATTTATCTCAGACTCCCTTGAGCCAAAAATCTCTTGGTGACTTCGTGCCTTGTATGTTAAATC
>DEML01000115.1:0-47751 GCA_002359185.1 Planctomycetaceae bacterium UBA2671
GAGAGCGCCCCCGCCACCCTTGTCTTTATGACTTTCGTGAAAGGGTAGGTTTTTGAGTATTTCAGGCGTTCTATATCAACTTACGATTTCTCACCCCAGCGTTTCATCAACGAGGTTTCCACGCCCAGGTGATCGCAGATGCGCACCACGATAAAGTTAATCAGATCATCAATCGATTTGGGATCGTGATAAAAGCCGGGCATCGCGGGAAGAATGACCGCACCGGCATCGGCCAGTCGCTTCATGTTACCCAACTGGATACTGCTTAATGGGGTTTCCCGAGGAACGACAATCAGTTTACGTCGTTCTTTCAAATGCACATCGGCAACACGATGCGTCAGGTTGGCTGAAAGTCCATTGGCCAGGCTTCCAAGCGTTCCCATCGAGCAGGGGCAGATGACCATCCCGGCTGTGCGGAATGATCCACTGGCGATCCCGGCACTGAAATCGAATTGATTATGATACTGAAAGCGATCAAGCAGTTCCGGTGAAAACTCGGGGCCAAAAAACGCTTCGGGATCAAACTGTTTCAAATCGAGAATACAGTCCAGTTCCTGTGCAAAAACCTGCACGGCTGCTGCACTCATGGTTAAGTGGACATCGCGCCCCGCTTCGAGTAACACCCTCACAAGTCTGCGGGCATACCCTGCTCCGCTTCCGCCTGTGACGGCGACAACAATCTGATTCGACTCATGGTGCGGCACGTGGAATTTACCTTTCAGGCCGTGGTGATTTCTGCAGGCTTATGTCCGATGTAGAGTGTCGCCACACCGAATGTCAGTGGAGTGTGCGTCACTTTTTCCAGCCCGGCTTCCCGAAGTTTTTCCGCCAGTTTTTCCCCGTAAGGAAATTCTCCAACGGTTTCCGGCAGATATTTGTAAGCCGATTGAGAGTTAGGAGCCAGCAATTGACCGATCTTTGGCAGGACATTGCGAAAATACCAGCCATACAAACTGCGGAGAATCGCATTGCCAGGCAATGAAAACTCGAGAATGACAACCCGACCACCGGGGCGACAAACCCGCGTCATTTCCCGCAGTCCACGCATGGTGTCTGAAACATTGCGTAAGCCAAATGCGACAGAAACAATTTGAAAACGATCATCCTCAAAAGGAAGTTCCTGAGTATCGGCCTGCACAAATTCGATCGGTTCGCCGTCGAATTTCGCGGTTTTCTCACGAGCCAGTTCCAGCATCTCCTCTGTGAAGTCGCTACCAACTACGGGAACTTTTTTCTTAGCCGCTTTCCAGTAGGCAATTGCCAGATCCCCTGTCCCGGTACAGACATCCAGAATCGGTGCATTGCCTTGCGGACTGGCTTTGCGAATGGTGTACCACCGCCAGTAATAATCGGTGCCTCCCGAGAGGAGATGATTCATCGAATCATACTTCGGGGCAATTTCACCGAACATTTTTTTGACACGGCTGTTCGATTTATCAATCGTCTCAACGGATGCGTCAGGTGTTGAAGTTGTGGCTGATGCTTTATCCAAGGGGGAGGAACTCTTTACGATACGAAGGAATATTTTTTCTCCTTATTATATCAAACTGACGAAGTGACACCATGGACCGTTTTCGCAGAATCCTGGAACGCTATCTAATTCTCTGGCTCTGTCTGAGTTCGGGGGCATTTTTAGTCTGGGGACAATCGACTGCGGAAACTGCAGAACTTCTCGATATCTTCAAAAACTACACGATGCAGCCTTCAATCATGCTGGCTATGTTTTGCGTTGGAATGTTAATTCCGCCGGAAGAGCTGCGGGAGGTGGCTCAAAGATGGCAAGCCGTGCTTTGCGGGACGGCCACGCAATATCTGGGGATGCCCCTAATTGCTTTCGGCATCTCAGAACTGTTCGGTTTTACAGGAGCTTTTCGAGCCGGGATCATTCTCGTTGGCTGTGTGCCGGGGGCAATGGCTTCGAATATTTTGACACTCACTGGACGAGGCAATGTCAGCTATTCGATTTGTGTAACGACGCTCTCCACCCTACTCTCTCCATTTGTTGTTCCATTATTTTTGAGAATTTTTCTTGGCGTTGAAAAAGGTCCCGACCCGGCAGCGGTTTTTGCCAATTTATTGCAGACTGTTGCACTGCCTGTGATTTTCGGTTTTGCGATAAAACTCCTGTTCAAATTACATGAAACCAGACTTATTGTCTTCGCAGGAATTCTGGCGAATCTCGCGATCCTCTGGATTATTGCAGTGGCGATCGGATTGAATGCTGCTCGACTTCAAAATGTGACAATGATCTTACTCTCCGCGTTACTGATCATTAACCTGCTTGGATATCTGGCCGGCTTAATTTCGGGAACAGTTCTGAAATTAGACTGGCGACGCCGCAAAGCCTTGATCCTTGAAGTGGGCATGCAGAACGCAGGAGTCGGCACGATGCTCGCACTGACATTTTTTCCGGACGAGGCGACAGCCATTCCGACTGCCGTTTATACCTTCGGTTGCATGTTCACTGGTACGATTCTGGCGAATGTGTGGTTTTGGCGAAGTGAACTCAGTTCGCAGTCTGCTGAGCCTGCTCCACTTTCTGAACCAGCAGGTTGACAACCTCGTCCAGTTCCAGATCGGAACTGTCGACAACCTCCGCATCGGGAGCAGGTTGTAAAGGAGCGATGCTGCGTGTCATATCCCGGAGATCACGTTCCTGCTGTGTTTTCAGAATCTGCTCATAACTGATTTCAGAATGCCCACTTAAATCTTCATAACGACGTTGAGCCCGCACTTCCGGACGGGCGGTCAGAAAGAATTTTTTGGTCGCATTCGGAAACACAATTGTACCCTGATCGCGTCCTTCGCTGACGAGTGACAGTTCGTCAGCCAGTTGCCGTTGCCGTTCAACGAGAATGGAACGAATTTCCGGATGAGCAGCAATCACCGAAGCGGCCTGGCTGATTGTGTCATCTCGAAATTCTCGCGATAGATCGACACCATCAATCTGCATCTTATGATTCACAATCTGAAACGACAGATTCGCTGCGACCGCTGTCGAAGCAAATGCATCCTGCAAATTGACCGCATGCTGCAGACAATGCCATGCGACCGCCCGATACATCGCCCCCGTATTCAAAAACTGAAACCCTAACCGCTCGGCAACCTGCAAAGCGACAGTCGATTTCCCAGTCCCGGCTGGACCATCAATGGTGACAACGATTGGAGGCATTTGTCTGAGTTGAATGTTGAGGGTTGAAAGTTGAGTGGCCAGTGTTGAGTGCCCAATGGCCAGAGTTTTATTAACCGAGGGTGGCGGGGGCGCTCCACGTTAGTGGAAGCCACCGAAAGCAACTTAATCATTAAAACAAAACTCGGATGCGGATGTAATCGCAGGGGAGGCATTCGAAGTGAATTTCGTCGTTTTCGATGGTGAGTTCATTGAGAATCTTTCCACTAAAGTCGACTTCCCATGCTTTACTCGGTTTGCGGAAGAGTGCAAAACGGACATTCGCATGACGGCGTTCAGTTTCGATGAAGTCAAAATCGTAGTGAGGTCCTGATTGGTCTTCACTCAAAGCAGCAGGACGAACTTCCATTAGATTTACGCTCGGTGCACTCACATGATACAACCAGGCCGACTTGGAATTCGATACCGCATTGACTGGAACGACTTGAATCGGCTGGGAGAGTTCATCGGATAAAGCCGCTGAGTGGGCGATATCGACTGCAATATCGTAAGAAAATTCACGAACAGACTCGCCGTGAACAATCAGCAGGCTGTCCATCATTCGCATGCCTGTTCTCTGATGGAATGGCTGATGATGCGGCAGCAGAGTGATTCGATGATCGCTATCTTCAATTTCGATTGGCCCTGTGCTTTCGAGTCGTCGTTCGCCAGCAATATATTCGCTTTGCTGCAAATTCCCCTTCACGATGGCTCCAGCTGCGGACCAGGCAAATCGGAGTGCGTAATAGGAACGATCCGGCAATTGCGAAGGCATCTGCTTCGGCTCGATGCTCAACTTGATTTCGAGATTTCGGCGTCCCCGATACGACCGATACGTTTTCGCAAAAGTCGCCAGTTCTCGATCCTCATCCATTAATCGACCCTGAACGACAATTTCACCAACCACGGGACCAGTTTTTGTTGTGGTAATTGAATCGGCCACCATACGGGAATAAGTCGGCTCGGCGACACCCTGACTCCACTGTCCGCTGGAGCGAGCGACATTTCCACCATCCCCATCGAGTCGATAAACAACACGTTCACTCAACAGATTTTCTGTCGCCCCTTGTGCCCGGAGTCGCTGCAATCCCCCTGTTTCAGGATCGATCTGTGCATAATAAAATTCTGACTGCAGATAGAATTCTCCAGCCAGAGGGACTTTTGAGCGTGTCGTTTTTGCGGAACTGGCAGCTTGTCCCGGAGTCGTCACAAATCCACAAGCCGGAAATTCGACTACGGCATAGGCGGCATCTGTATCAACCTGCAGATGTTTCACCGATCCTTCGACAACAGGCACAATTGAATTCGATTGCTCCAGTGGAAAGCGAACCACCGAATTTTGTGCATGCGAAAGAGGATTAAACAGCACAAACCCCGGCTTTCCTTCCTGTTTGGCAGAAAGCAATTTCGCCAGATCCTGACTCTCTTGCAAAACTCTTGATTTCAACTCATTCTGAAATTCAACCAGAGTGGACTTATCGAGTTTAGTCGTTTGTTTCAGGAGTTTTGTTTCCAGTTCCTGAATCGAAGTGGCATCTGATTTTCCATTGAGGATCTGATTTGTCGTCGCAAAGTAGGTCCATAAGCTGAAAAGATTCTGACACTTCCAGAATTCCTGGAATCGTCCAATCGGATCGGCTTCATCGCGGCCGGTCAGTTGATCGAGATTAGGAGACAGATAATGCCTTTGTTCATGGCCCACCGAATGACCTGAGTTATCGGTCTCTTCGAAAAATTGTTCCAGACTGTTGAACTTGCCGAGAACTGGAGCGTATTTCTGGATTCTGAGGAGATCGAAAAACCAGGGATTTCGAATTTTCGGCCAGCGGGCAAGTACGGCACAGGCAAGATGATCGTGATTCATCGCCTCGGCCAACCGCTCGGGAATTTTCAGAACGGTGCTTGCGTTTTCAACCGACAATGGAATTCTGGAGATCCCCTGCACCGTCACTCCGCCCCGGCTTTCCCAACTGAAATGACTCTGTTCATCATCCGGATAAATGCCATCATCGAGCACGAGATGATAAGCCGAGTTCATGCCGAATTTCTTGAGCATCATTGGCAACTGGGTGGAGAGGCCAAAGGTCATTCGTCCCCAAATCTGGGCAGGAGTTTCCAGCAACTCTTTATACTCCTGCATCCCCTGTTCAAACTGCCAGCGAAGACTTTGTAGCGAAAGCAATGGCGAGGGCGTTTCCGACTGCTCCCCGCCCACAATGCTGATCTTCCCTTCATGAACGCCCTGAACAAGAGCCTTCCCGACTTCCGGCGATTGCTCAATCGTTTTCTTTAGAACTTCGCTCGTACAAAGCAGATTAACCGTATGCTCTGATTCACAAAGCGCCTTCGCGTCCTCAGCGGTCATGCCAGCGGAGAGCAGGCAAAGATCAATCAGATGAGCATCGACCGAATAGAATTTTTCCCGGCTCTCGAGCAACTGCTCACAGGCCTGCTGGAAAAATTCCGCTGTGCGAGGTTCTTCCTTCTTGAGAGAACTTTTCGCAGCTTCGATCAGTAATTCATCAAAGCGAGTTTCCTGAACATTGTCGTAATGATACATCGCCTGAGAAAGCAGCGAGGTCAGCAGATAGACGACTCCCAAAGCCAGAAAATCCTCGATGAGCAAACTTTCACCGATTTGATAAGCCGGAGGATTTTCGTCTCCCGGATTAATTTTTTGCTGAATCAATTCGATGAGCCGCGGGTGTTCGAGAAGTCCTTCCAGAGTGGAGGTGCGATCAGCTGATGCGAACAGGACAATCGTTCCTGCCTCCTCGGCTTGTTTGAACCAGTTGCGTTCGACCTTGGCCCGACTGGATTCCGGCACGATCACAATCTGATCGATTTGCGGATTCTCCAATGAGGGAGCTGCCTTCCAAGTGGCCACACTCCCCGCAGCAGCAATGACAGCTGGATGAAAAGCCAGAGCATAGGCATTCAATACAGCAGCCGCATCTTTTTCATTGGTGTCACGTGTCACATCCTCAAGATGCCAGGAAGGAAGCACGATTGTGGATTGCAACATATCAGTCAAATACCAGTATTAAGTTGTCATTAAGATTATTCGGAACGCACATATGATTTGAATCGGAAATGTTGATCTGTCAACCCAATACCAGCACAGACTTTAACATCCAGATTGATCAGGAAACTGACTTGGTCTGCTTAAAGACTGGGCAAAGATGATCACTCTGGATCACATTCACAGTGACGTTGCGTTCGGATTCACAATCTGATTAAGAGAGTTTATCCCTTAATTTCAAGAGTTTAAACAATGGTAGCAAAAAAAGTTCAAGTCGAGATTCATGTTCCGGCACACTGTTTGCTTAACATCTAAGCGTGAACAGAAGATGTTTGCCGTCTCGGTAGGAGAGACCTCATTCATCTGATGATTATGTGAACTGTGAGACATTGCGTCGAGTGGTCGAAGGTATGGCCGAGGTGTCCTGCGTAGGTCAATCTCGGGCGAGCGCCCATGCCTTCGGCCCTTTTTTTATTCCCGTCTCGAATTCTTGTTCCAAAGCTGCCATGCGTTATCATCATAGCGAATTCTTTGTCAATCCGCTGTCATGAAACGAAACAAACCCTATGTCTGTGCGAGTTTGCAGTTTTGAAAGCCGCCGTTGCCAGGAAATGGCGACATTGATCGCTAAATTTGGTGGCGAACCAACTGTTGCCCCCTCGATGCGAGAAGTCCCCCTCGAAGAAAATACGCATGCCATCAATTTTGCGGAGCGTATCATTCAAGGCGAAATCAACACTGTTCTATTTATGACCGGAGTTGGTGCGCGGACTCTTTTTGAAGCGATTCAAAAGCAGCGTGACTGGAAGTCTTTTCATCAGGAACTGGATCGTCGAGTGATCATCGTTCGTGGCCCCAAACCCGTGCCGGTGCTCAAAGAAGCCAAAATTCATATCGATTACAGAGCCCCCGAACCGAATACATGGCGGGAAATTCTTGAGATGCTCGATAACGAGTCGATTTCACTTCAGAATCAGGAAATCGCTGTTCAGGAATACGGACGACCGAATCTGGAGTTTTATTCAGGGTTGGAACAACGTGGTGCGAAGGTTTATCCCGTGCCCGTTTACCTGTGGGATTTCCCGGAAGATGTCGAACCTCTGTACGAGGCTGTCCGTCTGGCAGTGAATAATCCATTCGATCTGGTGATGTTCACGAGTGCCAATCAGGTCGATAATGTGCTTGAAGCGGCTGAGACAATCGGCATGCGAGAGAATTTACTGAACGCATTGAAGCAAAGCACGATTGCTTCAATTGGACCAACCTGCAGTGATCGCTTGCGGGAATTTGGCATTCCAGTGGCTATGGAACCTTCCCATCCCAAAATGGCGCATCTGATTCGTGAAGCGATTGAACTTGTTCAAAATAATCAAACCGAGCCGTAGTTCAGGCTGTGCCTGACGAGATCGACTTTCCTGCTGTCAAGCCATGTCGATTCATGCTTGCCCTGCTGCGCGATGCAAGCATGGCACCAGCGAAACCTCTTAAAACTTCGAACCAGCACGAATGAGCATAGTTGAGTCCGGATTGTAATCGCCAATTCCCGAGTTGTATTCGACACTTCTGGAAAAGACGATCCCCGTTTCCCAGAAGTATTCCCGGTTATTGGGTCGTTTGTATTCCATGCCGGTCATCAGGCGATAATCGCTGAGGGTCACAACGTCGTCGGTATTATTAGCCCGCTCAATGGCCCAGCTCCCGCCTCCAAACTCAGCCGCTAGATAACTCCAGCGTTCATTGTCTCCATTCTTGGAAAGTCGATGCAGATAGCGGGGGCGGGGAAAGACCAGTTCCACCCGATGCTCATCATCTGGAGACCAGGTCAACCCGACTGCTGGTAAGAGTGAGACATCTTCGCGGTTCAGGTACACAACCCCAAACATCCACTGGAGTTGAGCAGAAGGTGCGTAAATAGCAAGTAAATGCCCGGTGACTCGCAGGCTGTCTGAGCCGGTATTCTGAAAATCAGTGGAGACACCGGGCGTCACCATCAATTGACCAAACACTTTTTCTCGAATGGGCATCATCCCCATGAAACTGACTGCCACTCGATGCAGCGTGCCGGGAACATCAGTCCTTCGCGGCCCATTAAGAATCGTCGATTCATAACGAGGCGAGATACTTAAAAAACGCAATGTCGGAAATGCGATTTTCCCGCCAATATTGAAGTCGAACAGTCCGAGTCGGTCCCCCGAACCGGGCAACCAGGTTGCAGACACAGAGGTTGAACTCCAATTAATCCAGGGAGTTTCACAGTCTGCGATGCAACTGTCTTGCGGTTGGATCTGCTGATGTTCGGATGCATTCAGAGATTCGCCAATCACGGCAAAATCGTCTGTGTAGGAGGCTTGCTGAACCTCTTTTTCATGTATTTCCGTCTGAAAAAAATCCAATTCAGACTCTTGATCAGCTGTCATTTCGTATTGCTCAAAAAGCAATGGTGAATTCTCTGCCTTCGGAACTGTATTCGTCGACCATCCCCCATCCTGATCGTGCAGTTGAGACGTCAGCCATTCTTCTCTGGTGACGTGCTGGGAATGACTCAGCTGACCTGCAAATTCCTCGGAAAGAATTGAAACCGGCGGTCCGCTTGGCTGAGCTTCCACCGGTGAAAGGATATGAAAACTGCGAATCGGCTCCTCGGCCAGAGAGGAATTCACATTCATTCCCAGAGAGAGGCAGGTTATCACAAGAGTTAAGCTAATGAGTCGATAATTCATCGAGATACAGTCGCCGAATGGCCAGTGGAAAGGAAAAATATGGAGGGATTCCTTTCATATTCGACTTAGTCAATGTGCGTCAATGCCTGATGTATTTTTATCATTTCTACAACGCAAAAAAACACGAAGTGCATGCCAGTGTGTTCAGAAGAATCCGACACACACACTTGCACTTCGTGCTTGTAAATACGTGTTAATAAAAATTATTGCCGATTATTTGGCTGCACCGGATCCACTTAGACTGTCTTTAAAAGCCTCTTCCAGTTCGCGGTACTCGGGAGGTGCAGGGGCTATTGTTGGTGCGAATTCATCGAGTCCTTCGCTGCCACCTGCTGCTCCTTCGCGTGTTTTGCGTTCTCCCTGTAACTGCATATTGCGGAGCATTTCATTGAACTGCTTCTGTTTGAGATCTGGCTCAGCAGCCGTTTCGTTCTGATTCCGTAGATAATCGGCCAGTCGTTCCTGGAACTGTTTCAAATTGTCCTTACTCCAGTTCAATTCCTCAAGCAATTCTTCATCGACTTCACCTCGCTTGAGATCGTCTTCAATTTTGTCGAGTACAAGCTCGGCTGCTTTGCGTCGATCTTCTAAGGAGTATTCGTTTTCTGCCGCAGTCTCTGGTGAGCCGTCTGCATTGCCGGGCTGGGGTGAATTCTTTGGTTCCCCTTTCATGTCGCCGCCGTTGGCTTTTCCACCTTCTTGCGGAGTCGAAGGCTGACTTCCATCAGCAGGTCCAGATTGCTGAGAAGGTTTGCCCGGTTTGTCTCCTTTTTTGCCCTGCCCCGGTTTATCGGACTGTCCTTCTTTTCCCTCGCCTTCACCTTCCCCGGGCTTCCCTTTGCTCGGTGGAGATTTTGAATTCTGGGGTGACTTCTCCGATGGCCCCTGTTTGTTCTCTCCGGGTTTTTGATTCGGAGCGTTCTCTGGTTTGTCTCCCTCAGGTTTGTCTGAATCGTCTGGCTTCTGCATATCTTCTGGATTCACCGGAGGCTTTTCGCCCGGTGGATTCGTTGGTTTCTCCTCAGACTTCGGCTTGGCAGACTCTCCCCCCGGCTTCCCATCAGGAGATTTCGGGTCGGATTCCTCTTTTGTTTTGGCGTCAGGATCAGCGGGTTTGTCCGAAGGTTTCATCGCTTCTTCGCCGGGAGGTTTCTCGCTGGACTCATTTGGAGATTTTTCACTCTCCGTTTTCGGTTTGTCTCCTGAAGGTTTTTCAGATTTATCTCCCGGCTTTGAGCCGTCGGGTTTCGAATTCGGATCTCCTTTTTGGGAAGGAGAATTCTGATCTGGTTTAGAAGAAGAGTTATCAGTCTCGGAAGAATTCGGCTTCTGATCGCTCGGCGGTGTCTGCGGATTTTCTGACTGTGGAGGTTTCATCTCAGGATTTTTATCCCGTTCTGTCGGCCCCTGTTCATTTCCTTTGCCGGGCTTGGATTCTCCGTTTCCTGGCTCTTTGGCGGGGGTTTTCTCGGCGTTAGGAGGCTCTGGTCCATCTGCCGGTTTCTTTGTTTCTGCAGAGCCATCTTTTGGCTTTTCAGCAGTTGGAGACTGATTTCCATCAGCCGGTGTTTCCTGATCGGGTGGTCCTTCTTTCATGTTCTCCGAAGTTGGTTTTTGAGCATCCGCTGGAGCATCTGGATCCTTCTCGGAAGAATTCTGATCGGGCTGCATGTTCTCCGAATCATTCCCTGGCTCTGGCATCGGATTATTCTCGGCTGGATTTTTATTCTCCGGATTTGCAGGCGATTTCGAATCAGGATTTGTTTCTTTCCCCGGCTCCGTCATCGAATCCTCATTCGGAGATTTTTCGCTCGGCGGTGAGTTTTGATCCGATGGAGTGTTATTTTCAGGTGGCGTATTCTCAGCGGGATCCTGCTCCGGTGGCATCTTCTCGCTGGGAGGTTGAGACGCAGTGGGATCTGGTTTCTGCTCAGCGGAATCGGGATTAGGCTGCTCAGGTTTCGGTTGATTCGGATCGGGGTTATCGCCGGGTTTATCTTCAGGATTGGAAGGGTTCTTTTTGTCCTTCTTCTGCTGCTCTTGCATCCGCTCGATCATTTTTTCGAGAACGAGATCGTCTTCATCGCCATCTGGACTGAATTTCGGTTCCTGCTCGGCGGCTCCCTCTTTTTTATTCTCGTCGGCTTTGCCCGGCTTATCGGATTTCTCGCCGTTTTTTTCGGAATCTTTTTCAGAGTCATTCGTCTGCTCGGCTCCCGGCTTCTTATTCTGTGAATTCTCGGAGCCGCCATCTTGTTGATTTTCATCTTCGCCTGGCTCGGTCTTCTCTGTTGAAGGCTGCTCAGGTTTATCTTCAGTCATCTCCTGTTCGGGTTCGGGTTGTTTTTCAGGATTTTCAGACGCAGGTCGATCCTGCTGCATTTCTTCCTGTCGTTGTTTTTCCTGTTTTTCCTGTTGCTCTGCCTGAGCAGGGTCGATGGCATCGGTGATTTGAATTCGCAGTTTCGGTGTTTGTCGGCGATTCGGATGGGGCAAGCGGTTGTCGCGAGCTTCAATCCAGAACGCGATCGTTTCTCCCGGCACTACCGGCAGACGTTCCAATTCGAGCACATGCTTAGTCCGCAAAGCCTGCTGTCCCGTTGCATCGATCAGTTCGCTGGAAATGATTTGACCCTGTTTTTCGACCTGGACAGATAGACCGGAAAGCAGGAAGTCGGGATCGTATGCCTCAATTAAAAGCGGTACCGAGACATTGATCGGACGCGATAGATCGGTTTTGGGATCGATCAATTTGACTTCGGGACGCTCATCCGGTCGGATCAAAATCGCGTGCAGTGGCGGGTTGGAATCGCGTGAACCATCTGCGGTTTCACACTCGATGCTGTAAAATCGCGGATACGTTCCATCATCCTGAATTCGCAAAGGCCATTGCCCGTTAATTTTCGTTTCATCGGAGATCGTCAACGGGAGTTGACCACCACGATCGGTCGGATCTTCCGATTGATACAGCTGAATCCAGGCTTTGGCAATCGCGATATTTGTCTGAGCTTGCAGCGTAACTTCGGAACCTTCAAGACCATCAATCGCTCCCCCCGGCTGACGGTAAGCCTGCCGCTGGGTGTAACCCGGGGGAGTTATTACGACCGATTCAATTGCGGCATGAGGAGCCGGTCTGACGGAAAGTGTGTAGGTCGAGGAGTGTCCATCGCCTGCATGCAGGGAATAAGTGGTTGTCTGATCGACACCCCGACCATTTTCTCCAGCGATCAGCCCAGTGTATTTTCCGAGTCCCTCTCCGGTTTCGTGGAGTTCAATCCGTTCATCAACAATTCGGCGATCAGCCGTGGAGTACTCCAGCCAGACCTGCTCAGGAATATATCCTTCCAGATAAGCAGAAACTTCAACATGCGTACCGGAAGTGACTTCCACACTCCCCGGCTGCACATTCAAAATTTTGGTTTGAGTGGGAGCAGCAACTTCCGTCCACGGGAAAAGCAGCCGCCATAAGGAATCGACTGTACTTTTGGGGGAGAGAAATGAATAGCCGAATAAAATGACGGTCGTTGCAAGCAGCACATAGAGCCGCGTTTGCAGTCCACTGCGATCGAGCGAATGTTCGACATCAAGATCATTCAGTGTCAAAGCGGCTCGACGTTCGAGACTATCCCTGATGGATTGCGGAGTCGAACGACCATGATAATCGAGATCGACGAGCGTCATCAGATTATTGGCAAAACCCTGATCCGACTTTTCCAGAGTTCGGGCCGCATACAGTGAGGTGATTTCTTTTCCGTTCACGATGCGGAGGAAATAATAAAGTGCCCCGCCGATGCAGCCACATAAACAGGCCCAGCCCAACCAGCGGATAATCTGCGGCAACCCTTGTGCAAACAACCAGTGATCGAGCAGTACGAAAGCCAGAATAGTGACCATCACCCCACAGACCGCACTGGCGACCAGAAGCATAAGATCGGTTTGCCGAATGAGAGTCTGAGTTCGCCGAACCTGAAACAGAATGTATTCGGCAAAATCAACGTATTTCGGTTGTGTCAGCTCTTCCGTGCTGGCCATCGCTTGCCTGTTTTCACTTAAACAATGTTTTAAATTTGAACCGCAGATGAACGCGGATAGACGCAGATTAGTTTTTATCCGCGTTTATCTGTGTTCATCCGCGGTTCCTCTGAATAGTTGATTTTGTCAGGCAGTGCCTGACCTACCGTCTTTCCAGGTCCTGAATCAGGGTCCCTGATCACTTCCATTATATCTTTTCGACGTTCACGGGACAGGAAATGTTCCGGGATTCGTGATTGATCACTGGAATTCTTCACTTTGGTCATCGAGTTAGACCAGTCCACTTTTCTTGCGCAGAATCCATTCCAGAGTCATCAGGCCGGCAAAAATCAGCAAAATGGGCCAGCCATCCCATAAATTGAGTCGGGAAGCGATTTCGTTGCCCCGTTTCCACGGTTTTCGTTCTATATAATCGACAAGGAACTCATTAAGCCCTTCCGGAGTCACGACTTGCGAATCGGTCGTTAATCCCGCCTGTGTCGCGATTTCTTCCATCAGAGCCCGGTCGACGACCGGATGATCCAGTTCCAGGTCGCGATCGTGAACCAGAAACCGAGTTGTCGCTGGAAATCCAAGCGAAGCATTAGCACCCGAAGTCGCAACTTCGACAAAGTAATCGCCGGGTTCGAGCGTTTCATCGAAATATCCCACCATTCCTTGATCTGATGGTAATCCCGTGACGAGCCGTTCTTCTCCTCTGGTATTAACGACTTTCGCAGACAGTTCCGCAGTCGTGATTGGCTGGCCTTTTTCATCGCGAGCGCCGTATTCGAGTGTGACTCTCCCTCCCGGATCGATCGCTTTTGGTGTAACATTGACCCAGATCGGTTGATCGGTATCCAACTCTTTATGAGCCAGCCAGAGGACCGCCTGTCTCCAGAAGCGGCGATGGGCCTGTTCAAAGCCGGCCTGCGACCACAAATAGGTTTGATCGAATGCCAGACACATCACCCGACTTCGCCCCGTTTCCGCGGCGACAATCAGATGATCGCCCGTTGCACTTGTGGCCAGGACCTCGACAAAATCGGATTTTGCCTGAATTCTCGTTGCTCCCTGTAAGGGAGGCAAATCTTTCCAGGCCTGTTCATTTTTGGAGACGGAATCGATACGTGTGACGTAATGCCGATTTCCGGCTGCGGTGGGAATTAGCTGGATATCGTCCCGAATCTGTGTCTGTTCATTAAACACATCGGCTGGCTGAGTTTCGCCGTCTCGCATTAAAACGGGAATCATATTCTGCAGCGGAGAACGGGCATATCCGCCTGCTCCGTAGGTATGATAGCCCCCCATCATCATCAAACCGGCTCCATCGCGAACCCGTTCGGCCAGCAGCCGCAGGTTTTCTTCACCCATTTGAGCAGCCGGGACATCACCAATGATGTACACATCATACCGACCGGGCTCAAACCATTTGCGATCGACTTTGACTTCGCCTGCAAACTGACCAGACCGCATCAACTGAAAGTCGATCTGAACTTTCTCGGAAGCATTCAGCTGGCGTATCGATTTGATTTCGGTTCGGAAGATATCGAAATAAGCAACACGCAGCCCCCCTTTTCGAACCGTGATCAGCGTTTGGCGAGTGTTATTGCGGGTCTGAACTTCGGAAGCAATTGGCTCGACGGTTGCTGCAATTTTGTATTCGCCCGCCAATTCGGGCGTCATCGAGAGTTCGATCACTTCGGAGCCGGAAGCAAATCGCGTTTCAAAAACCACTTCGGAATTGGAATATTCCGAGGGAGGAATCGGCACCATTTCGCCCGATTCCTGAGCTTTCAAGCCTGAGCGGTTTTCCATCAGAAGTCGCACTCGTAATCGTTGCCCCCCTGCCCCTTCCCAACGCAAACCGACTCGGACAGGGACCCGCTTCTTGACGAAGACGACGGGATCGACCTGAATTTCTTCAATCGCGACATCGGCAGCCGCAGAAGTCGAAGCCGCTTGGCCCATTGGAATGGGGTAGACAGAAACGCCCAGTTCGCCGAGTTCACGAGCCGCCAAGCGAGGATCCTGATCGCGCGGCGGTACTGAACGCTGGGCTCCATCACTGAGAAAAAAAATGGAGGCCAGTGGTGATTGCGCATGACGTTTAACGGCATCTTCCAGAACGGCACCAATCGCAGTCTGAGTGCCGGGAGATTCCGGTGCATATTCCTCAACCGATTGTAAATTCCCCGAGAAATCCATACGAGTCAGCGTCACTTCCTCTGCGAGGGAATCCAACTGACCTTTCACCGAGTCGAGCGTATTGATCAAAGCCTCTCGCCTGCTGATTCCGCCCGGGCCATCGTTCACAGACATACTGCGGCTCTGATCGGCGACAATCCAGACTTGGGCTTTCTCTCCGTCAGGTGAAATCCACTGCAGTTGAGGACGAACCATTCCAACCAGCAGCACAACAACCGTTAACAGTCTTACTCCTGCCAGTAGATGGCGTCGTCCCGCCGACAAACCCACAGACATGCGATACCCCAGCCAGACGGTGGCTACCGCCAGTAATATCACGATCACGATCGACGGAAGCGACCAGATCGGATCAAGTTGGAGTCGAATTTCAGGCATGATTTAATATGTCGGGGCGTTCTGTTCTCATTTCGGGTGGCGGGGGCGCTCCGCTTTTGCGGAAGCCCCCGGTTTTTAATTTCGGGGGCTTCTCTTCGAGAGCGCCCCCGCCACCCAAGTGGAAGTGTTCAAAGTCCGAATAAGTTATGTCCCTTCTGTCCGGTAAAACAGATTGGCAACCAGATGTTCTGAGAGAAAGAAGATAATGAGTAATGTCATTAACAGAGGATAGGCTTCAATGCCGATTCTTCCCAGCAGGACGGAACGTTCCAGTTCTTCGAAACTGCGGGATAACTGCCAGCGATTTTCGCCGAAGAGTTCATCGAGTTCACCAAATGTCAGTCGAGACATGTTCGTTTCGTTGTCGTTCAACTGAAGAGAAAATCCGTAATCGCTGATGGCATTCGATGGGAACAGCAGACGATAATTCCCAGCGGTTCCAATGGAAATGTCTTCCTGTCGAGTATTGTCCATTTGGTTTTGAGAATCCGCTTCATTTCGAGCTGAAGAGATAACAAGTCGGTCGGAGCGAAAAGGAATTTCGATTTGATTCTGTCTTAATCCAGGCATTCGCAACAAGGCTTTTTCGCGGCTGGCTTCTGCTGGAACTTCAATGAACATCGGACTGCCGACTGTTCTATTGAGAGGAGATTTCTGGCCTCCCGCGAGAAAGCGAGTCGTTTGATCGGCCCACGCCGCGAAAATCCAACGGAGTTGGGCCAGATCGCTCCAGTTTTTCTGACGGGAGGCATCGGCCAAATCGACGGCAGTGGCGATCATGAGTGTTTGTCCCTGTCCAAACGAGCGGACAATCACTGCCGGATTTCGCTCACTATCGCTGAATCGGGCTAAAACAGAGGATTCCACGGAAGGTTCCATTTTGAAATAACGACGAATCCCAGCAGTGGAAAACAGGCTTAATGCATCGAGTTGGTCGAGATAACTGAAGACGGGATGATCCGGTCGAACGATTTCCAGCGTCGCCGGTGGATTTGCCCGCGAATGCACCGTCGGCTTGCCGGGAATCCACTCAAGTTGAGCGTATTCCGTGTAATTGAGAGAATCAATTCGAGTCGATCCCAGGATAATTCCTAATCCCCCACCAGTGCGAACATAATTCCGCAATCGATCCCAGGCTGTTGAAGAGAGCAGTTCGACATTAAGCAGATAGATCACATCAGGCGGTGCAATATTTGCCTGATCCAACTGACTGGCGACCTGCTGAGGTGAGTACATTTTCACTTCATATTGATGGGCATTCCGCTCGACGAGTCCATTCGGTGCCAACGCCTGCTGCCAGACAAATGCTTCCTCTGGTTTTTCCGACACAATCCAGATCGTTTCCCGAGGCTGCACAAACACTGAAAACGGCAGAGTATCATCTGCGGAAAGGGGATCGCTGGTTGCGAGTTTCAGTTCGCCCTGGAAGGCTCCGTTTTTTTCTGCTACGAACGTCATGGCGATTTGTGATGTTTGATCGGGAGGAACCGTGACCATTTTCTGATCCCGTTTAATCAACGTTCCGCTGCCATCATCGAGCAAAAGTTCCACGAGACAATTTGTTTCGTCGGGAGATTGATTGACGACATCAGCCGTCACTCGAACTAACGATCCCTGAACGACTCGTTCGCGTGAGAGTGAGAGATTCGATAACCCGTAATTGGTCGCGTCATCGATTCCGACATCAATCACATAAATCCGCAACCAGGGTGCTCGCTCCAATTCTGCTCGCAACCGACTGGCTTCTTCGAGCTGCCACGCAGAACTGAGACGATCGGTATAAATATAGATTTCCCTCAGGAAGCGATCATCCGCGTCTTCTCCGCCGGCTTCTGTCAGGACTCGGTCCCGATCATCGTTCTGCAACTGGATGGCTGCAATGACGGTTTCGTTTAACAGGTCGGAGGCATCCCGCGGTCGCATGCCATCGGTTTTCTGCAGACGGGTTTCTGCAGCATTGAGTTCGTTCAGAAATTTGACCGGACGCAGGGTTCCGTTATCACTGATAGCGACTTTGGATCCCGAAGGAAATGTGCGAACCTGTTCGAGAGCGAGTTTGCGAGCCGTTTCGATGCGGTTCTGATTTTCGTGCTGGTAACCCATACTCGCACTGACATCAAATAACAGCACCGCCGCAGCCGGGACGTTCAACTGCCGTGGACCTTCGGGATTCCCCAACTCGGCAAAAACTCGCTGCTGATAAGGCCAGGCGACAATCAATAACGCGAGTAATATTGTGCCGACGACTGTGGCAGAATTCAGGCAGGTGTTTCGCCAGCGTCGCTGATATTGAGCGGTCGGTTTTCTGGCCCAGTAATGTTTCCCCAGCCCATAACCAATGGCTGCGAGAATGCCGACGAAAATCAGTCGCATCCATTCTCCGGAGTTCAATCCATAATTGGCAGCAGGGAGTGTCGGCCGGGCGACGGCAAGGACGATGAGAATCAGTACGAGTATTCGTAACAGCAACAGGCCGACGTGGCGTAAACGGAGTCGTTGTACACTCTGCTTTTTGATATTAGCCAGCAGTCGTAACGCCGGAAAGTCGAGTTTCTTCGGACGAGCCCGCATCAGAAAATGCAGCACGACAGGGATCGCCGCCAGAGCAAGTCCAAGAAGTAAGGCTGGATGCAGAACAGACATGAACGATGAAATGACTCAAACGAAAGGTGTCTCGATTTCCGATGCAAATACCGGAAATCGTTGGGGTGAAATATCAATCCTCAAGTTCTGATATCATACACCCTGCAAGCGTTCAGGGGAATCGGATTCACGTTCAATGCTTCGTGGGCTTCTCTTGCTTTTATTCAATACATTTCAATTGCAGAACATTGATCCGACGAATTCTTTAAAAAAGAACCACGGATGGACACGGATTTTCACGGATGGTTTTATCTGTGTTGAGCCGTGTCCATCCGTGGTTCATTATTCGTAACTGAGATATTTCTTATCAGACAATTGAACGGATGAAGCCCATCATAAGTCTTCAGTTTAAAGATCAATTATCCAAAAGATCTCTTGCGGCTACGCCGCCCCGAAAGAATCTTTCGGGGCTAACCTGCAAATTCCCTGCGCACAAGGATCGTGAAAACACCCGTGTCATAACTGACACGGCTCACCTTTGCGTTTTGAAGATAATGCTTTTCCCCCACAATCGACGAACTGCAGGAGCAAACAAGACATTCTCACTCATTGTGTGTCCATGCGACTGCCCCCGGTCGAGCGGCACATCCGCTCGCAAATCAACACCGAGCGGAACGCTCGCTCGTTAGAAGATGCCGAGTTGGTCTTTGGCGTCGTCGGTCATCATTTCGGGTCCCCAGGGTGGGGACATGGTGAGTTTGATTTCGGCATTGTTGACTCCGGGCATGGCGGTGATGGCATCGCGGGCCTGGGCAACAATTTGGGGGCCAGCTGGGCAGGAGGGGCTGGTTAAGGTCATGGTGACGACAACATCGTTGTTTTCTTCGGTGATGTCGTAAACGAGGCCGAGGTCGACAATATTGACGAATAGTTCGGGGTCGATGACCTGTTTAAGAGAATCGAGCATGGCTCCGACCATCGGGGCATCAGAGGAATTTTCGCTGGTGGAAGCGGCTGGTGCTTCTTCAGTGTTTTCCTCAGAAGTTTGTACTGTGGTTGACTCGGCTTGGGTAGCTGCCGGTGTCGCAGTCGTTGCAAAAGAGGCTTGTTGAGAACTTTCGGACTGACTCGGGCGAGCGTAAATTTCGCCATCGCGAAATTCGAGGTCAAACGTTTGTATCGGCTGAGTGGCGGGCATGCACAACGCTGCTCCAGATTTCAAATCGAACCGGGCACCATGGCGGGGACATTCGATGGTTCCGTTGACCACGAGACCATCTGTCAGTGGTTGGCCGTCGTGCGTGCAGACGTCCTCAATCGCGTAATACTTGTCATCGTAGCGAATCAGGACGGCTGGCAGATCATCGATAATTACTGAGAGACGTTCCTGTCCTTCCAGTTCGGATAAGGAGGCAACTCGCTCCCACGCAGCTTCGTTCATAGTTGTTTTTCTCTATTTAATCACTATTGATGATGATGATTCAAAAGTAAGGTGCGTCTTGACGCACCATGATTAACTTTCGAATTCTATATGTAGGTCAGGCTTCGTTGCCGAATCCCAATTTTGTCTGGACGGTTTGGCTGAGAGTTTCTCGGACCAGTTCCACGGGAATGCGATCGAAGACCTGCTGGAAGAACCCTTCCACGATTACGTGCATCGCTTCGTCACGGGATACGCCTCGACTCATGCAGTACAGGATCTGTTCTTCATCGACCTGTCCAGCCGTCGCGGCATGGGTACAGCGAACATCGTCGGCATTAATTTCCAATCCTGGAATCGCATCGACGCGGGCATCGTGGCTGAGAATCAAAGAATCATTTCGTTGATAGCCATCGGTCTGCTGAGCGATTTCATCGACTTCAATCATGCCACGCCAGATCATGCGGGCACGATCTCGAACCACTTCTTTATATAACAAATCCGAATGAGTGTTCGGAGCTTTGTGAGCCTGACGCGTGTAATAGGAAAGCTTCTGGCGATCAGTTGCAAAGGCGACGCCATTCACCTGAGCGTCAGAACCTCGACCATCGAGCATTACATCCTGATGCACGTGTGAGAACTTGCTTCCCAGGGCTCCGACAGTCCATTGCAGAGCGGCATCGCGTTCGACGCGTCCGCATTGATGGGCGAAATGGAAGACTCGCTCGTTCCAGTTTTGCAATTGCACGTAGGCTAGCCGAGCGTTCTTGCCGACAAGCAGTTCGATCGCGCCCATGTGCAGGCCAGCGGCTTTGGGATCGGCTGAGGAAGTCTCTTCCAGCAGAGTTGCCTGAGCACCCTCTTCGAGGACGACTAATGTATGAGAGAAATCCGCAGCTCCGCTTTGAGCCAGACCGATTAAACTATGCAGAGGTTGCTTCAGCTCGACATTACGGGGAACGTATAGAAACGCTCCGCCTGTCCAGAATGCGGCATGCCAGGCGGAAAAGCGATCTGCATCAGTCTGAACAGCCTTGGTCATAAAGTATTGCTGAATCAATTCGGGATGTTCTGTAATCGCTTCGTTGAGACTGCAGAAGACAACCCCCTGCTCTTTCAATTCAGAATTGAGTTCACTGCGAATGGTCGTGCCATCGACATGAGCGACATGACCAGCGAATTCACCGCGATCGACCATCAATGTTGCGAACTGATCGGCAGCGTTTTCGGTTGCGTTACCTGAACGCACTGAGTAATCGGCTGGTCGGAAGAGCCTGAGGTCGATCCGACGAAACTCTTCGGGATCGAGTGGCTGATCGCACAAATCCTGATAGGTCGCAAAGGCTTCAATTCGTCGTTTAACAACCCACTGGGGTTCATTGCGTGTCGCCAGAAACGCTTCAAAACCTTCGGCAGAGGCAATTGAAATTTTTTGTTCGGTCATCTCCATCTCAACATACTTTCTTCCGCAGTGTTCTTGCAATCGCCAGTAATAAGGCGAGCCGAGTCAGTTATGACTCGGGTTTTGTCATGATTCTTGTGCAATGTTTGCACGAATTATATCGATGCAAAATCGGGCGCATCCGAGCCATAACTGGCTCGGCTTGCCTCGGTATGCATTCGTATTACCCAACTGAACCTTCCATCTGGAGTTCGATCAGGCGGTTCATTTCGACGGCATATTCCATCGGCAATTCTTTAACGAGTGGCTCGATGAAACCGGTAACAATCATCGCAGACGCTTCGGCTTCGGTCAGGCCGCGGCTCATCAGATAGAGCAACTGTTCTTCGGCAATCTTCGAAACAGACGCTTCGTGTTCGATAGCGACGTTGTTTTCATCGATTTCGATGTAGGGATACGTATCACTCTTACTTTTCGGGTCAAGAATCAACGCATCACACACCACATTCGATTTGCAGTTTTCGGCTCCATCCTGAACTTTGACAAGTCCACGATAGCTCGAACGTCCGCCATCTTTCGAAATACTTTTCGAGATAATTCGGCTCGATGTATTCGGAGCACAATGTACCATTTTGGCACCGGCATCCTGATGTTGTCCCTTGGAGGCGAAGGCAATCGAAAGAGTCTCGCCGCGAGCCCCTGGTTCCATCAAATAGATGGCTGGATACTTCATGGTGAGCTTGGAACCGAGATTACCATCGACCCATTCCATCAAAGAATCGCCGTAGGCCATGGCTCGTTTGGTCACCAGGTTATACACATTGTTTGACCAATTCTGGATGGTCGTGTAACGACAACGACCGCCACGCTTCACGACAATTTCCACGACAGCCGAGTGGAGACTATCGCTGCTATAAGTCGGAGCGGTGCAACCTTCGACATAGTGAACCGAGGCTCCTTCATCGACGATAATGAGCGTCCGTTCGAACTGCCCCATGTTCTGGGTATTGATTCGGAAATATGCCTGCAGAGGAAATTCGATGTGAACTCCTGGCGGAACGTAAATGAACGATCCGCCCGACCAGACGGCCGAGTTCAGAGCCGCGAATTTGTTGTCTGCCGGAGGAATAATGGTTCCGAAGTACTCACGGAAAATCTCGGGATGATCACGCAATGCCGAGTCGGTATCGGTGAACAGCACGCCCTGCTTGGACAAATCTTCCTGCAGAGAGCCATACACCACTTCAGACTCATACTGTGCTTTCACGCCAGAAAGATATTTCTTTTCCGCTTCGGGAATCCCTAGGCGATCGTATGTTTTGCGGATATCTTCCGGCACATCATCCCAGGATTTTTCCTGACCGTGCGAAGCTTTAACGTAATAGAAGATATCCTGGAAATCGAGGTCGGACATATCCCCGCCCCAGTAGGGCATCGGTTTTTGTTCGAAGATTTCCAAAGACTTGAGGCGAAATTCGAGCATCCAGTCCGGTTCTTTTTTCAACTTGGAAATCTGAGTCACAATTTCCGCATTCAATCCCTTTTGACCCGTAAATTCATACGTGTCAGTCGGATCGTGAAAGCCGTAACGGTAATCTCCAATATCAACCTGACTCTTATCTGCGGTATCAGTAGACACTGTGAACTCCTCTTCTCTTTATGTGTGCCGCTCATTTTCCAACGAGCGAAAGAAATCAAATTCTCAACTCAAATTCGCTGAATCATCACCAAATTACTTGGCAACCACTTCCTGCTTATCTTCCAGAGCTGCTTCTTCAGGATGGCGTTTGCGTACTTCGGTATATCCATTTTCGTGCAGCTCACGAGCCAGAGACGCATCGCCCGTTTCGACGATTTTTCCAGCCAGCATAACATGCGTGAATTGAGGTTCGTTGTATTCTAGCAACCGTTCATGGTGGGTAATGATCAGTACGCCCATTTCCGGACCGGACAACTTGGCCAGACCTTCACTCACTACCCGAACGGCATCACTGTCGAGACCGCTATCGGTTTCATCGAGAATGGCAAATTTGGGTTTGAGCAACGCCAGTTGGAGAATTTCCATTCGCTTCTTTTCCCCGCCGGAAAAGCCGTCGTTCAGATATCGGCGAGCGAATTCGCTATCCATGTTGAGCTGATCCATTGTTTCGCGGAGTTCGGTACGAAACTCCCGCATCGGCATCAGATTTTCGCCTTCTTTGCGTTCCGGATTGCGAATATTGGAAATCGCTAATCGCAGGAAGTCAGCAACTTTTACCCCGGGAATGGTGACGGGATATTGAAATGCAAGGAATAATCCGAGGCGAGCCCGTTCGCAGGCATCGAGTTCGGCCAGATCGACTCCGCCGATTTCGATTTTCCCCTGCGTGATTTCGTATTTCGGATGCCCCATCAAAGCGTAGGCGAGTGTACTTTTACCGGAGCCGTTTGGGCCCATCAGTGCGTGGATTTCGCCCTGTTTAACTTCCAGATTCACTCCGGTGAGGATGGGAGTTTCGCCAACTTTGACGTGGAGATCTTCGATTTTGAGTACTGAATTCATCGTCCTGCCATTAATTCCTGTTTAGATGTCAGTAATACTGACTGATTCTACTTGCTCGAATCCACTGTGAGTTCAACATGCTCGAAACGGCAACAACTGTGGCCGTCGACGCAACGCTGAGTCAGTTCCAGTGGAACACCTAAGATATGTTCAAAAACCGTTTGTTCGAGTTCACAGATGGAGCGATCCTCCACTGCGAGATCGTGATACGGGCAACATTTTTCCGTCAGCGAGACCTTATTGGGCTGCTGATCGACCTCACATTGATATCCATAATCCTGCAGAACCTGCTGTAATTGCTGGATTCTTTCGGAAAGGTCGATGCCGTCAATGTCCCGACCATAACGGTTGATCAATGTTTTACGCAATTCAGACGCAATCTGAGACCGAACCGCCGGATCTTCAATGTGACTGATCTGTTGCCAGAGCACAGTTGCGAGTTCGGAATAATTCTCTCCGAATTCACGTTTTCCCTTATTCGTCACACGATATTCATGTTGCGGACGACCACGACCTTGCCGAACAGTCGTCCGTTCAACAAACCCCGCTGCCATTAAACCAGTCAGCCGAAGGCGGATGGCATTTGTTGTCACGCCCTGAGAATCGCACAATTGTGCAACCGTGGCTGACTCCAGATCCATCAGGCTCTGGAGAAAATCGCGATCGACTTGTTTGAGCGATTCTGACATGAAATTCAAAAATGTCCCCGTTTCAGACTGCTTTCCGCTTAAAATATTGATTACAACCCTATTGTAGAGGTTTCCGTAATTAAAACAACTTCAATTGTTTCAAATCAAAGTTTTTGTAGAATCGCTCCGGGTCATTTTGTCGTAAGTCGATATTTACTATGGTTGTACGTCAGCGGCTGCTCGGCTCGACACATTCGCGACCATTCACCAATTGATCAGACATTTCGGGAATAGAACCATGGCTCAAAAAGAACAATGGGGCACACGCATCGGAGTGATTCTCGCAGTCGCCGGCTCAGCCGTCGGGTTGGGAAACTTTCTTCGCTTCCCCGGTCAGGCCGCTTCCAACGGCGGGGGAGCCTTCATGATTCCCTACTTTATTTCGCTGCTGATCCTGGGAATTCCGCTCTGCTGGGCGGAATGGACCATGGGCCGTTATGCCGGAATTCGGGGATTTCACTCGGCTCCAGGAATTTTCAGCGTGATCTGTCGGCGACGTGGAGCCCGCTATTTCGGGACGTTGGCCCTGCTGATTCCGCTGATCATCTATATGTATTACGTGGTGATTGAAGCCTGGTGTCTAAGTTATGCGATTGGATATCTCGATGGCAGTCTGATGCCAGAGAGTAATCCTGGTGATTACAAAGAATATTTTGATGCATTTGTGGGGAAAGGAGCCGATGGTTCATTATTTCAACCGGGACACCGAGATTTCTTGGGAATCCTGATCTTCACATTTGCTCTGAATTTTTTCTTCATCTATCGTGGTGTGACGAAAGGAATCGAAGCGTTTTGCCGCGTAGCGATGCCTTTAATGGTTGTTTTAGCTTTGATTGTTCTCGTTCGTGTTTTAACTTTGGGTTCCCCTCTGCCCGATCAACCAGACCGGAATGTGATCGGTGGATTGGGGGCAATGTGGAATCCCAACTTTTCTAAACTCACAAATCCGCAAACCTGGCTGGCTGCTTCTGGACAGATCTTCTTCAGCCTCTCGGTTGGTTTTGGTGTGATCGTCAATTACGCCAGTTACATGCGACGGAATGATGACGTCGCCCTGAGTGGACTGACTGCGACCAGCATGAACGAATTTTTCGAAGTCTGCCTGGGAGGGTTGATCACTTTGCCGGCGGCCTTCATTTTTCTGGGCGTCGCCTCGCAGGAAATGGGCACCTTTGATATCGGATTCGCTGCCTTACCAAACGTCTTTGCCCACATGCCTGGCGGTCAGATCTTTGGTTTCCTGTGGTTCTTCATGCTGTTTATTGCAGCAATCACAAGTAGTTTATCGATGCTTCAGCCAGTCATTGCTTTCTTCGAAGAGGGTCTCGGGCTTAAACGTCATGCAGCTGCGGCTATTTTGGGACTCTTGGCGGCCATCGGTTCCGGTTTTGTCGTCTGGTTCTCAAAGGATATGAAAGCTCTAGACACTTTGGATTTCTGGGTCGGTACGGCTGCGATTTTTGTGCTCGCAATGGTCCAGGCTATTATGTATGGCTGGGTTTTCGGGATTGAACGCGGCCACAAGGAATTACACGAAGGCTCACACATTCGAGTGCCATTTGCTCTGCAGATCATGTTGAAATATGTGACCCCATTTTATCTGATTGTTATTTTCTGTGCCTTCTGTTACTCCAATGTCCCGGGGTATGTGGCGGCAATCAGTAAGAATGAAGTCGCTGTTGCCTCAATTATGTTCATTCTGCTAGTTGCAACTTTCCTGTTTGTTCTGGTCCACATTGCCGGGATTCGCTGGATGAAAGAAGGAAAATACGATTTCCTGTATCAGGACGAAGAAGAAGCCATTCAGGACTGAGCGTCGGACTGAATCCGTATTACATAACCCAATGTCAGCTGGAGATCTGAAATGAATACATATGGCTGGATCATGATGACCATTTCGGTCTCATCTGTTCTGATGCTCGTCACGTTTTGTCTGGTTAAGGTGCTGAACCTGCCAGCTGTCGAAATGGAGGAAATCAAAGGTCCTCTGGAAATCGACACGCATGATACCGAGGATGCGGATTAAACCGTAGGTCAGGCTGTGCCTGACGAGTATTGACGTCAAATCCATTCAAAAGACGGAAAAGTATTACAAGCACGAAGCGCAAGCGAGTGTGTCAGGGCTTTCGAGACTCACTCACTTGCTTGCGCTTCGTGCTTGTATGATCAATAACAAGTGAATGTCAATTTCGTCAGGCACAGCCTGACCTACGGATTATTGCGATCCTGTTGCCAGAGATCGCGGCGGGTTTTAGCCGCTTTCAAGAGAGTATTGATCTTATCAGTATCTTTAGCTTCGACGGCATCTAGAAGCGCATTCAACTGCTGTTGAAATTCTTTTGCAGCGGCGAGAGTTCCGTTGGAATTCTGGCAGAAGATGGACGTCCACAAATGAGGATCTCCACTGGCGATGCGGGTTGTATCTCCAAATCCCGTGGCGGCCAGAGGTAACTGGTCTTCTGGTACAGATGAGGCTAGAGCAGCGGCAATCAAATGTGGTAAATGACTCGTCGCGGCCAACGCCCGATCATGTTCCGCAGGTGACATTATCGTAATTTTGCCGCCGAGTGATTTCCAGAAAGTTTCCAGAAACTTGAGATCGTTTTTTGACGATTGCTCTTCTGGAGTCAGCACGACGACTGCATTCTGAAACAGGTCTGCCTCGGCATGTTCAAAACCAGTTTTCTCGGAACCGGCCAGGGGATGACTTCCCAGATACCGATGCCCTGCTCCGAGTTTTTCAGCGACTTCACGAACAATCTGTTCTTTCACGCTCCCGGCATCGGTGATTAATGCTTCTGGTCTCAAGCCTGAATGCAGTTGAATGATATCCTGTGCGATGCAATCGACCGGAGTGCAGACGACAATCAAATCTGCCTGACTAGCCGCAAGTTTTGAATCGGTTTCAAATCGATCGATAATCTGATGCTCAACCGCTTTCTGCAATCGAGCTTCATCGCGACCAATCCCGATGATTTCCTGAACAATCCGAGCTTTGCGAGCCGCCTTCGCAATGGACCCACCAATCAAACCAACACCTCGGATCGCGAGGGTCTGCACGGAAAGTTCAGGCTTTTCTGACACGGGTTTCATGGCGGCAGTTTAATGGTTTGACCACAAATTCCTCCACCGATCCCATGCCAATCCGAGCAAAAAAATGGAAAACCAGAATGAACTATCGATTCAGAAGTAATTCCATCGGTAGCAAGAAGCAAAATCCGTATCTTGATAGACCCACAATATAGAGGAACCGCAGATGGACGCAGATAAACGCGGATAATTCACATCCGCGTTTATCTGCGTCCATCTGCGGTTCAAATTCCTCCAAATTACCTGATCGGTCAATTCTGAAACGAGATCTTGTTTTCAGGGCAGAAACTCTCAAGTCCTTGTTTACGTCGCGGGACATCGATAGTGTGATATTGCGAGTCTATCTTTTTATGGAGTGCTGACAATGCAATTTCAAGGTCTGAATTTCGGTCGATTTCTCTCGACAAGAATTATTCCCCTGCTTCTTGTGTCATGCGGAATGGCCTCAGCTGTCGAAGCGAAAGACTGTTTTCTGACAATAGGCGGAGGATATTCTCCTACCGGTAATCAAATTTCTCTGGAACGCAATGTCGAGTATTTTCAAGGAGTGCTGGCTGAGTCTTACGAGGGGAATATTCAACACGACATTCTCTTCAGCGACGGCTCGGATCCGCAACGGGATCTGCAGTATTACGATCCTCAGCAACCCCTGCCGAAAATCTACGAGCTGCTCGGCCAGGTATTTGACACGGAAAGCGGACAGGATTACCGGTATCGAAACCATCAAATCGGGAACTTGAGGGGCCCTTCTTCGGTAACCGAGTGGGATCGCTGGGTGAATGAAGTTGGGTCAAAAATGACAGCTGACGATCGACTCTTTATTTATGCAACTGCACACGGTGGAAAATCATCGGATAAAAAACGGTCTGGAAATACCTATCTGTATTTGTGGAATAAAGAAAAAATCAGCGTCGAGCAATTCGCGAATTCGCTGAGAAAACTTCCCGAGAATGTGCCTGTTGTGCTCGTGATGGTCCAATGTTATTCGGGAGGTTTTGCGAACAGTATGTTTCCGAACGGCGATCCTGCCCAGCCGCTCGATAATCGAGATATTGTCGGTTTCTTTGCGACCATCGAAACTCAGCCAGCAGCTGGCTGCACAGCGGATATTCATGAGGAAAACTATCACGAATACAGCAGTTCGTTCTGGGCTGCGATTTCCGGAAGCACGCGTACTCAGGAGGAAGTCACCAATTGTGATTGCAATGGCGACGGACTAATGTCGTTTTCCGAGGCTCATTCCTACACCGTGGCTACTTCGACGACTATCGATATTCCGATCAGTACATCTGATGTTTTTCTGCGAACTTACAGCAAAACATCGGGTGAAGTGGATGATGAAGTTCATCTACTGACGGAGTCTTCCCCAATTGAAGAACTTCGTCAGTCTGCTCGACCTAATCAGGCTTTCGCGTTGACTGAATTGGGAAAACATCTCGAACTGACGGGTGACGACTGGAAAGCAGCCATTGCAGAAAAGAAGAAGTCTCTGGAAGCCACCAAGAAATCGCTGGATTCTGAAGACTCCTCTTTGAAACGGCAATGGTCTGCGAAAAAGTCGGTTATCCAAAAGGAAATCCTTACCAAATGGCCTGAGTTAAACAACCGCTGGCATCCGCTCGTTCCTCAGATTATCGCGGATCAACAGAACGATATGATCGAGGCCATCGAATCTCACCCGGAATTTGCGGCTTGGCAGAAACTGCATAGTCAACGAAAAGAACTCAGCGTTAAGAAGCTCGATAACCGCAAAGATCTGGCGAAGTGCGAACGTGTATTGTATCTCTTGAAGACATTGGCCTTAACGGCCAACCTGAGACATTTTGCCTCTGAGGAATTGCAACAACGATTTGCAAAAATTGTGGCTCTGGAAGCGATGAGCCTGGGAACCGAAGGGAGCAAGCAGCATGAAATGACGACGATTACTGCTCGTAAAGTGCCAGTAACAGAATCGACTGAAAAGGAAGAAGATGCTCCTTTGGAATCTAAACAAACCGATGAGCAGCCCGCTGCAAACGATCGTTAAGGGCGATTCCCAATCCATGATTTGGAAATGGAGTCGCCACAATCAAATCCAGTCCGAGTTTATCGAGTTCATGAATAGCCGCAAAGAAGCGACTGGTCGCTTCGAGCAGGTTGCCGGTTTCTGAGAGCGTGATCACTCTCTCGAAAGACTTCACGTCAGGATAGGAGTCCTCTGAAAATCGCAGGAGTCCTGTCTTTCGATCAGGTTTCAATACCGCATTACCCTCTGAAACGACGAGCGGAGTTTGTGGAGAGTAGTGCTCTTTGAGTTGGCCGGGAGCGTCGATTTTTGTGTCGGTATTTTTTGTAGAATCGTATTGAACAATCGGCTGGCTGACGCACTTACTCAGTTCTTCCTGGGTAACCCCACCCGGCCGGAGAATTTCAAAGCGGCCATCTGTGAACCGCAATATCGTCGACTCCACACCGACATCACACGGTCCTGCATCGAGAATATAATCGATCCGATCGGCCAGTTGATCTGCGACATGGGCAGCCGTTGTCGGACTCGTGCGACCAAATAGATTAGCACTCGGAGCAGCCAGTGGGACTTCTGCTAATGCAATCAATTGACGCGCGACTGGATGGGCGGGCATTCGCACGGCTACCGTGGGCAATCCCGATGTGACCAGCTCAGAAACCCTTGATGTTTTCTCGAAAATCAACGTCAACGGTCCCGGCCAGAAGCGTTCCATTAGCGGTTCATATTCTTTCGGAATGGTCGCAGTGATTTCTGAAAGTCTTGAATGATTATCAATATGCAAAATCAGCGGGTCAAATGTCGGCCGATGCTTCGCTTCAAAAATTTTTGCGACGGCTCGTTCATCAAACGCATTGGCAGCCAGTCCGTAAACCGTCTCGGTTGGCATTGCCACCACCTCGCCCTCTCGAAGAAATCGAGCAGCGATTTCGAGATCAGTACCTATGCTGGCAAGGTGAGACATGAGATGACTTAACGAGAATTGAAAAATTTGAACCGCCAAGACGCCAGGATCAACAAGGAATTTGATTGAGTTCCATCGTTGATAATATATTCACTGTTTAATTGTGACTATGATATCAAAAGACTAAAACAGCATTGGTAATTATTAGACAATCATGAATTCATGGAAAACTCGTAGGTCAGGCACTGCCTGACGAAATGTGCGTGCAACCTTGAAAGTCGTCTGGCAGTGCCTGACCTACACCGAGTTCTAAAAAAGCATTTCCAGTGAGGATCATTTAGCAAGTTGATGAGCAACTTAAGTTTCTTGAGATTCTTGGCGGTTTATTCATGCGGTTAAAGCATCAGGCATGATAATTCAGCGGGTCTGGTTTTGCCATTGTTCCCATTGATCGGGCGTCAGGCCTTCAGGTTTCACTCCCGATGGAGTAGTCGCTGGTACGACGGTTTTTTTGCTTGCTTCCTCAGCTGTCTGTCGCGAAACGGCATGAATCACCATGTTTTGTGTCGATGCATTTGGCTCGGAGGCAGATGCAGTCACAATTTGCTGGCTGGCTGGATCTCGTTTATTCTTGAGTTCCGTCACCCAGTAGCGTGCCTGTTCGAGTTTAGGATTGAGCCTTAAGGCTTCGACCATGTATCGTTCGGCAACCAGATCATCCTGATGATCGTTCATCGCAATGTAGCCGATGTTGTACATCGCTTCAGGACGACTGACGACTTCTGTCAGTGTGATCATCGCTTCCTGATACTGCTCCAGTTTGGCCAGTTCAATTCCCAGAGAATATTTATAATCGGTATTAGACGGTTGCAGTTTAACAGCCTTCTGGATTTCAACGATCGCTTCCGTATGCCGCTTTTGTTCTGCCAGGAAATTGCCCAATGCATAATGAGCTTCGGCTGAGTTGGGATCAATCGAGGTCGCATTTCGCATGCGTTTTTCGGCTTCGACATTCCGACCTGCCAGGGCATCCAATCGAGCCAGACCAATGTTGGCTTCGATCGATTTTGGTTCGCTGTCGACCACTTTTTCGTAGGAAGAACGAGCTTCGGTCAGGTAGCCAAGTTGTTCCTGCAATTTTGCATAACTCAAGTGGAGTTGGAGCGGATTCTTTAAATCCTTTTCCGTTCGCGGTAGAGGCTCATTCTGAACCATTGAGGGAGGATAAAGACTGCTTTCTCCACCAGCCTGCATCTGCTGAGCACTCGGTTGTTGAGAAGCGAGCATCGCCTGCAGAGCGGCATTGTCGGCGTTGGGATCTTTAGATGCAAGAAACGCGAAGGGATTTCTGGAATGCGCACAGCCAGGAGCCACGCAGATTGCGATCAGCAGTGGCAAAATGTACCGATTCATTGTTGGCTTCATCTACGCAATCCTTTGCGGCCGATGAACACACTCGAAACAAACTCGAAATACGCAATGCGTCCACTTGCGTAGCAGAGAACAAATCCGCTCACGAAAAAACTGTGAGCGCGCATGATTTTTATCGTCACGGAACCGACTGGACTGTAAGAAAGCTGATGGTCATCACGAATAATCGGAGAAATCAGACTCGGCACTAAGCAGATGTTCAATGCCATTCAACTGGGGTGTGGACCGAATCTCGAATTACTCTCCCCCGCTGCCTTCCAGACTGTATGGAATATGAGGCGATTCCATATTTTCCAGCCAGACACGCTGGTAATTCTCGACTTCAACCGCTGGTCGGGACATTGGCGATGTGACGTCCAGCATCACGGCCAGAGAGCTTGCAGGTCCAGCCAGTTCATTCACATAGTTATTGACATTTGTCAGTCGTTGCTCGTTGATGTACTTCTCTGTCGAAGCCTGCACATAGGCTGCTCGACGATGAGAAACTGCACTTTGCATAATCCACAGCAGATGCTCGCGGCCTGATTTCGTTAACTCATGAGTTTCAGGATTGAAGTGGTAATCATAAAGGGTTGTGGCGTTTTTCCAGCCTTTAGCGATTTGCGCTTCCTGAATGGTATTGATGTAATTCCGATCCATTTCATTGTAGGGCGTGGGCCAGAAATGAGCAGAGTGGTATTGCTGCATGAAGGTTTGCTGAGGTTCGGTTGGACGCGGGCGAGGTGGCCACATTTTACCAAAGCGGTAAAACTGACGAGAGCCCACGGGCAGCGAACCAGTATAGGCCCACCATTCGGGAGAATATTTTTCCATCCCGCAATCCTGCTTTTTCGCCCAGGGCCAGCCAGCCTTGGCGGTATCAGGACATAATACGATTCCTGAAAAGAAAGCGAATAGCAATATTTGAGATAGTATTAGACGCATCCTGCTGTCTCCCCCATCCTGAGTTTCAAACTCAGGATTTGATCTCTCTTAGTGATTGATCTCTGAGTATCGTACTCAGTCTGTTCGACTCAGTTGAAATGGTGGCGCATTTTCCCCGGCGAGAAAACGGATCACCTCTGAATGTCGACGCAGCACATGGCGCGCTGCTCCCTGTCCTATCGGGTAGTATCGTCAAAATAGGCAGTCCAGCATGACGAAAATTACGGATTTGGCGATCAAAACCGTTTTAGCGAACGAAAAGAATTTCGTTATTGCATCGTGATACAAACGTTCCCAGCATCCAGAGACACCGAGTAAGTCGTTGTGCGGATCGACTCGGAAAGGCAATGTTTTCCGGTGCGGACATCAAACTGCCAGCCGTGCCAGGGACAGGTCACCACTCCTTTTCGCAGCGTACCAGTCCCAATCGGTCCTCCCGCATGAGGACATAAGCCATCGATGGCGTGAAAATCATCACCTTCCATCCGGAAAATGGCAATCACTTTGCCATTCACTGCAAATTCACGCCCTTCACCGATGGGAATCTCATCAATCTTGCAAACTGGAATCGGGTCGGACATGAAATTCTCGAATATAAGGTCTCAAGCAGCTTTAGGGACTGCTGTTTTCTTGACTCGTTTGCGGGGTTCGCTCTTCCAGCGACGATGGACCCAGAAATATTGTTCCGGACTTTTCAGGACAATCTGTTCCAAAGCTGCACTGTAACGTCGGGTAATGGCCTGTACATCTCCGGCTAGATCTTCATCGCGGGGATCAATCACCGCTTCAATTCCGATTTCATATCGCGTCCAGCGGGAATTGATGAAATCATCCGGCAATCGCCGGGCATAGCCCACGCAGATTAACGCATCATATTGTAACGCCAGGACGCCAATAGACTTGAACGTACTGGCAGGCTTGCCAAAAAAATCAACGAACAAACCACGAGGCCCGGCATCCTGATCTCCGAGCATCGCAACCACACCAGCGGATTCCATCTCGGCTGAGACTTCCTCAGATGCTCCCGACTTAAGAATCATATAGTGTCCGGTCTGCTCGCGGAATCGTCGGAACCAGTCGTGCAGATGCGGATTATCCAACGCCCGCGCGACTGCTCCGGCTCGAAATCCAAACAGGCCAAAACTGACCAGCGACATCTCCCAGTTACCGAAGTGTCCACTCAATAAAATGACTGGACGATCGCTGGTCAGTGATGTCACTGCCAGATGCCGATCCTGAAAAGTGATGCACTCGTGAAAATTTTCCCGCCGCAATTTTCGTGGCAACTGAATCATTTCGACAATCAAACGCAGCAGATGAATCCACATTCCCAATATGATGCGGTCTGCTCGTTCATCATCTAATTCATCGCCAAATGCTGTCTGCAGATTCTCTCGACAGACTTTGTAACGTGTCAATTTTCGAGGCAGGCAGAAAAAGGCAAATCTGGCGATACTCTCGGCGACCAATACACTTTGACGATAGGACAGACAACCAATCGCGGCTGTCAGCAATCGAAATACGGTATACTCGGCCAGATATCGAATTGACTTCCCTGTCATCGAACTGCTCCACTATTTATGTAGGACAGGCTTCCAGCCTGTCTGCCATTCAATTGAGAATCTGGGGGCTACGCTGCGATTCGACCCCAGCCACCCATTGGCTAATTTTTTTCATGGATAACCATATTTCAAACAGACTGGAAGCCTGTCCAACTCAGTTATTTAAACGCAAAGTCTTACTCAGACTCGACATAACGTCAAGATGAGTTTCTTTCCTCTCACTTTTGACTTGGGATTTTGGGATCACTTTTGAGCGGCAATTCCACCCGTTTTCCAGTCCAGGCTGACTTATAAATCGCAAGGATAATTTCGACACTCTTGCGACCTTCCCGACCATCCACACGTGGAGTGGAATCGGTTTCGATGGCCTTGATGAATTCCTTGAATTGTTCCATGTGGCCTGTGAACGAAATCGCTTTGGGATCACTCGCTCCGCCAGAATTGCCAGCTTTCTGTGAAAATTTCTCAATGATCTTGGCGTCATTGGCACGGGGTTTGGCAAATTCCCAATGCAGAATGTCATCCTGTTCGACAATGACGGATCCTGCGGTGCCGTGGATTTCGGTCTTCTTCATAAAACCAGGCCAGGCAGAAGTGGTTGCCGTGATTGTGCCGACGGCTCCATTGGCGAACTGAATCGCGGCTACGCCGGTATCTTCGACTTCAATTCGCTCGTGCGCCAGAGTTCCGGTCACTGCGGAAACGGAAGCGACATCACCCATAAACCAGTAAATCAGATCGACATTGTGAATCGCCTGATTCATATAGGCTCCGCCGCCGTCCATCTTCCAGGTGCCACGCCATCCGCCGCTGTCATAATACTCCTGAGTTCGCCACCATTTGACGAAGGAATCGCCTAAAGTCAAGGTGCCGAAACGTCCTTCTTCAATCGCCTTTTTGAGGGCCAGGTTGGCTCCGCCAAACCGTGAGGGCATGATGGCCCCGAGCTTGACATTATTTTTATCGCAGGCATCGATAATCGCATCGCAGCGTTTGAGTGTGATTTCGAGAGGTTTTTCGACGATCACATGCTTACCAGCATTGGCGGCCTGCACGGCCGGTTCCATGTGGGCTCCGCTGGGTGTGCAGATCGTTACAATGTCGATCTCGGGGTTTGCCAGCATGTCCGCCAGTTTTTCATAGGGTGTGCAATTTCGCTCAGCTGCAAATCGCTCGGCTGATTCAAACGGGACACTGAAACAACCGACCAGTTTGGCCCCACGAATGTGAGCAATCGCCTCGGCATGAAAATTCGCAATCATGCCACATCCAACTATTCCAAATCCAACCGCCATTGATGCTCCTTGTTAAGTTATTTTATTTAAAGTGGGTGGCGGGGGCGCTCCGCTTCAGCGGAAGCCCCCGATATTCACATCGTCATCCAATTCTTAGAAATGACATCAGGACGCAGTGTTTTCGGTTCAATTCCTTCAAACCACCCCGCACTTGACCACTTCCAATCTGTTACTCGCTCCACAAATTCTTTTCGTACAGGATTCAGATGAATGTAATCAATCATTTTTAACAGAGTTTCCCCATCCAAGACATTCCGATCATATCCACCACCACGCTGCCAAATATGATACTCTGTCGTCTTCCCACGAATCTGTTTTAATCTCGAAAGCCATTCTGGAGAATTGCTTCTCAGATATGATAGAACTTTCCGAGAAAATGGCTGTTTAACTTGCTTTAAGAAATCTGAAATCGAGTAAATGGATTGTTCTGGATGAACAATCAGATGAATGTGATCAGGCATAAAAACATATACCCACAATGAGAATTTCAAACTGCCACAAGCATTCGATAAACTATCAGCAAACCATTGACAATAAACATCGGATTTAAAAAACTTGATATTATTGTAACATGAAAATGTCAGTTCATGAACGTGTCCAACTTCGTTATATGATTTTCGATGAATCTGAGATTTCTTACGATCCACGGTCAATCTCTTCTTCAGGATAACTCAAGCTTCGGGGGCTTCCACTTCGTGGAGCGCCCCCGCCACCCGACGCACAATGTTATTGCAGTTTCACCCTACAAAACTTCTTCTTTCCAGCCCAGACAATCAATCCCTCAACCAGCTCAATCGATTGATTAATATCGCCAATCGCTGTTTTCTCTTCTCCGAGTTTGGCTCCGCCCTGCTGGATGAGACGTCGTCCGTCGCTTTTGGTGTTGACCAGTTTCAAATCAAACAACAAGTCCACTGCCGCGACATTTCCTTTGGGATAACTTGCTTTTTCCAGAGTCACTTCTGGAATATCACTTGGTAATCCGCCGGCTCCAATTTCTCGTTCCCAGCGTTCTACCGATTCATTGGCTTCCTGCTCCGAGTGGTACTCACCCGCAATACACCTGGCCAATGTCTGCTTGGCAATTTTAGGATGACCTGCCAGGATTTCCTGAATTTCTTCGATTGGCAAATCAGTCAACAGTTCAAAGTAAGACTGCATGACTTCATCGGGCAACTGCATCAGTTTTTTTGTCATGTCGTAAGCGGACTCGGAAATGCCAATGTAATTGCCGAGACTTTTCCCCATTCGTCGCACACCATCGGTGCCGACAAGAATCGGTGACATCACACTCAACTGCAGTGGAAGTCCCTGATCTTTCTGGAGATCGCGAGCCAGCATGAACGTATAAAGTTGTTCGGTTCCGCCGAGTTCGATATCGGCTTTAATCTCGACCGAATCCCACCCCTGCATCAAAGGATAAAGACACTCATGCAGATAAATCGCATGTTCGTTTTTAAAGCGTTTGGAGAAGTCATCCCGAGTTAATAACTGAGCTACAGTCACTTTGCTGCAAAGTTCCAGAATGCGGGCAAAATCCATCTTCGCGAACCAGTCACCGTTGCGATGCACCTCGGCTGAGTCCATGTCGATCACTTTGGCGACCTGCTTCAGGTAATCTTGAGCATTGGCTTCGACCTGCTCGGATGTCAGTCGGGCGCGAGTTTCGTCGCGGCCACTCGGATCGCCGACGAGAGCGGTGTAATTTCCGATGATGATGACCGCCTGATGTCCCAACTGCTGGAACTGACGCATCTTTCGCATCGGCACAGTGTGTCCGAGATGCAAATCGATGCCGGTCGGATCGATGCCGTATTTAATACGAAGCGGCTGACCAGTCGCCGCACTTTTTTCCAGTTTCTTCCGCAATTCTTCTTCCGGGACGATCTTCTCAACGCCACGGCGGATCACTTCAAGTTGTTCTTCAACAGGAGGGAAAGTCATGTTCTCTTCTTCTGATCACGCATTTTTACGTGGGACGTAAATTACTTTATAACTGAAATTGATTACTATTCCGGACGCAGTATAACAGCTTGAGATTGAACCGTAACCTAACAACCCCTCCTTAAAGAAACCAGTCAGAATTGATTGGTAACAACCGATGCCAAACCAGAATGCATCCCGGAATAAGCGATCTGCAATTCTCTTTGCGGGAGGGGGAACGGGCGGACATCTCTATCCTGGAATAGCTGTCGCGGAACGCTGGCAGGATTGTTTTCCAGATGCATCCGTCCTGTTCGCGGGTTCGGGGAGAGAAATCGAACGTCATATTCTGACGAAATATTATTTCAAGTATGAAGCATTGCCTTTTGTCTCTCCACGAACGGCTTTGCGTCATCCTCTGCAATTTTTGAAGGGATGGAGAAAATCTCGCAAGCTCGCCCGAAAGATTATTCGCGAATTTCAGCCTGCTGCTGTTATTGGTCTCGGGGGCTATGCGAGTTATCCTCTTGTCATAGCGGCTGCTCGAAAACAGGTACCGATTATCTTACTGGAACAAAATGCAGTTGCCGGCCGTGCCAATCAGCACCTTGAAAAGTATGCCAGCAAAGTCTGTATCAGTTTTTCGGAATCGATTCGTACGTTTGCTACTCCCTCAAAAATCGACCTGACAGGGAATCCTCTGCGTCAGGAAATCTTCAAACTCAAATCGGCTGCATTTGATGAAATTCCATTACCAACATTACTGATCACCGGAGGTAGTCAGGGATCGAATCTGATTAACGAGACTGCGATCAAGTTCATCGAAAGCCATGCGAATCTTCTCAAGGGATGGCAGATCCGTCATCAAACAGGAAGCGAACCGATTGCAATTCAGATTCGTGAACTATTCCGGCAACGGAATCTGTGCGGGGATGTTCGCCCTTATTTTGAATCCCCAGCCGATCTCTATCAAAATGTGAAGCTGGCCATTGTTCGAGCAGGCGGCACAACGCTGGCCGAACTGGATGCCCTCAACATTCCTGCGATCATCATTCCGATCGCTAATTCAATGGCCAATCATCAGGTCCTCAATGCGAAAGCTTTCGCCAGTCGGAATGCTGCAGTTGTAATCGAAGAGTCAGAAAACAATTTTCAAAACGATTTTTCAGACGCGATGACTCTCCAACTCGCCAAAGATTATTCTTCAGCCGAAAACTCTTCCACCGATTCCAGAAAAAAGATTTTCTCCTCAAATGCTGCGAATCAGGTTGTTGAAATCTTAAAGCAACTGATTGAAGAATCAGAAGTAAGCTGTCTTACTCCAAAGTAAATGCAGGCAATTGAACTCGTTCTCCGCCTTTCATGGCAGATTGATGAGCACAGATGCCGACGCAGGTCCAGTTGGCGCTGGTGGTTGCATTCGGCCAGGGATCGCGATCTTCTTTCAGAGCGGAAACGAACTCGTGCACCATGTGTGGATGTGAGCCGCCGTGACCGCCGCCCTGAATGAATGAGAGGTGCCCGGCATCGTGAATTTCTGCAGGTTGAGTAAATCGCTGAATCGATTCCGGCAGCAAGTGAGCAAAATCGGGCACTTCGATTTTCTCAGGAATCTCATGCTCCGGCTTCTTGGCAGTGTGTAGCACATGCGGCTCATTTTCGATGAGCGTCCATTCGAAACTTTTCTTTGTCCCATAGACATCGAAACTTTCACGATACTGACGCGCGACATCGTAAAGAAATCGCCAGATATGAGCAGTCACATCGCTGTCTTTCAACTTGATATGACACGATTCCACAGCAAATGGATTTCCCGATTTCTTCGCGATATCCTCTCGCACCTGCCCTGATCCGAAGCAGCTCACATACTCGGCTCGTGAGTCCATCAAGCCGAGACATGGGCTCACAACGTGAGTTGCATAGTGCATCGGAATCATCTCTTCCCAGTAACTTGGCCAGCCATCCATGTCCTGAGGATGCGAGGCTGCCAGATGCTGGATCTTGCCCAACTCCCCTTTTTCGTAGAGTTCTTTGATGAAGAGAAACTCGCGACTGTAAACAACCGTCTCAGCCATCATGTACTTTAAGCCGGTCTCTTTGACCTTCTCAACAATCTTCTGGCAGTCTTCAATATTGGTCGCCATCGGCACAGTACACATGACATGCTTGCCAGCGTCTAAAGCCTTCAGCGACATCCAGGCGTGATCAGGAATCGGACTGTTGATATGCACAAAATCGACAGCTGGATCAGCGAGCACTTCGTCGTAACTGGTGTATCCCTTTTCGACACCAAACTGCTCGCACGTTTTTTTGAGTTCTGCTTCATTACGTCGGCAAATCGCATAAGGATTGGCGTCCGGATGCTGCTGGTAAATGGGAAGAAACTCGGCACCAAATCCCAAACCGATGACGGCGACATTGAAGGGCTTCGACATGAAGACGGCTTTCTGATTAGCAGAAACTGCAAGTGATTAAATAATTCTGGATGGTAATCCAAGACTATTATTGGATCGTAATATTAAGTGGTCATCATGTCATCCCATCAAAGATTGTCCATGAGAGATGACGCAAATTACATGAGAGTTTTTACATTCTCGGCAAGTTGAATTAATGGGATTAAGCAGTTGAATTGACTCTGTCCGATCCATCAGAGACCATATCTTAAGATCTTTATGTATAGCTCACTCCATCTGATAGAAAGCACTTCCTCATGAAATCCACTTCGTCTCTGCCACGTCGCTCGTTTCTTCAAACTTCTCTGGCGGTCGGAACAGCTGGTGCTGTTGGTCTGCTGACTGGTTCTCAGAATTCCGTTCAGGCTGCTGAATCAAAAGCCGAACCGGTCATCAAACCGGGTTCTACGGTTCTGTTTCAGGGAGATTCCATTACCGATGCCGGTCGGAAAAAAGATAAGGAAAATCAGGATAGCCCGAATATGCAACCGGGCTTCGGCAGCGGATACGCCTGGATGACAGCCGCGGCTTTATTGACAGGTCCGAAAGGTGACACTTTAACGACCTACAATCGCGGAATCAGTGGAAATAAGGTCTTTCAGCTGGCAGATCGCTGGCAGGTGGATTGTCTCGATTTGAAACCGGATGTGTTGAGCATTCTGATTGGCGTGAATGACATCTGGCATTATCTGAATGGAAAATATGATGGGACTGTGGAAAAATACGAAACGGACTATCGTGCATTATTGGCTCGCACCAAAGAGGCGTTGCCGAAGGTGAAATTAGTGATCTGCGAACCATTCGTGTTGAAAACTGGTGCAGTGACAGACAAATGGTTCCCAATGTTCGATGGTTTCCGCGAAGCTTCTGCACGATTGGCTCAGGAAAACAATGCGATTTTCGTTCCGTTTCAATCGATGTTCGATGAAGCTGTCAAATACGCTCCACCCTCTCACTGGGCTGGCGACGGTGTCCATCCTTCAGCTCACGGAGCCTCATTGATGGCATCAGCCTGGTTGCGTGCTGTTCAGGCTGGTTAATTCTATGAGATTAATACAAGCACGAAGCGCAAGCGAGTGTGTCCACCACATTCACTTAAGACTCACTCGCTTTCGCTTCGTGCTTGTATGTTTTTAATTACTGATTAATTACTGATAAGAACATTTATTTCGAGATCCCATGCGATTCACGAAAACAATACAACTGAACGTCCCTGCTCAATTTGCTTTTGACTGGCATGCCAGACCGGGAACGCTCTATCGTCTGCTGCCTCCCTGGGAAGACATCCGGATTCTTCAAGAATCGAAAGGGATTCAGGTAGGGGAACGGGTCATTATGACAGTTCCCATGGGACCAACTCGTAAGAAATGGATCGCCGAACATACCGATTATCAGGAGGGAAGAGAATTTCAGGATGTGCAGGTTTCCGGGCCATTTGCATCATGGAAACATCGTCATATTTTCAGACCGATCGACCAGACGACCTGCGAAATGACGGATGAAGTCACTTATAAGTTGCCATTTGGTCTTCTGGGAAAACTTGGTGCTTCATTCGCGACCAGTAAGCTCGATGCGATGTTTACCTATCGTCATGCACGTACTGCTACCGAACTGGATATTCATTATGAGTGGCGAGATGTGCCTCGAAAACGAATTTTGATTTCCGGTTCTTCAGGATTGATCGGAACCTCACTCGTTTCTTTCCTTCGGACTGGAGGGCATGAAGTTATCCGACTTGTGCGCGATAAAAAAGAGGCAGAAAACAATCCGCAGGTGATTTTCTGGGACATCAAAGCTGGCGAAATCGATCGTGAAAAGCTGGAAAATCTGGATGCTGTCATTCATCTGGCCGGAGCCGGGATTGCCGACCATAGCTGGACGAAAGAGTATAAGGAAACGATCAAGCAGAGCCGGGTGGAATCGACAAAATTACTCGCAACGTCATTGGCCTCACTGCAAAATAAACCCGAGGTTTTCATCTCCACATCAGCGGTCGGATATTACGGCAACCGTGGTGATGAAGTTCTGACAGAAGATTCCACTTCAGGAGTCGGATTTCTTCCTGAAGTCGCTCGGGAATGGGAAGAGGCCGCTGAGCCAGCGAAGTTGGCAGGCATCCGTATTGTGTACCCTCGATTGGGCGTTGTGTTGACTCCAGCAGGAGCAGCTCTGCAGAAAATGCTGACACCTTTTAAACTGGGAGCAGGCGGAGTTGTCGGTCCCGGTTCTCAGTACTGGAGCACGATTTCCATTCACGATGTCGTCGGCATCTATCATTACTGCATGATGAAAGACTGCATGATGAAAGACTCCATTCATGGTCCAGTCAATGCGGTCATTCCTCAGGAAACAACCAATAAAGAATTCATCAAAACCTTGGGCAGAGTTCTCCGTCGCCCTACCATTGCCCCGCTTCCTTCAGTGGCCGTCAAAATGATGCTCGGCGAAATGGGCAAACCACTTCTACTCGACAGCACTCGTGTTCAACCGCGCGTACTCATTGAACATGGTTATCGCTTTCAGACAGAAACTTTAGAACAAACGTTGAGGCAGGTCTTAGGCCGATTTTGAAAAAAGTGGTCGCGGTGAATTACAAAATTCTTTTTAGAACCACGGATGGACACGGATTAACACAGATATTCTTATTCTCAGTCACCTATGTAAAAGAGACTGTGATTCAGTTTGCGACTGTAGAATTGATAGAGATTGTCACGCAAATTCAATCATCCATCCTGCTGAACCGTGCCAGAACGCAGCCAAGCATTTGGTTAATACTATTAAATTTCATCCGTGTCTACCCGTGCATATACGTGTGCATCCGTGGTTCAAAAAATACGGATTACAACTTTTAAGTGAGCAAGACAATCAGTAATTGACGTCAAATTTCGTCAGGCACAGCCTGACCTACGGCTTTATTTCTCGTCCGGGAAATTCGCAGAGACATTGATGTGCTTGCCTGGTTCATCGGGGGTCTCGGGGAAATCGGAGCGGTAATGGACGCCGCGGGATTCGGTTCTTTCAAGAGCAGAGACCAATAGTAATCGAGCGACCAGGAGCATGTTCTGCAGGGACCAACCATCAACATTGACGAATTGCTGGCGAGAAACGTATCGGTCCCAGAATTCGACTTGCTTCAAGGCATCGCTCAAGCCCTGAGCATCGCGTCGGATACCTGCCTGTCGCCACATCAGGCTCATCAGTGAATTACGTATATCGGTCAAGTCGAGATCCGTTTGATCCATTGCCTGTCGGGGATCATCTCCCTGAATCGGCATCGCACAGAAATGATCGGCGATGTTGGCTGCGTCCCTGGAAGCTGCCAGACCTGCGGCTTTACCATGATACAAACCTTCGAGCAGACTGTTCGAAGCGAGACGATTGGCTCCATGCAGTCCACTCGAGGTGACTTCGCCAGCTGCAAACAAACCTGGGATTGATGTTCGACCTTCATGATCGATCACCACGCCGCCGATCATGTAATGTGCACCTGGGCGGACGGGAATCAAATCGACCGCCAGGTCGAGTCCAAACTGAGAACAGACCTCGGCAATGTTCGGAAAACGTTCTTCAACCAGTTTTCTATCGAGATGCCGTAAGTCGAGATAGACACTTGATTGTCGAGTTTTATTCATCTGCGCGGTAATCGCCCGGCTGACGATATCTCGCGGAGCCAGTTCGGCTGCTGCATCGTAATCGGGCATGAAACGATAGCCGTTCACATCAACCAGATGAGCGCCTTCACCGCGAACGGCTTCGGAAATCAGATGTCGTGATCCCCCGGCAATATATAGCACAGTTGGATGAAACTGCATCATCTCCATATCCCGGAGTTTTGCCCCGGCTCGAAACGCAATTGCGTGACCATCGCCCGTTGCAATTTCCGGATTGGTGGTTTCCCGATAGAGCCGCCCTGCTCCGCCGGTTGCCAGAATGGTTTGTTTGGCCCAGATGAAGGTCTTGCCGTGATACGGATTCCAGACCAAAGCCCCGACGCAGGTGCCGTTGTATGTGAGCAAATCGATTGTGAAGGTTTGCTCCCAGATTTGGGATTCGGTCACGGTTTTCACGCGATGAATCATCGCCCGCATAATTTCCCGACCAGTTGCATCACCGAGGGCATGGATGATGCGCCGGTGACTGTGACCACCTTCCTGTGTCAATGCGAGATGGCCTTCAAACTGATCAAAGTTGGCACCGTAAGAAATCAGGTCGCGAATAATCTCGGGAGCAGCGGAGGTGATCTCTTCAACGGTCTTTTCATCACACATTCCCTTGCCCGCAGCAATCGTATCGCGGGCATGATTGGAGACATGATCCTCAGGATCAAGCACTCCTGCTATTCCCCCCTGAGCTTTCCAACTGTTGGAAAGTTCAACCTGTCCTTTAGTGAGAATAATCGAATGCAGGCTCGGGTCGGTGGCGAGAGCGGCTCGCATCCCGGATATGCCTCCGCCGATAATCAACACATCGGTAAACGCGTGCGGAATCCGCTTGGGATGAAAGTCGACGAGATAGCGTCCACTTAACGGGAGTGTCAGTTCAGTTTTCAATCGGCTAGTCCGGGTGAGTAGTTAATATATCTGATTCCGTTATCAGATCGTCATCGAGGAAAAACCTCCATCAACTGCCAGATTATCGCCTGTGATAAAGCTGCCCGCAACATTGGAAGCCAGCAGGAGAACGGCTCCTGCCAACTCGTGCGATTCCCCAAATCGATTCGCTGGTGTGTGCTTCATAATCGACTCGACACGTTCGGGCGTGAGAACTTTACGATTCTGTTCCGCTGGAAAAAATCCGGGGGATAAAGCGTTGACGCGAATCCCATCTTCTGCCCATTCACGAGCCAGGTTTTTCGTCAGATTCAAGACAGCTGCTTTCGAAGCCGAGTATGTAAAGACGCGAGAGAGCGGAATGATGGCAGACATCGAAGCGATGTTGATGATCGATCCCTGTCGTTTTTCATTGAGCCAGTACTTTGCAAAAATCTGACATGCCGTTCGAACCGATCCCAGATTGATATTAAAAATGCGATCCCACTCTTCCTGAGTGATTTCCAGAAATGGAGTAGCCGCATTGACCCCTGCTCCATTGACGAGAATATCAGGGATGTGTCCAGATGATACGCATTGATTCAGCAGGGACAGAATATCATCACTAGAGGTGACATCAGCGGCAATGAACTCTGCAGATCCACCAGCATCCTGAATTTCCTTCACGCGATTTCCACCCGCTTCAGCCGAGCGTCCTGCAACTACCACATAAGCACCTGCAGAGGCCAGGCAATCGCAAATCGCCCCGCCCAGCACTCCGGTGCCGCCAATTACGACAGCCGTTTTGCCCTGAAGCCCAAAGAGTTGTTGAAGATACTCTGCTGAATTCGCCATGAGATGCCGGTTCACTTTCGAGAAAAACGCTTTGTTCAAAAATAGATTCGGAGTCAGATAACCATTTTGCAGGGTGCGTCCTGACGCACCATGATATGGATGGTGAATATCATCTGAAGTCTGAAGATCAGTGATTTCATGCTTTAAGAGTCATGGGAATATCACTTTTAGAAATACTCTATTGTCTTGTTACACTCCACATCTGCAGTACGGTGTGTCAGGACGCACCCTACTTTGTGCCATCTAGCCGATGAAATCGAGTTCGACTTTTTTCGTGATGATGCCTTGATCGTAGCCACGATTGAGCAGCACTTTGACGGCTTCCCGTCCGACATCGCCGAAGTCGAGAGTCCAGTCATTGACGTACATGCCAACGAATTTGTCAGTCAACTCCGTATCGAGATCCCGACCGTATTTCATCGCATGTTCGAGAGCATCTTTTCGATGGTCGAGACCATACTGAATACTTTGCTTTAGATAGGCAGTCACTTCTTCCATCACTTCACGACCTAAGTCGCGACGGATGGCGTTGGCTCCGAGTGGAAGAGGTAGCCCAGTATCTTCGTACCACCATTGTCCAACATCGACAATCAGAGAAAGCCCCTGAGTGCCGTAGGTCAATTGGCCTTCATGAATGATTAACCCAGCATCGACTTCCCCACGTTCGACGAGATTCAAAATCTGATCGAATTCGTGTTCGACATACGTTGCTTCGCTGCCGAGAATTAACTGCAGCGCCAGAAATGCTGTGGTCAGTTTTCCGGGGATAGCTATTGTTTTGCCCTTCAGATCTTCAATCGCCATTTTTTCGCGGGCGACGACCATCGGGCCGTATTTATCGCCCATGCTGGCTCCGCAGGCACACAGTGCATATTGATCAGTCAGATATGCATAGCCATGCAAACTGACAGCCGTCAGTTCGAGTTCGCCCTTAAATGCTCGCTGATTGAGCGTTTCGATATCCTGCAATTCGTGTGTGAAACGATATCGACCCGTGTCGATTTTATCGTTCGCCAATGCATGGAACATGAATGCATCATCGGGATCGGGACTGTGCCCCACTTGAATCAAAATTTTTTCTTCGTCTGCCATCGCGTGCTGCACCATCTTTAGCCAGGAATCTAAATTTACTTAATAATTGACACATAAAGGCGGGAGTTATTGCCGGAATATGTTAAAACCAGTTCGTAATCACTTAACTTGTAAACACGTTAGTTATTGACAAGTCGGAAAGCAATCGAGCGGAATTGACGCAGTGGAATTTGACACAGTGAAATTTGTGCAGATTGGCGACATGATTCTAAAAAATATATGTGTAGGTCAGGCACAGCCTGACCTACAATTCCTGGCTCGTCCACGTTTTATTACTTTATATTTGATGTCATGTCCGAATCCCTCACAGAACAGATCAAAAAATCAGCCCGCGAACTCGGGTTTGAGCTTGTGGGGATTGCCCCGGCTATTTCTCCAGTCAGTTTGCCTCATTTTGAATCATGGGTGGAAGCCGGATATGCCGGGGATATGAAATACATTCCCGGTCGACGGGAAGCCTATCAGCATCCTCGCCATATTCTCCCGGTAGTTCGCAGCGTGATCATGACGGCTATGTGCTACGATCCGCAACGAAATGTCAAACAAAATGAAAGTCGAATCGGTCAAATTGCCCGTTATGCCCGAGGGGAAAAAGATTATCACGATGTGATGAAGGTCTCTTTAAAGACTCTGGCTCAACAAATTCATGAAGAAGTGCCGGACAGTAAAACTCGCGCTGTGGTCGATACGACACCTTTACTTGAAAGAGATTTTGCACAGCAGGCCGGTTTAGGCTGGTTCGGTAAAAATACGATGCTGCTCAACAAATCGATTGGCAGCTATTTTTTTCTGGGGGCTTTGCTGACGGATGTCGAACTGACACCCGATGAGCCTCACAATACCTCTCATTGCGGCACCTGCACAATATGTCTGGATGCCTGCCCGACAGATGCGTTTGTTCAGCCTTATATTCTCAATGCGACTCGCTGCATCTCCTATTACACGATCGAGATGCGAGATCAATCGATTCCCGAAGAGATTCGCCCCGGCCTGAAAGACTGGATGTTTGGCTGCGATATCTGTCAGGAAGTCTGCCCCTGGAATCGAAAAGCTCCGCCGACTCGGGAAGAAAAATTTGAGTCTCAAACCGACCTGCCGGATGCGATTGAATTTCTGACGATGTCGCCGGAAACCTTCAAGGCAAAATTCCGCGGCACACCTCTCGAACGGACCGGCCGCAATGCCCTGGCTCGCAATGCGGCTATCGTCATCGGCAATTCCGGCTCTCGCGCAACTGTCCAGCTTCTTATAGAGGCTCTGCAAGATGAGTCCCCACTGGTTCGCGAGGCAGTTGTCTGGGCGTTGGGAAAGCTGGGGAATGCAAAAATTAAAGCGGATTTACAGAGTCAACTCTCTGATGAGAAGGAAGAATTGGTAGTGAATCAGCTGAAAACCTCGATCTCTCAACTGGACAGAAACTCATACGAAATAGATTCCGAGGCAGTTTGACTCAGGTTTGATCCCGTCTAAAATAAACCATTCGAGAACAGTCGTCGCTTGGGTGAAATGAAATTCGACTTGGGTGGCGGGGGCGCTCTCGAAGAGAA
>DEML01000115.1:47852-94162 GCA_002359185.1 Planctomycetaceae bacterium UBA2671
CTCGAAGAGAAGCCCCCGCCACCCTGTGATTAATTAACCGTTGATAAGTTTTCATTTTCTCACTTCACGGCGACGAACGACTCTCCACAGATTGGAACCCATGATGTCAAACTGGTATGTCACACTCCCTGTTTTTAATGAAATTTCTCACGTGCAGGAGGTTCTGGACGAAGTCTCCCAATACGCAGACAACATTCTGGTTGTCGACGATGGTTCGACTGACGGAACCCGGGAGTATCTTCAGCAGAGAGATGATATCTCCCTGATTTGTCATCCTGAGAACCGGGGATATGGAGCCGCGTTGATTTCCGCGTTCGATTTTGCTGTCGAAAAAGGGATCGATGCGATCATTTCCATCGATTGCGATGGCCAGCATCAGCCGAAGTTAATCCCCGAAATGATTGAAGCCTTATTCTGCAATGAGTTTGCACCCATCGACATTGTTTCCGGAAGTCGGTACCTTGATACGTTCGCGGGTGATGTCGCCGCTCCGGAAGATCGCCGTCAGATCAATCGTTCCATCACGACTCAGTTGAATGAACAACTTGGCCTGGAACTGACTGACACTTTCTGCGGCTTCAAAGCGTATCGCACGGAGGCACTAGCCAAGCTGAATCTGACGGAAACCGGCTACGCGATGCCGTTACAACTGTGGATTCAGGCGGCTTGTCAGGACTTGAAAATCGAAGAGTTTGCCGTTCCGAGGATATATCTGGAAGAAGAACGATCATTCGGAGGCTCTCTGGATGATGCCAAACGCCGGATGGCTCATTACCAGGATGTCATTTCGCGCGAGTTGGATCGATTGAAAGGCAAATGTGGTCAACTTCCTGTTTTGCAGGGAACATCACAAGAATAACTGTAGGTCAGGCTGTGCCTGACGGAATTCGACATCAAATATTAGTTAATCAAGGAAGTTCTTAAACTTCAATTAAATCATTTTGAACCACGGATGGACACAGATCAACACAGATGAAAATATCCGTGAGCATCTGTGTCCATCCGTGGTTCTGATAAATTTTCTATTTCAATTTGTTATTGTTTAGCGATCATGAAAATTGCAGACAGGCTGGAAGCCTGTCCTACAGTTGTGATCTTACTTTTTCGGAAGACTGGGAACGCTCCAACGTGATGACAGATGCGGTTCTACAGAATTCCGAAGCTGAGGTATCGACCACACATTACCGTGTGCCGCGGGGTGATGAGCAATTTCTCATTGAGCCTGCGTTGTCTGTCACACCCGAATTGATTTCCAAGAATCACAAATTACTCAACAATTCGGAAATCGCGATCTGGGGAAAAACTCTTAGCCAATGGCGGACTCAGGCAAGAACGGAACTTGTCGAACAAAAATCCTGCCACTGCTCCAACCATCGTTCTTTGGTCTCAAAACTCTGGATTCTCACAGGTCATCAACCCGAGTTGATTCATCCCGGCGTGCTGATCAAAAACATGCTGGTCGATCATGTTGCCAAGCTCGTTGGCGGTCTCGGCATGCATATCACAATTGATTCTGACACTGTCAAATCGCGACGGATTTCGATTCCCTCTGAGAAAAACGAGACTCTGATTAAACAGCAGATCGTGGTCGATAACTGGCCGATCGGAATGCCCTGGCAGGAAATTGGCATTCGGAATCGCGAGTTATTCGATTCTTTTCCTGATCGTGTTCAATCTCGACTGAGTCCATTAAAACAGCCGAATGTGCTGGATGCTTACTGGCGGTCTGTCTCTGAACATGCGGTATCATCAGGTGATATTGTCGACGGTCTGATTGCCGGGCGACAAAGCATTGAGCGGGAACTTGGAATTACAAACCAGGAACTTCGCCTGACGGATCTGGCGGTAACGGATTCTTTTCACAGTTTTCTGGCTCACATCATATGCGATGCCCGCAAATTCTGCTCGATTTACAATCAGGCTCTTGCGAGTTATCGAGAGCGATACGGTCTGAAAAATAATTCGCACCCGATGCCCGATCTGGTTCTCAAAGAACATGAAATCGAGTTGCCGTTCTGGATCTGGTCAGCCGAGCGTCCTCAACGACATGGCTTGTACCTCATATGGCTAAATGAGAATTGGACGCTGACGAATCACGCAGGCTGGTCACATCCGTTGCCTGCTCAATCAACCTGCACTGCGGAGAGTTTGCAAGAGGCTCTTCAAGAGATTTCCGATCAGGGATTTCGGATTCGTACACGCGCGTTGATCACAACATTATATATGCGGCTGTTTTTAGCAGACTGGTTCATTCACGGCATCGGCGGTGCTAAGTATGACGAAGTGACTGATGAAATTATTCGACTTTATTTCCAGTTGCAACCGCCTCACTTTCAAGTGGCCTCGGGAACTATCTGGTTGCCTCTGCAGGATGTTCCGCAGACCGGTGAAGACGAAATTGCCGAGTTGAAACAGAAATTGAGACGAGCAGAGCAAAATCCGGAAACGATTTTATCGAAAGAACAACAAAGCGACGCTCGCGATTTATTGCTGGAAAAGCAACAATTGATTGTCGAACAAAAAGCAGCGAGCACGACAGGATTAAGTCGCCGGGAACGTCGCCTGCGAACGCCCGAGAATCAAAAGCGATATTTTCGGTTTGAAGAAATTCGGGAACAGTTATTTAAACTGGCCAAGACTCCGATTCAACAGTTGAAGCAACGTCTCGAACAGACAGAGCTTCTCGCTAAACAGAGAGCTGTCGCAACTGACCGGGAATATCCGTTTTGCTTTTATCCTCAGGAAACGCTGCAAAAAATGCAGGACAAATTCAATCAGATTACAGAATAGTAATTGACCAGAAGGTTAAATTTCATATGACCATTTCTAAATTTTCTCCTCTCCTACTTGCTATCACGATGTTGGTCTCTGTGCAGATCGCACAAGCCGAGCGACGTGATAAAACCCCAATCATTGAGGAAGAACAGCAAATTTTTGAGGACATCAGCTATCTCGCTTCCGATGCGATGGAGGGACGGGATACTGGCTCCGAACAATTGCAGGAAGTTTCCGAGTTCCTGCGAAATCGCCTCAAAAAAGATGGCTTCACATTTCCACAGGCTGAAGACGATGGCTATCAGGAATTCTCAATCGCGGGACGTCCCGAACTGGGAGAGCAGAACAAACTTCAAATTGAGGGAATCGAAAAGGGTGAACTGGAGATCGATAAAGAGTTTCGCGTCTGTGCCTTCGGTGGCAATGGGGCTTTCACTGCTCCAGTCGTGTTCTGCGGATACGGCATTGACGATGCAGAAAACAATTTCGATGAATTCGCAGGCATCGACCTTAAAGGCAAAGTCGCACTGATCATGCGGCGGGTTCCCAAGCAGAAGGAATACGGCAGTCTATACGTCAATAAGCAGGGCATCATTGATGTCAATCGGGCTGGACTTCGTTCTAAGATGGAAAACGCCAAAGAACGTGGCGCGATTGCCGTGTTATTTGTGAACGATCCTCTCTCAACAATCAAAGCAGGCGATGATCTGTTCGCTTTCGGATACGGCGGCTCGGCCAAGCCTGAGGAAATTCCCGTTTTTCAAATTACGGTCTCAGCCGCCAATCGACTTTTACAGGCGGGGATCGGTCAGGAACTGGGAGCGATTGAAGCTCAAATCGATCAGCAGATGAAACCACTCAGCCAGGAGTTGCCAGGCATCAAGTTAACCGGTCAGGCTGACATGGATTTTTCCAATACGCAAACCGGAAATGTCATTGCGGTGATGGAGCCTCGTGATGCCGACATTCGTGAAACGATTATCATCGGTGCCCATTACGATCATGTCGGCTGGGGAACCTACGGCTCTCTCGCCCCCGGAACGAACGCGATTCATAACGGAGCCGACGACAACGCCTCCGGCAGCGTCGCTTTGCTGACATTAGCCGAGCGTCTGGCCAAACAGTCCGGTCAGTTGGATCGACGTGTTGTTTTCATCTGGTTTGCTGCAGAAGAACGGGGTCTATTGGGTTCCAAACATTATGTGCAAGCTCCGCTCTATCCTCTGCAGGATACAATCGCGATGATCAATCTCGACATGGTCGGACGTATGGCGGATGAAAAGCTGACAGTTTTCGGAGTGGGATCTTCTCAGGTCTGGAATCCTTGGCTGGATGATATTGAAAAGAACACAGAGCTGAATTTCTTTCGCGAGAAAAAGGCCTTGGGACCAAGCGATCATGCTCCTTTCTATGAAAAAGAGATTCCCGTATTGCACCTCTTTTCAGGCCTGCACGAAGACTACCATCGTCCGACAGATGATGTCGATGAGATTAATATCCAGGGGATCCGTCGCACCGTAGATGTTTTGGAATCGCTGGTGATGAATCTGGCGAATGCCTCAGAACGTCCTGACTACATCGAAAACAAAGCTCACATTCAGGTCGGTCGACATGCCGGCGGACGACCATCGGTCGGTATCACCCCTGCTCTGAATGCAGAAGTCAAAGGTCTGCAGATTCTGAATGTCATCGAAAACAGCCCTGCACATGAAGCCGGACTGCAAGCCGGAGATGTGATCGTGTTTGCAGAGGATACCCAGGTCAACAGCCGTAGCGATTTCTGGAAACTGATCGATTCGAGTTCTGCAGGTGATAAAATATCTGTTCGCATTCAACGTGACGGTGAAACTGTTGAAACGACGATTAAACTCGACAACCCACGGTAACAACAAAGGTGAATCAACTTAAAAATTAACCACGGATGGACACGGATACGCACGGATTTCTGAGATCAGTGTTTATCCGTGTCCATCCGTGGTTCTAGAGTATATTCAAAAATTACCTGCAGCATTCAGCAGGAGCAAACACAGCGATTTTGGGACTTTTAGTGTCCATGCGACTGCAGAAACTATTTGAAAATGGTCTAATTTGTAAACTGAGCTTGAGATAATATTCTGTTCTCATATTTCTATTTGAGATGTTTACAGACAAAACTGTATTTAATTAATGAGTATTGTCACACACTCGTTTTATCCTTTCCACGAAAGCTCGCGATTATGTGGTTCACTGAAAATCCCTGGCCGGGTGTGATTCTCTTTCTGATTCTGGGAGGGATCTTTCTCGGGCGTGCCATGAGTAAGGGATTAGGCCGCGACTGGATCCTGGCAATTCTTCTGTTTGCCTGCTCGGCTGGCTCCTATTTTCTCGAACAGGCCATTGTGACATCAGCCGAGGAAGTTGAACTGAGAGTGTACGAAGTTGTCCAGGCCTGTATCGACAACAAAGTTCCAGAGGTCGTTGACTCTATTTCCAAAGGTCAGGTCGCTTTACGGACACTGGCTTTGACCGGATTAACAATGGCAGACATCCATGAGGATATGCACGTCAGCGATTTATCGGTCGAAATGACCGCTCAGAATTCCCGGGCACTGAGTCGTTTTCGGGCCAATGGAACTGTTTCCGTTGGGAATGTTTCCTATACAGGACATGCAGCAACTCGCTGGGAACTGACCTGGCAACGCGAAGAGGGTGAATGGAGAATTGTCGAGATCAAACGGCTCAATCCCATCACCGGCGAAGAAATGCCGGTTTTAAAGCAATCAACAAATTAGAAAACAGGAATCATCCAATAAAAAATCCAGAGGGACGACAAATGTCATGCCTCTGGATGAATACTCCACGTTAAAGTGGACAGGACGGGAATCGAACCCGTGACACCAGGATTTTCAATCCTGTATTTAACGAGAAGAATTCGGACATCCTGTCCGGTGGCTGACTAAGTCTTTCGATCCATAATCTCACCCCGGATTGCCGCGTCCAGTCGCTTTGCCGCGATCTCGCAGTATTCTTCAGACTGCTCAATCAGCACCGCTCGACGTCTTTCGATGGCAGCTGCCACGCCAGTCGATCCGGATCCTGCAAAGGGATCAAAAATCAGTCCCCCGATCGGTGCCGCTTTCACCAGATCGCGCATCAGTGGTGTCGGTTTTCCAGTGATGTGATGTTTGTCAGCCTGGCGGATTGGATGCTGATAAACACCGTCGAACGGTCCTCGATCTGACAGCTTCGGGACTGGTCCGTTCGTTCCCCAGGGGATGTATTCGGCCTGGTGCCGGAAGTAGCCTTTGTGCGGAGCTCGGGCAGCTCTGCCTTTGTCCCAGACGCAGACTCCTTTGTGCACAAATCCGGCTGCCTGAATGATGTTGACCATCAATGGCAGATTGCGCCAGTCGATGAACGTGAGGCAATACGACGATCGTTTGCAGTGCCGCCTCGCCAGGGCGAGCCACATCGTGGCCCAGAATTCGAACGACCGGGAATCGCGATGATCGCCCGCAAATGATGGCCGTCCACAAGTGTTGCCGCCATGACAATACTTGCTCGCTGGATCCGCATCTCGACCGCTTTTTGTATCGGCTCCAGAGCAGTACGGAGGATCGGTAATGATTGCGTCAAATTTCGATGATTCTACCGTTTGCATCGACCCGAGAACTTCCATCGATTCTGCGAAATAGAGTCGTATGGAATCCGACTCAAAGTACGGTTTCTTATCAATTACAGGCCAGTCCGACTCGGTGTTTTGCCGATTCAAATTTTCGCATCCATGCGACATTGGTCACTCCCTTGCAGCTGAACAAGCTGTGCTGTGGCCGGTGTACTCGGTCATGGTGCAGTTTCAGGAGGCGGCTGCAGCTTCACTCTGCAGTCGTCTCCGCTTTTATTGGTAGCGAGGCAGACGCGCGACAGCTGGCGGATAACTGAGAAGCAGCACAGTTATTCGTTAAGAAATGAGCAGTCCGCAATGCCCTTTGAACTTTCATCACTGTCCGGACTAAATGCGGCCTTCGATTTTCGTGGCCCTCTTAGCGGCACAGTCAACGACCAGGCGGCCGCAAAGACATTGAGCGTCAACGGGACGATCACCAAGACTACTGGGCTCATCGGCAGTGGATCGAGGCATGCAGCCAACGCAGACTATTATTCCACAACAGATGCTGACTTGATTGGGAATACACCGGGAGCGTTCACGCGTGTTTTTACCTTCTATATTCACAGCGATTACACTGCAGTCACAACGAGAGCATTGAACTTCTATCAGTCACCAGATAACAACGATCGGCTGCAGCTGTTACACAACAACGCAGTGTTCTCAAGTTCCCCTTATCTTCTGCTGGCCGCAAACGGCACAACAAAAAACACATTGATTTCAGATTCAGTCTTGAATCAGTGGCTAATGCTTTTCGTATGGTCAGATGGTTCAGTATCGACTCAATTTGAAGTGAGGTCGTTTAGCGACTTCACTCAGCTGGCTGTGAATTCCCTGGCCGTGGTGCAATCATCGCAGTCGGAAATGCTTTACTGTCGAGCCGTCACTGCAGCTGATTGCACATTCGACAACCTGTTGGTCTTTGACCGGGTCTTGTCAGATACTGAAAAGGAATCTCTCTGGCAAGAATGGCGGGATCAACACAACTTTCTTCGTGGCTACCGAGCAAGGATTGCAAAGTGATCGAACTAACAACTAATACAGATGCAGTCCTACCGTTGACTCCCGTCGACAATTCCGATGCCCTGCCAGTGACGACAGCGCAGACACTGACGGAAGTCCGGATTCATCCGGCTGGATCGGATTCCTATCTGGCAACCAGTCCTGCATTGACGCATCGCCTCAATGGATCGCACGATGTGGAGATCGCCAGTGGGGATCTTGATTTTCTCGGGACTGCCACGATCCGTGTGACCATCATGGACTGCTTTGATCATGAGTTTGATGTGGTCCTCGTCAGTAAATTGACGAACGCTCAATCAGCAAAACTCGACTTTTCCGGGACTGGTGGAGCCCTCAAATCGGAATCGACGAACGCACTTCCAGCCACCAGTTATACAGCTCCGCTGGACGCGACTCAGTCGCAGGCCGCGGCTGCTGCTGCAATTGTCGCTGCGAGCTTGCCGACGGTCTCCCAGCTGAATGCCAGGACAAAGCTGGCAGCCGAGTACTTCGATCCGGCTGTGCACTATGTTTCAATTGCTGTGAATGGCCTTTCTGGCGAAGCACTCTCTTCGGCAGCTGTTGCTAAGATTGAATCCGCTCTATTGGATGAAGAAGATGGCGTGGCCTTCAAAGATGCATTGATGACTCTGATTGCCGATCAGCTCGATACGAATGATCTGACGGCCATGACGATTGCCACGGCTGTTGTCGGGCAGCTCTTTGCGGCCCTGGTGGCTGATCACAACAGTTCGCCGAATACCTGGGGCGAACGGCTCGCCCGGATCCCGAATGCGGCCCCCGGATCCAGCGGAGGCTTGCCGACCGTTGATGCGTCCAATCGGATCGCCGGCATTCAAGGGACTCTCAATTCTTTCGACGATCTCGATACGGCTCAGGATGCACAGCATACGGCAACTCATAATGCGGTCGCAGCCTTGCAGGATCTTTCCCAAGCCGAAGTGCAAGCCGTGCTGACCGCACTTGGCTATACGGCTCAGCTGGCTACGGACCTTGGCACGACCAACAGCCGAGTCGATGACGCCATCACATCACGCGCCGCACCTGGTGCGGCCATGACACTGACGACTGGCGAACGAACCAGCATAGCTGGCACTATCTGGAGCACGCTCGTCAGTTCAATAAGCACGGCCAATTCCATCGGCAAACTGATCCTCGATCGAGTGGCTACACTGTTGCGGCTCGACGGCATGATCGAAAACAGTAGCGGTGATCAGTTTACACAGAAGGCTCTCAACAAAGCTCCGAGCAATGTTGCTGGTGATACGACTGTGATTTTCAATCCGGCGATTTCGATCGCCTCACCTGGCAGTGTGCAAAGTCAACCGCTGACCTACTACACGCGGGAAGGTAAGCGTGTGCAACTCACGATCTATGATGGATCCGGAAGTCCAGTCGACATGCGGAATAAAGAGCTGCGGTTCGTTGTCGAAAATCGCAATAAGCAGCAGGTGTTTGTGAAGGACATGAACGCCATCGACATCAGCGGGGAAGACTTCAATCAGGTCTGGGTGACCATCAGCAGCGAGGACACCGGCACGATTGGACGCGTCTACAATTACGCTCTGCGAGATATTGATGACGATAATTTTCTCTGGGCAACCGAGTCGTTCACAATCTCCTATGCTCCCAGCTCTTAAAGGCTTTCCACTTCTCTGCTGAGATAGAAAACTTTCGTGCCATCTTCACTGATGGCCACGAAGTTAGCCGCCAGCTGCAGATCGGATTCCCGTTTGAGATCGATCTTCCAGCGTTCGTTGCCAAGAGTGTCGACGGACTTCAGGTATGTCTGGCCTGCGCCGAGCTGGGGAGAATACCAGTTGCCTTCAGTGTCTCGCACAGCCGTCGTGATGCTTTCTCCTTTTCGTCGTGGCTCGATGTCGGCAGAGCCAGACAGCCCGATTGGCCAGGGCTCAGTGACGCCACCTGGCACGTCGATTTCTGACAGCCATTCTCCCAGCAGTGGAATGGCGGCATCATTCCAGAACAGGTTCCCAAAGCCCTGGCTTTGGTGACTGGCGAAGATTTCATCATCCCCTTCGCCGATCACCGAGCGGTCCTGGCGATAGTCGACAATCCGCAGATCCTGATCGAGGATGCCGCTGATGATGAACCAGAACCAGTCCCAGCCGATCGGCAGAGAACCAGCAGTTGGATAGATCGGTTCCGGAAACAGAACGTAATCCCCAAAGCTTCCGCCTGGCAATAGATTGACCTGGCCCCACACATGCCCGGTGTAGAGTCCGGAGAAGGCAATTCGGCCATCGGGCAGGAATACGAATCCGCCTCCGGAGCCTTGCAGTGGGCCGCCGTAGCCGTCGCCTCGGTACCAATAGGTTTCCCCTGGTTGCTGACTGCTGGTCGCCAGCGTCGCTCCCGATGATCCGCTGATGCGAATCAAATTCGATTCGCCGGGCACATCACTTGTGATGCGTTCCCAGATCAGCAGGTCGCCATTCGGGTACATGTAGTACTCGGCCTGATTGAACGCCAGAAGATCGTCGCGAGTCCATTGCCAGCTGCCATCAGGATTGAGCACACCGAGTGTAGATCCCGATCCGGCAAAGACTGAACCGTCCGGACGGACCATCGGGCCGATGTTTTCACTCTGGAGAAACCCAGCGTTTCGAGTGCTGGACAGTAAACCATCGACCACATCGTAGGCCTGCAGATAAGTCGCGTTCGCATTGTTGCTGGTGAGGATCCACACAAACTGGTCTCTCGCAGCTGCCCCAAACACGCGTGTGCTTTCCGGCAGATCCCGTTGACGCGTGACGAACTGCAGATTGCCATCCAGATCCCAGCTGGCCAGTGCCGCGGCATTGCCGAGCTGCCAGGAGTTGTCTCCGTTGGTATTGAGTACACTCACGATCCGATTGCCGTGGGCGTGCAAAAATGTGAGCTCGGTGAACAACAAGACTTCAGAGGCACCGCCGAATTGTTGTTCGAACCGTCCGCAGGAGCTGGTCAATCGAACGTTCGCATTGGACAGCTTGTAAGCCGGCAGACCCAGCGATCGCGACCAGAGCAGCTGGCCCGTGCTGGAGTCACGGCAGAACAGATTCGGAAACCGCGATCGCGGAGCTGGCGTGAGCAGCGGTTTGCGGGTTTGCGTCGTGATCATGAAACAGCCCAGAGCGGAGTCAGCAATCGCAGACGCAGGCCCTTGCCGAGCGGTTGGCCGAGGTTATCAATCTGTAGCGGTTGCACGTTCTTGCCGGTCAGCCCCGGCCCGAACATCAGATTGATGGCACAGTAAGTGAGTGGCCCGCCGATGGCCTGCACATCAGTCGGATCGGTAATCTTTTCATGAACGCGAACGAGATCGAGCAGCTGCTCCGTGGTCGCATCTGTCGAGAGATCGAACGATAAGGTCACATCGTCGATCACCAGATTGCAGGCGACTGTCCCGGAGGGAAAGCCTTCTGCATCAATCTGCTGCACGCTGACAGGCCACTGTTCGAAGTAGACAATTCGCCATTGCGAATAGGCATAGACACACCAGGCGAGTGTCCCAGGGCAAAGCCGCACGCCTGGCAGTGAATGGTAGATGGTCTCCAGCTTAGGGACTGGCTTTCCGTCTTCGTCGAGGTCCTCTTCGTAGGCCAGCTGGGGACTGGTGTCCCCTTCGAACGGCTGAGCCTTGACCGCCACGGAATCATCGAGTGATTCCGGCAAGCCTGCCGATTCTTTGATGAGGTACAGCTTCAGGACAGGCAGGTCGAAGAACTGACGCCTCTGGCCAGTCGAGACCTGGCCTTGCACCTGGTCTTCGAAGTGACGCACAGTACGATCAATTCGCATGGCGTCATCGCTATCGAAATAAATCGAATCACTCATCCCTGGCTGCGCTCCGTTCCGTCAAACTGGTGTCGCTGGAATTCTGTCGCGGCTCCGAAGTTGTCGAGGATGGCATTCTCGCTGGAGACCAGTTTTGTGCTACGGACCTCGCCGCCATACAGAACCATCTTCGCGTACCGGAACTCGGTTCCCTCATACATTCCAAGTCCGACTTCGCCATCATAGGAAAGCAGTTCACAGGCATCGTTCGTGCCGAGTAAGACTAAAGCGGGCAGGTCGTCTTGAGAGCCACCCGTTTGAAAGACTTCCGTTTTGACGGCATCGGGTCCGAAGTCGATGCCAATACGTCCAGAGGCTGAGCCGCGGCCCTGGGCAATAATCAGTGTCGCATTGTCTGCCCAGCCGATTGCCAGTTCAGTTGGCAAGTACTCGACAAAGCCATTCGGATTCCAGCGCGGCAGGCCGATGTAGCCGGTGAAACGCGCGTGTGTCTTCTTTGACTGGACAGCCAGGCGGATGCGATGCGTGCCGGTTCCCGCATCGGTGATGGCCACGGCCACGCCGTTTCGAGACAATGACAAGCGGCCCGTGTCGATGTCGTAATCGGTGATGAGATAATTGTCGGCTGCCACCAGACCCGCGGGCAGCGTGTCACTTGAACTGATCGTGAGCAGCTGGCCAACCAGGAAGCTGGGTCGATCGACCAGCAGCAGCTGATTGGTCGCAATGTCGACAGTGAAATCTGATCGCTGCAGGATCCCGTACAGACAAGAGACATTGCCGGACTCGAAGACCAGATCGTCTCCCGAGTTGATCGGCCCTTCCGGGATCCAGTTACGGGGATCCTCGAAATGATTCTTACCCTGAGAGCGGGTGATAGTTTGAATGATCGTATTGCGACCCGCAGCGACTGCCGTCAGTCCCAGGCTGGCGTTCGTGAGATCAACATCGGCAACCGACATCGTGACGGCTCCGACCGATGTCGCAAAATCCAAGAGCAGGCCATCTGCCAGTGTGCCGCTGGCTGTTACTTCACCGGGATCAATATTCGACAGCAGTTCGATGGCATCTTCGTTGTCCTCATTCGTCGCGTCGAATTCAATGGCCGCAGTTGTCTGGCCATTGATAGTGGAAGTGAATGTACCGAAATGCGGATTGCCAGCGATAGTGATTTGCTGTTGGGCCCCGAGTTCTGGAGAGCCCTGGGTTTCCGTTGTGATCGCTACGTTGGCCGCGTCGGCCCCAGTCTGAGTTTTTGTACTGACATAATCCTGCAGCCGGATCGGATTGATGCTGGAAACTGGATCCAGAAAAGATTGCAGAGTCAGTTCTTCAACGTCTGTTCCGGAAAGTCCATTGATGAACTCAATATCGAATGCAGACCACCAATTGTCAGATGAGAGCCTGACAGCATTTCGCACATCAACGTTTCCACTCAATCCGGCGATGCTGTTTAGATATGACTCCAATGCATAAAGATCGCTGGCTGGCCATTGGCGAGAATTTCCATTGTGAGTGATTGTCACATAGCCAGTCTGAGCTGGTTCGTGATCAATTTCAATTCGCTGTACTTCATTTGTGCCAGCTACGAAAAGTTGAGTCGTTGCAATATTTGCGCTGGTTGAATAAAAGAGATTGTTCGTGACAGAAGACCCAAACGGCTCTCCCGTAAAGCCCGAAACCGTAATTGCGACGACTCCATCTTCATGCAGTGTCCCGACAACTGAGACGGAATCATAAGTAATTGATTCCGCGGTTAATTGAGCATCAATTTTTGCCTGAATTTGAGCAGCGGAATCATTCCAGTTTAGCGGAGTATCAACACTCCCTTCTATGCAGGAGTAAACCCAGGTGCCTCCCGATGGAGTACCTACCACAGTCACCGTGGCTGTTGTTGGATTTAATCCCGCATCGATCACTCCCAGCGTGTTCGTGAACACTAAGGTGTTCTGGATGATCGTTGGCAATGGAACATTCCCGAGCGTCTGATCATAGGTTGCTACCAGACCCGTGGCCCGGCTACCTTCGACGACGACTTTGCCCGAACCGAAGATTGATTCGAGAGCCGTTTCCAATTCAGCAGCAGCAAAATCATACGACAGCGAAGTTGTGTCCTGATTGCCAGATGTCAGAGCAAAGCGAAATCGAATGACACCTGATGTGGCAATAGGTACGCTGAATGTCTGCTTCTCAGGAGTCCCTTCCTCAGCTTCCTGGATCGTGGAGATCGTCGCAGTAGGTTGCTCGCCAGGCTCCGGATCGTCGACTTGTGGATACCATTCCACTTTCCAAGCTGAAGAAACACCAGACTGACCAGCATAATCTCCGACCGCTTCGATTTCGTATAAGCCGTCAGTCGATTCCACATCCGCAGTGATGATGTAATTCTCGGCTCCGAAGTACTCGCTCAGCACGGCATTGATCGCGGAATCAAAAGATGCAAAGTCCGTCTGTGGCGTTCCAACTAACTCAACGGATGAGATCGTCCCTGCAGAGTGGGTCAACATGATGATTCCCTGATTGCCGTCCGTCTGGATGATCGTACCTGGGTTCTCTGAATCGATGTACCGCGTATCCAATTGCCAGGTGTCATTGCTCTGGGTCGGTGTCAGGTTCGAATAGTCAACCTTCATCAATCCAACGTTGGTTTCGGCGAACGCTCCGCCATCGAAGGTGACATCAAACACACCGGATGAGACATCGGCAACCGAAGCGGCTCCGGATCCAATCGCCGCATCGAAAGCAGCTTCGAGCGCGGCCGCATCGACATCATTGGCCAGCGTCAGGCCAATCACGGTGTTGTCCTGCATTCGCAGAGCAAACGTGCCGCCAGTGGCATTACGGATGGAAAGCCGCTGAACTTCATTCACGCCGGCAGAGTACGGACGGACCTGAGCGACCGTCACTGAAGCGGTGCCGCCGCGAAGGTCGGAATCGTCGATTGTGAAATCATCCGTGCCGATGGTCACATAGTCCCCGGCCAGCGTGACGCGAATCTGCGTCTCGGAGATATCGACCACGGTGATCAGCTCAGGATCGACGCCTTCCATGGCTTCGAATGCCGACTGCAGATCGAACGCTTCGAAGTCGTGATCGAGGGTTTCCAGCTGACCGAGGAAAGTGATATCAATATCACCTGTCACCGACTCGCTATAGTTGATCTTTGAAAACATTAGCACGGCATCGTAATTGGCCGAACCGGCAAACAGCACAATCAGATTGAACATCACACCCGCGGTTGAAGCCGTCATAAGAACCCCTTCGTCAGTGACTGCAGCGACGCATCGCTGAAAGTCAGGAATGGTGGAAGAATTCCAGGCTGCTGCGATCGCCGCCGGATCCCAGCTCTCGAATTCCAGAAACTTGCGATTGATCCCCAGTGTCACACTGCCATCGAATCCGACTGGCGGAGTGGGAATCAGCATCTGTTGAGCAACGTCCGGAGCATCGCCGGCATATCGTCGAATGGCCATCGTGAATCCTTACTTGAGTGGCAGTGTGTTGAAGCTTTTGACGCCGCGAACCTTGAAATCCAGAATCGCTGCTTTGACCGCGGCCCCGGCACCTGGCACGGGATTACCCTCGGCATCTTTGAATTTGATCGCTTTGCCCGTGACATCGAGCAGTTGCGGCTCGACGGCTGGTTTGCCATCGATGAGGATCTGTTTACGGCTGATCGTTTTGACGGTCTTCTGTGTGGTGCCTCCGTTGCCGTCGTCGACATCGGTGACTGTGTTCGTTTCGACCAGCTCGTAGAAGCCGCGATTGAGCTTCTGAACTTGCCAACCCTGCTCACGCATATGAATCTCCAGCGTGATGGTCCGGAAGTCGATTTCGTTTTCTCGCTTCCAGCCGCTGAGCGATCGCGACTTGATGCGACACTGGCCTTTATCGAAGACAACCCCATCGATCCGGACTGTGCCATCATTCACAACATTGCGATACTGAGTGAACCATTTTGGCATGCCTGGCAAATTCTTTGTGACCGTGCAGATTTCGCCGGGCGTCTCGATCATGATATCTTCGAGCGGCTCACCCGAGGCAGACACAAACGGCTTGCCGTCCAGGTCCCTCAGAGCGGCCACCTGATATTCAGTGTCACGCCAAGTGATGTCTGCCGGACGTTCCAGCGGGTTTTCGACGTCGTGCAACCAGTCGGTCGTATAGAAGCAGCTGAGCTCGACGATTCGGTTGCCACTTCCTGATCTTCGGGGAGCTATGCGTAACAGCAAAGCACCCTCAATATCCGGATGGAATGTGTAGCGACCCGGGATCCGATCATCAGCCAGGATCTGTATCAACGGCACTCGCCCATGTGCCAGATGAACCTTGAAAACCCGCGTCGCCTCGATCACTCCTTCTGGCGTGACTTCCATTTCATCGCGGGGAGCTTCCACAACTTTGAGGATTGTCACATTCACCTCACGAGAGCTTGTATTGCTTGGGACCTTTACCGGAGTTCTTTACTCCTTGCTGTTCCAGTCGCGCCAGCAGTTCCGTTGCTCGCCGCTGCAGGGCCTCAATGCGTTGCTGTGACTGCAGAGACTTTTGCTGAACAGAAACGGTTCCGGCTCCGATCATTTGCCGAGTGATCTGAGCAATGGCATCGGAACTGTTCGCGTCCAGGGCGGTGTTGCGGCCAGTCGGGGCATCGACTCCAGAATCCTGACTCTTGTCGAACTCTCCCTGGCGACGTGCGACCAGCTGGTCATACTCTTTTTGCTGCAGATTTCCGCTGCCGAGCAGGAACTGATATTCCTCCAGATCCCGTTTCAGCTTTTCGGAATCAGTCAGTAACGATTCGCGAAGTTCTTTGGCTCGCTCCGGAGCCTTTTCGAGAGCTTCAAAGAAGCCCCCTTTCTGATTCTGTTTGTCGGCCTGGGCCTGCTGCTGATTCTTCTTGGTTTCTTCAGCAGCTTCCCGGTCGGCTTTGAGTTGATCCCGCAGCCGGATCGATTCCTTCAGATCAGTAATGAGCTGCAGCGGAGCTCCCTGCTCGTACAACCTGGCCAGCTCAACTCCGGTCTGATCGGTTTCGCCGCGAAGGATGGCAATCTCATCTTTGATGCTGCGGATGCGATCGACAATCCCGGTGTTGCTGTTGATCGTCTGGCTTTCAAAGTCGGCTGCCTGATCGGGAGAGAGCAAGCCATCTTCGGACAGCTTGCGGATCTCGGCAATTTCCCGCTGCAGTTTCTGGGCTCCGGTTTCGAACTTGGCAAAGAACGCATCGACGTTGGTACCAGCACCAGCCAGTGCAGTGACTGAACCAGTGAGATTTTCAATCTCCGATTTCGTTGCCCGGATTGCCTGATTGTTTTCGCCGATACTTTGGACGGAAGTCGAAACCTCCTTTCCCCTTCTGGCTGCTGTCTCGAAATCATCCGAGAGTGCCAGTAATGTCGTACTGTAAGCGGCAGCACCTACGGCTAATATTGCCCAGCCTTTCGGTCCAGAGAAAGACTGAAACAGAATCATACTTTTGGTCGCGAGATCCTGAGCGATCCTGACCGCATTGAACACAACGACAATTGTTCCCAGGGCGACAGCAACTCCCACGATGTGTTTGCCGTACATCACAGCAAACTTGACTCCGCCAGCGATCCATTCCCCCATCTCTTTGAACAGACTGGAATTGGCGGCCAGCGGCCCGAGTCCGTCCTGTAGGCCTGCGTTCAATTCACGGATTGAAGGCAGCAGAATGAAGCCGATATTCTCTCCCAGGTCTCCCACCATGTTTGTCATCTGCGTGAGTGGATCCGCGGTTGCTTCCGCGGCTCCACCGAATTCGCTGGTCAGTTCCTGGAGGATGACTTTCTGAGCTCCGAGAATGTCTCCGGATTCCTGCAGTGTTTTGATCTGCTCTTTCTGCTGCTGCGTAAACGAGACGCCGACTTCGGCCAGTGCGGAGACACCGCGAATCGGATCGTTGAGAGCTTTTCCGAGCTGAATCACGCTTCCCTTCACATCCTGTTCCATGACAGCAGACATGTCCTGGGCGAGCGTGATCGCTTCCGTGAAGATCGGCCCCTTGATCTCTTTGAACGTTGCCAGGACGGCAGCCCCGGCGAGTGTGGTTTCGTCTCCGAAGTTTGTGATGGCTTGTCGCTGCGAGGCGAACTCGGCTATTTGCTGAGCGGAGAGCTGAGCAGCTCCGCCAGTGGCCTTCAGTACGGCAGCCAGTTTCATTTCAGATTTCGTCTGCACCAGAGCAGCTCGAACCGATTCGCGGGAGCCCAAAGCCCCGGCCAGCAATCCAGTCAATGGCAGGATCGCCCGCCTGGCCCCGGCGACGAAACTGCCGAGGTCCTTGCGCGAAGCACTCAGGCCAACACCGAACTGCTTCGAGTTCAGCAGCAGATTGGCAACTAAATCTCCACCAACAGCCATGGCTTATCCTTGCATGTGAGCGTAGCTGGACATGATGAGTTCCGTCTTGGCTTTCATCAGCTGCCAATCCTGGCCGTTATCGGCGACATATTCCCGGTCCGGATTCCAGCCCAGGTCGAACGCACCCGGCTGCAGCTGGGAATCATTCCCGCAGAGCAGAGCTTCAACGAAGCATGCCAGCATCCCAAAGCGACGATCCATTCGTTCCGGCTCAAACGGCTCGACGAATAAATGAAAAGCCCACCAGGTGCGGAATTGCTCCTCGGTGAGCTCGTTCATCATTTTGTCGTAATCGGCGTAGCCGAGCTCTCGAGCGAGCTTTAGACAGAAACGTTTGCGATCGTCGCCTCTGAGTTTTTTCCCAGAGTCTCCAGCGACTTGTCGGCACCAGCATTGACCCGCTTGGCAGCCAGGACCATCGGTTCGACAATGCTGTTACCCATGCCACCGACGAAGTCGATGTCGTCATAAGTGAACAGCCGATTGCCTTCGGCATCTCGAGCGCAGGCAATCACAGTGCGTTCACGAATTTCCTGTGAGCGGATTTCCAGGCGAGCGTCCTGCTCTTCTTTGTCGAGCGTGTCCCAGGGACGATGCGGATCGTCCATCATGGCCATTTCGTATTCGGTTTTATCACGTGCTGTCAATTCGCACATGAAGACTTCGTACTGCTGCTTGCTGCCGTCTGGCTGGGCGATGTTGATAACAACCCGCTCCTTTTGCAGAACGCCAACTGCGGCCACCAGTACGGCTCGTGAGAGTGCTAATGTGGACATCTAAAAAACGCCTCCTTGAATTAAGTGAGAGAATGCCATCCGGATCCATCCGGCTGGAGAATCAATTATTTTTTCAGGTCACCCAGAGACTGCGTGCCTGGTGTTGGTGTAGTGGAGCCGGCAGCCGGTTTAACAGCGATCGGCTTGCGTGTTTTGAGGCCGAGCTTCTGTTTGGCCTGCTCGGCTTTTTTCTTTTTGTCGAGATGTCGCTGCCAGGCCTGTTTGGCTTTGTCATCGACTGGCTCGGCCTGGCCGTTGATGATCAGGTAGAGCAGCTCATGATCCCCTTCGAGTTCGGTACCAGCCGGAACGATTCGATTGACGGGATTGGTTTCTTTGTCGACCAGATACTTCGGATCGAAGTCCGGATTCTTGCCGAGCTGGTCAGAGGTCAGTTTGACTTTCACGAGTGGTCTCCTGGTGAGTCCGATGGATTATTGATTGAAGCATTCCCAGACGCGGTCATTCAGCCGCCGGATACACGGGAACGCTGGAGAGCTTGATTTCAAAGGAAGCTTTCAGGCCATCGCCTTTGGCAGCTTTGGGGGTGAACTTCCGCGGAGTCCCTTCAAAGGCGATTTCGCTATCGTCTGGATATTTGATTTTCCAGTTCGATTTGGTCCCCGCCAGTTTGCGGGCAATGATCGCCTGATGTGTTGCGTCATTAGGATCATAGAACGCTTCACCGGAGACACTGCCAGGGGCACACTGGCCTGTTGGTTCGCCATCTTCGATATCATCGGAGTCAAGATCGGTTGCATCCCAGAACTGTCCTTCCGTATCCGGTCCGTCGATCGATTCGACGTAGGCTACTTTGGTGTAGACGCTGCTGATCTCCAGCTGCAGTTCAGTTTTATTACTCGTCTGCTTGGGCATGAATTATTCCTCAATCAGGTTCCGGATACTCGATCTCATAGAATGATGCGATGCCGTACCAGTCGACATCCTCATCAGACTCTCTCTCCAGAAAGAACGGTTTGCGTCGCGCCAGTGTGCAGCAGCGGATGTCAAACTCGCCGACCAGACCGGCGTAGCCCTGCAGTCCGGAACCCGGGTCAGTCCCATTGAGTCGTATGGCTCGCTCCAGGGCTCGGGATTCGATTCGCGTTGTGGCGATCGCCTCGATGACCACGACGGCTTTCACGAGTCCTCCCTGCCCGTCGAGATCTGTATGCAGCTGCTCATCCTCAACTTTCACCAGAATCGCTGGCGGATCGTCTGAGCGATCGAGAATATCCGGACGGATCCGGTCTCCGACCAGGTCCGTGACTGCGTCCAGGCTGAGCAGCATGGCTCGGACGGCTTCTTCGAGTGTGGCCATAATCAACGTCTCCTGCGATAAAGTTTGGCGGTTTCCAGTTCCAGCTGGCGTTCGAATTCCTGGGCGATTTTGGACAACACTTCTGAATTTGCAGACTCCAGACCGCGTTTGATGAAGTCGTTTGCTTCAATACGACCGCGGTAGGCAATCGCACTGCCCGTTCTGCGGGCCTCGCCTCGATATCCTTTTTGCCGGCTGGAAAAGCCGGCGTAACGATGATCGGTTCCCAGACCGATTAAGTGAGCGTGTGGAGCCCCACTTTTTTTGCCGACGTGAATCCCCGCTTTGGCTTCGTGAAACCCGTGCCTGCGGTTCTTCTTGTTGCGCCGACCGATCGCCTTTTTTATGGATCGGTTCGAATGTCCGGAAGTCGTGGCAGACGGAACGACTGCTCGAATCGATCGGGCCAGGACCGTCAGACCTTTTCCCAGGGAAACGCGAGCCATTTTGCGGATGGCCTTTTCCCCGAGCAATCGGAGGACTCGATCGAGTTCTTTATCACCGCTGATCGGTTCTTTGGACACACTACTTCCGTTCCAGAGCTGTGATCTCAATTTGTTCGTGCCGATCATCGACATCGATTGCCGATTGAATCGAGAGTGTGCGGCCTGCGTGCTGGATCCGCATGTCGGCTGCAACCTGGCTGTTGAGCGTGTTGTAACGCACAGTGATGATCCAGCGGACATCCTCGCTGACTTGCCGGTTATCCTTGAGCTGCTCGCTCCCAGTGAGCGGCATGATGGCAGCCCAGGTCCGGCAGTGCTGCTGCCAGCTGGTGATCTTCTGTCCGGAGGCATCGGCCTCTTTGATTGGTTTCTCGATCGTAATTCGTCGATCGAGTTTACCGGCGCGAACACGTGCCATCAGAATTGCCCCAGGATGCGATAGTCTCGAAAGCGATGCGGAGTCAATAACGCGTTGACCCCCATCGGCAACTCGGTTGCGATTGTTCCCAGGGCGACCGCTTCCCGGTTGGTATACTGATGGCCGACAATCAGCAGCATGGCCACGATCAGATCCTCGGGCACGTCTGCCGGATCTTCGAGACCGGCTTCATAAGTAATCTGCACGCTGCCTGGCTGCAGGTTTGTTTCCGGCCAGTCGTGAGCAGACTTCAGAGCAATCCGACCCGGTTCGCCCGTCGTATCAACGAAATAGTTCATCGGATCGAATGTCTGCAGCTGGCCATCCAGATCGTAGTACTTCACGGAAGTGACTTCGACCAGCGGAGGCCTCGGAAAGAACAACGTCCGGCATTCCGGGAATTCATCCATCGTCCAGAAGAGCGTGGCCCGCATCAGTTGTCGCCAGCATTGCTGTTCGACTTGATGGCGGGCCGATCGCATCAGCCGTTGTAAGTGGGCGTTTTCGTCGTCACCGTCGATGCGCAATTGTTCCTTGACCATGTCGAGGGACAGCGGTTCTTCTGCCGGTTGACTCATGACGGAAACGCCCATGGTTCAATTACTCCTGATCGCCAGCTTGCTTGTCAGCCTCTTGCTCATGAGCGACTTTAGCCAGCAAGGTCTCGCGAACTTTGGCGGCTGTGGCTTCGCCGATCCCCTGAATGGATGTCAGTTCCGGATGTGCGAGGATCGCTTCCGGAGTCGTGAGGCCGGCATTCACCAGGGCCTTGGCGACAACGGTTTGCAGCCCGAGCATCGCCAGAGACTCGATCGACTGCGAAGCCGGGACGGTTTTACTGGCTTCGGCCAGCTGCTGCAGTTGAACTGCGGGAAGCACAGTTTCAGAAACGGGACCGCCGGCTAATCTCACGACAGGCGGCTTGCTTGCCAGGAGTCGCTTGGCGGTTTCTTCAGGCAGATCGATGACGCTTTCATCGTCTGGCTGAAAGACCTGACTGCCCACCAGGGCCATTTGCAGAAAGATGACTTTCATTGTGTTGTCCAAGAAAAAGGCAGTGGGGGCCAGGAGACGATCGGCCCCCACTGCCGGTTAAGGATTCCGTGAGAGCCGGAACCCGAAATATCAACCGATCGCTTACGCAGCCGGATCAAAGTCAACGATGGCCGCAAACGATTCGACGTGGCGAATCTTTACATCCATATCGAGCAGTACGACGACGCGAACGCCGCCAGATTTCGATTTGGAATACGGATCGACCATCACATCGATTCCCGACCAGTAACCGATGACGATGGCAGACCAATCACCGAAGATCAGCGGATGCAGATTTTCGCCAGTCCCTTTGGTCAGATTGGTGGGCAGCTGGTTGGTGGCCAGGGCCTGATAACCGTTGATGGTATTGTCATCAGCCCAGATCGTTTTACCGCTGGTTCCTGTGAACCGTTCGGTCACTTTCATGGTGCCGCGTCCGCCAGCAGTCGCGACGTAGGCGAGGTTGCCCATATCGGCATTGGCTGCAGCGACCTTGGTTTCCATTTCAACGACATGCGGATAAGTCAGAGCTCCCCCGTTGGTGCCGATCGCGACCAATGGCAGGCTGCCGGTTTGCAGCAAGCCGGTTGGCTGGTTACTGGCTCCGGATCCGTTCAGTGCGGCTCGATCGCTTTCAATCGAGAGCGTCTGCACGAGATCATTACGAACAAAGTTCTCCGCCTGCAGGCTGGTCTGATTCATCAGCCGGCGAGTGATATCGGTGTAGGCACCGACGGTCTTAGCTCGCAGTTCCAATTGACCGATGGTCGGTTCCGATTCGGTCGGCTCTCCCGCTTCACCGAGCCAGTAGGCTGTGGTGTTACCGGTCTGCTTCGGAATATCCAACTCCCCAACGATGCCGTCGATGACGGTCACGCCGAGCTGAGTCAGCAACATGCGGTTTCGCAGAGATCCAATCAGAGTGCTGGAAAGATTCGTCGGAATCGCTCCAGCTCCCGTGGTCGCTGTGAAGCTGCGATGCTCTCTCGATCGATGATCGACGGGTAGATCCGAAGGAATGAAGAATCCCTGCGGATCGCGGCCTGTGCGAGTGGCAATTTCCTGAGAGACTTCCGCTTCGAAGCCATCGAGCGGCAAGCCCTGGGAGCGAAGCTGAATCGCTCGCAACAGCGAATACCGTTCAAAGTTATTGGTTTCGTCTCGCATATCCTGATTCTGAGGCTCGACGCCACGCACGATCGGAGCGGGTGCGTGAGTGCGAGCTTCGAGTTCAGTAAATGACTGATTGCGTTGCTCGCTGCGACCTTCACGTTCAGCTGATCGCTTTTCATCGATCAGCTGATCGATGGTCCGCACATCATTGAGTAGGCCATCGATCTCGGCAGACTCGACGTCTGTCAGTTCTCGCTTCTCTTTGGTGACGTCGTTACGCAGCTGCTTGGCTTTGCCAAACCGCTTTTCCCGTTCTTCGAGCAGTTCTCGAAGATTCATTTTTTTGAAGTCCACGGCGAAAATCCTTTTTCGTTTTTTGAACAGTGAAATGAGTCGACGATTCGCCGCGTATGAACGCTCGCCTCGCCCGATGACAATTCACGCGTGTGCGTTGTTTGAATTACTCGGAATCAGTCGCGCCCAGTTCCAGGAAGGCAATCTCCCGATCGAGTTTCGCGCGTCGCAATTCGGCCAGCTCAGATTTGCGAGCCGTCAGCGATCGCTGTGCAATATCGGTTGTCGTGCCGGTGTAGGCTGGGAAAGTAACGGGAGAAACATCGAACAGCCCAACCCGTATCAATTCCCGGTACCAGATGCCATCGATCTCCCGGTACTCAGCTTCGTGCACGATGAATCCGAATGAGCTGCCCGAGATATCCCCGCGGCTGATTGATGTGGCCACATCCTTGCCGATCGTCGTTTCCGGACAATCGCAGGAATAGAACAGGCCACGGCCATCGACTGAGAGTTTGAGCGTTTCAGATTTATTGCGACCCAAGACCTGGTTGGGATCATGATTGAACAGGCAGCGGACATCATCATTCCGGATCGCTTCATCGAAAGCCCCTGGCATGATCCGCTCGTAGTAATCATCCCAGAGCCGGTATTGCGTGTTCTCCGGATCCGCTTCATTGAAGTAAACCGCAGCATAGCCTTCGATGCGAGAGCCGTTCTCGCCACGCTTCTCCAGGCGAGTGTTGGCCATGCGTTGTTCAAGAACTCGATGTTCAAGTTTCATCATCATCCTCCTGATGGGATTCCGGTATTGATTCTGACTGGTAAGAATTCAGCAGCAGCTGATCGGCAACGCTACCGGCATTCGCCTGCCAGGCACTGACGCAGCGAGTGAGCGATTCGCTCAGATCCCCGCCGCGTTCGATTACCTCGAGGACTTCCCGGCGATGCCCTTCAGCGATCTGCATTAATGGTTCCTGAGTACGGCTGAGTGGTCCCAGCTTTTCAGCGACGATGCCGGCATGTTTATCGTAGAAGGAATCGATCGCACTGCGGAGTTCTTCAGGCTTATTGGCCAGTCGCTGGAGTGCAACCGCCTCCCGATGGAACAAGCCCCGCACCGCCTGTGTTGTGAGCGACTGCAATCGCGGATCGATACGCTGATCGTCTTGACCTTCTTTGGGCTGCGGATCCTCCTCGATGTGAGCCGGATCATCTTTCCCCCAGATGGCCGCTGGCCGTGGAAGTTCCTCGCCGCCTGCCAGCGGTTCCAGGTCTTCGAGTCCCCGCACTTCATTGATCGTTCGCCAGCCGGCCACCAGTGCGAGCCTGTAGGCCTCGTAACGCGTCTTGATGTCACCGCGGAGGATTCCATCGGAATTGTATTTGACGTAAAAGCGTCCGCGTTCCGAGGGCTTGAAGAGCGTCTTGTTCATGTGCTGCTCGTCACGAATCAGATGCGGACGCATCGTGTGCTTCTCGAAGTAGATGTCCTGGGCCCCGATGTTGTTGAACTTGGCATTATCGAGATAGCCGGCCACGTGAGGTGGCAGGCGGAAGCCGCGGGCCGCTACTTCCTCGCCCTGGAACTTGCGGGACTCCAGCAGCTGAGCATCACCCAGCGGCATCGTCCAATTCTTGGCAGCGGCTCCGTGCTCCAGGAGGAGCGGCTTATGCGGTCGCGACATCTGATCTTCGATGCCGTCACGCAATCGATTGTAACCCTGATCATCCAGCATCTGCGGCACTTCGATCACAATCGATGGCTTGCCACCACCATTAAAGAAACTCGCAACAAACTTATCAGCCGCCAATCCCAGGCCGACCGACTCGCCGATGAAGTGACGAATCACTGACATGCCTTCAATTCCATTCAAGCTGAATGCTGGCACGTGCAGCATCTGAGAACGGTCGAGTGTTCGCGTTCCATTCTCATCAGTGATGCGATAATAGATGCGACCATCGCGAGCCCGGAACGGTTGCACCTGCCAGGGCATCCGCGGGATCGCTCGGGCAATCTCTGCAGTGCGGCCTTCGAATTCGAGTTCCGTGTAGGAGTTTCCCCAGAGACACAGATGTGCCTGGCGAACTTCACCCCAGACCATCGGCGTATAATCTTCTCCCGGCTCGACCTGCAGGAGCCTGGCCACGGGGTGATCACGCACTTCCGGATCCTTGCCTGGTTGTCTTTCGTAGACATCGATCGGGAGTGAGGCTTTGGTCTCAGCGATGATCCGGACGCTGGCAAAGACTGCCGAATACTTCATGGCCGTCTGCTCGTTGACCTGGATGTTGACGGCTGTCGCTCCGTTCATCAGCGATCGCCGTGCGTCGATCAGCTGCTGCATGACAGAGCTGGACCGCATGATGTATTTATCCCAGAGTCGTTTGATCATAATCGCGAGTTCCTTACAACTGGCGGAAACTGTGCGTGTTGTATCCGCCGGCATCGGTGTCTAAGAACAGGCACTCTGATAGCGCCATAATTGCCGCAACCATCGGATCGATCTTGTCTGAGCTGCGGGTTTTGTCCGGCATCACAAGCCCAGCCGCATCGGTTTTGAGGACGAGATTGTCCGCCGTCCAGGCAAACAGCGGATCCCCATCGTGCTGCAAACCGCCATTCTGCAGCAGCGTTAGCATCAACTGCGTCGGCTCGTTGTACTTCCGACACGTCTGAAAGAACTCGAAGACATTGAGTCCCATTTCATTCACCAGGTGAATTCCCGGAGCCCTGGCATTATTGGGATCCAGAGCAATTGATTTCAGATCGTACAACTTGCGAACGATGTCGATCTGCTTGAAGATCGCAGCCGGATCGGTTGTATTGCCTGGCGTGACAATCAGCCGGCCTGAGCGGATCCAGCCGGCCCAGGGTTGTTGCGTGAGATCCCGCTTGTCCGTCTCGGCACAAATCCAGCTCCATTGCCGGAAGAAGTACTTCGGTTGTTCGTTCTCACCCAGAGGAAAGTCCTTTTTGGCTTTCATCGGAAAGCACAAAGCGAGCGAAGCCAGGTCGTCGCGCCACCCGAGGTCCAGTCCGGCCGCACACATCCGGTTGAGCAGCTCGGGCAACTCAATTGTTCCAGCTGCCCATAACTTCGGATCTATCGCTTTGACATCGGAGCGAACACGAACATTCATGTGATATCTCAGGAACTTGTTCAGGATCCCGGCATTGTGCTCGGCCTCCTGGGCCATGCCGCGGAGGTAATCCCGCTTCACCGAAATGTCGAGATTCGGATTCGCTTTCGACCAGACCGCTTCATCGAACGGATCGTCTCCCTCATCCATCTGGCAGATGAAGACAAACCAGCGATCGTTCTCGTATATGCCGCGGGCAACCTTGCAGGCATCTTCGTAGATGTCGATCCAGATTACCGACTGATCGCTGCCAGCGGTGGTAATGTAGATTTCCATCGGCTGCCGGCGTTTCCCCATGGCCGTCTGCAGCTTGTCCAGGACACCTCGATGTTCCTCCCGCCATTCGTGCAGTTCATCAGCGACGAACGCATGCAGGTTCATTCCGTCTTTCGATTTGGCTTCCTTGCCGAGCTGCTCAATGACCGTGTCATTCGGTTCGTAGACGATCCGCTGCTTGTAACTCGTGAACCGTTTACGGAGAGCTTTCTGCCTCTCGACCATGCGTCGGATTTCATCGGCCACGAATCGAGTCTGTCCACGCTCGGTTGCTGCAATCACGATCTCGGCCCGCGGCTCCGGAGGATCGTCATAGCAGGCCAGGACCAGAGTGAGTAAAGCGGCAAACGGCGACTTGCCATTGCCGCGTCCGATCGAATAGTAGGCTTTGCGGAATCGTCGCAGTCCATCAACTTTGCGTTTCCAGCCGAACAGACACCAGACAACAAACTTCTGATACGGCAGCAGGATGAACGGCTTGCCATCGAACTCACCCGTTGTGTGGACCTGCAGTTGCATGAAGGCGATCACGCGATTGGCGGCTGCCGGATCGAAGAAGTACTCGGAGCTGGCTTTGCCGGCCTGGCCGAGATCCTGCAGATGTCGCTCGACCGCACAGCGTTCCAGTTCGCCGACAATCTTGCGGCCCGACATCACATCATCAATGTACTGATCGACCTCGACTTGAAACGCCGATGGCTTGTCAGCCGAGTGCGTCTTCGAGCGGGTCGTGCTCTTCTTCGCTGGTTTGGATTTCGAGGCCATTGCGTGCCGATGGGGTCATGCCGAAGCGATCGCAGAATTTCAGGACACGTTCGTAGTGAGCTTTCTCAATCCAGACCAGAGGATGGGCATACGGATTACCATTCTCGGAAAACTGGATCTGATCGATGCTCTGTAGTTCGGCGTTTGCGTTGCGCCACATTTGATAGGCCCGCATCCCCATGTCGAACGCCAGCAGATCGGCATTGGTCAGCAATCCGAATTCCACCAGGACGGGAGCGAGCCGATTCCATTCCTGCTGAATGTCATCGTCGAGATCTTCCGGAGCCAGCGGCACACCGGGAGTTTTGGTCAGCGAAGTTTTGCGACGATCATTACGATTGGTGCCGCGCAACTCTTTTGTCTGAGTCGGCGTTTTTTTGCGGCCCGAGCGGCCTTTTCTGCCTGCCACCCCTCCCCCCTCTCATTTTCTGACAAAAAACACGCGTAATGGGGTGGGCGGTTTAGGGGGTCCGGTCCATCGTCTCGACCATCCCCCCTATCCTCGCCCAGGACGCCGCCTGGTGCCGCGTCAAGCTGCTTTGATCTCCCAGTCAAAACGTGAGAAACCAGCCGGTTTCCAGGCCTTCTTGGGCTTTCCAGCCTTATCAAGGAACGGGTCGATCACTCGGAAGACGCGACCATCGGGCAGCGCGACTTCATCGCCAGCCGTCAGATGTTCGCAGAGTTCATTGAAGATCACACCGGCATCGCCGTAGGCTTTCTTGCCCTGGTCGAGTGCCTTTTCCATTTCGAGAATCTTATCCGCCATCGCGGATTTACTTGGCTTCCGTGCCATATCAGTTGAGTCCTTTCGTTTGTTGCCAAAGCCACCATCTTCCGTGACGGTTTTCCGGCTGTGACAGGATGCACATAAGGGTTGGTGGTTCTTGGGATTCCAGAACAGCTTCCAGTCACCACGATGCGGGATGATGTGATCAACCACGCTGGCCGCGGTGACGATGTTCTTTCGCTGACAGATTCGGCACAGCGCATTCTCGGCCTTGCCCAGAAAGGCCAGCCGGTACTTCGACCATTTGGAGCCGTAGCCCCGCTTGGCGGCTGATGGCCGTCTGTCGGGAGCTCGTTGCGTTCGTCTGTTGAATCCGCGTCGCTTGGGTGCGTTCGGCATGGTTCATGGTTTCTGTAGCTCTTTCATCACATGATCGGCCTGCTTGTGCAGCTCTTCATGCTGGGTGGATTCCCGGACGGCTTTAGCCAGCTTGAAGATTGTCGGAGCCATACGCAGCAACCGCACAATCGTCATCGAACCTTTCGTGGCACCGAATGCCCCGACGGCTTCGATTCCCAGTCCGGCCACCAGTCCAGTCAGAATGGAAGTAATCATGTTCGTCTCCAGGATGAACAGGAATGGAAATAGGAAACGAACCTCACGCTTTGTGAGATTCGTACAGACTGATGATCTTCGCAAACAGCTTCGATCGTTCCGTCAGCCAGGCTGTCAGCATCGTGATGATCATGCTATGCTGATTTTCTGGCTGAGGATTCCGAATCGGATCCGGAGCATTCGGAATCGGAGCGGGTGGGACAGGCAGCGGCTCGGCTGGCGGCTCGACGCGACTGGCCGTATCGAGTGCGACCTGATACTTATCTGGATCCAACCGTTCAAACGTCACCATCAACCTTGCTTTGCGGAGCTCATCCAGATAGTGGCTGCGAATGATCTCGGCCAACTTGGCACGAATCGTTGATTGCACCAGGCCTGTGTTCGCCCTGGGCACCAGAACGTGAATCAACACCGGATCCGCAGACGCCATCGAGGCGACTTCGAAATTCCGGAAGACATTCACTTCAGCCACTTCGGCAATCAGCCTGGTCGTGACACGGCCATTCAATTTCTCGGCTGCCAGATTGCGTAAGACGCGATCGGCATCAACTGCGGCCTTGGCCCGCAGCTCTGGAGCGAACTCAGTTAACCGCTTCACGGCCACGACGATCGTCACACCATCGAATGATTCCGGCTGCTGGCTTTGCGGTGTGCTTTCTTCGGAATTCTCTCCCACGCTCGCAGGAGCTGTGGAGGGTGTGTTCCATATCAACTGCCTGGCACCCGATTCCGCATAACAGGTCCGGCAGCCGGATAAGCAGAACAGCAAAACCACGAGTAGAAATGCCACGAGAATAACTCGCGCTAAAAACGCGATTCGCATCTGCTGGCATTCATTTTCTGATAACGGTTCATTCTCACGCCAGCGTTGGACCACTTCATGCATTGGACTCATTGATCGAATCCTCCCAAACTAAAGTTCCTCGGATGTGCAGTGCCGTCTCATACGAGACATCACCCGGACTAGCCAGGGACGGCACTGCTGATGTATTCTTTGCCTCGCCATATCCATGGTTCAGGGCTTCGATCGCTGCGAATGAGCAAAACCAGCGATCGTTGTCCACTTTTGTAGACAGGCCGAAGAGCCGAGCGAGTGGTAATGTGAGGAACGATCGCAGCAGCTGACGTCTGGACGCGTACTGATAGCCAATGCGATCAATGAACCATTGAACAACCCGGTTGCGATCAACGTTTTCGTCGATCAAAGCAAACCAGTCGACCTGATAACCGGAGCGAACGTATTTTTCGAGTGGATAGAGTCGAACGCCAAAACCTTCCATGGCTTCAGCCACGAACAGCCGATCTTTGATCCGCACAGCAACGGCCACATGAGAATAACGAGAGCAGGTCCAGCGTCGGATCACGCGTGTGTAGAACGCCTTCCCACGAAAGAAAAGGAAATCACCGTCTTGAATTTCGTCGATCACATCCTGAAAACGGAACAGCATCTGCAAACACCTCAAAAGAACCCGATCACATCGTCCATGATGCGATCGGGCCGTTGAGGCGATCGACCGCTTTTAACGTAACGCGAAAGAGTCGCGCAGTCCATTATTATTGTTCAATCGAAGGGGGCACGATGTCCGCAACGAACATGGCAGGATCTAAAGTTCATTTGCATGTGGATCCGGAAGCATTCCGTCACGAGCTCGAAGAGAACTGGGCCGATAACGATGACTACCGCTGGAAGCAGCTCGCAATCCTGAACCTGGTGGGAGCCGGCTGGAAAGTCCAGAACATCGCCCGCGCTTTCAATCTCAACAAAAACCACGTGCATCGCGTGATCGCGAACGCCAGAACCCACATCGGCAAATTCGCCAACAACTCGCCGGCCAGAGCGGCCTGAACCCAATGCAGAAAAGCGGCGATCGTCATCATGCGATCGCCGCATTTTTCTTTGCATTATTGACAGGAATGAACTGATGAAATTAACAAAATTTCAAAAGCACGTACTGCAGGTCATGCATGCGATCGGCCCGACCAACTATCAATCCATCCAAGCCCATTGCCGACAACCGAGAAAGGCGATCAAGAAAGCCGTCTATCGTCTCCGCCTGGCAGGTCTTGCAAGCCGCGTCCAGGACGAAATCTTCGATGTCAGTGAGAACGGCAAGATAAAAACGATCGAGAACTCTTCAATAAACAATTAGTTAATATCGTCCAAGTCACTTGACAATGACACCTTTGATTTCGTGGAATAGGTGAAAATTAGCTCACCTCGTAACGGATCAAATTTGATGGCCGATATACTTACAGAAAAAGATCTCAAAATGCTGCCGCGCTGGGCTTGTGTCGCCTTCGCATCTCGCTGTGCAGCGAGAGTGCAACCAATTTATCGATTGCCTGATGATCTCGACTTGCTTGAACATCATGTCATGTCGGTTGACAATGCAATTAAGCTCAGTGGCGCTTACGTTAATCCCTACGTTACCAAAGACAAAACCGCCAAAGTCTACCTCCCCAAAGCCAAATTCGCCATCGCCAACACCAACACCGACGTCTACGATGCCGCCGCCGCCGCCAAAGCCGCCGCCGCCGCCGCCGCAAGCGAACGTGAGTGAGTACTGCCCACTGATACGGAAGAAATGCAAGCAGCATGACTGTTCGTGGTACATCCAGGTGATGGGAACCAACCCTAATACTGGTCAAGATGTCAATGAGTGGGCGTGTGCAGTAAGATGGTTACCCATGCTACTGATTGAAGGATCACAACAAACTAGACAGGCAGGATCAGCAATTGAAAGTTTTAGAANNGCCTCCAATGCCTCCCAAGCCGCCTCATACGCCGCCGCATTCACCAACTCGCCCAATGTCTACGCCGCCGCCGCCGCCTACGCTTATGACGCCTACGTCGACGCCACCGCCGCCGACGCCGACGCTACTAAAATGATTATGTTTGATTATCAAAAGCTCAAGGAATTGAGCAATTCCAAGATGTGGGATGACTCCACGCCAGTGGATCACTGGAAAGAACTCGGCCCCCTTTGGCCCGAGGGCGAACCCGACTGGTTTCGAGAAGGCTGCAAGTGGCATGAAAAGATTCTTGGTCGTCCCCTCTACGGTCCTGATGGCCTTCCTTGGTTGTACGAAGGAGAGGCTCGTAAGCCGACGACGATACCACTTGAAATTGAAATTCCAGATGATATGTCTGATGAAGAAGCCGCTGTCGAGATTAAGAAAATCTTGAAAGCGATTGATCAGCACCATCGAGCTTTGGGTGGATCAGGGATCAAAGTGAATCGCCTTCAAGTGACAGGCATTCCAGTATATGAGGGGGCTCCCTCATGAAAAAACGGGTCATCAATATCGAACTTGTGAGCCGCAGTTCTAAAGACAATCCAGTCATTACCAAATCGGTGAAAGAGTTTGTTTCTGGCGCGCTGAGAGAATCACCCCCTGATTTTGACGAATTAAACATTTCCATAATACACGAGCATATGGGTGCAAATCCCAGCAATTTTCAAAACTTCGAACCGTCTGAGTCATCCCAAATTAATGAACGAGATGACATCGTTGATCGTGACGAAAGACTGGAGAAAAAGCTGCAACCAGAGTTCAACGAATTCCTCGATAGCCTCGCAGAAGAAAACACAAAGTCTGTAGTGAAACAGGATATCAAAAAGGCGGAGTCAGCAGTAACAGATTCCATCACTACTGCTCGTCGAGCAGGAATCAAAGTGGTGATCATGGAGATTTTCGAATGGCTGACAGGAGCTATAGGCTAACAACTTGCTATTAGTCGAGATCGCGATCTATCAATCCATTTAGGACCATTGTTAAAAAACGATCAAGAAAGCCATTCATCGTTATGAATGGAAGGCTTACCAGTCGCGTGTATAGCCAAATATTCGAAGTAAATGAAACCAGCAAAGGCCTCACAAGCCTCCCAATCAGAAAATAGTACTGAATCACCTTTACCTAACCTGCCCGTCCATATCTGGATTTTCTGTTCAGTTAAGACGATGATGATCGAAGTTCGATTGTCCAATGGCGAGGTTATTAAATGACTAATTACAATGCGGTTGATGTTTTTGCTGGCTGTGGAGGGCTTTCCCAAGGGCTTGTAAAAGCTGGTTTTAATGTCTCAGGGGCGATTGAAATTGATCCAATTGCAGCAAGCACATATCAGTTAAATCACAAATTCGTGAAGGTCATCGAAGATGATATCACAAAAGTCGATGGTGCTTACCTATTAGATCAAATCGGTAAAAACAAAGGTGATCTGGACTTGCTAGCAGGCTGCCCTCCGTGCCAGGGTTTTTCATCACTCCGAACAAAAAACGGAGGTCTGAAAATCCAAGATCAACGAAATGAATTGATTTTTGAATTCCAAAGGTTAGTTGAACAAATTGCCCCTAAAACGATCATGATGGAAAATGTCCCAGGACTTATGCATGATCAGAGGTTAACTTCATTTCTCACGTTTTTGAAAAAACGAGGCTATTCAGTAAATTGTGACATTCTAAACACGGCAGATTTTGGTGTCCCCCAAAGAAGACGCCGACTGATTTTACTCGCCAGTATTTATGGCAAGATAGAGTTTGCAGATAAAGCTCAAAAAACTACCACTGTCAAAAGGGCAATTGGAAAACTTAAGCCTGCTGGACACTCAGGAGATTTTCTTCACGATTTCCCAGAGAAGCGTACTCCTAGAGTCATGGAGATGATCAAAATGATTCCCAAAGATGGAGGTAGCAGGAAACAGTTACCCGACAGCATGCAGTTACAGTGCCATCTCAACTGCAAAGGTTTTAATGATGTGTTTGGAAGAATGGCATGGGATAAAGTTTCACCAACAATTACAACTGGCTGTTTCAACCCGTCTAAAGGTAGATTTTTACATCCAGAGGAAGATCGTAACATTACATTACGAGAAGCCGCTCTGCTTCAATCATTTCCCAAGTCATATAAATTCCTCAGAAGCAGTGGGAAGCAACAAATTGCAAGACTTATAGGCAATGCTCTTCCACCAGAATTTATACGCCGACACGCAAGTTCGATCATGAGTCACTTGAAAAGCAATAACTAAAATGTCAACAGATAAAAGCTCTTTGTCACTGCGTTATCATGGCAGAATTCTCGATCATCTCGGAATTCAAATGTACCAAAGCCCAATTGCGGCATTAGCAGAGTTAGTCTCAAATGCTTGGGATGCAGACGCTGAGAATGTAAATATCTCTCTTCCCGATCAGATTAATACAAATGCAACAATCATAGTAACAGATGACGGAATAGGCATGACATTTGATGAATGTCAAGAACGTTATCTAAATGTTGGATACGCAAGAAGAGGAGATAATCTCGATGAAAAGTCTTTAGGGAAATCGAGGCCAATTCTTGGAAGAAAGGGGATCGGAAAGTTTGCAGGATTCGGAATTGCTTGCGTAGTAAATTTAAAGACAACAAGCAAATCAACAGGAGAGGCCACTGAGTTTGAAATGAACCTTGATGAATTGAGAACTCAAGAATATGTGGAGAAAGATAGCGGCAATGTATCAGTTATTTCTCACACGCCACCTGATGAAAGTAAAAAACACTACCATGGTACTATAATTACACTTAAGAATTTAACTTTATCTCGAAAACTGAATGCCGAACAGTTTAGCAAAAGTATGTCTCGTAGATTTTTACTACATACTCGAAGTATGGATTTCAAGGTAACCGTCGATGCCAAGCCAATTCCTGACGATGATGATTTGGCAAATATTCAATATGATTTCCCGAATGATTATCTAGGTGATGAGCGTCCAGACGAACTTATAATTCAAGATGGATGGGGAATAGAGAAGTTGCCCGACAATCAGCAGATCAAATGGCGAATCAGATTTAATGAAGATCCAATAACAAGTGATGAACTTCGAGGAATATCAATATTCGCAAGAGGGAAACTAGCACAAGTTCCATTCTTTTTTCAGCTATCAGGCGGTTTAAGTGGACAACATGCCCAGCAGTATCTGTGCGGACAGATTGAGGCTGACTTCATAGATCTTTTCGACCATGATTTGATATCTCCAGAACGACAAAGAATCAATTGGGAAAGAATCGAATGTAAAGATTTATTGACATGGGGACAAAATCGAACAAAAAACTTGTTATCTTTATGGAAATCCAGAAGATCATCCGAGAAACAAAAACTGCTGACAGAAAAAGTCGATGGCTTTTCAGATAGACTTGAAAAACTGTCGAATCATGAACAGAAGACCGTAAGGCAGGCACTGTCAAAAATAGCAAGCATTTCTACATTAAAAAACGAACAGTTTGTTGAACTTGGGAAAGCAGTTTTGACAGCTTGGGAAGCTGGAAGATTAAGGGATCTGATTGATGACATTGCCAACTCAGGTGATATGTCCGAGTTAGATCTACTAGACATTTTAATTGAAATGAATGTTGTTACAGCGCTCCATACAGCTGAAGCTGTTCGAGCTAAATTAGATATTATTGTAGGATTACACGAACGCATCAAAACACGAGCGTTGGAAAATCCAATTCGAGATTATATTGCAGATAACCCATGGCTCATTGATCCTGAATGGGAAACATTCACAAAGGAAATGCGAGTTAATAAAATCATCCAAAAGGCAGCAAAAGAAGCTAAACTAGACGAGTATGAAGATTGGAAGAAAAGAGTAGATTTAGTCTTATCAAGCGGTAACACTCTGTTAGTGGTTGAATTCATTCGACCAGACATTCCGATTGACCACGATCATTTATCAAGATTTTCTTTTTATATGAATGCAATTCAGTCGCAGTTATCCGCTTCTACTGTCCATAAATTTACTAACTATATTGGATATTTAATTTCAGACAAACTTGATCGAAGTCCTGCTTTCGTACAATCTTTACAGGAGCATAAACAACATCAGAGATATGCATTAGATTGGAACGGATTGCTAACTAGGGCTACTGTAAAATGGAAAGAGTTTCTTAAAGTACTAGTTGAACGAGCTCCGAATGATGCCCGACTAAGAAGCTTGTTAGAAGAGATTGAACTGAAATAAAGTGCTCGCCAAATCAGCGATAAATGGTGAGTAATTAGTTTAGCTCACCTGGCCGCCGCAGCATTCACCGCAGCCAACTCTAGTGGAGACACATCCCATTCGGCCACGATCTCCATCAATGCCCCGGCCAACGGTCGCAACAGGTACGGATCGGTTGGTGGAGCCGGATGCCAGTTCGCTTCCCACAACACGAAGTAATTCTTCAGCTGCGACTTCGGTCGCAGTGGCAGCGGGATCAACGGCGTGAGTGCCTGGACTCGTTTGTTAGAAAGCAATTCACGATCAAAGGAATTCCCTGGCAATTCCCAAAGCGTTCGGGAATCTGAAATCCTCTGGTTTCGAGTTCGCCAGTCGTAGTATCCACCACCTTCATCACTGAATGACCGATTCGATCTCCAATCCCAGTTTCGACCGGATCTCCAAGTCGTCATTTTCACATGAGCCCGAGCGATCGCCAGCCGCGGCAATCCAGCCCGATTCAATCCCCCGGCAGCAATCGCCTGATTGACATCAAGCAGCCGGCCTCCCTTCTTAGCGACCTGCAAAGCCTTAATGATTTCCAAGTCCAAGTCGGTCACCTGTTTCGGATTCCGATTCATGGCCTTCAGATAACTCTCCAATCGCTCTTCAGCTTCGTCCTGAGACATTGTGATCGTGTCGCAATTCATGTCGTCTCCTTCTTCTTTGGTAAACTAAATGTACGTTCTGGCCGATAGGCCACTTGGTCTGCAATTACCTTGCCTTTGCAATCCTGAACTTCCAGTTCCCGAAAGTTACGGGAATGTTTGAGGACCCAGGCAACCAGATCATCATCCGCATTGATCGCAAACGCGAGCTGCTCAGCCGTTAGGCTTGTCCAGGGATCCTTACGAGCCTTGTCCCAGAGTTCGCGTTCGAGCTTAGCTTCAAAGCTCTCTTCAGGTGTAGTTTTCTTCTTGCTGGATGCTCGTCTTTTAACAGCCATCAATCATCCCATTTCGTAATTGAAACCAGTTCCGGATAACAGTACTGCAGGTCATGAGCCGAGAACGGAATACCAAGTGTGCCCGGCGCGAAGATACCGGGAATCCCTTTCCGGATAATTCCCGTGCTGGTGATGATCTCCCAGTCGCTGGCCAGATCACCGATCGCCTCGCGAACAAGCCGTTTTCGCTTGGCACCCCAAGCCGACCAGGTCTCAGCCTCCTCGCCAAGTTCCTTCAGCTTTTTCAGTTTCTCGACCGAATTGCTTTCTTTGGTAGCACTCATACCCCCTCCAAATTTGTAGTAGTGTTAATCATCATTCATTCTTTCGATTGGTAATAATTCGCCCCGCGTGATAAGCCGTCGCCGCGCGGAGCTGCTCGGCCACATCAGCCGAGATTGTTGGTGACACTTTAGTCGGCTCAACAGTTGCGACTGGTTCGAGTTTTTGTTCGTCCGGTTCATCGTCACGCTGTTCGCACTCGATCAAATCCTCGTCAGTCCATTCATCAAGTGAATCAGATTCGGACACTGCTTCCGCCTCGCGAGCTTCGCGATCGAGCTGGCGGATCCAGGCCTCGGCCTGTTTGTCGTCTTCTTCGTTTGGACGTTGCCGCCAGCATTTCTCCTGGCCTCGCTTGCCGAACTTCCGACCTCGCATCAGCTGCGTGAGCAGGCCTGCTGGATTCGTGACTTTTTTGTCTTCAATCAGATTGTGCATCACCGCAAAGAAGCTGGTGCGATCAGAAATACAATCTTTGGCAATCCCGGCAGCCAGAACTTCCTCGAAGCGTTTCTGAATGGCATGTGGATCTCGGAATTCACGTGGCTGCAAATCAATAAATCCAAAATCAAAATCTAAAACACCATCACCATGGTGGATGGTGTTTTTTTGATATGGTTCCGAATGGCTATGGTTATGGTAGGGAGTTTGTCTTGGGTGTCTCGGGTCGTTGTCCTGGGTTAACCCAAGACATGTCTCGGGTGTCTCGGGTCCGTGTCTCCCCCCTGGAGCCGTCCGACCCAGGACAAAATTATTATTTGCAGAGTTGTTAGCCTTCATTATCTGATCTCGTAAATCCCGCAAACTTTGTGGGGGCTCATCATTGGCTACTGGCGTTGCCGGCTCACGATCGGGATCCCGGTCCGCATCCATAATGCTGACAACATCCAGATCGAACAGATATGGCCTCCCTGGGCCGAGAGATTTGAAGCGGACATATTCGGCCTGCTCGCTCAACTGCTGCAACTTGCGTTGCACCGTGCGAGCTGAGCAGCCGAGCTGCTCGGCCATCAGCTGCTTGGATGCGACCAGCAGAATGTGGCCGTCGACGTATTCACAGTCAGCCGAATCCGGCCCGAGCCGACGATAGAGCCGAATGAGGGATGTGAGCACATCCCGTTCAGCGTCATGGCAATACATGAGATTCACCTGCCTGAGTAGCGAGGATCCTCCCCAGTCAAATTCCTGTTGCGTCATGCTACATCTTTCGCGTCTTGCGGTTCGTCAGTCGTTTCAGTCTCTAAGTTCTTCAGATGGGTTTTGAGCTCGTGAATCTCTTCGCGATCAATCACGACATTCTCCGGAGCCTCAATTCCCAGGCGAACTCTGTCGCGTTGGATTTCGACAACCGTAATGACAATATTCCCGCCGATCACAATCCGTTGGTCAAACTTCCGTGATAAAACCAGCATTCAGAATTCCTCCTTGAAAGTTCCGATCTGTATCGGAATTAGAAAATTAAAAAGTACTTGCAGGCCATGATGGCCTGCGACAGCATCAGACTGATGATGCAGATCACCAGATACTTTTGGTTCGCTTCGAGTGCCTTAACTCGTTGCCGTTGCCAGATGACTTCCGAAGTAATCGAGGCCATCGATCCACTAGGGGGATCACCTGGATACAGTTTTGCGTTTGGCTGTTCTTTCATGATGACCTTTCAGTTGAGTGATGCTTCACGAGCCAACTGCTGATTGGCGTGCTGGAGTTCGAGGAGCAGCTCGTTGGCATGCGTCAGGCAGCAGCTGGTTTCCTGGCGACGCTTGGGAACATTGACGATCAACTTCCGGAGTTCGGCGTTGGTAGTCGCTCCACTGATGTGCGTTCCCCGCATCTTGCGATGCTCGCCCTCGATCTGCGATTGAATAAACAAAGCCTTAAAGTTCAACTGCAGATGCATAGCTGGCCTCGCTTTCGATTTGTGTCACGGAATTCACTTGATGGTTTCGCTTTTGAAACAACCCATCGACAGTCGGGACGAATTGTGTGCCGACGAATGAGCAGGCCTCGTAACCTCTGCTCAGCATGTTGGGATGCGGAGACCATTCGAGACAATACTTTCCGTCCCGTAGTAGAAACCCTTCGACCCGGCCATTGAGCTGCAGAGAAGTCAGGTGCCGGTTGTCATGCGTGAATAAAGCAGGCAACACGAGCAACTGCGGGACATCAGCCCGAGTGGCCTTCCTGTAATCGCGAGACTTTCCGCGTGAGACTTTGGTTTGAGTTTCCATAGAGCTCCTTTCCAAACGACTAATGACTAAGAACTGACAACTATTTGCGGGAGCCGGATTCGAACCGACAACTTCCGGGTCATGAGCCCAGCGTGCGACCATTGCACTTCCCCGCATGCGGCCCCATCAACCGCGTAGTTCATGCCTCATTTCGAACCGTAACCTCGCGGAGAGCATCCATCGCGGTTCCGCATTCCGGCCCCCAAAGATCAATCAGCAGATCGATCACAGCAGCCTTGTTCATTCCGTCCAGGGACATCATTGGTCCGATGTCAAAAGCATTCCGGATCAACTGCAGCGTTTCTTGGCCGCGTTCAGATTTTTTCAATCGGCTGATCGCCCACTTGTATTTCTCATTGCTCATAGTGACTGAACTCATCGTTTCGTCCTTCCAATAAAAAAAGGACGCACCCCACCGAAGTGGAGTACGTCCCTGCATTCATCCCCGCGACCATCGCAGAGATTCGAAAATTGAATTGTCAGCCCAGATCGTAGAAGCAATCCGGGACTGGTGTTTTCGCGATCGCTTCGCGAATTCGTGCCGTTGGCAGATCGTAGTTTTGCGCCGAAACACCCGGCATGTAATGACCGGCAATCCAGTTGCCGAGTCCCGCATCGATCCCGTTGCATCGCGTCAACATCGTCTCGCGAAAGTGCTTGATCAGGATCCCGTCCTGACCTGGCTTCAGCCCCTGAATATCCCGACGCCAGGTCGTGTAATAACCGTTCTTCCACTTGCCCGGCTTCGCGAGCCAGCTGCCCTTCGATCGGAAGCCCGGAAACACATGAGTGGAATTTCGTTTGATCGATTCGAGATGTGCCATCACCAGGTCGGTCAACGGCAGTCCCTGCAGCTTGCTGGTCTTCTGCGCTGTGAACTGCAGGAGCCGATCGGACATTTTCACATTCTCCCAGGTGAGCAGCTGCAGGAAGTCGATGGTCCGGGCTCCATAAAACCAGAACAGCACGATGGCCGTGCGCCATAATTTCGGAGCCGGAATTTCGCCTCCGGACGGATACCGTGCCTTTGCACAACCTTCCCAGAGTTGCGTCACTTCTTCGAGCGTCAGCGATTCGCGTTGGATCTTTTTCGTGGCCTCGGTCAACTTCGACTTGGATCGACGCGAGATCGTCGGCGACCTGATAATCTCCCCATCCTCTTCGGCCCAGTTGAACATCGACCGCAGTTCCCGCCAATACTTGTTGATCGTATTGTTCTTGGCTCCGGTCGCTCGCAACCCATCGCGAAAACTGGCGAGGTCGGATTTGGTGATCTGGTCGATTGGCCGATTGGGCGTGTGCCGCTCCCAGTGATTGAGGGCGGTTCGATCGCAGGAGATTGAGCCTTTGGCTTGTTCGTAGACGATCTCCGGATAGATGTTCGAGTCGTAGAATTCTCTGAGTGTCGGCTTGTGATCGGGCAGAGTGAATGGATCGAAGAGTCGCAGTGTAGCAGTCATGATCAGGCTCCGTGATGAGAGCAGGTTGCCCAGCGTTCGCGTCCTTGTGAGCCTGAAGAGTCCGTTGTCGTGCATCCCTGTGGGCAAACCGCGATGGTTCATTTCCTATCAGATTGAAATGGCGATCCAGGTTGCCGAACGTGGATTCGCGAGTGCATAAGGAACTCATCGACCACAACTCCAAGAAAATTTATAACCTGCATTTGAGTACAGGTCATTCGGGTTATTCGGAGTCGGCTAAAGGGATTTGCCTGTTAACAGGCATGCAGGGAGCACTCACACGGCGCGTCAAAAAATGACGACACGCCGTGCGAATGGATCGTTCGACTGGGGGTCAAAAAACGAAGAAAGCTCCCGCACTAAACAGCCAGCCGTTAGAAGCATCCCGGAACGAGAGAGCTAACGGGACTGACCACAAATTCCTCAAACCAACGGTGAGAGAAACGCGGCCCAGCTGGCTCGGCGAAAATCACAAAGAAGTGATCGCTGAAAGTTGGAGTCGTGATTTCTCTCGTTACTTAGCACCCCTTCTAAAGGGTGGCTGACAGGTGCCAGCAACAGAAAGATAAACAACTCGAATCAGAAATTGCAAGCGTGAAGTTAAAAAAGAGATTTTACTTCGGCAACATTGAGGAAGATTTGTTCTCGACTTTTCCATTGACGAATCCCACGACCGCAACGGATTCATCTGAATTCGACCACTGCAAAGTGCGTGAAGGATTTTTGCCCAGGTCTAACTCCATGATGACTGTAAAGTCTTCACCGAGCAACTCAAGTACTTCTGTCTCGCTCATACCGTTCTTAACCTGATCGAGCTGCGATTGTGTGACATTCACATTCGCTGCAGAACTGCAACCGAAAGTGAATCCAAGAATCAGAAACAACATTGCACGCATAAGGTCTGTCCTGTTAATAATTGCCAAGGCGATAGTTCTGTTTGAATTCAGTTCATCAAAGATCGCCACAATAATCAACTAGACAGAACTGAAATTTAATTAAGAGACGACTTGCGATTAAGCTGAGACTAGCCACTGGATCAGAATGGTGATCACAACTCCCATGGCAATCCAGCCCAGTCGCTCCAGGACATAGCAGATTTGACCAGCTGCTGATGTCTTCCAGAGGTAGTCAGAAATTTCAACCAGCTTCGAAGCCCCGGCGACAGTAATTGCCGGACATGTGATGACCATGGTTTCGTAGGGGTCTTTTCCGGTTTCTCGCGGTTCGTGCCCGAGGCTCCGGTGATCATTCCAGCTTCGATCAGTTCGTGGTACTCAGCTTTAAACTCGAAAGGAGGCCAGGGAATGCCGGCCAATGGATCCTCATCTTCAACACCGTTGAAAGATGAAAACAAAAGCTGGACTTTTTTATATCGAGACAGTTTCGACTTGTGGCTCACACGCCTGCGCTGGGGACTGGAAGACTTGGCGTGGTTCATCTGGCAGGTCTTCTCAATCACGAGTGTTCAATGGCTTACGATCATTCTTCTGATGCTCTGGTTATTGGGCATGCTGGCAAGTGACACTAAGCCACCCTATTTCAAAATCGTCTCACCTCGGAAGTGGGTGGCCGCTGAAAAGAAAATTGAGCCCGCTGGGTATCGCATCGGCCAGCACATCAAATGAAAATTCCATCCCGGAGTCTGGGACTAAGTATCCCATACTCCAGAAACCGTGAACAAAAAAGCCCGGAGAGGTTAGAAGGTCAACAACAAGGTGAACGAGAGAATCAGCTAGAACGCTGAAAAGCTAGGACCTTGACATCAACTCCCATGCCCTTACAGCATAGGCCTCATCCGGGACTTGTTTCACTGTACATCCAAAAGTGGACAGGACGGGAATCGAACCCGTGACACCAGGATTTTCAATCCTGTGCTCTACCAACTGAGCTACCCGTCCGAAGTTGTTCTCGATCAACGATCAACAACCGGGAACACGTTATACGGCATCCGCTTCTGGCTTGCAATCGAAGAATCCTAACTTTTTTCGAGAACCTTGCTCCCCGTTCACTCTGTACATTTTTCGGCTGGGCGAGTGATCTTGTACTCGCCAACATTTTGTGACAAGATGATGTATGAACAACTTTCCAAATACGATGGAGTCGAATATGCGACACAATATACAGAGCCCTCAGTTAGACACGTTTTCAATGAAACGGTTCGCTGTCCGAATCATGGTCATGATTGCCGTTTGCGTGATGTTGGTTTCTATCACATCAAATCAAGCGATCAGTTGCCCCTTCTGCAATGCCCCGCAGTTAACGCTGGCTGAGCAAATTGCCCAATCGGATGCAGCAGTTATCGCAGAGTGGACGAAAGGGACTCCTCCTGACTTCGATTCCGGGACTCCCGGAAACACCACATACCGCATTGAAAAAATCATCAAATCACCTGACACAAATGCTGTCACAATTGATCAAATGATCGTCCTGAAAGAGTATTATCCGGGAGAAGCGGGGCAGTTCTCACTGATTGTCGGGTCGCAGGACTTGAGCGTCTCCACGAGACTGCTCGAAAAACGGCTAAAAGTTGGTTCCTTCGGTCTCACACCAGTGGAAGACCCAACTCAAGTTCCAGTTCTCATTCCTGTTTCATTTACAACTTCAACCACGGAATTGAACTGGCTTTCGCCTCTCGATATTTCCAAAGAAGGTTTTGAGTATGTGATAAATGCTCCCGGACCCGAGAACGATCCTCAAAAACGACTACAGTATTATGTCAACTTCCTTGAAGCCAAAGATCCTCTGATTGCAGACGATGCCTATGCCGAGTTTGCGAATGCTCCTTACGATACGATCGCAGCTGTCCGGGATTCCTTTCCAAAACAGAAAATCCGTCACTGGGTTTTCAGTGAGGAAACTTCCGTGACACGCCTTGGCCTTTACGGGTTACTCCTGGGATTATGCGGCGACAATTCTGATATTGCTCCGCTGAAAGAAAAAGTCGTCTCCAACGACGAAGATTTTCGATTGGGTATCGATGGTGTAATGGCTGGCTATCTGCTTCTAGCTGGTGAAGAAGGTTTGAATATTCTTGAAGAAACGAAGCTGAAACCTTCTCTGAAATCTCCCAGCCCGGTTCCTTTCAGTGAGACATTTGCCACGCTGCAATCGTTGAAATTCCTCTGGGAATATGCACCGGGAACAGTCGAGAAAGAGCGGCTACGCAGTTCAATGCGGATTCTGCTACAGCATCCTGATCTGGCCGATCTGGTGATTATCGATCTGGCTCGCTGGGAAGACTGGTCACTTTTGCCGAAACTGAAAGAGATGTATGGGTCTGAACCTTACGATGTCCCGGCTATCAAACGGGCGATCGTCGGCTACCTGATCGCCTGCGAAAAACAACGACCAATGGATCCCGCGACTGAAGTTCCTCAATTTGTTGTTTCAGCGGAAGAGTATCTGGCTCAGTTGGAAGAGACTGATCCTAAGACTGTGAAAACTGCTCGTTTGCTGTTTCGATAGTGTTTTTATCCGAGTCGATCACTTATAAAATTGACACACTCGCTTGCGCTGCGTGCTTGTAGAGATCTTGAAAATGTAATGGGAATCTAATTCATGTCCTCAGTCGATCTGGTCGCTCAACTCCAACACGCAATAACTGAAGCTGGTCTGAGTGGCTGGTTGTTCTACGATTTCCGGGGGACAAATCCGCTGGCTCGCTCGGTTTTGGGACTAACGGAAAATCATGCCGGTTCGCGTCGCTGGTTCTATTTTGTGCCCGCAAACGGAGAGCCGGTTCGGATTGTGCATGGCATTGAAACAGAGGCTCTGGATTCTCTACCTGGCCAGAAGAAAATCTATCGCAGCTGGCGAGAATTGCACGACATTTTGCATCACACCTTGTCGACTGTTCCCACTCTGGCGATGGAATACGCTCCAGATGCGAGCAACCCGTATATATCACGGGTCGATGCCGGAACCATTGAACTGATCCGCAAATGTGGCCCGGAAGTTGTTTCATCAGGGGATCTGATTCAACATTTTGATGCCTGCCTGTCAGAGGCCCAATGGCAAATGCATCTGGAAGCCACTGAAGTAACCACGAGTGCATTTACGATGGCAAGCAAGTTCATTGCCGATCAAATTGCTAAATCAGGTTCAATATCTGAACTTGAGGTTTGCGATCAAATCATGTCGTATTTTGCCGATCACAATATGACAACTTACTCGCCTCCAATAGTCGCCCGGCAGCCGAATAATCGATTTCCTCATTATGAGACCGGTGCAGGAGCCGCAACTTCGATTAAACCGGGTGATCTGGTGATGATCGATATGTGGTGCAAAGGAAAGCAGCCGGGGGCGATTTATAGCGATTTAACCCGTATGTTTTATGTGGGTGAAGAACTCCCCGAAGAATACGCACAGGCTTTCAAGATTGTCATCAAGGCCCGTGATGTCGGAATTGAGCTCGTCAAAGAGAGAATGGCAGCCGGCGAGCCACTCGCGGGTTGGGAAGTGGACCATGCAGTCCGAAAGGTCATCTCCGAGGCTGGTCAGGACGAATATTTTCTGCATCGCACGGGGCATAGTCTCGGTCAGGAAGTTCACAGCAACGGTGCTCATCTGGACGATTACGAAATGCACGAAGAACGACTCCTGATTCCCGGAGCCCTGTTTACAATCGAACCTGGATTGTATCTCGACAATTTCGGTCTTCGCAGTGAGGTCGATGTCTTTATTGATCGTGCATCCAACGTGCATGTGACCGGTGGTCCTGTGCAAACTGAGATTGAAATTATCGGTTGAGTTTCTCATTGATCAATGAGATTCTGGGGTGTGCCACTGGCTTCGCCGCTACAAGTTGAGTCCAATACAGAAGCTACAACGCACTGGCAGAGCCAGAGCCACCCTCATTATCAATTGAACCAAAGCACTATTGATTTATTTGTTTACTCACTGGAGTGATCGACCACAAAACGCTATTTTGAACTTGAATAGCAGGAAACAGGTCTTCTTGAGTGGGAACAGGCGTCATGTCGGATGTAATTAAAATTGGAGTTCATGGGGCTGCAGGCCGCATGGGGCGGATGATTGTCAAAGCGGCTCAAACCGGAGATCAACAGCGGGTTACTCTGGCACTCGATTCTCCGTCCTCCCCTTCTCTGGGAAAAGATGCTGGCGAATTGGCTGGCGTTGGACATCTCAATGTCCCGCTCACTCGTGCAGACGAATTGTTCGATGCTCCGGATGTCATCATCGATTTCTCTGTTCCTGAAGCCTGCGTGGAGATTGCGAAGATCTGTGGCGAACGACAAATTCCGCTGCTGGTGGCGACAACGGGTTTAAACGACGCACAGAAAGAAGAAGTCCTATCTGCCAGTCAGACGACAGCACTTTTAATTGCGCCTAATACGAGCACGGCTGTGAACCTGGGAATGAAACTCGTGCGGGAAGCAGCACGGGCGTTGAAGGATTTGTCGGACGGTGTCGATGTCGAAATCGTCGAACGGCACCATCGCTACAAAGAAGATGCACCCAGCGGCACGGCTCTCAAGTTTGGGGAGATAGTTGCAGAAGAACTCGGACAAACCGATCACATTCACGGTCGACATGGACGCACCGGTCAACGGAAGCAGACAGAAATCGGGTATCATGCATTGCGAACTGGTGACAATGTCGGCGAGCACTGTATTGTGTTCGGATTGCTCGGAGAAACCTTGGAAGTCAATGTCCGCGGTCACAATCGGGACAGCTACGCAGTCGGAGCCGTCAATGCGGCTCGGTTTCTCTCACGGCAAAAACCGGGACTTTACACAATGGATGATGTTCTCGGCTTCTAGACCATTTTCAAATGGTTTCTGCAGTCG
>DEML01000115.1:94326-118077 GCA_002359185.1 Planctomycetaceae bacterium UBA2671
TGCTCCTGCCGAACGCTGCAGGTAATTTTGAATTTGCTCTAAGAAATGCATAACAAAAGGGGAGCTGTGTCATTTAAGACTCGGCTCCCATGACTATCAATAGCCAATCATATTATTCTTCTGCGAGTGGGGCATCCGGGCGATAAATCCATTGAGGATCGCCCTGGAATCGGAATTCGGGAGATTCGGGATCGAATTGATCACCCGGTCGCCAGAATTCCTGCTTGATTGTCTTGCGCTCCAGAATTGGCTCGCCATCTGGGCCGTCAACGGTACGGTAACCATTTGAAAATCCAGACATGTAGACGGTGAATCGATCGACAGCCGGGTCTATGCCTGGGAAAATAGCGACACCAAATAAAGCATTCTGGTCATTCGGTTCCTCTTCTGTGGCTGGGGGAACAGGTCCGACAATGGTGATGGAATTTTTGAACTTGCGACGCTCTTTCTGATTAATCGCTTCCTGAACGTGCGGCAGGACTTGATCGGTCACGGCTCGTTTCTCAGGAGTGTCCTCAGTAACGAGGGTAAATTCAGGAATGAAATACGGAGGACTTGGCTCAGGATCAATCAGATTCTGAGGTTCCGTTTCTCGAACACTCGGGGCAGTCATTGGACGGTTGATGGCTCGATAACAGAGATAGATGTACATCTTCGGTTCTAATTCACCGGTTTGGGGATTAGGAGTATCAACCCAAATCAGCCGCAAGGGCTTCATGTCGACTTCCATCACAATCAAGGATTTTTGCCGGCTACGCTCATTCCCCTGGGTTTCGGAACGTACTTTCCTGGAGAAGCCTTCGTCTCCCTGAGCATGCAGGTTAGTACTGCTGCTTAAAGAAACTAATGCGGCCAGTGCAAAAATTGACAGAAATCTCATGAGTATCCTCAATCGTCAAGTCAGAGAGTTACTACTCTGAACACGAAAAATCGTTGGTTGTGATATTATAAATTATCAAGACTGACAACGTCTGGTCAATATGTGGATCTCACATCTGTCCATAGAAGCCCTTCGAGAGATATTATTTGTCCGATTATACAGGCATGAAGTGATTTAATTCCGAATTTAATCAAATCGTCCGTAACTTCAGTCACTTAATTCTGATCGGCATTTGTGAGTTGTTTTTCAATCGAATCGGCGGTTTCGGCGACTACTCGCACACTTTTGCGGACTTCTTCCGGATCAACCGTTCCACGCGGATAAGTGTCCACCATCACAAAATGAGAGACACCATCAATTTCCCGGATCGCCAGGCCACCGTGCGATAAATCGGAATTTAACCGTAATGCCGTTTCGTAGTAAGATGCCGTCGCGGGGCAGCAAATGCTGTATATGAGCAACAGTTTTTCATCATTTCGGTGATCACTGCTCTCCACGAAGACGCGTTGCTTGCGACCATCGGGTAACTGAACCATCAAACGATATTTGTCATCACAGCGGATCCACGACACGGAAGAATCGTGCCCGAGAGCTTCAGTAAGGATCGAATCGACATCTCGCATCTGTCCGAGAATGGAGGAGACCAGATGCCAGGCAGCGGTACCATTCGTTGGTCGCGACAGTGAATCTTTCGACATCATTGATGTCACACACTCTGCCACATTGAGTGGGATTTCCGGCTGAAGTCTCCGCAAATCGTGTGGCTTGGCCATCAAAATTCGGTGAACAATTTCTGAACGGGATCTTCCATTGTAAGGCAACTTTCCCGTTAACAGGTAATAGAGGGAAATTCCCAACGCGTAAACATCGCTTGAGGTAGTATGTTCCCCTGTTTGCAATACTTCAGGGGCCAGATAGGGTAACGTGCCGATAATCTGCCCCTGGGGAAGATTATCGGGAAGATCGTTTCTGCGGGCTAAACCGAAATCGGCCAGCTTTGCCTGTCCCCGACTGCAAACAAGAATGTTGTCTGGTTTAATGTCGCGATGCAGAATTCCATGTCGATGTGCAAAATCGACTCCACTGCCAATCGAGGAAATCCACTGCAGCGCCTTCAGAATGGGAATGGCTCCCTGCTGTTTGATATAGTTCCTGAGTGATCCCCCCGAGACCAGTTCCATTTCTATATAATAACGGCCAGCTTCCTGACCAACGGCATGAACTGTTACGATATGGGGATGAATAAGCTTAGCAGCAGAGCGTCCTTCCTGAAGTGTTGCCAGCCAGTTCGGATGTAAACTTTGACTTGCTGAAGGAGAACTGATCTTCAAAGCACACGGGCGCCCCAACTGGCTGTGATGGGCCAGGTAGACACGTCCCATGCCTCCATGCCCCAGTAAAGCATCGCAGCGATATCGGGAAAAGCGTCGTCCGATCACTTGATCACAGGCATCATCATCGTGATGTAACTCTGCCGGCTGCAGGTTAACGTGATCGGAAGGGCGATGAGAATCCCAGAACGGGGCTTCCAGTTCCTGACTGCGATCCATCGTCATCTGAAGTTGATCTGGCATCGAATCATTTTGAATAATTGTCGATTCCATGTCAGAAGAATTCTCCTGAATACTTGGCAATGGTTCCATAATCGACCAATAATGAAAGAGCCGCAGATTTATCATTGCTGAACACAATGGCTGATGAATATCTGTTATCCTATCATAATACCAGATCGACCCTGTAGGATAAAATGTCCGACTGGAAGATTTTCTCTGGAGAATGCAATGAGTTACAGATTACTTACATTATCTGCGATTACCGTTTTATTACTGATCTTCACTTCAGATGCGGTGGCACAACCCCTCACAGTGCAACAACCCGTGGTTTCACAGTTTTCGGTCAACAGTACCGTCAGTGTTCCGGATCGAGGTTCGACTCATCTGGGAAGCCTTAGCACTGCTCGCGATTCGCGTTTTCATTCCCGGACCTGGCCACGGGGATCCAGCACTTCTCGATCATTGACGCATCAATCCGTTTCGGTTTCTGCCCACATCCATAATTTCGAGGAAATGGACGAACTGTTGCTACAGCAAGGCAAACAGAGTTTGCCATTGCCGTTAGAAAGTGAACTACCTTCCAATCTGCATTTTCGCAGTTTTCGTCAGACAGCTGATGTGAATCCCGTTCATCGAAAAGTGCGGTCATCTGCTCCGATAACGAATTCTCAAACGACGACTTACTCCTCCAGCCTGGCGGAGATTTACTATGAAAAAGCGGTGCAGGCAATTGCAGACGATAATCCCCGTTTGGCGAAAATCTATTTTCAACTGGCAGCTGACCGCGGATCGGCTCCTGCTCAGACTCAATTGAATAATCTTCGTTGAACAGGGTTCGAGTACGCATACTTAGAAATTATTGAACCGCCAAGACGCCAAGATCAGCAAGGATTTTCTTGAGATATCATAATTTGAGAGAATTGAGACACATATTTTTTGACGTGGAATCAATTTCGAACCGCAGATGGACGCAGATAAACGCGGATGATTAAAATCTACGTTTATCCGCGTTCATCTGCGGTTCTATTAACTTAATAGTCATGTGATTATTCTGTACAAGGTTCTCGTTATCAAAAAAAGTACGGTAAATCACACGTTCATAGTTTACTTCACTCAATGAAATCCAAATCGCTTTGCAACACTTCCTCCAGAATCTGGTCTCCATTTTCATTTATATTGTATTCTTTCTGAGCCTTTATCGCTGGGCGAAGTGGGCGCGGATTGGTTTTTCGAGTGTGGAAAACTCGACGCCGCTTTGTTTTCAGCGAAACCCAGAAACTCGCAGTCCTGTTCCAGCCGCTCCAATCTGGCTGGCGATCTTCTGGGTGGCACTGCAGGTTAGTTCGAATCTCCTGTCGACTTCAACGGAAGGTCCTCAGAGCTCCTTCCCGAATTATTCGGGGTTATTCATGCTGACCACTCTGCTTCCAGCTTGTATTGGCAGCCTGCTGATCTTTCTCTGGAAAGTATCCCCTCAAGCAGGCAAAATTACGGACTACTTCCGAAGTGAATCGATCCTGCTGGAGTTAAAGTCAGGATTTCAATTGTTCGTGATGGCATTCGCTCCCACGTTCCTGCTGCTATTACTTTCACTTTTGTGGAAAACACCTGAAACACAGCACGTCCTATTGAAAATGCTCCATCAACAGAGCGATCCTCTGCTCCTATGCTTGATTGGATTCGGAGCCGTTGTTGTGGCTCCATTGTTTGAAGAGTTGCTGTTTCGGATTCTGTTGCTCAATGGCTTCCTCGAAAAACTACGAACCCTGGGATATTCGGAACAAAATCGAAAACGGGTGGCTGTTCTTGTGATATCTATCATCTTTTGCCTGGGTCATGGAAAATATGATGCCTTACAGTTGATGCCATTGGCGTTGTGCCTGGCCTGGAGTCAAATACAACGTAAGAGTTACTGGAGCGTGGTTTTGGCCCATGCGTTTTTTAATGCGTCGATGTTAATGCTGATGCTAGCATCTTCAGGTGCTGAGGTTGATTGAAAGATGATCAAACTCGTTGAATACATACACAAAAAAAGGCCCTCATTTTACTGAGGGCCTTTTTTAAGTTTAGTTGAAATCACAGATGACTATGCGGCTGCGGAATCTCCGATGGCGACAATTTCCTGTTCGCCGCGGACCATTTCCGGGGTGATCAGATACTTCTTGCCGTGCCCCTGGTCTGGTAGATCGTAAAGCAGGTCGAAGACAACTCCTTCAAGGACAGATCGCAGGCTTCGAGCACCGGTTTCGCGTTGGGCGGCTTTGTGAGCAATCGCCTGCAGAGCTTCGTCGGTAAAGTCGAGAGTTGCATCTTCCATGGAGAAGAGTTTCTGATATTGCTTCACAATTGAATTTTTCGGTTCAACCAGAATCTTGACCAGATCTTTTTCGACCAGTGGAGACAGTGTGCTAAGCAATGGCAAGCGTCCGAGCAGTTCTGGAATCAAGCCGAATTCCAGAATGTCGTCGACTTCTGCCTGAGCCAGCAACGCATCCCGCTGAGCTTCCTGATTTTCCACAGAGGAAGAATTGAAGCCGATCATCTTACGTCCGAGACGTTTGGCGATGATATCTTCGAGTCCGACAAATGTACCGCCGCAGATGAACAGAATATTGGTCGTGTCGACCTGAATATATTGCTGTTCAGGATGCTTGCGACCACCCTGTGGTGGAACATTGGCCACAGTTCCTTCGAGCATTTTCAGCAAGGACTGCTGAACACCTTCTCCGGAAACGTCACGAGTAATCGACACGTTTTGACTGGTTTTGCCAATCTTGTCGATTTCATCGATGAAGATGATCCCCCGCTGAGCCGCTTCGATATCGAAATCGGCAGCGTGGAGCAGTTTGAGAAGCAGGTTCTCGACGTCTTCCCCGACATAACCGGCTTCGGTCAGCGTGGTGGCATCACCGATGGCAAACGGGACCTGCAGGTAAGTGGCGAGAGTTTTGGCAAGCAATGTTTTTCCGCATCCGGTGGGTCCGACGAACAGAATGTTCGACTTTTCGATCTGCACATCGGAATCGTCACTGGCGTGGTTCATCAGTCGTTTGTAGTGATTGTGAACGGCGACAGACATCACTTTCTTGGCTCGTTCCTGACCAATCACATATTGATCGAGATGGCCAACGATTTCGCGAGGAGCGGGAACTTTCTTGAACAGAGTTTGTGAGTCGCCGCGGCGTTTGTGTTCCTGTGTTAAAATGGACTGACAAAGATCGATGCAGTTTTCGCAGATGAAGACATCTTCTGGTCCTTCCACAAGTGGACCAACTTCGCGATAGCTCTTTCCACAGAAAGAACAATTCGCGTGCTTCTTGCTACTACTACCCTGTCGTTTACCTGAAGTGAAATCTGTACCGGAGGTCATGGGCTATCCTTACTTGACTGCGATCAAATCGCGTTTGATCGGAAATCGATTCTATCCTGGAGTGGAACTGAGACTGCTGCCTCCGATTCAGAGTTCTCAGTTCACGGTATTTGACCATCGACCATTCTAGTCGGGCGTCTGTTTTCTCTATCCCTGGAGATGGAAACCGTGAGCACTCTCGCGATTTCCGAAATGTCTACCATGCAACCCTCGTGCCAAATCCTGAAAGTTGTAAAAACGATTCTAGGAGAATGTTTTCACTTGGATCTCACGAAACCGATTTTGAATCCTTTCCAGAATCTGGTTTCGTCTGCTCCCTGGTTGATGGACCAGGTTGCAGGCGCGATGCAAGCCGACCTTTGATGGATCGGTATTCTTCGCTCGACAACTCACCCCTTCGTTGCAATTCCGTCATACTGGTCAGCATCTCATGGTCGACGTTCGTAGTATCTTCACTCTCAGAAAGAATGGATCTAACCCACATAATCAGTCCAATCAGCAGACCTATGAAAATGAGCAGCAGGACCCATTGACCAGCGGTAGCTTGTAGTAAATCCGTCAAGTTTCGAGCAGCCAGTAATTCCATCGGGCTCGAGTCCTTTCCAGACATAAAACAAACACAAGAGCAGACTTAACGCAAAGCTTACAAATCGCAGCCTCACTTCGGAGTAGAAATTACCACGATTTTGTCAGTTTTCCCATTATTGCGAGTCCATTCAGGAATTCAATCCCGATTCCGGGAGTTGGTTTGTCAGCATCGAATCATTAGAACCATGGATGGCCCCAGCGCGGCGTAGCTGCAACCAATTACTTACAACGGAAGAAATTAACCGCCAAGACGCCAAGGGAAACAAGAAGTTCTTTGAAAATAATTTTAACCACGAAGACACAAAGGCACGAAGAGATCTGTAACAATTTTGCCTCAAGTTCATCAGCATATTTTTTTATTGATTATCAGAGCGTGTCCCACACTCATTCCTGATCATTAGGAACCGCAGATGGACGCAGATAAACGCGGATGCAAAATATCTGCGTTCATCTGCGGTTCAGTTTGTAGGTTGGGTTAGCGGAACGCGTAACCCAACGCTTCTGACATTAAGTCTTCTCTGTGGTTTCTCAACTCTTGTTGGGTTACGCTTCGCTAACCCAACCTACTTCGCTAACAATCTAATTCGCTAACAATACTGTGTATTTGTTCGCACTTCTCCCCGATTTTTACTTACTACCGACTGATTTCCCGGATCGAATCAGTTTACAATTCGGGGTGGCATTGCAAACAATGGAGCTGAACAAGGATTATTGAAACTCAACAGGCACAATTATGGATTTTGAACAGAGACTACAAAAAGCGATTGACCGTGGTAAACGAACAAAGGAGCAGGTTCAACAGACGCAATCGGCCCAAGCCACGACTGAAGAGGAATTCAAAGCCCTGCATTCGTCGGCACGACTGGAACTGACCGACCATATTGAAGCCTGTCTCAGAAAGCTGATCGATCACTTCCCGGGCTTCGAATTTGAAACCATTATCGATGAAACCGGCTGGGGAGCGCGGATTCGCCGGGATGACATTCACATGAAACGGGGTAATGCCGATCGTCTGTACAGTCAGCTCGTGATGCTCATCCGCCCCTTCTCTTCCGGACACCTGATTGATCTACTCGCCAAAGCGACCATCCGGAACAAAGAACTCTTCGCTCGAAATCATTTCCAAAGACTCGTCGAACTCGATCTCGATTCTTTCAGCAACCTGATCGACCTGTGGGTCCTTGAATTCGCGGAAGGCTATTCGGCTCAGGAATAAGCTGCTCTTGTGGGATGACAAATTAAAATAATCTTAACCCGAAGCGTAAGCGAGGGGACGACGTTCAAACAAAAATAGAGTTAAACTTAAGCCAGTAGTTTTTCAAGATCTCAGTTACGAATAATGAGCCACAGATGGCACGTTTCAGCACAGATATATGCATCCGTTGAAATCTGTGTCCATCCGTGGTTGTTTTCATCCGAATGAAATTTTCCCTGCACCAGAGAATCCCATTGCATCATTTATGGAAAAAAGTACGGGGCAATTTGAATTCGGGCAGAACTGGGCAGACTTCTCAAAGCTGATCGACCAGGAGTCCATTGATCAGGCGACCAGCCAGTTGTCGGATCTTCTGGGTGGACAAGACGCCATCGAAGGTCGTTCCTTCCTGGATATTGGTTGTGGCTCCGGCTTGCATGCTTTGGCTGCTAAGCGTCTGGGAGCATCTGAAATCACGGCTATCGATTTCGATCCTCATTCCGTCAGCACGGCTCAAAAAGTCTTTTCCGAAAATGGGATATTCGACAATGCAGAATTTAGGCAAGCGAATATCCTTAATCTTCCCGCCGAAAAGCTCAAAACTTACGACATCGTTTACAGCTGGGGAGTCCTGCATCATACGGGAAGTCTCTGGCGTGCAGTCGAAAACGCCTCATGGCATGTCAAACCCGATGGGATCTTTGCGATTGCCCTGTACGAGAAGACAAGACTTTGTCCACTCTGGGAAATCGAGAAAAGAGTTTATTCTTCTTCTCCCATATTCATCCGACGTTTTCTCGAATGGAGTTACATGGGTGTTTTCTATCTGGCCATGAAATGCCGAGGGAAAAGTTTTCAACAATATATAGACAACTACAACCGCGAACGAGGTATGAACTGGCGAACCGATGTTCGCGACTGGCTCGGAGGCTGGCCATATGAATCGGCCAGCCAGCAGGAAGTCGAGTCATTCGTCAGCCAACTCGGCTTTGAACGACTTCCTCTCGGAAAACCATCCCCTCCTTCAAAGTGGGGATTACTAGGTACAGGCTGCAGCGAATATGTTTTTCGTCGAAAAGCGTCAGATATCAAATAACTTCTAGAATTCTCATTACTATTCAAAATGGCTAAAAAACGGGTTCTCTTCAGTATCGGATCGCTTGGCGGTGGAGGAGCCGAACGGCAGGTCATTCAATATTTGACTCATCTTGATCGAAGTCAGTTTGAACCCGTCTTATATCTGACAAAACGAGAAGGGCCATTTCTGAGTGAAGTTCCTGACGATGTGCCAATCGCTTCGTTTGAAGAGAGAGTGGCTCTGCCTCGCTGGAATTTTCCTGGTGCAATCTATCGGCTTCAGGTACAGGATTTCAGAAAGTTTCTAATCGAACAGCAGATCGATCTTGTCTGTGCGGTCACAATAATGAATGTGCTTGTCGCCGGAGAAGCAATCAAGTCTGTCAACAGGCCCTGGCTGGCGGTCAGCATGGCTGATCTTCGTAATGAACTCAAACGCGAACTGGGGCGATTTTCTACGATTAAGCATCACAAACTCTCCCGGGCGTTTCGGGCAGCCGACCGCGTGATTGCTGTCTCGACTGGTGATCGAGAAGGTTTATTCGCCTGTCACCAAGTCGATCCTGAAAAAACATTCATTGTTCCCAATTCTGTCGACATCGAACGTGTCGAAACTCTGGCAAGCGAACTGTCCCCCAATTGGGATCCCCATCAATTCCATATTGTATTGGCTGGTCGATTAACTCACCAGAAAGGGCATCGATTTCTAATTGAAGCAATAGATCAAATCGTTCACCAGCAGGACTTGAAACAAGTCCAACTTCATCTGCTCGGACAGGGAGAACTGGGATCAGAACTCAAAGAGCTGGTTCGGGCTCTAAATCTGGAAGATCACATTGAATTCGCAGGCTTCATCAATAACCCCTTCCCTATCCTTAAGGCGGCTGACCTGTTCTGTCTGCCTTCTCTCTATGAAGGTATGCCTTTAATCCTGCTCGAAGCCATGGCCTGTGGAGTGCCGATTGTTGCAACAGATTGCCCAAGTGGCCCTAGGGAACTTCTTGAGGATGGTAAATATGGCAAGTTAGTCACACCTGAGAATTCAGGAGAATTAGCCAGTGCTATAACGAAGGCCATTGAGAATTCAGCTTGGCGAGAAGAAGTTTCACGATCAGCGAAAGAACATGTCGCTGAAAAATACGAGTCTAACGTCACTGTTCATCAACTGGAAAACCATTTACTGGAAATCGCACATTCTGAAGGGTAGTCGTTCAGCTGAAAATGCGATAACTTGTACTCCATGTGTTCACACAAAATTGAATTGATGGAGTAAATGACAATGCGACACGGGCTTGGACTGTTTCTTCTCACCTGCCTCATTTTCACCAGTTGTTTAACTGGCAATTTTTCTCAGGTTATAGCCGAGGAAAATAAAAACTCCCGACCGAACTTGTTGATCATTCAAACGGACGAACATCACTACGGCACCCTGGGATGCTACGGCAGCACGATGTTTGCTGGAGAAGGTTCGCTGACTCCGAATCTGGATCGCATCGCGGCTGAGGGTGCGATTGCGACGAGTTTTTACGCCACCACTCCAGTCTGCTCCCCTTCCCGTTCGAGTCTGATGTCGGGCCGTTATCCCCAGTCAACTCCTGTGGAACAGAATGACATTGCCATGAGTGGGCAAATTACAACATTTGCCGATGTTCTCAAGAACGCAGGTTATTCAACAGGCTATTCTGGCAAATGGCATCTGGATGGAAATGGCAAACCCGACTGGGCCCCGACTCGCAATTTTGGCTGGAGCGATAATCGCTACATGTTCAATCGGGGGCACTGGAAAAAACTGGTACTTAACGAAGATGGTCCAGCTGTCGGTTCGAAAAATAATCGTGGGCAATTGAATTACAATCTCGACGGAGCCGACGAAAAAACATTTACGACGGACTGGTTGATCGATCGCACACTTGAATTCATCGAGGAAAATGCGGATCAGTCATTCTGCTATATGGTCAGCCTGCCCGATCCCCATGGACCGAATTCCGTTCGTGCTCCTTACGACACGATGTACTCCGAGAAAGATGTTGTCATACCGGAATCTCTCAAAAAGAATCGCAGTCAGATTCCGATGTGGGGACAGCCGGAACGGAATGTGAATGAGTATACTCTGAAAAAAACCATGCCGGAGTATTTTGGAATGGTGAAGTGTATCGACGATAATATCGGGCGATTACTCAAACGACTCGAAGAGAAAGAACTGCTCGATAATACAATCGTAATTTTCACTTCCGATCATGGCGATCTTTGCGGCGAGCATGGAAAATTGAATAAGGGGAATCCTTATGAAGGTTCTGCTCGTGTGCCGTTTTTAATTCGATATCCGTCAGCAATCCCAGCCGGGACAAAAGTCGATATCGCTCTCTCGTGCGTCGATTTCTTTCCGACGATTCTCAAGCTGATGAATGTCGAAGCCACTGTTGAAACCGCTGGTCGTGACGCTTCGGCATGGTTGCAGGGGAAAAAGCCAGAGGACTGGGAAGATGTCGCTTTTCTTCGCAGCACCCGATCAAACCCACTGTGGTTATGTGCGGTGAGTGATCAATATAAGCTCGTTTATTCATCCTATGATCGCCCGTGGCTTTTCGATTTGTCAGAGGACCCCAATGAACTCAATAATCGTTTTAATGATCCCGCCTATGCGAAAATCAAAGTTGAATTATCCAAAGCGTTAAAAAATTACGGCGAGACTCACGACGATTCCTATCTCAACAATTCCCGCATCCGCTATTACCTCTTGCAGAATTCGAAGTCCCCGGAAATCGCCAGGCTCGAATTTCGACTCGGTGAAAAAGAAGCAGGGCCGAATCTTGTCGCCAAGTCATTACCAAATTTACCGAACGATCGAATTTACCTTCATCAGGAACCCGTTCTTGAAAATGAGCATATCGCAGGAGCAACAAAATCGAATCAGGACGTCGGCGATGCCATTGAAGTGACATTCACAAAAGAAGGTGCGGAGATCATGCAAAAAGTCACTGCAGAGAATAATGGAAAACGGCTGGCCATTCTGGTGGATGACAAACTGATCATGGCTCCTTATATTCGCAGTGAAATCAGTTCTAAAGCTCTTATAACAGGGACGTTTACCAATGCAGAAATTGAACGTCTTCTCTTTTCCCTGAATGCCCCTGCAGAATAGTCATGTTGCAGGGCTCAATTCCGATACTCGTTTGAGTCCTGGCTCCAGAATCGATAAAACAAGAATATCGTTCCTTCACACCGATGATTATCAAACCAAGAATAGAAAAACCGAAAGGTTAAACAAGGAAATACAATGAAAGCGCCCATTCGAGTCGCAGTTACTGGAGCAGCAGGTCAAATTGGTTATGCGATGATTTTTCGCCTGGCCAGCGGAGAAGTATTTGGCCCCGATCAACCTGTCATCCTGCACCTGATTGAACTTCCCCAGGCACTCTCTGCCCTGGATGGCGTGCATATGGAGCTGGACGACTGTGCCTTCCCGACACTCGCAGGAGTCGTCAAACAGTCGAGTGACGATCTCGAAGCTGGTTTCGCGGATTGCAACTGGGTCCTCTGTGTGGGAAGTGTACCCCGAAAAGCGGGTATGGAACGCGGCGATCTGGTCCGTATCAATGGGCCAATTTTCACGAATACCGGTAAGGCGATTCAGGCAGCTGCTTCCAAAGATGTTCGCGTACTCGTTGTTGGAAATCCCTGCAATACAAACTGCCTGATCACGATGGCCAATGCTCCTGACATTCCGCGCGATCGTTTCTTTGCAATGACTCGTCTCGACCAGAACCGAGCCGCTTCGCAGTTGGCTCAGAAAGCTGGAGAACCGGTTTCTTCTGTGAAGAATGTTGCAATCTGGGGAAATCACTCGGCGACTCAATATCCTGACTTCTATCATGCGACCATCAACGGAAAATCAGCCACCGATGTCATTACCGATACTGACTGGTTGCAGAAGGATTTCATCGAAACCGTACAAAAACGTGGAGCAGCGGTCATCAGTGCTCGGGGAGCCTCCAGTGCCGCTTCTGCTGCCAATGCTGCATTGGATACAGTCAAAAGCGTGATTCGTCCAACAGCCGAAGGCGATTGCTGCAGCGTAGCCGTTTGTAGTGATGGCAGTTACGGGATCGATGAAGGTCTCATTTTTGGATACCCGATATCCAGCGACGGATCCAAATGGGAAATCCTCAAGGGCTGGGATCACAATGAGTTTGCTCAGGAAAAAATCCAGGCAACCCTGCAGGAACTTTGTGATGAACGGGATGCTGTTCGAGATCTTCTGTAATTTCTCACGCAATTATCTCTGAATTGCCTGGGTATACCCAATCTGAACAAACTGTCGGATGAAATTTCGTTCACAATTTCATTCGACAGGTTTCGATTTCGAGGCTGCGATTGCGAAATCCTGCTCGTCCGTTACTATTTTCAGGACAAGATATACTGTGTGTTGACTGATCGATACTTTCATCAGCTACACATGTGGGAAAAACTTGAAACTCACTCTCAGAGTATTTCAATTTTTAATGATCTCGATTTGCAATTGGATTGATGATTTGGTCTTAAGCCTGCTTCAAACTCTGCAAAACCTGTCAGGAAATGCTCCAGTCCGATGGAAAATGAATTGGCTATGCCGGCAAAACGTAAGAAATTAGCCTCCGGGGCAAAAGTTCGACTGAAAGCAGGATCTACGATTCCCGAAGTTCCACCGGTCAATGCCGACCAGTGGACCGGAGTTGTGATTGAGGCTAAAGGCCGTGGTGATGCTCTACAGTATATCGTCGAATGGGACGAAGAAACCGAGCAACGGATGCCAGCCGACTTTATCAAGGCCTGTGAAGAGACCGGCTTATTCTATAAAATGGCCTGTCTGCCCCATCAGGATGTTGAAGCCTGCGAATGATGGTTGAGCAGATGATGTTTCTGCATCCTCCTCATACGCAAAATAGAATTCGGATCGAACTATGAACGACACCACCCAACTCGACTCTGTGCATCATTTGGCTATCTCTGTCGAAAATATTGCCGAAGCCGTCGAATGGTACACCACCCAATTCCGTTGTGAAATTGCCTATCAGGATGAAACCTGGGCGATGCTACAGTTCGCAAATCTGCAAATGGCTCTCGTGATTCCCGGCCAGCATCCACCACACATTGGCTTTGCCATTCCCGACGCCGAAAAATACGGCGAACTCAAACTGCACCGCGACGGCACCCGCTCCGTCTACACCGCAGACCCCTTCGGCAACATCGTCGAAATGCTCGACGACCAATCCATCTAGCGAGCGTTCCGCTCGACCGGGGGCAGTCGCTTGGGCGCCAAATTTTTAAGTACGCTCTGTTTGCTCCTGCAGTTCGTTGAGTGTTGAATATGGAGGAAGCATCTCAAACTTCGTCGAATTTTTTCAGATGAAAATCGATGACCAGTGGCAGGTGGTCTGAAGCAGCCTTGGTGAGTTTTCGTTTCACGAGCCGTGCTTCATTCACGTAAAGCTTGCCTTTGACAAAGGCTTTATCGAGAGCGCCCATTGGCAGGTAAGCTGGGAACGAACGAAATTTTCGAATCGGTTTCGTGATTTGTCGAAAGCCCTGACGTTCGAAGGGGCCGCGTGCGAGGGTGTCTCTCCAGTCGTTGTAATCGCCAACGATGATCGTGGGAAGTTGAGCATTGTCTTGATAAACAGCTTGCTGAAAAAAATGTTCAACCTGAGCGTGCCTTTGTTTTTCTGCAAGTCCAAGATGCCAACCAATCAGTAAGAGTGGTCCCTCAGGCGTAACGACGACTGCGACTTGTGCTCCGCGTTTTTTGCGATGATTCAATTTGAGGCAAACATGCTCGACGCCCCGCAACGGGAATCGAGAGAGAATCAGGTTGCCGTAGCCACCGGTTTTAATTTTGTGATTCCATTGGAAATCGTAGCCCGCGTATCCGAAGTGCTCTTTGAAGATCGTCGGCTGATCGTGAAACCGTGTGCGGTTCATGTTGTGATCGACTTCCTGTAGACAGATAATATCAGGATTTTCGTGTTCGATGACATCGATCGTGCGTTGCAGGTTATATCGCTGGTCACGTCCTCCGTAACCTTTCTGGATGTTGTAACTCATCAGGCGCATGGTTCGAAACTTCAGTAACTCGTATCGAGATGATGGATTCCGTCTTCGTTTAATGAATCATAGAAGATAACATCTGGGTGAGAACAGCTTGCCTGTCATAATTTTTTTACTGAAGTCATTCCAGAATCATTCTCAATTTGTAGTGGATTTTCACGATCCCCTGTGTTTACAATCAATAGTACATTGATTGACGCATTTTTTTCTTTAGCGGGCATGTTCCAATTCAGTTGGGCTCAACGGAATCTGATTACACGATCTCATTACTGTCAGTAGGCATAATCAACTTGGATATTGGTTTTTATGGCTGTGTTTCCATCGCAGCTATGCAGGAAGACTCCAATAGGTTTAACGCCTCAGGTCATTAAGTTCGGTCACGGTTTTCAGAATTCGTATTCTTCAAGCCGAAGACCGGATGATCCATGTTGCCGAAATTTATACAAGCTAAAGTGTCTGACTCCACACAGGTTTCAAATCGTACCAAACATAAACCAGGCGATCCTTACGGCCCTGGCCTGATCGAATCGATCTTCTGGTTCCTGGGAACCTGGGGATTGCATCTGTTTGGAGCCGGCTTGACGGCTGGAGTTTTTGTCGCCATCTTTTCCAGCAGTGGTCTAGCCTGGAACGATTTGATCGTGCTGGAATTCCTCGCCGCTCATCAAATGACGCTGCTGGCTGGTGAGCAATTTGTGTTTGTGACTCTCGTGTTAATCGCTGCCTGGTTTCGTCTGCGTGGAAATCTGGGGCATCGACTGAGCAGCCGTCCTCTGCCCTTTCAGCATGTTTTTCTGCTGACCTGTCTGGTGATTCCGCTCTCCACTCTTAGTACCGCACTACATCAATGGGGGATGCGTGGCTGGAATTCTTTGCTTGAGAATGTGCCTGGATTACATGCGATGGACACCGTGCAATCGATGGATTTACTGCAGGAGTTGTCGTCAACGACTCCCCTCTGGACACTTCTGCTGGTATTCGCCATTGCACCTGCACTGGGAGAGGAGATTATTTTTCGAGGAGTCATTGGCCGCGGATTGATCAGGCGATGGGGGCTGGTCGGCGGGATCTTACTGACATCGTTCCTGTTTGCAATCGCACACATGCACCCGGTTCATGCTCTGGCTGTGTTTCCGATCGGCATTGTGCTGCATTATGTATATATTACGACTCGAAGCTTCTGGGCTCCGCTCTACCTGCATTTTTGTAATAACGCATTTTCGATTATGAAATCGACACAGACGATTCCCTCAGCAGAGAACTGGAATTTCACTGCAGGATTGACAATCACATTGAGTTTGATGTTATTTCTCTCATTCCTCTGGATCACTCGTGTGCGATATGTCCAGCATGATGGCAAAGAATGGACTCCCCCCCGCCCTTCCCTGGAATTACCGATCGAAATTCCTGTCACACTCACTTTTTCGAGCTTGCCCTGGCGACTGACCGTTGGCGGTCTCGTTCCACTGATAGGCTTTCTGGCAGCCACTGCTGCTCATGCGCAGTAATGCGCTGTCGAGCTTTATTGTCACCCTCAAATCGCTATTCCGCAGGCAGTTTGCCTGCTATTTATAACTGAACTTATTCGACAATTGGAATATCAGGGAAAGTTCAGCTGTAGGTCAGGCTGTGCCTGACGAATTGTGCCTGCCACCTCGATTGTCGTCAGGCACAGCCTGACCTACGGGCTCCTCTAATAATTTGCACATTCGCACTTTTTCTGAGAGCGGTTACAATCTCCCTCTATAGATTCTTTCCTGCCTGCCCTGCGAATTTTCGATGCAAATAGTACGTCATGTTGATGATTACCACCCGTTTCGAGGGGGAGTTGTCTCAATTGGGAACTTTGATGGTGTCCATTTAGGACATCGTGAGATGCTGCGGAAACTTGTTTCGTTAGCCAAAAGTCGCGGCGTGAAGGCGACTGCGATGACATTTGATCCCCCGCCGGTCGCCCTGATTGCTCCCGAACGTGTGCCTCCCCGCTTGAGTACCGTCAAACGCAAAGCGGAATTGATGGAGTCGCTGGGAATTGATTGTCTACTCGTTTATCCGACCAGTCGAGAATTTTTGAATCTTTCCGCTCAGGATTTTTTCGAGCAAATCATTAGACAACAATTGCAGGCAATCGGGCTTGTCGAAGGTCCCAATTTTTTCTTTGGGAAAGGTCGTCAGGGAGATGTGAATTTGCTGGCCGAGATGGCAGCCAGTCAACAGATGGACTTTGAGGTTGTTTCGGCTGTCGAACAGGATGGGATGGTGATTTCCTCTTCATTGATTCGACAGATGATTTCTCAGGGCCGAATTGAAGAAGCTGTCCACTGGCTGGGACATCCGTATCGATTGACAGGGATGGTCGAAACTGGAGCCTCTCGTGGAAGTGGGCTTGGGTTTCCGACAGCGAATCTGACTGACATTCACACTTTAATGCCCAGAGCCGGAGTTTATGCAGGGGTGACAGAAATTGAGGGACGACACTATCCGGCTGCCTTGAATATCGGGGCGAATCCAACTTTTGCAGATAATAATTTCAAACTGGAAGCGCACCTGATCGGCTTTCAGGGGGACCTGTATGGTCAGGAGCTTTCTGTCGATTTACTTTCATTCATGCGAGAGATTCAGAAATTTGAAAATGCTGCCCAGTTGAAATCGCAACTGGAAAAGGATGTTTCTGAAATTCAGGCAATTGTATCGAGTCGAATCGTGCAGTAATCTCAAATAAAAATGGACATCGAATTTCGTCAGGCACAGCCTGACCTACAATTTATTATCAAAGTAGACAGGCTGGATTTTTGGACACTCATCCCCTGAGATTTTTGAAAAACTTGCGTCGCACTGGGGAAATTGCGGCTATTCTGATCAATCATGGATTTGGGGACATTGTTGAACGGATCGGTCTCAATAAATATTTGAACTGGGGCCGCCGTAAACTTCTTAAAAAATCAGAGGAAGAAACACGCACACTCACCCGTGGCGAGCGTGTTCGGATGACGTTTGAATCGCTCGGGCCGACGTTTATCAAGTTTGGGCAGGTTTTGAGTACACGGCCCGACTTGATCCCTCAGGATATTGTCGATGAGCTCGCCTTGCTGCAGGAGCGAGTCCCGCCCTTTGATTCTCAGGTGGCAATCCAGACAGTCGAAAAAGCCTTAGGTCAGACAATTAATGACTCCTTTGGCTCATTTGAGCCTGTTCCACTGGCAACTGGCTCATTGGGTCAGGTGCACTGTGCACGCTTGCCCGATGGGTCCGAAGTGATCGTAAAAATTCGTCGTCCACGAGTGGTCCGGGATGTTGAACGAGATCTTTCCCTGATTCACGAATTGGCCGCTTTAATTAAAAAGCATGTTCCGGAAGCAGAGGTTTTCGACCCCGATGGTCTGGTTCGGAATTTTGAACGGACAATTCGCAGAGAATTAAATTATCTGCGTGAAGCCCGAAGTATTGAAGATTTTGATCGGATGTTTGATGGCGATGCGTCGTTGTATGTGCCGCAGGTGTATCCCAATTACTGCCGGGAAAACGTCCTCGTGATGGAGCGGATTCGAGGCTATCGGGTAGATCAGTTTTCCGATGTCCCCTGCCTCTGGGAAAAACGGCGACAGATTGCCAACAACGGCGCTCGACTGTTTCTCAAGTCTGCCTTTGAGCATGGAATGTTTCATGGAGATCCGCACCCCGGCAATTTTCGCATTTTGGACGATGGCTCCATCTGCCTGCTCGACTTCGGCATGATTGGGGTTCTCGATGAACAGATGCGAGAAAGCCTGGTCGATCTGTTCATCGCGACCGCACGAAAAGATTCTCGTCGTTGCCTGAGAATTATGCAGCAATTTTGTGAAATCTCGAATGATGTTGACGAAAGACATTTTTGTGCCGATTATCGCGAGTTCATCGACAAATATTACGGCTTGCCATTGGATCGGCTGGATATTGCGACGATGCTGCGGGATTTTGTGGCAATTCTTTCCACACATCGCATCCGCTGTCCCGGCGACTTGATGCTGCTGATCCGGGCGATTATCCATTTGGATGCAGTCGGCAGAAAAATCAATCCTGAATTTACGCTCGTTGAAGTCGTCGTTCCTCATTTCAAAAAGATCCTGCGGGATCGTTATCGTCCCGATCATTTGTGGGAACGAGTTCGTGAAGAAGCTCAGATTCTGGGACGAGCCGCTCATGAAATTCCACTGGAGATTGCGACCGCTCTCAAAAGATACAATCGGGAAGATTCCTCATTCAAAGTGAAGGTGACTGGATTGGACTACATGGTCAACGAATTAGATCGTTCCAGTAATCGAATTGTTGTCGGTTTAATTGTCGCCGCAGCGATTCTCTCCTCCAGCCTGCTCGTTCGCAGTGGAGCAGCCACGGATTGGTTCAGCGTGCCGATTTATGTCACGTCCAGCTTATTGGGAATCTGGCTGATTTATGGGATCTTTCGAAGTGGTCGATTGTGAAATTTGAACCGCAGATGAACGCGGATAAACGCAGATTTTTAGTAATGTGTAATTATTTGGTCACCTCAGACAGGTTGGAAGCCTGTCCTACCATTTTATCAATAGAGATTGTTAATCGATGCAAGAACAGCAAATTGGACCACTGAAATGTCGAATCGTGGGCAATCCGAAAGTTGCGAAATTGACGGCTGTCTTTTGTCATGGATACGGGGCACCCGGAACCGATCTTGTACAACTGGCTCCGGAAATTCTCGGGCTGGATGAACGACTCGACGGGCAGGTTGCGTTTGTCTTTCCGGAAGCTCCGCTCTCATTGGCGGAACTGGGAATGCCGGGCGGGCGGGCGTGGTGGGAAATCAATATGATGCGACTACAGCAGTTGTTGCAGACTCGTCAGATTGAAAAACTCGTGATGGCAGAACCCCCCGGATTGAAGGAAGCCCGCGAATTGTTCCAGAAGTTTCTGGAGGCACTCCAAAGTGAATATGATTTGACGATGGATCGGCTGATTCTCGGTGGATTCTCTCAGGGAGCGATGCTGACAACCGATTTCTTCCTGAGAACTTCCGATCAACCGGCAGGGCTTTGTCTGTATTCCGGAACGACAATCTGTCTGGAAGACTGGCAGAAACTGGCTCAGAAAAAAACAAAACTCCCTATTCTGCAGTCTCATGGAACACAGGATCCAATTCTCCCCTACGAAGCGGCTGTCTTGTTGAAAGATTTGCTGAACGAGAATGGACAGGAGGTCGAATTTTTGCCGTTTCAAGGGCCGCATACGATTCCTTATGAAGCTTTGGAACGGACGGTGAAAATGCTTGTCGAGCTTTTAGTTCATAAATAACAAACTCAAATTCAAGTATTGGAGTGCACCCCCGAATGATTTGGTCAGGATAACAATTATGAATGTTGACCTTTGGGAAAATATCAATAACTATCTGCTATCGAACAATATCGATGGTGCCGCAGTTGAACTCGAATCACTGCTCCAATCTGCAACATCTGATCGCTTTTCCTCTCTTGCAGTGTCACACTTCACGAACTCACCACTTGAAGTATTTAACCATATCGAAAAATTTGTTTGTGCTTGCCAAGATCAATTTGATGTTCGTGCTGTTTATCTGGAAATGAACGGATTTGACATTAATTATGATCGCTGGTACTTCGATTCTTTTGCTTACACAATTTATTCCGACGATACTGAGGACATGGATTGGTTATGCGATTGGATATCCCCCAATTGGGATCAACTCACACTGTGTGGTCTTGAAAAAACACAGGATGACTTTCGCTGGTACATAGAAAGCAAAATTTACGAATACAAAACTCATGATAAAGTAGTGGAAATCGCTTCACTTCTCGTAATGATACGATTTATACAACTCATCCGCGATTCTCTCAGTATCGACATAACGAATGATTCAATACCGTTACTTGCAACAGCTCACGATTTCGACATATTTGGGCGATTTACATTTTAGTGAAGCGGTGGGTGTCTGGGGGCGAACGCAGTGAGCCCCCAGAATAATCGACCTCTGGGGGCTTCGCTTCGCTTCGACCCCAGCCACCCATTCCCGTATATAATGCTGTAATTTTATTGAAACCAAAGAAGCAGGTTGTGGCATCCTCGACGAGGAAAACGTTCCTTTGTAGAATCAGTTACACACACCACAAACACGATCCCCAACAGAACCGCGCACATGGTTTCATTTCGCGATTACTTTCAAGAAGGCCCGATTCCCTGGACGCAATCGAATTTATTGGGATTGCAGTATTTATCAGGTGAAGAGATCACATTAATTCTTGATCAGGCAGCCGAGTTCAAACGGCTGGCAGCAGAAGGTCATTCCAAACTCGGTCTGCTCAAAGGGACTGTTGTCGGGAATCTGTTTTTTGAACCTTCGACGCGGACACGCACCAGTTTCGGACTAGCGGCCAAACGCCTTTCAGCCGACACTGTCGATTTCTCTCCCTCGGGCAGCAGTCTCTCGAAAGGGGAATCGTTTCTCGATACCGCCCGCAATATCGAAGCGATGGGCGTTTCGCTCATGGTGGTGCGTCATAAGACACCCGGTGCTCAACTGTTTTTATCGCAGCGTATGAATTCCCCTGTCCTGAATGCGGGGGATGGAACACACGAACATCCGACGCAGGGATTGCTCGATGTGATGACCATGCGGGAACGTTGCGGTGATCTCACAGGAAAAACGGTTGCCCTGGTGGGAGACATCCGGCATTCCCGAGTTGCACGCTCAAACATCTGGGGCTTGACCAAATTGGGGGCCAAAGTGATCGTCTGCGGACCGGCTACTCTTATTCCTCCGCAAATTGAAAAACTGGGTGTTGAAGTCTCGCATTCCTTAGACGACGTGATCCCGCGAGTTGATTGCATCAATTTATTGAGGATTCAATTCGAACGTCAACGAGGCGCATTCTTCCCATCGATTCAGGAATACGCTCACCTGTTCGGAATGAATGCCACCCGATTGAAACGGGCACGGGAAAATGTCGTGATTCTTGCACCGGGGCCGATTAACCGAGGAGTCGAAATTACACCGCATGTTGCTGATGGTAAACATTCTGTGATTCTCGATCAGGTCAGTAATGGTCTGGCCGTACGGATGGCTGCTCTTTATTTACTCCACAGACGTCAGCAGGAATTGCTGTCCTTCCCTCCAGAGCCGCAAGTTTCACTCATTTGAATAGCATAATCTGAATGGAACCGCCAAGACGCCAAATTGAGCAAGAGTTTTTGAACCAAGTGCATGACTTAAAAAATATAAAATGAAAAAGATTTGAACCACTAAGGTACGAAGACACTAAGAGTTCTGTAACAAATAAACATCAAATTCAAAGCGTTGGGTTCCTATTTGACTTCTTGAAAAGTTAACCTCTTCGTGCCTTTGTGCCTTCGTGGTTAAAAAATATTCTTGTGATTAGAATTTACATTCATGGCTAGCATTCTGATTAATAACGGGCGTGTGATCGATCCGGCTAATCACCGTGATGAGGTCGCGTCGCTGTTGATTATTGAGGGACGAATTCAGACCAATCCTGGCAATGATGTTCATGCTGATCTGGTGATTGATGCGACGGATAAGATGATTACGCCCGGTTTAATTGATATGCGGGTATCGTTGCGGGAACCGGGGAGTGAGGAAGATGAGACGATTGAATCGGGAACGGCTGCCGCTTTAGCGGGGGGATTCACGACAATCGCCTGCATGCCGGATACTGAGCCGCCGATGGATAATCGGGCAGCTGCTGAGTTTGTGATTCTGCAGGCCGATCGTGCCCGCAATTGTCATGTCATTCCGATTGGAGCAGTAACAAAACAATGTCGTGGAGAAGAACTGGCTGAAATTGGACAACTTCTTGAAGGTGGCGCGCGAGCTTTCAGCGATGCCAAGCAGACGATCGCTAATTCCGAAGTAATGCGTCGAGCCTTAGAATATACGGGGATGATGAATCGGCCGATTTTTCATCATGCTCAGGTGCCGGAATTGATAGCCGATGGCCTGATGCACGAAGGATTTTATTCCACGCTCCTCGGTTTGCCTCCGATGCCAGCTGCGGCTGAGACGATTATGATCAATCGCGACATTACGCTCGCTGAGATAACAGGCGGTCAGTTGCATCTGATGGGGATTACGACAGGACTGGGTGTCAAGCAGATTCGGAAAGCGCGGGAACTTGGAATTCGCGTCACGGCTGATGTCACGCCGCATCATCTTTACTTCAAAGATGAAGATCTGCAGACATTTCATTCCAAGTATAAAGTCAATCCCCCTTTCCGCACAGCTGAGGATATTCAGGCGCTCATTGAAGGTTTGCAGGATGGCACGATCGATGTCATCACCAGCGACCATCAACCCTATGCCGAGGAAAAAATCACCTGTGAGCTGGATCAAACTCCCTTTGGAGTTGTCGGACTCGAAACTCTGGTTCCCGCCTGCATTACCCGATTGATCGAAACAAATCTGCTTTCCTGGCTCGATTTGATTGCCAAGTTAACCATCAATCCAGCCAGAATTCTGGGAATTGATTCGGGCACGCTTTCCGATAATGCGGTTGCCGATATTACGATACTCGATCCTTCGAGGACCCAGACAATTGATCCCGAAAATTTCCTGAGCAAGGGAAGAAGAACTCCTTTTGCGAATATGGAACTTAAAGGCGGAGTTGAGCATGTGATTGTCGGTGGGGAGTTGAGATACTCGGCTGCTTCTTTAGTGACAGGGATGAACTAAATTTCTTGTGTTTTTAGTTCAAAAACGCCATCGTCAAAATTAGGTCGATTGAGACTTAGCCACTAAATGCAATTCCCCATTGTGTTTCTCCCATTCGCATTCAACAATTGTCTCAGGCTTAAATCTCCACGTCTCCAAGTCTGGATCGTAGTCAGAAGTTGCCAACAATTTAAATTTGTTTTCAGATAACTTCTGCCCTGTCGTGGGGCGAAGAACGAAAATCCCTTCATCTATTAATTCAACATAAATCGTAAATGAGTTTGAATCAGTGTTAGCAGCCCGTTGAAAAACTCT
>DEML01000112.1 GCA_002359185.1 Planctomycetaceae bacterium UBA2671
TCTGGGTTATTCAGGGACGACTAGTTAGCAGGAACCAGTTGTTGTTTCTGGGCGACTCGACTTCATCAATGGTGTTTTCTCTGGGCATCAGGCTGTTATATCCTGAGACGTTATTCTGTGTCGGATCGATCGCGCCCCAGTCAGTATTCGGGTCACCGGGATTCGCACCCTCCATTTCGCGCCCACCCCAGTTGACCGAAAGAACAGCGTAACCACGCTGAGCATATTGCTTGACTACACCGAGATACGCCCTTTGTCCGCCGCCGTGCATGTGCAACACGGCGGGGAGCTTTCTTTGAGCTCCTGTCGGAAATCCATAGAAAGCGGCCATTCGCGCAGGTTTACCCTTAAACGTGCCAATCGAATACAGCACATAGCGGTAGTCCACGCCATCTTCGGTCCATTCCCGGTCGACTTGGACATTCAGCGGCTCGGCTCTCGGATCGTAACCTTCCCACAGTTCATCGACACTTTTAGGTGCACGTCCATTATGCAAAGGCTTCAAAGAGTCGGCCACCAACGATTGATGACCAATCAATATCGCTAATAAGAAAAAACAGGGAATAACACTGAGGAATCGGATTCTCGTTGTTGAAGTAGAAGTGAAAATCATGCCAATGCCGCTCCCAGTTTATTTAATGGTTTCTTTCATCAACTTCACTGTAGTCATCGAGACTCGCTAACACGACTATTCGATATTATTACATCTCGTGTTTGAGCCCCGTAGCAATGAAAACACCTGAATTTCGTATATGGGGATTTAAATCCGGTCAGTTGGTCTGAATAACCTTCTCAGCCTCCTTCAGGCGACGTGCCGTGTCCTGCCTACGCAATGCCTGGATAATCTTGTTTCGGTCACCACCGGAAAGCGGAAGTGATACTTCTTCCCCAAGCACGCCGAGAGGAACTTCTTCCATCATCCAGTCGTCGCTTCGCTGAGTGGCGAAGGGCAAATCTTTGTTGCCAGTCGCCTGGAGGTTAGCCAAAGGGTTTCGCCCCCAGGCGTAACGGAATTGAGTGGGAGTAGGCACCATTGGGCTTGTGAGGATGAGTTGCTTGTAGTCGTATTGTATCCGCCCGCGATTATCTTTGCCTTTCTCAGCATAGGCGACGTTGGCAGGGTGGAACTTGCGGTCCTCACCAGCGATGGCGAAACCCTCAATAACGCCATCCTGTGGATCGCTAACGTCGGTGTCGAGCTTGAGCAACAGAGTCCCATCGCCCTTCTCCATGCTTACAAGCATCGGTGGCTTCCACTGAACCTGACTGTCAAAGCCGTACTGGGTCGCGAGTGCCCACCGCGCGATTCGCTCGCCTGCAGGAATCTTGAGTTGGGGATGATACCAGCGTCTGCGCAGGTCGTAGGTGCTTACAAATCCAACGTTCCGATCACCCGCATTGTGAAAATCAAGGAAGGTCTGATACTGAGCAGCCCGGATTTCGATTCCAGCATTGAACATCTTCTCACAGTAATCGTCGCGTGTCTGCGGGTAGCCATCAGTGCAGAGCGAGAGTATGCCGAATGGCATTTCGGGATTGTTAAACGCTACGCGCCATGCCCTGATCATTTCCGGGAAGATATCTCGGTACATTTCCACACCGACAGAACCCTCAAAAGCGTTATTGTATCCCTGATGGAAAATCGCTCCTTTGACGGAGAGCCCAGAGAGCGGCGCAATCATGCCCGCGTAACAGTGTCCTGGAAAGTTATGGTTGCCTATCGGACCTGGTTGGAGATCGCCAGGCTCCTGTTTCTTATCGACAGGAATCGGATTCCCCTCTTTGACCTGCCTTTCCACCCACTGGCGGTGACTGGCGATACGTTTCTCCAAATCCGTCTGAGGGTTCCACGCAGCGGCAGCCTCATCGAATGACGCGAGTTTGGCTTTGGTTGGTTCGCTGCTCATTGCTCGCAGCACGGGAAGCGGGGTCCAAGTTTCCACAGTGGTTCCACCGCGAGATGCGTCGATAACACCGATGGGCACGTTGCTAGCCTTGTGGACTCTTCGCGCGAAAACGTAGCCAATGGCTGAAAGTTCTCGGGCGATCTCAGGTCTGCAAACATCCCAGTCCCCTTTACGGAAATGCCGACCGGACCAATCGCTCCACTGGTACAGACGGGGAAAGCCCATATTGAGTTCTGGTCCCTGACCGTAGGGAACAGTCAGGATGCGGATTTCGGGAAAGTTTGCGGAAATGATTTCAAGGGGACCATTTTCTACTTTGGCAAGCTCAAACTCCATGTTGCTTTGCCCGCCGAGTACCCAGACGTCACCAATGAGGATATTGTCGAGTACAAGAGACTCACTCTCGCCTTTCAGCACCATCTGCTGAGGTTTTGTATTTGCGGAAACTGCTGGCAAAGTAACTTTCCACGCACGGTCTTTGCCAGCCTTGGTCGATGCTTCACTGCCGGCAAACTCGACCATGACCTGCTCGTCAGGATCGGCCCAGCCCCAGACATGAATCGGCTGATCCCGTTGGAGCACCATATTAGTCTGGAAGACGTTACTGACACACAACCCCTCGCCGATCGCGGGGACATCAATGACATCTTCTCGCGGCATCTTTTGGGCAAATGCAGGAATCGCAAGAGAACTCGCGAGAGTGAAGATCAGGAGACATGAGAAGAGATAATGTTTCATAAGTGAGCATACTCAGAGTCAAAGTTAACGTGCAGTCTGCATCCTTCCACGCAAAGGAATACCCCAGTCCACAAGCATACCCCTTAGAGTCAAAGGCTTCCATTGTCAGCGTTTCAACCTATGGCACGCCAATCGGATTGGATGGTAAATAATAACTGAAAGTGGATCGAATGAGTGACTACCCCTCCGCCTTTATTTGTTTCGAGGATTGCGTCTGTTGCTGGCCACGATTACAAAGAGGTGATGCCTGTAATAAAAACCAAAACCACCTATCTGCAAATGTTTTCGTCGCCAGTGATTGAGATCATCGCACCCCGCTATGACATGAAGATTTCTAAAGTTGATAGTCCGACAGTCGAGTTCTATCGGTGTCTCTATCAACAGGTTGGCTCATCGTTCTACTGGGTCGATCGCTTATTGATGCGAGATAAGGAACTCCTGACGATTATCCATCACGAGCTTGTAGACGTGTTGGTTATTACAGTCGCGGATGAGCCTTGGGGCTACGCAGAACTTAATAGGCGCCGGGCAGGCGAAATCGAGTTGGCTTATTTTGGACTTATCCCCAAAGCAACTGGTCAGGGATTGGGGAAATACTTCCTGAACCACGTATTGAGAACAGCATGGAGCCTTAGTCCGCAACGAGTGTGGGTGCACACCTGTGACTTAGACCATCCGGCTGCACTACCAAACTATTTGAAGGCTGGTTTCAAGATCTACGACGAAGTCGTGAACGATCAATGGATCCCTGACTGAGAAGAAACGGCGATAACGATTACCCCCAACAGTTACGCCGCCTTCCTCTCGAACGACTTCACCAATCCCCCGACATAGGACTTCACCATCTGAGTACCCGTAGCCGTTTCGAAAGATTAATATGATTTTCGGTGATCATTTCCATAATGAATAAATTAAATGGTCGGGTAGCTGTCGAAGTAGATTTCAAGAATTAGAAGGAACCTCGACAATAGCCCGACCATCTCAGAAGATACCTGATTCCTCAATAAACGTCATTTATTTTCAGGATCTTTATTTTTCGCTGACTAAAATAGTCAGGAACTCAAATATAACTCGCAACACGCAAACTTTCTGATTCAGCCCAACGTTGAATAATTTGTTTCTCTTTATCATTGGGCAATCGGTTAGCCTTACCTCGAATCTGACAGATCATTCGATCAGACTTACGAACCTCGACAGTAACAGCTTTTGACATTCGTCCGAAGGATTCGACTTCCATTGTCCAGATCGAGCAATATCCTCGTGCACAGGAATCTGCATAGGTCGCCACACAATGCTTCATTTGTCGCCCTTCAGTCAGCAATGCTTTGCTGCTGAGCAATTCACGTATTGTCCAACATCTCAATGTCCCCTTTTTCTCAGAACCTTCCATGAATTCATAATTCTGAATCCCTGAAGACTTCCACTGTTGAATCTGATATCGGTTATCATTATTCAACTTGCGATGCCAATCATGGACCTGACGCAATAATGATTCTGGAGTTCGACCATTCATCGACAAATTTGGCTGGGGCGGACTTGTTTCTTCTCGATGTCCATTTGCAATATAAATATGCTCTGGAACAAACCGCTGATGCTGGAGGTAATCGATAATTGGACCAACATGAGTTCGATCCAACATTGGATGAGAAATGAACCAGCGAATCACGGAAGACCAGAATTCATCATTCTGAAACTGATCGATCAGTCTGGTTCCAATGATGGCTCTTGCAAGATGTTCATCCCCACCCAACCCAAGAACTTGCGCCCAACGGAGCGCTTGATCGATGGTCAACTCATTCGGAGACCGCATGAAGAGATGAGCCATCTTCTTCGTTAACGGGATTGGCAACTTGCAATGGCGGATATTCTGTCCTCGACCAACGTGGATATACCAGAAACGTCGTTCAGCAGCATCTTTCCGATTGCCTGTGAACCAGACGGTATCAAGAAATAGAGGAACATCGTCATACTTTACGAATAGATGTCGAAGGAGAGACGCAAATTGTCGAGAGGAACTATGCGAGCGTGGCTTCCAGTCTTCGACAGGTCGCTGCCATGAAGAAGAGTTCGCTGCAATCTGAGCGAGAGCTTCGACGTAGGTATTCCCCGAAATTTGCCCCAATGAAGCGACCGCTGGTGAGCCGTCAAAGAATTTGGCTCGACAGTTGTGAAGATGTTCGAACAATCGAAGCAAGACTTTTCGATTCACTTGCCGTTCATGCTTTGGTCGACGGCTTATTCGAAGATTCTCACATAGCCGTTTCAGGTGAGGTAGAGTCACCTCGTTTTCTGATCGTTCTCCAGCAATCACTTCACGAAGAACATCTGACTGATTCCGACTTTCACGGCGGTGACTTTGCAGCCTTTCCATTGCGACAGACTGACGGGAGAAGTTGCGTTCCTGACAACGCTGATTCCAACTCTTCTTGAGTTTTCGGCTGAATCCATTTTGATCGCACCATTCCCGATAGGCTTCAACCGTCGAAAGACCAAGCCCTCGAATATGGTTCAGCAACTCACGATCTAATTCTTCGCTGACCACTCGTGATTTATTTTTTCGCATTTATTCAATGACCGATGATCTGGTAGTTTCATGTATGAAGTTCCAATGAGTGAGTTTTGTTTTGGGTTCATTTCAATCTTTTCTCTGATAATGTGGTAATAAAGGTGTATTCGTTTGACAAGAAATCGCCAGATAGGTTCAGGTTTGGTAATCAATAATATTTAAAGCACTGAGTTGACAGTAATTCGTAGTAAATGGATTTCTTGACACACGTATGCATCTTTTATGTGCTTGACAGTTAGACTGATTGCGTATGTCGTGTCATCGGAGATTGACATAAATTGATTACTTAGTAACAAGCGAGTTTATTAATGCACGAAAAGCGAATGCGGATTTATCTCGACGATCATTTGTCGATGATTGTCGGGGAAATGGAACTCATCGAACGCAGCTTTAACAGCAACCGTCACTCAGGACTTGGTTCCTTCTTAAAACAATTCTTGTCTGATCTCCGAATACAAAAAGAGATCGTTGAGAAGGTTTTTCAATGCCTGGAATTTGAAGTGAGCATCCAAGGGCAGTTGAAACAGGGAGCGGCATGGCTCGCTGAGAAAATTGGTCGGTTCAAGCTCAATGATTCACTACTGGAATATTCGGACCTGAGTCGGGTTGTGGAACTTGAAGCGATGCTGGCTGTGGCACAGGAACGGATCGCATTGTGGGTAACGCTCAACTCACTGACTATTACTGATGTGCGCCTAAAGGATTTCGACTTCTCGTTGATCCTTATGCAGTCCGAGTTGCAGCTTGCGGAATTGAAAACTCATCACCACTCAGCGATAACCAATGCATTTGCCAGTAATCACTGAAGCGGAAATCCACTCGATTGATGATGCTATTTCCAATACAAATATTCGTGTGGCATTATTTTAATTTGAAAACAATCTTCAAAAATGCTGCGAGGGAAAGAAGATCTCTAACTCTGCTGATTGTCACAACATTCTGTTATTTTTTGTCCGAGTTCCCGACACACAATGTGTTCAACATTCTGATCGTGTCTGGTCACTCAATCGTCTGAAGTATTCTGTGCATCGATCCCGAATTCCACTCCCCTGCACTTTGAAATCCATGCTCCCTTCTTCAACATTGTATTCTATATGAAATCAAATTATCCCATCCCCATGACAATCCCTGCCCCCTTTAATATCCAGCTTTTACATCAGTTGTCTAAGAAAGCAATCCTTTGACGACACGGGCACCATCAACTCCTGTGAGCTTGAGATCGAGACCCTGATATTTCACGGAAAAGCGATTATGGTCAATGCCCAGACAGTGCAGAACACTGGCATTTAAATCGTTAATATGCACCGGATCTCTCACAATATTATAGCAATAATCATCAGTCTCTCCGTAATCAATGCCCGGCTTAAATCCGCCACCAGCCACCCACGTTGAGAAACAGCGACCGTGGTGGTCACGGCCGTGATTATCATTCGTCAGTTTTCCCTGACTATAAATTGTTCGACCGAATTCACCACCGAAGATGACAACCGTATCGTCTAATAACCCACGTTGTTTTAAATCTTTGACGAGGGCAGCTGCGGGCTGATCCACCTTATCACAATTATTACGAATTGCCTGGGGGAGATTCCCATGCTGATCCCAACCACGTTGAAAGAGCTGAATGAAGGGCACGCCGCGTTCTGCCATCCGACGTGCTAAAATGCAATTCGCCGCGAACGTTCCCTTTTTCTCTGAATCAGGGCCGTACATATCAAATGTCGCTTTCGTTTCTCCACTCAAGTCCATCAAACCCGGGACCGAAGTTTGCATCCGGTACGCCATTTCGTATTGCGCAATGCGTGCTTCTATTTCCGGGTCTCCCGAAATCTGGGATTTTTCGGCATTAATCTTTGCCAGTCCATCCAGCATTTTACGACGCAGTCCTCTGTCCAATCCTTTGGGGTCAGAGAGATACAAAACGGGATCACCAGCGCTACGAAACTGAACTCCCTGATGTCGTGAGGGCAAGTTGCCGCTGCTCCAGAGCCGTGAATAGAGTGCCTGCCCTGGTGCATTGCCAACGGATATCATCACCACATAAGCGGGCAGCTCTTTGTTAGGACTGCCTAGTCCATAACTCAACCACGCCCCGAAACTGGGACGTCCCAACTGTTGTGTCCCCGTATTGATGTATGTAATCGCAGGATCATGATTGATGGCTTCGGTATTCATGGTACGAATAATAGAAATGTCATCTGCGATGGAAGCCGTGTGTGGCAGGATGTCTCCATTAATCCAGGTTCCCCGTTCGCCGTAGCGTTTAAAATTGAACATCGGTGCGACACAGGGAAACGATTTTTGCCCGCTGGTCATTCCCGTGATTCGTTGTCCTTTTCGAATAGAGTCTGGCAATTCTGTCCCATGAATTTTCTTCAACTCAGGCTTGTAATCGAAAAGGTCAATATGACTGGGACCACCAGCCATGAAAAGATAAATCACCCGTTTCGCTTTGGGTGCAAAATGAGGTAAGCCGAGTGCCCCGCGTTGATCTGAATAGGTTTGGTTGGCAGCGGAGAGTTTGGGAACGTCTCCCAACAACGATGCCAGTGCCGCCGCCCCCAGGCATCCACGGGAGCGTGACAATAATTGTCGACGCGTTAACTGTCGCTGGTATTCTTCCAGAGGATTCATTGCGATTTACTCGTGAGTTAAAGTTTCGTCTAAATTGAGAATCATGTTGGCCACTATCGTCCAGGCTGCCAGTTGAGAGACATCCAGATCTTCATCGCGGGGCGACTCTCCGATGTTGAGCAATTCTTCAGCAGCTTGAGGATTGGCCTGATAGTGTATTAGACTTTCTTCATAAAGATGCAGAAGCACTAAACTTTCTGATGGTCGAGGCTCTCTGGCCGTTGCCAGTAAAAAGGCATAACCAACCTGTTCGGCACTGGTTGCCCCTCCCTCTTTCAGCATTCGCTCTGCAAGATGACGTGCCGCTTCCACATATTGGACATCATTCATTGTGACTAACGCCTGGAGAGGCGTATTCGTGCGGGGTCGCCGGATCGTACACTTTTCCCTTGTTGGTGCATCAAAGATCTGCATCGATGGAGGGGGTGCTGATCGTTTCCAATAAGTGTATAAACTGCGGCGATACAGTTTATCGCCGTGATCCTGAACGAATTGAGGATTCCCCCCCAAACCGACTTCTTTCCAGAGCCCGGGCGGCTGATAGGGTTTTACTCCCGGGCCTCCCATTTTTGTGTTAAGCAATCCACTGATAAGGAGCGCGCTATCGCGTATCATTTCTCCCTGCAATCGAAAACGCGAACCGCGTGCCAATAGTCTATTGGCAGGATCTCGTAAATAGGCAGCCCGCGACACATCCGATGTCTGCCGATAAGTAGACGACATCACCATTAGTTTGAGCATCCGTTTAACATCCCAGCCTGATTCCCTGAAATCAACAGCCAGCCAGTCCAGTAAGTGTGGATGACTTGGGAATGCCCCCTGCGAGCCGAAATCTTCCGGTGTTGTGATTAGCCCTGTCCCAAACAACATCTGCCAATACCGATTCACAGCGACGCGAGCCGTGAGGGGATGATTCTCTGCAAAAAGCCACTGTGCTAAACCGAGGCGGTTTTGGGGAGCGTCTTTTGGCATCGGAGGCAAAACCGCTGGTGTCCCTGGTTCGACTTTTTGTTCGGTGGGAGCATCGTAAGCCCCACGAGCGAGAATAAACGTATCCCGAGGCTTGGACATATCTTCCATGACCATGACCGACGTCAGTGGTTTGAGAAGTTCTGTCTCCTCTGCTTTTAATTCCTGCTTTTTCTTGAGTAACGCAATATATTCTTCGTCTTTCTGTTCCAGATAGTAATTAAGCAACTGCTGCTGTTGTTCTATCGTTCGCTCCTCTGGAGATACAGCCAGGATGGTCGTAATTGGAAGTTGCTTAGTGAGCGTCTCTACTTCAGATTGATTGAGCACACGGTTGAAGACGGAGACTTCGTCTATGATTCCCTTTAAACGAGAACTGGGGTGACGACTGCCAATCAATAACGTTTTCGGGGTACGAATGGATTCCGTTAAGCGATCCTGCTCAATCTTCCAGCTCCACAACTCACCATCAACATATATTTTCACACCCTCTGCTTTGGAAGAACCATCGTAGGTTACAAACAAATGGTGCCAGGTAGAAGGTTTGAGTTTTTTCTCCGTAGTTACCTTGATGGCATTCGTCGGCCACGTATTGATGATATGCACTGAGATTTTTTCACCAGAGATGAGGATATCGTACCCACGGTAACTACTGGCATCATCCATTTTCGCTAAAAGCGCGCCGCTCCCTTTCGGATCGAGTTTGATCCAGCCACCGTAGGAAAATGAATCTGTCCGTTCGAAATCACACACATCCCCCAGATCAATATAGGTTTGCCCATCAAAATGAATCCCCTGATCGTAAGGAGACTTTACCCAGTCAGCCTTACCATGAATGGTTCCCGTACGCTTTTGATCCACTTGATCAACAACCTGATTTCCCTTGCCTTCATCAAGCCTGAAATTGAGTATGAGCCCCTCGAGTTCGGATGACGTTGCAAGTTGCTCTTTTTCTATTTTCTCCAACCAGTCTGTAAACTGAGACTCAGCTGACTTTTGACGAGCGGCGATTAGCATCTGGTTTTCTTTGATGCGGGCACGTGCCTCGGGAAGTTTCTTTTGTTTTTCTGGATCAACCAGTTCTACAGTCGGTTTGGCATTCCCATTCCGTGTTTGACTACCAGCGTCAGCACTGATATTGAAAAACCCAAAGAAGCGATAATAATCTTCGTGCGAAATCGGATCATATTTATGATCATGGCATTGAGCACATTCCATACTAAGTCCCAGCCAAACCATGGAAGTCGTTTTCACTCTGTCGACGGCGTACTCAACGCGATACTCTTCCGGAATCAGGCCTCCTTCATCCGTTGTCCCATTATTCCGATTAAATCCTGAGGAGACTCGTTGTAAGGGACTTGCACCGGGAAGCAAATCTCCCGCCAGTTGCTCTGTTGAAAACTGATCAAAGGGAAGATTTTCGTTATACATCTGCACGATGCGATCGCGCCAGGCCCACATATCGCGTGGCCCATCAGCATGATACACACTCGTATCACCATAACGAGCTGCGTCCAGCCACATCAAAGCCATTCTTTCGCCGTACTTTTTTGAACTCAAAAGACGGTCAACCAGATTTTCATAGGCATTGGGAGATTCATCATTCAGAAATTGATAAATCTCGGAAATTGTGGGAGGCAGCCCGGTCAAATCAAATGTAAGTCGGCGGATCAAGGTACGACGGCTGGCTTCACTCGAAGGCTGCAACTGCTCTGATTCCAGATTTGCCAGAACAAACTGGTCGATAGGATTACTTACCCACTGACTGTTTTTGACGGTTGGTAATTCTGATTTTTCTGGAGAAAGAAATGACCAGTGACTGGTCCATTCGGCTCCCTCATCAATCCAGCGTTTAAGCATTTTCTTCTGTTCGGGAGTTAACTCTTTGTTCGAATCAGCGGGAGGCATTTTCAGATCAGAATCAGTACTACTGATCCGTTTATAAAATTCACTTTGATCAGAATGCCCGGGAACAATCGAATCCGCTTTTGCTGCTTCTGCCAGGTCGAGCCGAAGATCTGCTTCACGATGTTTCGTATCGGGACCATGACAATGAAAGCAGTTTTCAGAAAGAATCGGTCGTATATCTCGACTGAAATCGATTTTCGTAGTCGTAACCGAAATCTCAGTCTGATCATTCTCAGCTTGACAGACATTGATGGTTAGAGCGAGAAAACCTGACCACAATAAGAGAACGGAGCGAGGCAGCGTACGCATACTCAATTATGTCCTTAAAATCTGAACACAATTAACGATCCTGGTGCGTCTCAAGAAATTCCGAAACTGCGACATCGCAGAACGAGGAGAACAGGTGGGGCCCAATTGAATGATCGTTAATTTCATCGTAAGTCTGTCTGGAGACAATTGTCAAGGCTTTTCCAATGTAAGTGGTTTGCCGATTGCCGAATGATGCACGAAATGATATTTCAAATGAAGGTAATGGTGACGTACAAAACACTCTTCTTAACGACTCGTATGCGGACTGATTCTGGAAGTCGTGAAATAAGAGGGTTTCCAAAAGTTCGAGTGCTCAACGGTAATTCAGAGAGGCGTCGTTAATCCAATACGCCGAGGATCATAGAACTGAAACATACGTCAGCGGAATAGTCGTTGCGCCAAATGAGCAAGACTCAGGGCCTGTCTCCACGTTCAAATAAGCAGCGGAGTGAATCGATCCAGAGAAACATGCTGACACATATCGTGTTTCCCGGGCAATATCATCTACGCATAATACGACGATTCACTAAGTTATGACTCGCAGCAAGAGAATGTGTGGAGAGACTGTTGTTATCAGCCTTCAGAAATTCCACATATTTGGCGGGTTCCCGATCGGTCACCAAATCAATCAATGCGAGCAGTGGGGAAATTCCTGGACATTTCGGTATTGTCCTTACATCGTATTCTGCAGAATATCACATGTTCTTGGTACAGTGCTTTGGGGACGAGATTTTACGCAGTTTGGGACAGAATTTGAAGTGACCCAGCGAAGAGGATCAGAGGCAAGCATCGAGCAAAGGATTGACGCGATTGGAGAGTGAACTCTGTCATTGAGCTGGCATTATTTGAGTCGATAATTCTGTAATCGATTGGAAATTTGGAGCACCAAAATCCGTACAGAATACTACGATCCGCAACGAATTCGCGTGCTCATCTTCGACTCTCCCCTTGGAAAAACAGTTCGATGAGTCAGGCTGCCAGCTCTGGAGTCAGTTGTGAGGACTGATTCTCAAGTCGCGTAAGGACGTTGATGTATTGATCCATGAGACAGCAGAAGACTAATGTTAGACCTTTAACGGAATTTTTGGCGAATTCTCCACAAGATATCCCGCGATCGATCACTGATTTTAATAGATTGAATCTCTCACTTCCCAGTCGCTCCAGATGCTCCGTCACACCCGGAATGTTGGGACCGTAGGCTGTCTGGAACATGAATCGGGGAACCCGCACATCGGCCGAGCAGTAAGCGAATGACTCAGACATGATGGTATGCAGTTGTTCCCGGCAACCCTCGATCTGCTCGATACTGCTTTGAAGCTCATGCAGTGAGGCTTCATACTTGGCACGCAGCAATTCCAGAAAGAGTCCGAGTTTTCCCTCGAATTAATAGTAAAGCGTCGGCTGAGTGACTTCAGCGGCGTGAATGATGTCACGCACGCTGGTCGCGGCATAGCCTCTCTCTGCAAATAGAGTTAGTGCACAGTCGAGGAGGTGCTCCCGTGTATCGCCTCCAGGAGGTTTTTTAGCGGAAGATTCTGCTCCCTGTTTCAGCACCTGTTTACGATTCCTGGCGGTGGTCATCGTTCGCTCCGGGGCTGCTTCAGATCATGTCCGAGATTGTCGAGGACAACGTGAATCAAATCCTCGGTTTTATAGGAAGTTGCCAGGAAGAAACAGAACAACATTCCGTCAAGCGTTCCATCACCCCAGGTCACACACTTAGGCAGCGACGAAGGATAGGATGGGTTATTCTCCGAGTTGTCGAAATCAGCTTCTACTTCCGCTTCCTAAGCAAGCCCGCAAAGCGAACCCGTATCGACTTCAGTCAACTCAGGTAGAACAGATCCCTTTCCGAGAGACACTATGCGAATATTTTTCATAACGATGTTCGCTATTTCTTGCGCTGATGGCGTTCAGGCTTCCGAGCCAAACCGTTAGGGGATTGACTTAATTGAAGCCAAAATTCGCCCGATGCTGGTCACCCATTGTTACGAGTGCCATTCGGCGGAAGCCGTTGAGAATAACAAGCGGAATTGAGCGGAACGATTCAACGATCACTTCTCGACACATTGAATGCAGCAAATCTCAACCACGCTTCTGATCGACCATTTGATCGGAATCTTAACGCGTGGCTGGATTACTCTGAACTTGCCTACCGGATGCAAACGTCTGCTCCTGATGCTTTTGATTTGTCACAGGAAACTGCCGAAACGCAGGAAACTTATGGCCTGAACCTTGCAGAATCCAAAGACTATGGCCGTCAATGTTTGATCTCGCAACGTGTAGTGGAGCGTGGTGTCCGCTATATTCATATTTTTGCTGCCTGTCCGAATACTCCCGGCGGTGCAGTATGCGATGTTCCCTGAGATGCCCATAACAATATCAAGTGCAAACAGGATCGAATTAAAATCCACCAATGACCTGCCCATCGTCACGAATAGCAAGATATTGTAATGTGGGCAGATTGATATTCTCGCTGATAAAATGGATTGAGCCATCGACCGCTCCGAAATGACATCCTCCTTGATGAGCACTACCGAAGGCGCGTCCCTGAAGGTTCTGAGAGGAAGCCACACCGTTGACCGAGCCTCTGAAGTTGGCATCGTTAGAATTGACTCCCACTTCAAATAGCGTGTCATCCTTGTTTCCGTCACCAATATAAGAATTGATGGGAACATCGGTGACGGCAGCAGTGACACCGGGAGTTGGATTGACACACCCGCGTACTGTCGAAGCCCAACCGGTGCGTACACCGTCACTTCGACCTTTAGGACCGAGTTGGTACTTTGTTTCTCCGATGAATACAGTATTACTGGTTCCATCTGTGATATCCCGCATTTTTGTATTGGAATTCAAATACAAAGTTCCGTTGTTCCAGAATGCTCTCCCGAGTCTGCTGGTGTGAGCCCAATCTGCCAGATTTTCTCCTCCCCCCATCACACCAAAATAGTTCGTATGCAGTCCATCAGCAGCGGGAAACGAGGGACAGTGAAAGGCATTCACACTGACGTTTGAAGCGTCATGATTGTTACCGGAAGAGGGAGTTTCAGTGTAAAGACTCAGAAATCTCTGGCTGAAATCGAACTGTTCATACAGGGCGGATTCTTCCAGATAAGGAAGGCTTAACACCGTCCAGGGAGCGCGTCGAGGTGCAGCGTCGCAGCTACCCCCTTGATCAACAGCAGAATAGCCAAAACCTTCCCCAATAGGAAAAACGGTATGGGTATCGTGGTAATTATGAAGTGCCAGACACAATTGCTTCAGATTGTTTTTACAGGAACTGCGACGAGCGGCTTCACGCGCCTGTTGAACTGCTGGTAGCAGCAACGCTACCAATATGGCGATGATCGCGATAACAACCAATAATTCAATCAGTGTGAAACCCAGTCTGTTTTGACGATCTAATTTGAACATGAAGCGAGCCTTCCTGTAACAAGACGCGAAATATTGTATAATGCAAACCTATGGCTCATAGCAGGTTATGAAGAAACGAACTAATCCAATTTGAATGAATAAGGCATAAGACGCTACGGAACCTGACATTGCCACATAAACATATGACGAATATCCATCTGTTCTCTCGACAATTATTTCATAATTTTATTACACCGCCCATTTCATGGGTAGATATACTGTATCCAAATGAATACATAATAAATTTACCGTAAGTGCAGAGACGAGGACTCCCCTTTCCATTTTCTTGAACATTCTGAAAGACGCAATTTCTTTTGAAAGGATAAAGTAGGATCATCGAAACCTACCCGATTTCATTCAAAGCAAAACTTTTGTTGAATTGAATCGATTGCAGAAAGAGACATCTCAAAAATATGGCAGTACAGCGGCACAATTCTGCACAAAGCAATGTAAAATTGTCGAGAGAAGCCTGACTCCATCGTTATTACTTTGAGATGATCAATTAGAAGGAATGGTTCTTTGCTGACTCGAGAAGAAGCGACGGCGATTTTACTTGAAGAGCGATTAGCTTTGACTGCATTTGTCGTCACGATTGTGCGGAGCTTTCACATGGCTGAAGATATTTTTCAGGATACTTGTGTTAAGACGTTGCTACGAGAAGAACACTTTGAATCGCGAGATCATTTGTTGAAGTGGGCCAGAGTTCTGTGCAAAAACCGAGCGATTGATGTCATCCGTTCGCGTGACGGTAAGTACTATGGACTTTCTGAAGCGGCTTTAAGTTCGCTCTCGGAAGACTGGCCTGGAAGTCAGGATGAGTGCATGACGGAGACGCGTGATGCAATGGCCTACTGCCTGGAGGAATTGACTCCTAATAATCGCAGGATCTTGCAATTGCGATACTTTGAAGGCCGATCGGGAATTGATGTTGCGAATATCCTGGGTCGAAAACCAGCCACTGTTTATCAGGCATTAGCTCGAATTTACAGCTTACTTGAGAAATGCATTCAGACACGATTAGCCATTGCTGGCGGAGAGAGCAGTTATGAATGATTCTCAAATGAAACTCGCGTCGGAAGACGATGAGAATTTTGAATTTCTGGAAACAATCATGCGTTTCCAGGATGGTTCTTTAAGTCCTTCCGAGGTTCAAGAACTTGAGGACGCGATCTGTAATAATCCCGCCAGAAAAAAACTGTTTCAACAAGTGCAGCTACGCACTGCTGCCATTCATGATCTCTTTCGACTGGATGCCTATGGCCGTGCCGGAAAATTTCAAGAAGAGAGCGTGGCTGATTCTGAATCTATACCAACCTCGCCCCATGCGGCGAATCAGTCATTTCCCTCTCCCTTCTCTTCAGGCCGATCAGACATTTCGGTTTCTCGAAAACTCATTTTTGCATCACTGGGATTTGCAGTCGCTTCACTATTAATCGCGATTGGACTGTTTGTCAGAAATGAAGTGAGAGTCGATACGATTGCCAAACAGGATTCCTCATCATCATTACCAAAAAAATCAAATGTGATTCTTACGGGAGAAGTCCGGGCAAGATTTTTTGATCAGTCGGTTCTAGCCACTGGATCTGGTGTGGAACTGTGTCGAGACTACATGCTGCAAAGTGGCATCGTAAAATTGAATTTCCCCTCGGGAGCAACAACAATTATCGAGGGACCTTCTATTTTTCAGGTCGCAACAGAGAACTGCCTGGTCCTGAACACGGGCGCTTGCTCAGTTCATGCTCCTCCGGGAGCTGAGGGGTTTGAAGTGATTACGCCGGTAACCAAAGTGATTGACCGCGGCACGCGTTTCTATGTGAATGTCCAGGATAATAACGAAGCAGAAGTGCATGTAATTGAAGGAGCAGCCGATCTCTATTCCACTCCTCAGAACCCTGATGATCGGATAACCACAGACAAGCCAGGACCTGCCCATGAAGAACACACAGAGTTCATTCAGTTAACCGATGGCGAAGCGGCTCGTGTTGGTGGGTTCCATGATCATATTGGACAAAAAGCGGGATTTGATCCTCAGCCTTATCGTTTCCAGCTTCCCGATCGACTGGTGAGTTATCAGGCATCGTCTACGGTAGAATCCTCTGTCGATAAACTGATTTCGCTTAAAGTGCAACGAAATGGTCTCCTTCATCAATATTCCGCAGAGGAATTAATACCGATTGAAGTCACCTGGTTTCGGTCTGATCCTGAACCAGAATCCAATGGATATATGTCAGGAACTCGGACTCCACCAATCCGTCCGGCTGATTGGTTGGAAGATCGTAATCTAACAACTGGACTTATAAATTTTGGTGGTCAGCCGATTCCACTTGATCGTATCCCTGATTTTGATTCTCATTCCAATGATGACTCCGCAGGTCCTCCCGGGCTGGGAATCCGATTTCAAAATCCCGTCGTAAATCAAGCCGGCCCAGATGTCGTTCTCTTTGAAGTCCAGTTGTACACCAATCCCCCGGACGGCGACCCCTTTCATGTTTATCCGGTTTCAAACCGAACGGATTTAAAACCATTGACCGTCACAAAGTTCGACTTAACTATGAATTCCCCATCATTACGGGAATTGACGATGCTCTGGTCTCACCGATATCCCAACACGGCCGTTTCCCTTGAAGATCTAAAATCCTACAAAGATTCCCTCAAAGTGGATGTGAGTCATTTACACTTTCGTGTAATTGGAGTGGGAATAGACCTTTCTGAAATGGGATATGTAGAAGGAGAGTACGTGGAAGAACTCTTCTTTCAACATGCGGTTTCTGGAAAAGCTTCGAAAGTCGACCCTGTATTCATAGCGGGTCTACCGCCGTTGAGTCCCAATAATTAGCCCTGAATTAACTGATCCTGATCAATTGACTGTGTCAGCCTGGCTGACTCGTTCAATCCCGCCTGAATCAGCATCTCGAATTGATGCCGAAAATAGCTCGGAGAAGTCATGAAGCGTTCGTTACCTTTCAATTTCAAACGGCCCTGTTCTCTGATTAAACAATCAGTGCGAGCAATGCCCTTATTCGTTTTATTCGTATTTGCATCAGCTCAGTCGCTTCTTGCAGATGACACTGAGCCCGTTGCTTATTGGGGATTCGGGAATGAGGAATCGACTCGCCTGGAATCGCACGGCGGTGTTCACCGGGATGTCGCAGGACCTCGCGCTCCGGAGTATCCCGGCTTCTCAGAGAACAATACAGCTGTGCAACTCGACGGCAAAGGCGCCCGCTTTACTTTCGATGACCCGGGAACGGATAGCTCATTCGACTTCACCAATGGCGATGAAATCACGCTGGAAGCGTGGGTGAAGGTCGATCAAATTAATAATGGGGAAAATGTCTACGTGATAGGGAAAGGCCGGACGGGAAATCCTGGTTTTGGTGTGAACAATCAAAACTGGTCGTTACGCATTTGCATGATTGAAGGAAGAGCCCGCATCAGTTTTCTGTTTTCGACGATCCCTCAGCCCGCCGGCGCGGCTTCCAGTGATTCCAACTGGCATCGATGGATTTCAGAACATGGATTCGTTCGCGGAAAAGAATGGCATCATATCGCGATAGCTTATCGATTTGGTGAACCAGAGAGTCTCCTGGGAGTGATTGATGGTCAGCAAGTTACAGGAATATGGGACGTCGGGGGGCCAACCCGAAATATTCCGACAACCGATAACGATGCCATCTGGATTGGCTCTGCCTTAAAAGGCTCGGCTTCGAATAGTTTTCGGGGAGTATTGGATGAAGTCTCAATCCATCGCCAGGCACTTTCCGCTGAGACATTGAAATCTCGCTATCAGGGGCCGAATCAGAAACTTCTCGCTGGGCCACTTCCTGCAGTGATGCCGGAGTTGGGTGAACTACCGAAAGATGTCGTTCAACTTACGTTTCATGAAGCAATGCCGTCCCATCTCCGCTGGCTCAATGACGGCGAATCGATTCCGCAAGAAACCTTGCGTTGGCAAACGAACTCCTTTCTACTCGATCAGTTACCTCAACGGTATGACTCATGGGGGATTCGAGAAAACTGGAAAGCTCCCGTTCTGGTCAGAATGGCTGCAGATGTTCCACTTACTCAAGGGGAACACCGATTCCTGATGCGTGTTCGGGGACTGAGCCGTCTTTGGGTGGAGGGAGAACTGATTGCGAAGTCGGTCCCCATCAAAAGCGCTCAAGATGGCTTTGAGGAGATAACTCCACCAGCCGATCCCCCGAAGCCAGGACTGCGAATAGCCGAGCATCGTCAGCAGGAGATTTTTGGAGAATTCAGTGCCAGTGATAAGAGAACATATCGTGTTGTTCTGGAGATGCTGATCGGAGGCAGCAAATTTCGCACTGATCCTGGCGAAACATGCGTCGCCATCGAAACTGCTGATGGAACCTCCTATGTTCTTCTCCAGCCAAGTTCTGAACAAAAGCAACATCTCGACGATCAAACTGTGAAATCTTTACTCGCTCAGCAAACGATAGAACGACTGAAGTTTGATGATCGCCGACGTCGAATTGCCGCGAAGAGCCAAGAAGACTTCTGGAAGAATAGACACGAATTGGCCAGTCAGTGGGCCGAGCAACACCCTGCCCCAGCTATCCCGGAACAGTTCAAAGAGCTTCATCCGATTGATGCGTTTCTGATGGCCAAGTCTCAGTCCGCCCTGGAAGCCTCATCAAAGACACCACTCAAAGTGGCTGAGAAATTTCATAGCCAGGTTTTACCAATCCTGAGTGAGCACTGTTTTCGGTGTCATGGTGAAAAAACTCAGGGAGGTCTGAAGCTCAATTCTCTGGACGTGGCTCAGGCTGGAGGAGATTCCGGACTGGCTGCAATTGAACCAGGGGATTCTCACGAGAGTGAAATGATGAGACGAATCCGTTCGGATTCCCCGGAGGAACGTATGCCACCGGGGGGAGCAGGTCTCAGTGACGAGCAGATTTCATTACTGGAAGACTGGATCAATCGCGGTGCGAACTGGCCAGCCCCTCCCGTCTCTCCAGAGGATGTCGCAACTCTCCCGCTTGTTTCCGATGCCGCGTTTATCAGACGTGCTTATCTTGATACCGTTGGAGTGATCCCCAGCGACAATGAGGTCCGTAATTTTCTCAAAGATGAGTCCAGCAATAAAAGAACTCAACTCGTTGATCGGTTACTGACTGATGACCGTTGGGCGGATCATTGGACGAGTTACTGGCAGGATCTGCTGGCAGAGAATCCAACACTGATTAATGCGAGCCTGAATACGACTGGGCCATTTCGCTGGTACATCTACGATTCCTTTCGCGATAACAAACCATTTGATCGTTTTGTAACGGAACTCATTCTGTTACGCGGAAGCGCCCATGAAGGCGGGAGTGCCGGGTTCGGAATTGCATCTAATAATGACGCCCCTTTCGCAGCGAAAGGTCAGATCGTTTCGACCGCATTTTTAGGAATCGAGTTGCAGTGTGCGCGATGTCACGATTCTCCTTATCACGAGACCACGCAGCAGGACTTATACGCCCTGGCAGCTATGTTTGAAAAGAAATCGGTGACTGTTCCCTCCAGCAGCCGAGTTCCCACTGCATTCTTTGAAGATAAGTTACGCGAATCTCTGATTCAGGTTACGCTCAAACCGGGAGAACCTGTAAAACCAGCCTGGCCTTTTGCGGAGGTGACGGGATCTTACGATGATGAGTCGTTAGCTAAGTTGATGTATCACCCGGAAGACTCCCGCGAAAAACTGGCAGCTCTGATCACCTCACCACAAAATCAGCGTTTTGCAGAAGTGATTGTGAATCGTGTTTGGCGACGGTTCATTGGTGCTGGAATCGTGGAACCTCCACACGATTGGGAAGGACAAACCCCGAGTCATCCAGACTTGTTGAATTGGCTGGCTCAGGATTTCATCACCCATGGCTATGACATTAAGCATCTTGCCCACCTGATTCTGACTTCTCAGGTTTATCAGCGGGAAACGATTCGATATCCGAATACTATTTCCCCGGAGATGCAATTTTTTGTTGCTCCCAATCGTCGACGAATGTCTGCTGAACAAGTAGTCGACTCCTTGCACATGGCCGTCGGTAAACCGCTCGATGTTGAGGAAATCACGTTTGCTCCAGAAGCTGGCGATCTCTCCAAACGTCGGCTCTCGCTAGGAGTTGCTGATCGTGCCTGGAAGTTTGCCAATCTGGCCAATGAACGGGATCGACCAAGTTTAAGTCTGCCACGCGCCAGGGCAATCGCCGATATCATGGAAGCCTTCGGCTGGAAAGGTGCCAGACAGAGCCCGATCACAGACCGCGAGTCCGATCCGAATGTTTTGCAACCAGGCGTCCTGCAAAATAGTGATGCTTCTGTGTTACTGACGCGGGCTTCAATCAATAGTGGACTGGCAGATACGGCAGTCACTGCAACGTCACCGGAACAACTTGTGGAAACCCTATTTCTGAAAATCCTCAGCCGAGAACCGACAGAAACAGAACGAGCACCACTCGCATCACTATTGACCGAGGGATTTCAAAATCGACTGTTACCTGAAGAGGAAAGGTTAGAGATAACACCACTCGATCCATTGCCGGTTGTAACCTGGTCCAATCATGTCCAACCGGAATCGAATTCGATTGCATTGGAGATGGAAAAACGAGCCAAAGCTGGCCCGCCTCCCGATCCTCGTCTGCGAGCAGCATGGAGGGAAATGTATGAAGATGTTGTCTGGAGTATTGTGAATATCAGCGAGTTTGTCTGGATTCCATGATCTCATCGAAATAAGACACCCCAAAATTCACAAAATATCGTTACAGTATATTGTCAGGAAATAGCTATGCATCGTCGTGATTTTCTATGGACATCAGCAGCGGTCGCTGCTGCTTCGTCAACTCCTTTTACGCAAACCGCCAAGGCGGACACTCTCATCAAGGGGGGGGCCGAACATGTCATCTCCATCTGGCTTGGCGGTGGCATGGGAGCAATGGATACCTTCGATCCGAAACGTATGGGGGATCCGACTCAGGGTAAGCCAGGTTCTTACTATCCCAGCATTGAAACATGTGTCTCAGGAGTTCGGCTTTGTGAACATTTAAAACAGATGGCGCCGCTCATGGATCGGGTGACCGCTGTTCGCACGGTGAATCATCATGTGATCGACGAACACGCAGCCGCTACGAACTTCATGCATACCGGACGTCCCGTCAGTGGAACCGTTCTTTATCCCTCGCTCGGGTCCATCATTTCTCATGAGCGAGGCGTGGTCCAAGAAGATGCTCCGCCTTATGTCCTGATTGGTTATCCCAATGTCACGCGAGGCCCGGGATTTCTTGGAGCCCGGCACAACTACCTGTATCTGACAGACACGAGTCAGGGACCTGCCGGGTTATCACGCCCGGATTCAATCTCTCCGAAGCGGCAGTCGAGACGGGAATCCATTCTGGCGACATTACGACAAGCTCAAGGACTTGATTCAAAGAATTCGCTGCAAGAGTACGAGGACGCGATCGACATGAGTCAGAAGCTCAGCGGCCCCAGTTTCAACAAAAGCTTTCAGCTCGATGAAGAACCAGGAGAACTTCGTAACAGCTATGGCGGAGAATTCGGACAACGCTGTCTGCTCGCACGAAGACTCGTAGAACGAGGTGTCCGATTTATTGAAGTGTCTCACAATCTGAACTTCCTGAACGGAACAGGCTGGGATGCTCATAATTCAGGAATCCTTCAACAACACGCCCTTATTCAGGAACTGGACTCAGCAGTCAGTACTTTAATCCTTGATCTCGAAGCGAAAAAGCTTCTCGATAAAACACTCATTGTCATCACGACAGAATTCGGACGCCCCCCTGAATTTGATTCTGGAGGAGGACGAGGACATCAGGGAACGGCTTTCACCTGTGTCCTGGCCGGTGGAGGCTTGAACCATTGCGGAGCCTATGGGGAATCGGACGACTTAGGAAAAAAAGTTGTCAGCAATCCCGTCAGCGTTCCCGACTTTTTTGCCACGATTCATGCATCGCTGGGAATCGATTACTCGAAATATCTCTATGATGGAGATCGCCCAGTCCCAGTCACAGATCGAGGACAACCGATCGCGACCTTGTTTAATTAACCATGTAACTTTTTCAGAATAATTCACATTCACAAAGACTGCCCCCTTAAGGATCATAAGCTCAATGTCCAATTCCTCCTCCGCTCCAGCCTCTTTGAAATCGCGGCTTGCTAATGGAGAACGCGTTAATGTGTTTGCGGTAGGCCGTTCTTTCCATCCGAATCAAATTGAGATGTACGGCTTGCAGGTAGGGTTTGCTGGTTTCTGGATCGATCATGAACATTCTGGATTTACGATTGATCAAATCGAATCAGCGACGCGTGCCGGTCGTGCGTGTGGATTGGATTCCTTTGTTCGTGTGGCTCCGACCGACTACGCTCTCGTGACACGCTGCCTGGAATCCGGCGCTGGTGGTGTAATGGCCGCACAGATTTCTTCACCAGAACAGGCAGAAGCATTTGTTCAATGGGCAAAGTTCGCCCCGAGAGGACACCGCGGACTCAACGGTGGTGGATTCGACGGAAAGTTCGGTATGACACCAGCAGCGGAGTTCTGCCGTCAATCAAATGAAAATTCCTTTGTTGCAATTCAAATTGAAACCGTTGCGGCAGTCGAATGTTGTGAAGAGATTGCGGCAATTGACGGAGTCGATCATCTCTTCATCGGCCCTGCCGATTTGAGTCAGGCTTATGGAATCACAGGTCAGTCTATGCACCCCACTTTAATTGAAGCTGTCTCTCGCGTTTCCGCTGCCTGCAAAGCCCAAAACAAGACATTTGGAGCAGTCACCTTCACTCCAGAACATGCTTCAATGCTTATAGAAAAGGGCTGTCGCCTCATTTCGATGACTTCGGATGTCTACACCTTTCAAGCAGGAATCATAGCAACCAAAGATAAATTCCGAAATTTATTTTCATAAAGCTCAGTGTTAATTACTAATCTGCGTGCTTCCGCAGAAAACACCGTGATTATCAGTATTAATTGCTCATACGAGCTGAGAATGCAATTGAACTGAATTACTATCTGCTGAAGCCGATAGGTTTTGGGCCGTGAGCTTCGGACTGAAGTCCTTTCACTCACATGTCAGGTTAAAATTTTATTACCCTTGGATCAAGTCGACCCCATATCAAAAATGAACTAATGGTTTCGCCTGAAGTCGAGAATTATAGACCCATCGCAAGTACAATAATTTATTATAATTCAGCAATATGCTTAGTTATCATATTAATGAATGTTTTATGCCTGGTGTATTAAATCTAACCCCTCCGGTACAATTCATCCGATCTGTGATCCAGAATTCGATACAAAGTAAATTGCAAAGTCGATGAGAAATACCAGCTCACTTTTGGAAGCTCAGGTGCAGAGAATTTTGCTTGTATTAAGCGGAGTGAATGCCTTTGAGCGTGAGAGAAATCAACAAATCGGGAGTTTGTGAGCTTTGCGTCTTGACTACTCAAGCCACCTTCCGCTCAAACGACCTGATCAATCCCCCCACGCATTTTCTGAACTCAACCTGATCAATCGAAATGTCGCCACTTCATCAGGTGCCTCTCGGATCGGTGGCAGGTGGCCACGTTCGCTCGGTATTGTAGTATTCCTAAACTAATTTTTCAGATAATTGAGATGCTTCTTCCCAAACACAATGAACTTATTGAGGCACTCCATTTTGACCGTTTCACTAATCCGCTCGCAGCCGTTTTGAAAAGCTAAAGAATGACGTAAGGCATTGCTATTTAAACAATTAGACCGCCTTCACCATAAGCAGCATTTCATCTATGGAACCAAGTGCGAGATGAGATTGACTCCAAAACACTAGCCCTCTGGCGGCGAAAACCCGTTTTAGAGCAGAGACTTTGTTGGATTTGATCAGTTGCTTCAACTCGATTCATAATAATGAACATGCCTTATTCATCTTCAGTTGTGTAGATTAGCATTTTTGAGTTAACTCCTATGGCCCAAAAATGCCAGATCCAATAAGATCCTTGCTACGTCGTATGAAGCTGTTGTTTAAATTCCTTTCATGCGAGCAAAGGATTGTTTTATGAAGATGGCATTTAAAAATATGGCATCGAGTTCTGAATTAAATTTGGGCTGGAGTGTTAAGCAGCTTCTGGACTGGCGGGAAGTGGAATCGAATCGCTCCCGGCTTCAGGTACAGGAAATCAAATTATCACAGTCTGGAGAATGGCAACTCGATTCCACTTGCTCGATTTCGCATCATTCCCAGCGATATTTTCGCATGGTCGGGATGAATTATTTCGACATTCCGAGAAAACAACGCCTGACTCAACCAATGATTGATCAGCCGGAAGTCGGGATGTTGTGTTTTCTCGTCTCCAGACAATTCGGTGGCTGGAAGATTCTTCTGCAGGCCAAAGCAGAGCCTGGAAATGTGAATGGAGTGCAATTTGCACCGTCGATTCAGGCAACATGCAGTAACTATCAGCGGGTCCATCAAGGCGAACCAGTGCCGTATCTGGATTATGCACTGAAATCGGATTTCAGGCTCTATGATCAATTGCAATCGGAACAAAACAGCCGTTTTTTGTGTAAACGAAATTGCAATCGTGTCGTTAAAGTTTCGGAGACTTTTCCGACCGCAGATTCTGCCTATCAATGGGTGCCACTCAATCAGTTGTTTCCTGTGTTGGCCCAGAGTCATGTCATCAATACCGACGCCCGCTCGGTGCTGGCCTGCTGGCTATTATCCAATCCGGATATTCTTTCAAAATCAAAATTAAGGCAGGGGGAATTACAACTGTTGAACTCCCTCGTTGCAGATCGTCCTCTGCATGATTTGGGAGATTTGCAGCATTGGCTGGACAGTCTCAATGCGAAATGGAAGCTGGATCGTCAACAAATTCCCATTACAGAACTGGGGGGTTCCTGGAATTGGGATGACGGCAATTTGACCTCCCATAATCATGCATTTTCGGTTCGTCAAATAGCCGTACAATGTCAAACACGTGAAAATCCAGCTTGGGATCAACCGATTATTGCTGCCAATAAACCGACAAATTTGACGACGGTTGTTTCTATGATTAATGGTTCGTTGCATCTATTGCTGCAGGCTCGACTTGAAGCAGGAAATCGTGATGGATTTGAACTGACGACCACTATTCAAGCAGAATCGATCGAGGCTCAATCTGTTGAAGAATCAAAGTATGCAGAGAATTTGCCATCGGTAACGACTTCGCTACTTCGATTTGCGAACTCCGAGGAGGGTGGGCGGTTCGATCAGTGCATCAGCGAATACGAAATTCTCTGGGCTGAAGCGAATGATGTGCTGGAAAGTCCTTTTCATCGCTGGGTTTCCCTTTCTCAGATTTCAGGCTGGCTGAAAAAGACGAATTTCATCACCAATGAATTGAGAAGTACACTCTCGGCTCTGTTGGCGATCGAGTTTTCAGATGCGTAAGGAAAACGCATGAATGATTCTCCACTCGTCTCCATCGTCATGGCCTCCTACAACCATGCAGAATATATAGGAGCCGCCATCGACAGTGTCCTCGCTCAGGATTATTCCAACTGGGAATTGCTGATTGTCGATGATGCTTCCACCGATTCGACGCGAGAGGTATTAATTAAATATGCTGATCCTCGAATAAAACCGTATTACTTTTCGATCAATCGGCAGGATCATCCTCGGAATTATGCATTAAAGATTGCTCGTGGAAAATATGTTGCATTTCTGAATTCAGACGACCTTTTTTTACCTGGTAAGCTTTCAAAACAGGCTAAATATCTTGATTCACACTCTGCTACGGGAGCTGTTTTTAGTCACACAAAATGTATCGATGAAAATGGGGCTGACCATCAATCCCATCCGCTACAAGAATTATTTCAACAACCGAATCGCACGCGGCACGAATGGCTGAGATGGTTCTTTCATTATGGGAATGCTCTCTGCTTTTCGAGTGCCATGGTGCGCGTTTCAGCGATTTCTTTGGATTCCACATCTTGGTTTAATCCCAGTCTAATCCAGGTTGCTGACTGGGATCTGTGGATCAGAATATGTCTGGAAAATGAAATCTGGATCATTCCTGAACACTTAACCGCAACACGTGTGCTTCCTGCTCGCCAAAATTTGAGTGCGGATTCTGTCTCGAATCGAAATCGAAGTCAGTTGGAAATTCCCTCTGTTTATCAGAACTTCTTCTCACGTAGTGCACTAACAGAAGCGAATGAGATATTTCCGGAACTTCATGATTTGCTGCCATGTGATTCAACTGTATGGCGGCATTATTTGATTTGCTATTTTGCCAGTTGCCATGGAAGTCAGGAATTACGACGAATTGGATATCAGGAGATGCAAAAACTGCTGTCCGATGATTCCACAGTGGAATTGTTGAAAGAAGAGAACCCGAGGCTGATGCGGAATTTCTTTTTGACGGCTGCTTCTGCAGGATTACAACCCCAGGCTGAACCCACGCATTGGGTTTTTTATGTACCGAATGAAACAGGTGCCTATGGTGAAGAATATGCTCACGGATTCTGGAGAGAATTTGACAGACAAACTGTCAGTTTCAGTATTCCCAAACCATCACATCCGGGAAGTATTCGAATTGATCCCAGTGATGAACCGATCACTTTTCAGCTCCGGGGGCTGAGAATCTATTCGCAGTTGACAGGAGAAATCATTTGGGAACTTGGGGCTGATACGTTCAATCAACTCATGGTCAGTCGGAAGGTTAAATTTACGCAAAAGAATAATTACTGGATTTTTCATTCCAGAAAGCCAGATCCACACTTAATTCTCCCCGATTTGGATTTTCCAAACATCGCAGGGAAGTGGCTGGATTTTGAGATGGATTTGACTCGAGAAATCGATCTATAAACGTCCTCGATTGTCAACAGAAAATCTACTTGTGTAATTTTGACAACTCCGTTAAATTCTCACCAAAAATGAAACTCTTCGATCGTGAGCACGGCAGGGAGTCCTTGCAGAACGACTGAATATTGATAAAAGATTGAGGGATCGATCGCATGGGAAAACCTGTTGGCTTCGCACGTTTCTGGAATCAGGTGCGGTTTTTCTATAAACAATCCCCACTGCAAAAATATGGGAAGCAGATCGAAAACTTCTTCCGACAAATGAGGAAACGAAAGCCGGGCTCAGCTGAAGAATTTGTTTGGAATGTTCCAATTCCTACAGAGATGAATCCGCAAAATGCTCTGGACTATGCGGCTCGTTTGCATTTGAATGCTTTTCTGACCAGTTCATCTCAACTGGTGTTCCCCACTTCGGAGAATCCTGCAGTATCCATCATATTGGTCCTCTACAATCGGGCAGAACTAACATTTCAATGCCTGCAGTCGATTCTGGCGTCCGTTAAGACATCAATGGAAGTCGTCATTTATGATAATGGATCGAATGATCTGACCAATTCGCTACTCGATCGACTTGAGAATGTCGTCGTGATACGTGGAAAAGAGAACATCGGGTATGTGCAGGCTGTAAATCGAGCAGCAGAAGCTTCACAGGGCACGTATCTGTTATTACTCAACAACGATACCCAACTGATTAGTGGTGCGATTGAAACAGGCATTGAAGATCTGGAATCAGACCCCACCATTGGTGGTGTTGGTGCTCGATTAATACTTCCCGATGGATTGCTTCAGGAAGCTGGATCTATTATCTGGTCAGATGGTTCGACTCAGGGGTATTGTCGAGGAAAATCTGCAGAGCACTATGAAGCCATGTTCTTGCGGACGGTCGATTACTGCTCGGCAGCCTTCTGGTTAATGCGACGCAACGTTTTTGAACAGTTCGGAGGATTTGACGAGGGGTTTTCACCAGCCTATTACGAAGAGGTCGATCTTTGCAGTCGGATGAATCAGGCAGGATTGCGACAGGTTTATGATCCACGAATTGTGGTTTTGCACTATGAGTTTGCAAGTTCCAAATCCGCCGATGCAGCAATCAAACTGCAGGTCGCTCATCGAACCCGATTCGTTTCGAGAAATCAAAACTATCTGTCACAACAATTTTCAAAGGCTCCAGGAAATATTCTTGCGGCTAGAACTTCTCACCAGAGAAATCGCCGAATATTGATGATTGAGGATCGTATTCCACATCCGGAATTGGGGTCCGGGTTTCCTCGGTCTAATTTGATGCTGCATTGTCTCGTAGAACTTGGCTACGAAGTGACTTTGTTTGCTGCGGTTAACTTCAAGGAAAACTGGAACACAGCCTATCGAGATATACCTCACTCAGTAGAAATCGTGCAGGGGCAGGATGCTCCTTCCATAGCCGATTTTCTGATCGAGCGACAAAATCACTATAGGGCAGTCATCATCAGCCGACCTCATAATATGGAAAACATAAATCATATATTGACCAACAGGCCTGATCTCTTGTCTGGAACAAAGCTTGTTTATGACGCGGAGGCGATATTTTCGATTCGGGAAATTGAGAGATTACGCTTAGCTGGAGTCAATGTATCCGAACAGAAGCGTCTTGAGATGTTAAATGCTGAATTACAGATAGCCGAGAAGGCCGATTCTATTTTGGCAGTCAGTGAAGGAGAGGCACAGTTATTCCGCGACTTGGGGAAGGAAGTCCATGTACTCAGTCATGCAATTCCAAAACCTGCATACAAACCAGAAATTTCATCTCGACAGGGCTTGTTGTTTGTAGGAGCCGTCCACGATGTCGGGAGCCCTAATGCGAAATCACTTGTCTGGCTATGTGAAGAAATCCTACCTGCAATTAAAGCACAGTCAGGACGTTTTCCTTCCATGACGATCGCAGGCATGATGCTGGAGCAAACGCAAGCCTATTGTCGAACGAAACAATGTAACGTCCTGGGTCGAGTCGATGATTTGAGTGAAGTGTATCAGTCGGCTCGTGTATTTGTGGCTCCGACACAATTTGCTGCTGGGATCCCCTTAAAGATCATTGAAGCCGCTGCCCACGGGGTTCCTGTTGTTGCAACCAGTGTGCTGGCAAATCAACTTGGGTGGACTCATGGATGTGAATTGCTCGTTGCAGATTCTCCAGAGGAGTTTGCAGTGTGTTGTCTGAAATTGCAGCAGAACGACACGCTATGGAGTAATATTCAGAATGAAGCCCTCAGGGCCGTGGAAAGAGATTATTCAAAATCTGCAATCCTGAAATCGCTGCAATTAGTGCTTACTGATGTCTCTGAAAAATCAGTTGAAAATCGCGTCGTCAAAGTTGCTTGATCGCTGTTATCTGGGAAAGACTTACACAGCCTGGTAATTGGCCAACAAGGCAAAATTTCGTGATATTTGTTTGAAATTACGCTTTGGCGACAGTTTCAGGCTCATTCTGAACTTTTTCAGATTTCTGCCCGGAATTCACGCCAATAAATTTCAGGAAATCCTGCGAAATCTGCTGACCGCTGTAGTACATCGAGAGTAATCGAGCGCGGGCATGATCGATTGTCAGTTCAGGCTCTTCGAGACACTCCTGAAACGGCTGACCAGCTTTAAGATAGTGGCGAACGGCTGTGGAAGGCAGAATTCCCCATTTTCGTAGAAAACGGATGCGAGCCTGCTTAACATTTTTGCTTTTATGGCCGCGAATTCGCTTGGTACTTTGCTCGCCAAAATGGTAGACAAGGCTACGCGAAACCCCGTGAAATCGTCGACAGCCGCAGCCCCAGAGTTTCATCGAAAAATCGATATCAGAATAAAATCCAGGAGAAAACTCCTCGCTGTAGCCAAAAATCAGGTCCCACCATTTGCGGTGGATACAACTGGGAGGCCAGGTGGCTCCACTCCAGTCTGCACGGAAGAATTTTCCTGCATGAAAGTCTTGGAGAAGCTGTGTCCCTGCAAATAATTCAATTTTGGTGCCATAATCGGCAACGATTGTGCTAGGTGATATTGCGTAAGACTGAATCATCGTCCCGGAAGCATAAGCGGGCTTTGTTGAATCAGCCTGTTCGAGGGCTTCGACGAGGTGAAGGTCCCAATCGGGCAAGACGTACATGTCATCATTCAGATAGATAATGTAATCGGCTTCTGCTTTTTGATAGGCTTGATTGATAGCCGAACAGATTCCGATATTTGACTGGGAGTACGTACAGGTAATCCCGTTTTCTGCGAGCCAATGCCGAGTTCCATCGGTCCCTTCGTTAACGTGTACGACAACCTGATGAGTGAGCCGGCTGTGTTCAGATATGCTTTCCAGGCAAATTTTGAGCTGACTGAGATTATTCCAGGAAGGAATCAATATGCTCACCTGCGGTCGCGAAAGGACAACTTTTTCAGGCTGGGTCGTATGAAAAATCAAGTCGGCTTCCTTGGATGACTGATAATTTTTGATCTTGGGCGTGAACACGTCCGATGTTACTATAAATAGAGGATTGAAACCAGATGATTTCCAAAGATCCTGGCATCAAAAACCTCTTGTATGAGTCGGTTTTATTTCAGAGTGATCTGCTGATAATCTCATTAAATATTAGAACAGCCGAAGGATTCGGTGAATTTTGGTATCACAGTGATTGTGATTCCCTCTGGAGCATTGCAGGATGCAAAATTTTGGTAACGGGCTTAAGGAAGCATTCCAATATAAATGGTTGCTGGGGCTCAGTATTATCTGCTCGATCTGCGTCGCTTCTCTCTGGAGCGCAAACATTGGAGCCTTCTTCCCGATTCTGGAAGTCACGCTCAACGGGCAGTCATTGCAGGAATGGTCTGCTGATAAAATTACAAAATCCGAAGCAGCGATCACGCAATATGATAATGAACTCAATGAGATTACTCAGAAGCTTCAGGCCGCTGAGAATGCCAAACAGAGCGAAAATGATTTAAATCAAATCCGTTGGGACCAGTCTCGGTTGGACTCGCTCAAGTCTGCGGAAATTGATTCGCTATCGTATCACAGGAAATTGCAGCCCTACATCAAGGCATATTGTCCGAAGTCGGCATTCTCCACAATTGGCATGTTTGTGGTGCTGTTGATGTTGAGTACGGCTTTGAAGCATCTGTTTTTAATGTCGAACATGATGCTCATCTCTTATGTTTCCAATGAAGTTACTCGAAATATTCGTGCCAAAGTCTTCAACCATGCTCTGGAGTTGGATCGCGGGACATTTGCGTCACATGGCAGTGCAGGAATTCTGGCCCACATCACTCATATGTCGGAAATGATGGGGCAAGGGATTATCGGCTTTTATAGTGGTGTCGTTCGAGAACCACTCAAAATCATGTCCTGCCTGGTCGCGGCCTGCTTTATTTCCTGGCGACTTTTATTAGTTTGTGTGATTGTTACACCAGTCATTGTTTTGATGATCTCCTCTATCATTCGCTCCGTTCGACGCGTTGCCAAACAGCTTGTCACAGAGTCGACAGGAATGCATCACGTTATTCTTGAGTCGCTGAATTGTATTCAAACGGTTCAGTCTTATTGCATGGAAGAGACGGAGAAAAAGCGTTTTCAGGCTTCCACAAAAAATATGATGCAGGTCAGTATGAGAGTGACTTTTTATAATGAACTCGCAAAACCAGTCATCGAGTTTTTTGGGCTGAGCATGGTCTCAATTGCGATGCTGGCGGGATCTTATCTGGTCTTGGAACAGGAAACACATCTGTGGGGAATTCAACTGCTGGATCGGCCGATGAGTATCTCCGCCATGTTGGTCTTCTTTTGCCTGCTGATTGGAGCGAGTGATCCCATCCGAAAGATTTCAGGCCTGTTTGGAGTGGTTGGAAACGGAATTGTTGCAGCCGATGCGCTGCATGCTTTACTCGATAAGAAATCGAAAGTTCTCAACCCGGCTCAACCAAAATCCCTTCCAAGCCCTCATCGCGAAATTGTGTTTAAGAATATTCATTTTGCCTACCATGCAGAAGAATATGTTGTTCGCGATGTGAATCTGAGAATTCCCTACGGTGAAAAAGTTGGGATCATCGGCCCCAATGGAGGGGGAAAATCGACTCTCACAAATCTGCTATGTCGTTTTTATGATCCACAAATCGGTGCAGTCAAGATTGATGACCTTGATGTCCGCGAAGTCGCCCTGCACGATTTGAGGGGACGCATCGCCCTTGTGACTCAGCAAACCGAATTATTTAACGAGTCCATCAGTTACAACATTACCTACGGAACAGACAATGCGACTCAGGAGCAGATTGAAGAATCAGCCCGCAAAGCTTTTGCTCACGAATTTATCACCTCACTTCCCCGGGGGTATCAAACTCAAGTCGGCCAGAATGGCCAGATGTTGAGCGGCGGCCAACGTCAGCGAATCGCATTGGCCCGTGCTTTTCTGAAGAACCCGGAAATCATGATTCTGGATGAAGCCACCAGTCAGATTGACTTGCCTAGTGAGGAACTGATTCTTCAGGCGATTCGCGAACACACGCAAAATTGTACGGTTCTCTTTGTGACTCACCGCCTTTCCGTTCTGTCGATTGTCGATTCCGTTATGGAAGTACAGCATGGAAGTGTGACCTATCGCCCAGTGATGCCTCAGGAGCGAAGTCAGGCTGCTTGAGTTTCGCAGTCCATGGATTCTCGTATACACCCTGCTTTGTTTTGAAATTGAACCGCAGATAAACGCGGATTAATACTATCTGCGTCTCCATCGAGCATCTTAGATTTGTTCGAGTTGAAGTAGAAATCGTTCGAGGGGTTTGAGGCGTCGCTTGGAGAACCGCCCGTTGTCATAGTATAGCTCCAGGAATTTGACGTTCTCTTCCAGTAGATCCGATTGACCATCAAACATTTGAATTCCCTGTTCGATGTAGGGGAGGAGTGGAGCATGATCGGGTACATTGATTATGTGGGGCGGCAGCGGCACAAATAACTCGACATTGGACATGTCTGTCGAAAGCATGACGGATTTGGCATAAACGGCTTCATAATGCCGATAGGTCCAGCGCGCAAATCCTGTCGGCACCAATGCAACTTTTGAATGACATAGCTGATTAAAGTACGAATAGAAGTTGTATCTTCGAGAAGCCAGGTAAGGACTCAAGTCGCCGTCCTCCTGCTCAAATGTTTTTATGAGTCTCCGATTAGTTCCATCGAATCCCCCTTCAAAGCGATATGGAAAATCCTTTGCCATGACTTCCGAGAGCCATTCCAGACGCTGATTATAATCCCGACTGGATCCTTCCGTGGATGTCTGTAATCTCGTTGGAGCTCCAATAAAGAACAGATCGATATTTCGCTGGGAGCGTTTTCCGAAGATCGCTTCCATCATGGCTTTCCAGCGAAGACACTGCTGGAGTTTTTTCTTGCGATATGTGGGTAAGGTCCCCAGGCGAAAGGAATGAGTATGACTTCGATCCACATGAGTTTTGAGCACCAGATCGGTCAGCGATCTGAGGAATTCCTGTTGCTCCTGCGTTTCATTAAACCACCAGCAGTCCGACTCATCAAATAACACCGCTTTCTGGTAGTGAATCCCGCTGAGTTGATCTTTATTGAGTGAACTGGGCGTCTCTATTAACAGGAATTCTGTGGAGATCTTTCTGTGTTGATCCAACTGTGCAGAATTCAAAGCCAGTAATTCATGGTCTGAATAATAGACCTTCAAAAACTGGAATAACGGAGAATTGCTCAAGCCTCCTTTGCGATAGCAAAGATCGCTGCCCAGTAAGACAAATTTATACACCAAAGAATTCCTGCTCATTAAGTTCGACACACAACGCTTCTCATCGAAACACGATAATGATCTCGTCAGGAATTCAACAAGTCGTATTTACCCGTCAATCCTACTTCACTTCGGAATACCTATTGATGAATCATCATTGGTGATCTACAAGCCTTTATAAAATGTTTACCGATAGTGGTTACGGAATTATAAGCTGAGGATCATTAGGCAATGGAATCAGAGCCGTCAAAAAATAGAGGGGATCTATCCCTTGATTCGCCTGTGAAATTTCCGAATTCATTCGCAATTTCTTCAGAAGATAAGACAACGAGTTCTGTTCAGTGGAAATTGATTGGAATGTTTCTGGTCTTTGGCCTGTTACTTCGCTTCAGCCGGTTTTTGATGCAGTTTCCTTTGTGGGAGGATGAAGCGTTCCTGTGTGCCAATCTGATCAGCCGAAACTATTTTCAACTTCTTGAGCCGTTGCAGTATCATCAAGTATCGCCAGTCTTCTTTCTGTGGATCCAGCTGACGGTTGTCAAGATTTTTGGGTATCATGAATTTTCTCTGCGAATGTTTCCGTTTCTTTGCAGTCTGGCCAGTCTCGGGCTGTATTATCATGTTGCAAAACGTTTGCTATCCGGGCATGCACTGGTTATTGCCATTGGGATTTTCACAGTCGCCTATCCGAATATTCGGTATGCAGCTGAAGCGAAACAATACTCCTCGGATCTCCTGGTCGGCTTGATTTTTCTGGCTATCATTCTGGAATGGTGGAGATCAGCCAGCTCCCATGATTCGATCCATAGTCAACACTCAAATCGCTGGTTGTGGGGATTGCTAGTTTTCACTCCGTTTGGACTGGGACTCTCCTACCCTGCAGTTTTCGCAGCCGGGGCTGCGAGTCTGTTTTCGGGGATTGTGATCCTTCGAAATGCTCTCGCGCAGCGTTCTCTATTTTCAGTCAAGAGCCTGGTTCCGTGGCTGATTTGGAATGTCGTACTCGTGAGCAGCTTTTTACTGATCATGTCCCTGGCTGCTCGTGGTCAAAACGAAAGTGAACTCGATTGGATGGGTGATTATTGGAAAGACACATTTCCACCCATGAGTACACCTGCTGAACTTCCTGGCTGGCTTCTGAAAATTCATGCTGGTTCGTTACTCGCGTTTCCTGTTGGTGGCGAGCATGGTGCCAGTTCACTGACTTTGATCTCCTTGATAGCCGGAGCTGTTTTGATCTGGAGGAAGCAAAAACTGTTGGCTGTCTTATTGTTTTCTCCAGCGATGCTCCATCTGATAGCAGCCGGGCTGGAGCGTTATCCTTATGGAGGGCACGTGAAGTTTTCCATGCACATGGGAGCGATGGTCTGTTTGGTTTCCGGGTTAGGAGCAGCCTGGATTATGGCTGAAGTCGGGAACCGGTTAGGGGTTCCCCGGAAAAGCATGGCTTTGGCAATTCTGTATCTTTTCACAATCGGAGGTGGAAGTCTCGCACGGGATATTGCCTACCCTTACAAAACGGAATCGGACATGCGTGCGCGAGCGTTCGCTCGATGGTTCTGGTCTCATGCAGAGTTTCAAGGTGAAGTCGCCTGTGTAGAGAATGATCTGGGAGTTATTCTCACACCTGATGCTCATACGGAATTGAGCTGGGCTGCCATGTATCGCGTCAATAAAGAAATTTACGGTCCTTCAGAGACGGAACGACGAGACTTTTCCCAAGTCTCAGCGGAGAAGCCACTTCGCTGCGTAATCTATCGGGTTCCTCATTTTGCGTTCGACCAGATTCGATACGATGAATGGCTGCAGGAGATGCAGCTTGAGTATGAACTCATCGATACCGAACGACTTGAGTTTCCGCGATTTGGAAAACACGAATCCGCTCGTACCCGAGATGTTGCATTGACGATTGATTTTATCGACGTTTTTAGATTCATTCCTCGATCGAAGAACTAATCCAGGGAATTATGTTGAATTATCCAACACGACGTCTGCTTAACAGAGATTAAACCGAGCCAAGTTATCATTCTCGATCGGGTATTAGTCAATTCTGTGAGAAGTGGAGATGCTACTGCAGTATGCAGATTACTGTAGTGGCTTTTGATGGTTTGAGCCCTATTTTCTAAAGTCGACGTTTATCGCATCATTTAAAGGATTGCGATTGCTCGAAATGGTCAGTTTTCGTGCATGTTGATCGATGCCGAGAAAGAGCATGGTGGTCTTCCTTTAAGAAAGAGAAAGAGTGATTGTATCTCCCCAGCAATAGGAATATCGCAATTCCCATAATAAGCAACTCTATCATCGGCATCAAAGGGCAAACACTACCTGATGAGCTCATGAATCGGGCTGTGGGCTGGATCAGCAAGAGGAAGTTCGCGTCCGTTAATATTAAAGGAGGAGGACGAATCGAGGCCAACTGCAGAAAGATATGTGTGAAACAGATCTCCATGATTCACTTCACGATCAATCACCTGTGTTCCGTTGTCGTTGGTTTTACCAATCACAGCTCCTGGCTGAATCCCCGCTCCCCCAAGGCAAATTGACCACGCAGTACCCCAGTGGTCGCGACCATAGCGGACATTGATTTTTGGTGTTCGTCCGAACTCAGACATTACGACGACCAGCGTCGAGGAGAGTTGTCCTCTCTCGTGCAAGTCGTTGATGAGACAGGAAAAGGGTGTATCGAATTCCGCCAACTGTTCGAGATGAAAATTGAAATTTTCATTGTGTGTATCGTAGTTCGTGTGAGAGACCTGCACATAAGGGACATCGTTTTCAAGCATCCGTCGAGCCATCAGGCAATGCTGTCCGAAATCATGATTTCCGTAGCGGACGTGATCAGCTTCTGGTTCCTTCGTGAGGTCGAAGACTTCACGACGATCCATCAACTGCATTGCTTGTTCGTAGCTTTGAGTGTAAAGATCCGTCTCTGCAGTCCTGCGCATCGAGAGGAATCGTTCATTGGCCCGCCGTTGAAAGGCGTGCCTCATTTGATCTGCCTCTGATAGCAGAGATTCGTGACGTGTGGAGTTGGCGGGGGGCTTCCCATCAGCTCCCACACTGGCAAAACGCGGGCCGAGGTAAGCAGCATCACGACTACGTCCGCCGCCGGGGATACGGATGTTTCCTGGCAAGGGGCTGTTGGATCGTTCAAGAGATCGGGCGGTGACGGCTCCCAGGTGTGGAAACTCAAGACCAGGCATTTGGTTACGACCATACTGCATCTGATATGAACCTTTGCCATGATCGCCGTTGCGGGTATTGATGCTGCGAATCAGGGAGAGTTTATCCATGTGCTGGGCTGTCTTTGGCAGCAGTTCGGAAATGTGAATCCCCGGTACAGCTGTCGGTATCGCACGAAAAGGGCCGCCAGTGTTTGTCATTGGCTTGGGATCCCATGACTCAAGCTGACTCACTCCTCCCGACAGAAACACGACGAGCATCTGCTTATTCTGCTGGGAGAGTCCCGCTGTCAAACTCTGAGGAAGCGTAGCACCGAGCCCAATCGCTCCTCCCATGATGCCTAGAAACCCTCTTCGGGCCATTTGGTGTTCGACACTACCACACATTGCGAAGGACTTCATCGTGCATTTCCCTATTGGTGAATTCTAAACCTCAGCGGTATTGAAATCGCTTCTTTTAATGTTGGAACCGAAACTCAGCGGAAGTCATCAACCCCCAACAAAGTTCCTGGACGGCCTGAGCTTTGGCATCTGGACGAGTCTCAATGTACGACCTCACATCGGCGATCTCGTCATTCGTGGGAATACGGGTCAATACGCTGAGGTACATTTCACGAGTCAATTCATCGATGCTCTCTGTGGCAATGAGATGTTCGGCCAGATTACCACCTCCAGGGATGAGCCAGGTGCGTAGTTCATTACCGTTAGCAGCAAACAGTGACTGATCGGGAGTCGCGAAGAAGTCCCACTGAGGTTGACCAGCAGCGGCTCCGTAGAGAGTAACGAACTTATCGATAGTTCCCTGCAGAGAAGTCTTCAGAGCAGCATTGATTGCCGTTTGGCGTGCCTCTTGATCCTTTGCCGTTTGAGAAGAATCTTCCTTGACAGGCATTTCTTTATCGACTTTGGCGATGGCTGATGATTGCAATCGTTTGTATTGTCCGCTGGCTATCAGCATGCTCATTGCGAATTGCTCGGGGGAAAGCGAATCCAGGCTGGCCACATGGGCTCTGGCAGTTGCAGCATCAACGATTTCTCCCCAAATTGTATCGTGTGCAGAGTGCGCCTTGAGCAGGCTTTCCTGATTAGCCACCTGTTTCTGCGTGAGTTGCTTTCCCTGCTCCTGCAATGTTGCTAGTGATTGTTTGGCCTGTTCCACCTGCTTTGTTGATTCAACCAAAGTGGCCTGGAGCAGGTCCAGTTTTGTTTTCTGTTCTTTGACATTGATCTGCGATTTCGTGACATCAGCACTGATCCGTCCGAGGCTTTGTGAGAGCAATTCTACGGCTTCTTTGACTTTAGGATCATCAGGAATGGCCAGGCTGGTCTCTTTGGCCTTGGTAATGGATTCCGCCAGGGTCGAGTGTAGTTTTTGAATCGCAACCATTTCCTTGGATGCTTCATCAAACACTTTCTGTTGGGACCCAACTGCCGTCATTGCTTGCTTTTTCTGGGTCTCAAGTTCAGCGAGGTTTTGCTGAACCTTAGTAATAGTTGCTACATTTGTAGCGAGATCCTGTTCTCCATTTACGATCACTTGTTTTAGCATAGCGATCTGCTGTAAGGATTCACCATAAGCGATGATGATCTCGAGGAACTGAACGTCACTGAGTGCCTGGTTCGCTTGATGACGAAGCGATTTGGCTTGTTCTCGCATCGAAAATAACTCGTCCCGCTTCGCTCTTACTTGATTTTCATAGGGTATCCTGGATGAAATTGCCGCATCGGCTGCAGCCGTTTTCTCCTTCAAAATATTCTCTGAGTCAACGAGCGTCTGACTCTCCCCCTTGATTGCTTCCTGCTGTTTCTGGAGCTCCACGGAATGCTCTGTAACGCGTTTCTGAATAATTTCCAGAGCCGCTGCCAATTCTTTGTCGTCCTTCAAGCTCTCGACGGCAGCAATTGTCGATTCCTGCGATTTCAAGAGTACCGCATATTTTATCTGACGATTCTCGATATCCTGCTGACGAGTCTTCACTTTGGACTCAGCTGCATCGCGAACTTTTTGTGCTTCGACCACTTGCTTCAATGCAGCAGCTTCGGCATCACTGAAAGGCTTGGCTACGGCAACAGCTTTATCAAGTTCTTCCAAAGCGGTCTGGACGCGTGAGTCAGCTTGAGCCGCCTGTTCGGAGGCTTTATTGGCAGTAGCCTTCGCTGCATTAATTTGTTGTTTTGCATTTTCAATCGATGGCTGCATTTCTGGCAACCGAAACGACCGCTGATACGCTTCAGTCAGAACGAGTTCCCGTAGAAGCCATTTGATGTCGTAATTGGCAGAGACAAATTCTCGCGATAATAAATCAAGGACTTCGGGCTGTAACGGAGGGTTGTCCGAATGATGAAGATCGACGGGATGAACAATTCCTCGTCCAAACAGATGTGCCCAAAGTCGGTTGACAATGTTTCGATTAAAGGCTGGAGCCGGTGACTCCAGGACAATTTTTGCAAGTTGCTCGCGTCGACTTATTGCAGGGACCGAACGAACGTTTTTCGCCGGAGCAACGGCATACTGTTCTGCAGGCTTCAGTGTCACCTCCACCAGTTCGTCTGCCTGTGGAGCACGCGGACCAATCACTCCCTCTCGCTCGGTGAAGACCGACTTGAAACTCGCTTCTCCGGTTGCCTGTTCGGCAATCAATGCAGGTTTTTTCTTGTCCGGTTGAAAGAGATTCGACCGCACAAAAAACGCCTGCAGACCGTAATAGTCTTCTTGATGATAGTCATCAATGAGTGGATGATTGTGACACTGTGCACATTGAAGATCGACGCCATAAAAAACACGTCCAACATCACGGGTCAACAAATGTGGCTCAACATCCCTCTCCAGAAAGAATGCAGAAGCAGACCGGTTCTGTTCATTGGTCCCATCCGCTGAGAGTATTTCACGTACAATTTCCAAATAAGATCGATTCTCGCGAAACGCAGATTCGAGATAGGATCGGAATTCTTCGCTTTTGACATGTTTCCCACCACGTCGTTCCATCAGCATCACATCGAATACAATGGCCATGTGACGCGAATATTCGTCGGAAGAGAGGAGCCGGTCAACAAGAGCAGTTCGACGATCGGGTTTGCTGTCAGCCAGAAACGCTTCAACTTCAGTCCTGTTAGGGATGCGTCCGATGAGGTCCAGGTACACTCGTCTGATGAATGTAAAATCGTCAGATTGATCTGCTATTGGACCAATCTGATTTTGACTGATGAGGTCGTCAACTTGCTTATGTAGTGGCGTATTCTCGACAGATTCTTGCGCGTCAACTGGAGAAATCGGCAACGAGCAGACAAACAGGAGTAAGGGGACGACTCGACTCATCATGGGCAAGTTCACTTTGAGGAAGCAGTGTCTGGAGGCTCTCGTCGCGGTTGATCTAACGAGACATCAACTAAGGTTGATGCCTTAAACACTAACTTCTAAAGCGATGGTCGTCAATTATAATTAAGGATTTCAAGCTTTTGGTCCCAATCGGTAGATACGTAGATGACCATCAGAACAAGCAACAGCCACGTGTTCCTCCCCAGGGTGCAGGTGGAGTGCCCGGGCGTTCTGTGGAAGTTTCAATTGAAACGCGGCCTCAGCTTCGCCCGGTTTCCAGAACATCAAGTTTCCGTTACTTCCACCGTGGGCTCCAATGATTGTTCCATCGGAATGAACCGCTGCTCCCCATGCGACGCCTTGAAGTTTCGGTTTTGATAAATACTCAATCAGTTGCTTTCCTTCTTTCCAATCAAATTCGACAATCGAAGGATTACCGATTCCTGCGAATGCATTGCTGACATTCGTAATGCCACTGGCATACAGTTTTGAACCATCTGAATTGAAGAGCAGCGAACGGAAGCCACCGATTTGTGCCCGGAAGCCTGTATCGTATTTACTAAGCGATTCAGCGGTCCAGGCACGCTGTGGCACGCCTGTATCGAGCGACCATTCGATAAGTTGCCCCATCAAATCGCCAGTGACAAGAGACTTGCCCTCGGGATGAAAGGCGACGTTGTAAATGTAGGAGGCATGTCGAATTGCTCCTTCGCTTCCTTCGGGTTGCCCATGAAATTCCTTGACGCTCGTACCATCTGCAAGATTCCAGAGCCGGATAACACGGTCATTCCCTACCGAAGCCAGAAGCTTGCCATCTGGTGAGACAGCCAACGCGCGAATCCATCCCTCGTGTCCATCAATGATTCGAATCGGCTCTGGGGAATCGGCTGTCGATGACCACCACATCAGGCGACCATCATATCCTCCGGTGATCAGCGTTTCTCCATCATTCGAAAACGCCAGGCTCATGACCCAGGCATCGGTTTTGAATTCTATCTTCGTGTCTTCCTTCCAATTCCAGCGCCAGACCTTGTAGTCCTCAGCACCGAAGAACACGTTTTCGCCATTCGGAGAAAACCGGCATGACACCAGAGGGCTGGTGTGTTTATGATCAAATTCGATATGTGTCTTTATAAAATCCATGTTGGCATTGTCCTCAAAGTTGATAGCGCTTTCAACGATGTAACACTATTGGGATTAAGAAAACCAATTCATTCAACAAAGTTTTGAAGAGTGTTATGTCAGTATTTCCCGGATCACTCGTCCACGCACATCAGTCAGTCGAAAGTCACGACCAGCATATCGGTACTTCAGACGTTCATGATCGAACCCTAGATAACCAACGTATCTTCAAGCATTCCCCGCAGTTTGAGATCGGTCAATAAGTCTGAAATGGCAGGGTCCAGTTGATCCGCTAATTTCGATGATTATCCGCAATGTTGTTGTGATTATCAAAAGAACGGTCCAGAATGTTGCGTCAAACCGCACGGCATGACAAAAAGAATGATTAGACGAATTAACTGAACTCAACCGGATAAATCAAACAGCTTCTAATGATTCCTACTGCAGTTTGCAGATCACTGTAGCGGCTTTTTGATGGTATGAACCCTATATTTCCAGTCAATCATCCGCTACACATTCATGGAAACGGCTTTAGGGTTTGGTGCGGTAGAGAAACGCATCCGAAGTGAGGAGAGAGGTAAGTAATGCATTCATACTGCCGCCGCTCTCTTTGTAAGCTTGATACGCATTTTGGAGAACTGGTGCGTCGTTGAGGGTTTCGTTGCGACCCATCCAGAATCGAAAAGCGTGGCGGATGAAAACTTGTTCAACCCGCTTACTTTCCGCAAGTTTTTCGATCATCTCGATGGCGTTGGCGACTGCTCCATCAATTGCCGGATCGCCGGAATCAATAATTTCGCCAGTTGTGTCGACAGGCTTATCGAGTTCAGTCTCTCGGTACAGGCCCGCATGATTAAACATTTCAAATGGCAAACCGAGCGGATCCATTTTCTGGTGACATGTCCAGCAATAGGTTTCTTTAGTGACCCGCATGCGTTCACGAAGTGTATTTTGTGGTTCATCTGGAAGCATGGCATCGACCGTGATTGGGACATCGGGAATGCCGCCCCCCAGCAATCGTTCGCGAATCCAGCGGCCGCGCAGGATTGCGTGGTTGTCCATGGCATCCGAGTGTGAAACGAGCCAACTCGGATGTGTCAGAATGCCCAATCGTTGACTTTCGGGGACTGTGGCCAGAATACGTTCTGGCTTCATAGACCCGTTGCCAAAACTCCGACGACTGACACGGGCATAGATATCCGGTCCTGACAAGTCAGCCTCAGTGATGTTGTGATTGACAGTTTCCTGCTTTTTCTTTTGGGGTTTTGGAGGCTCCTTACCCGGGTTAGCTTTCAGCCAGGCTTCGAGCTCAGCCGCTTCAATTAATGCCATCTCCTCTGCAGCTTTCTTTGCGGCTGCAACAGATGCTGCCGTTTCAGCTTTGGAGCGTCTCTTACCGAAATAGACATTATCGTCCTTGGTTGCAACAACCTTGTCCGTGGTCAGCAACTGCCTTAGCACATCTTTGTCATCGCGAAGAATAAGCTCGATCAGACGATCCGTACTCGCCGTTGCATCGAACATGGCATTGTAATGAGATTGCCCTCGATTACTAACGCCTGTTTCAGATAACGCTTTGGAGTCCTTGCAGATGTAACCGCCCAGGTCATAGTCAAAGTAATCACGAAAGAAGCGCAGAATACGAGGCTTGCGAATGCTATCGTCAGCGAGCATCCGTACGACTTCACGTTTCACATCATCTCTGGTCCGCATACGCCCTTCGATGATCGCTGCCCGCAATTCTTCGTCTGGCTTGATGTATCGCAGCGCGTGATTAATTGCCAGCCCCAGTTCCCAGTCCTGAAGCATAATACGTCCAAAGGAATCTGGCTGGCCGGTCTCGACAAGTTCCGGTCGAAAGAGCGCGTCACGATCGAGAAAGATGGCCGACAATCCGAGGGTCGCGCCCTCCTCCTTGCCGAGTTTTTCTATGGACTGCTTAACAATTACCAGATAATCGTCGGATTCCTGATTGGTTGGAGGACGGAAGGTCAACGCTTCAAAAAGATCATCAACCGCAGCCCGCAAAAGGTGATCGCCTACTCCCTCTGCCTGCATGAGGTCATAGACTGGCGTCAACGGACGCACGATCTTCGTGCTGTAAACAAGACTTGTCGGCAAACCGCGAATATCGCCTTTCATCTTGTCCGCAATGGAATTGGGATCATCTGTGATTTGATACGGCTGAGCGATACTCAAAGGACCATAAGCCATGTAGCGAATGATGTCGTCAGCAACATCCAGAATTTGCGTCGCTTCCGCACTATTAACGGTGTAGAAGTCGGGATAGTTTTCTAATCCGTGTGCACGAGCCGATGAGAGAACGGCAGGCAGACTTTTGACCGCAGTCGCATAGGCCACGGTTCCACCTTGCCATTTAATGATGCGATCCGTACCAAAGTAAAGCTTCAGTTCACCACCATGGTTTGTGGGAACGACATCTCCATGAGTGCGAAGGCCCGGTTTTTCTGGATCGTACTCCGGCTCCGTATTGATCAACTCGTTTAGTCGCGTAATGTGTTCCTGAGGAGTCAATCGCCAGATGCGGGCCGGGGATGACGTTGGGATCAGTTTGATGCCATCAGGGAGAGAGCCGAAGAGCAGATCATGGTCGACATAGTTGCCTTTATTTGGATCAAGATGATCGTGAAACCCACCTTTGTCGCTCATCACATGTGTCAGTTCACCAACAATCCCGTCCGAGAACTGGAGCCGTTCGATCACATTCGGTTGGTCCATCTCCTTTGGTGGCATCTCCTTTAAGGTGACCTGTGCCCACACACTTCTCCAAATGGCGGCATTGACTTCATCCACTGGCCCAAGGTCATGCAGCGAGAGATTGCCTTCGGGTTCTGACTCTCCATGACAGTCCACGCAGTGATTCGCAAGAAATGATTGTGCAAAACTGTCAAAGTCTTTTAAAACTTTTTGTCCTGGCGTGTATGACTCACCTCTTGCCACAGAAAGAAAGCTACACAGTAACGCGATTCCTAAAATGACTCCGACTTTGATCATACCAGCAGTTCCTTGATCGGTCCTACACCAGTATCGAACTTCCTGGCCAGCTTTTCATCCATGTTGAAGTAATCACATGAAACACCCGCTGCCTGCAAAATTGTGGCATAAAGTGAGTTGAGGGGACGTTTGCCGTCCAGTTGTGTAAAGCAACCCGTTTTGAATGTGCCGTCAAAATTGCCCAACAGCATGACCGGCCAGTTGGCTCCGCTGGTGTGCTGCTTATCGGCATTGTTACTCGTGTAGACGATCAGCGTGTGGTCCATCATCGTTCCACTGCCTTCAGGGACACTTTCCAATGCTTCCATAATCCTCACCAGCATTCGGCAATTATACTGACGAATTTTAATCCAGATCGGATTTCCAGGCTGTTCCATATGTCCCAAATTGTGTCCTTGTTGCTCGATTCCCAGCCCCTTCCAAGCACCAAAGATCTCACCACGCCCCGAACCAATGGTCAGTGTATTGGTAATCCCCGAAGTGAGTGATGAAATTCCCAGTTCCAGCAGAACATCATGCCAGTCTGTTTCGAACTCAGGATTAGTATATCTCGCGTCCACTGGAGGAGCGAATTTGCGTAAGTGATCAGCAACCGTGCCGAGCCGATCACGCAGGCCGTTAACTTCCTTGAATCCCTCAACGAATTGACCGTAACGCTGTTGGTCTGCAGTCGGGAGAAAACGTCCTTTTGAAGCCGCTAACTCTTCAATTTGATTCAATACATTTGATCGTGCTTCGTGTTGGCGTCGAATGTCACCAGTCGAGATTCCCCCGAAGAGCATCTGGTAGAGATGATTCGGATTCGAATGCATGAAGATCGGCTGACCTGCGCCGCTGGCGGAAAGAGTCGCAATCGTCGGCTTGGTCGTCATATTCTCAATGGAGTCCATGCCGATGCACAAATGAGGCAGTAGCGTTGGGGGCAGGACCTTACTGAGTTCATAATCAATCGTCGATGCACTAGGTGGAACTCCGTCACTCCCGCGATAGCCACCGAGAGCCCCAAAGAAGGCACTATGCGACGGGCTGGTATGCAGACCATGCAGGCCATTGATGATATGAAGTCGTTCCTTATAAGGTTCCAGTGCACTGATTGGCTCGGGTAGTTTAGCTGTTGCCAGCGAACTGCTGCGTTTCATACCTTCTGGAATGCAGGTGTCTGGATCAAAGCCCTGATTCTGCATAAAAAAGACAATTCGCTTCGGTGTGGTGTTACTGGTGGAAGACGCCAGAAGACGTTCAGGAAAAAGTGGGAGGCCGAATGCAGCACCAGCGCCCATTGCCATCCCTTGAATCATTTTTCGTCGGTTAAGCATGATCGATCTTTCAAAAAGATTGGCAGTGACTTGTGTATCTTTGGAAAATTGTAGATGCAATCTACCCCCTGAAGTATTCTTGCTTGGCTCGTCGCAAATGAAATGGTAACGGGGGTGGTAATGATCAGGAAGAATTATGCGGGATGATTTTAGTATAACTATTTTAAATGCTTAGGCAATATATATTTATTTTTTATTATATGAGTGTCACCGCAACTTGCATGCCGACGATTTCTTACATAATCCCCCCCACACAGTTCTTACTCAAAGCAACTCTTTGATCAAAATTACAGGGAGCATGGCAGATACAGATACCTGCCTGCAGAGCAGCATCACTTCACCAGTTCGGCAGACACAAAATAACCAGTACGGATGTTGATATCGTCGATTCAAATTGCGGTGATGCTTTTGGTAACGGATTCGTATTCATCCCTGCGACTTCTACCGTTTCACGAAACTTTTTTGTATTGCGTATCTCGATCAAGCATCAGGATCGCAGGCCGCTTCTCGCGATCCCTGGTCTATTCGGCAAACGTCTTCGTTTGATGGCACACTCTTGCCGAATTCGGTCGATAAGTCGATTCGGTCACGATCCCCTCGAGTGTTTGCAGATTAAAAAACGCCATCACATACAGAACCTGGATAGACCGTGTCATCATCGGCTTGCTCGAAAAGAAGTCGCTTGTTCAGAGCAGTTGACTTCACATATAATCAAATTTTGAAAATTAAGTTTAATTTCTCATAGAGCCGTAATACGACCTCTCACCAAACAAACACATCGAATTGCTCGATAAGAAACCAGAAGAAGTCCAAAGGGAATTCTTCGTAAATTTCCAAAGGATATTCATGTTGTATAGACCAGACTTGGTGTTGTGTTTTTTCTGTCTGGCTCTCTTATTATTTGTGCCCGACAAACCGTTGACTGGAGCTGATCGACTTCAGAAAGGTGAGATGGCTGGATACCTTCTCGTTCCCAACGAACAGGTTGAACAAACTTATAACGCTGGATTTTCCATGTATGTGGCAGCCTGGCCGTTGTTGCAGGAATATCCGGGGCATCGTTTTCAAACAGGACTGTTTGGCACCTGGATGCATGCTCAATACGACAGTCCCAGGACGAAGGAAGAGAAGCTCTATTCCGATATTGAAGGTGGACTTGGCTGGTGGAGAGATACACGATTTGCAACGGAAACGCCTAAATTTATTATGGGTGGAGTGGCTCGCAGTTTTAGCGCATGGGCTAATGGACCAGGTGCTGGAAAGGGAAGAGACTGGAGCAAGCCCCAGGGGAAATATGGCGTGGCACAACTCAGTCCTTGGGTACTGTGGCCTCCCGACGGTTTGAACTTGAAACAAGGCACGTGCGGCGAACTCTTCGGTTATGGTTATCTACCTCTTCCACTGACCGATCCCAAAACAAACACCGCTGGAAAAGATGTTCCAACAGGAAACAACTGCTGGACGCTGTTTCTTAACACGCAGAACTTTAAGGGACCAGTTGCCTTCTTCACACCGTATTTCTGGTCACGTCCAAGTTTGGAAGACAATAACGTCGCTGGCCTGTTTTTGGATGCTCGTCCGTCAAATCCGAACAGAGCGTTGCAGATGGAAACCCAATATATTCCCAGCGTTCTGGCAGAGGATACAAGCGGCGAAACCTATGCACGAATCGCACCAACCTCATTCCCTCGTGGAGAGAACGGTAACTCGATCGTCGTGCACGGCGTTACTTCCTACAACAAGCAGGCTCTGTGGGATGATGTGGAAGCATGGTTTGCAGGTGGTACACCGACAAACGGAGAGATCGATCCGACTGCGGCAAGAATACATCAATTTCCTGGACGAGGTGGAGCAACCTGGAAAATCTATGGCCCCGGCACGGAAAGGGATGACAGGATTCGACTCGCCTGGGATTCCTTCGCGACGCCGATGGCACCAAACCCTCAAACGTTTGGATTTCGCTGGAATAAAAAATTGGTAACAAAAACCAAAGATAGTCCGCTGTTTACTCTTCCAGAGTATTTCCATTTGGAGAAGGATCAAAACGGAAAGCCACAATGGGTGGTCATTCAAGCCGAAGAGGTTCCAATGGAAACGGGGCTCACTTCGCACCGTTTTACTCGCCCTGTGGAAGAACCGTCGCAACCATATGTGACTCCTGACGATCCGGCGAGTTGCTGGAAGACGCCAGGGCCGGTGGCAGGCCCATTCTATGCTTATCCAGGCGATGGCAGTAAAGTGACCTACTACTGGTATCGATTCGCCGACCAGCCGGCACTTCTCAACGCGGATCTGACTGACACAGAACGAGCGACTCTGCAGACGCGAGTAGAAAAACTCCATTCCACCTGGAAGGCAGACCGCGACTATTTGCCACCACCGAAAATTGGACAACTTGCGGCTATTGATTCGGCTCTGATTGTAACTCCGCCTCAAGGATTGGAGATTGGTTACGTGCCGATTGTCACAAGACAGGAATTAGCAAACTAGTGCCCTTTCAGGGCTTAGATTTGGGCATCAAATAACTGCAACGCACTCCGTTGTCGTGCTTTATAAGAACATCAATCCAAATTATTAGTGTGGAAGACGCACTAGTCCAAATGAGAGTTGCTTAATCCCATTAGTCACATTGCAGTTTGGTAATACGCGAAACTGGCTGATGTTATCAACTATTACCTCGTGTCTAATCCCCAACTAATAGTGTATCCGACAGACAGTACCTGGTTTGAAAATGCGTTTATCATCAATCGCGTACAAGACTGTAATGGCTATGAGCGGGTTGTTTCTCTGTCTCTTTTTGACGATTCATTTACTGGGTAATCTGGCTCTGTTCTTTCCGGAATCGGTAGCCCGCACCACATTCAATGCTTACGCAGATTTTCTGACGCATTTGCCACCCATCAAGGTTGCCGCGTATCTGACATACTTCGCAGTGCTGTTGCATGCGGCGTTTGCGTTTACACTCACAAAGAGGAATCGAGCAACGGCAGGTCAGCGTTACGCCTACCGGGGGAGCGTCAACACGACGCGCTGGTACACACGGTGGATGGGCGTCCTGGGAGCCATCCTGTTGCTGTTCATCATCATCCACATGTGGGATTTTTGGTACCCATACAAATACGGACATGATATTCCCCTGGATGCGAACGGTAAGAAGGATCTGTATGGAATTGTGGTTACATCGTTCGCGAGTCTGACCTGTGTTTTATTTTATGTATTGGCGATGGTTGCCCTGGGTTTGCATCTTTACCAGGGACTTCACAACGGCCTGCGATCACTGGGACTGTATCACAAACGTTACTCCGTGTGGTCGCGGCGACTGAGTAAAGTTTTCGCGATTGTTGTTTCCGTTATCTTTGCGTTAATGCCGATCTACATCTATTTAAGAGGTTGAGGAAGCATGACGATGCTGGACGCAAAAATTCCCAACGGACCGATCGAAAAGAAATGGAGTGAGTATCAAGCGACCTGTGCGCTGGTGAATGCCGCCAACCGCAAAAAAATGACCGTAATAGTGATTGGTTCCGGATTGGCTGGAGGTGGTGCAGCCGCCGCACTCGGCGAGCTGGGGTACCACGTCAAGTTATTCTGCTTTCACGACAGCACTCGCCGTGCCCACTCGGTCGCTGCACAGGGTGGCGTTAATGCCGCTAAGAATTATCAAAATGATGGTGATAATGTCTATCGCATGTTTTACGACGCCATCAAAGGCGGCGATTATCGTTCCCGTGAAGCCAATGTTTACAGAATGGCCGAACTTTCCGTCCGTTTGATCGATACCTGTGTAGCCCAGGGTGTTCCCTTTGCACGAGAGTACGGAGGTTCGCTTGGGAACCGCTCATTTGGCGGCGTGCAGGTTGAGCGGACTTTCTATGCTCAGGGACAGACTGGCCAGCAGTTACTGATGGGCACGAATTCAGCAATTGCCAGGCAGGTTAAGGCAGGACGAATTGAACGATTCAGTCGCCACGAAATGCTCGATCTTGTTGTTAAGAATGGTCGGGCCATTGGCGTGATTGTTCGTGACGCGATCACGGGTGAAATTGAAAGGCACGCTGCTCACGCTGTCGTGCTGGGTACAGGCGGATATGCAAAGATTTACTATCTTTCGACAATGGCCATGGGCTGTAATGCGACGGCTGCCTGGAAGGCACACAAGCGAGGCGCCTTTCTTGCCAACCCAAGTTTCGTGCAGGTCCACCCGACCAGTCTTCCCGCCTTGGGAAAACATCAGTCAAAGCTGACCTTGATGTCGGAATCTTTGCGAAATGATGGCCGCATCTGGGTACCTGCCAAGTCAGGTGATGATCGATCTCCAGAAAAGATCCCTGATAGCGAACGGGACTACTATTTGGAGCGAAAATATCCTGCCTTTGGGAATTTGACCCCACGGGATATTGCTGCACGCGCTGCCAAGGAGCAAATCGATGCTGGACACGGAGTGGGGCCGATGCGAAATGCCGTATTCCTGGATTTTCGCGATGCGATTGCCCAACATGGCCGAGAAATAATCCAGTCTCGATACGGAAATTTGTTTGGTATGTACCAGAAAATCACAGGTATCGATGCTTATGTCACTCCCATGCTGATCGCTCCCTCGCCACATTTCACTATGGGCGGGCTTTGGGTCGATTACGAATTGATGACAACAATTGAAGGCTTGTATGCCTGTGGTGAATGTAACTTTGCTGATCATGGATCCAATCGGCTGGGGGCCAATTCACTTCTGCAGGCCTGCGTTGATGGTTACTTTATCCTGCCAAGTACCATTGGAAATTTTCTTTCCGGTCGCATCAAGGAGCCTTTGTACTCCACCGACGATCCTGAATTTGATCAAGCCGAATCGAAAGCCAGGGAAGATATTCAGAAACTACTCTCTATCAAAGGCAGGCAATCGGTTGATTATTTTCACCGCACCCTCGGTGCGACTCTGTGGGATTGTTGCGGAATCAGTCGCAGTCGCGAGAGCTTGAACCGTGGAATTGAACAGATCCGCGATTTGCGGGAGCAATTCTGGAGTGACGTCAATATCACGGGCGGTGCGTATGAACCGAATAGTGAGCTTGAAAAAGCAACGCGGGTCATGGACTTCCTGGAACTCGGAGAGCTGATGTGCATTGATGCACTTCACCGAGAAGAATCCTGTGGAGCGCATTTTCGAGAAGAGTATCAAACAAAAGAAGGCGAGTCGTTGAGAAATGATGAAGGTTTCAGTTACGTCTCGGCATGGCAACATCGTGCAGAGGGGGAACCGATTCTGCATAAAGAACCACTCTCTTTTGAAGCGGTCAACGTGATGACTCGGAATTACAAATAATTATGGAACTGAATTTGAGAATTTGGCGTCAGGACGGACCTGACACCCCGGGCCAGTTGGTCAATTATCATTTGGACAACGCGGATCCTGGTATGTCGTTTCTGGAAATGCTGGACGCCGTGAACGAGCAACTGATCAACAACGGAGAACGTGTCATCGAATTCGATCATGATTGTCGTGAAGGAATTTGTGGATCCTGTGGAATGGTCATTAACGGACGACCACATGGCCCCGCTCAGGGAAGCAGTACCTGCCAATTGCACATGCGATCATTCCAAAATGGTGATCAAATCACGATTGAGCCATTTCGCGCTTCAGCGTTCCCGATCATTCGCGACCTGAAGGTCGACCGGTCTGCCTTTGATCGTATCATTGATTCGGGCGGTTACATTTCGACAAACATCGCTGCGGCACCAGAGGCAAACTCAATTTTGATCAGCAAAGACGAAGCAAGCAATGCGTTTGATGCAGCAGCCTGCATTGGGTGTGGAGCTTGTGTGGCAAGTTGCAAGAACGCCTCGGCAGCTTTATTCACTTCCGCGAAAGTGACACATCTGGTGAATTTGCCTCAAGGGAAAGTCGAACGCTCCACACGGGTTGTGCAGATGGTCGATCAAATGGATACTGAAGGCTTCGGCGCCTGTTCATTCACCGAAGCTTGCGAAGCGGTCTGCCCGCAGCAGATCAGCGTCAATCACATCGCACAGATGAACTGGGAATACAACCGCGCGAAATTAGGAATGTAAACGTATCAACTATGGTGTTGTCACAACATCTGATGTTTTCTGTCGAAGTTCCCGCCACAACAAGAGTTTAATATTCTGGTCATGCCTGGTCACTCAATCGTCGAGAGTGTTTGGGGAATCGGTCCCCAATTTCAGTCCCCTGCTCTTTCGTAATCCGTGCCTCTTCCTTCAACTCCGGTTTCTCACTCTTGATCACGAGATGATCCTCGCACCTCAGAGTTCGGATTGTTTTCAGCGGCTGCTCGAAATGCTTAGCTGTCGTGCATGTTGATCGATACCCAGAAAGAGCATGGTGGTCCTCCTGACAGAAAGAGTGAGTGTGATTCCCCAGCCATAGAAAATCACAATTCCCATTCCAAGCAACTCTTTCATCGATATCAAAGGAGATTGACACCCAAGGGCTCAAACAATCTGAGAAGGACCTTCTCTCTGATGCGTCATGATGGCTATGGATTCTCGTTCGTCAACTATAAGATGTGTGACAGGCATACGGGGGCTCGTATTGATGCAGGTAATGGCTGTTCGGTAAAAACATACTATCCTACGAATACCATCTTTTTACATCCCCCCGTGCACTTCAAAACTGAATCCGCCTAACCGTCACTGAAAACCGACAAATTTGTCGAGCCAGAGATTATCGGCAAGGCAACTAGTGCATCTTCCATCCTAATAATTTGGGTTGATGATGTTATAAAGCACGACAACGGAGTGCGTTACAGTTATTTGAGGCTTAAATCTAAGCCCTGAAAAGGCACTAGGGAGTAATCGATTTGTCAATGTCTTCACAAAAATCTCAATTGATTATTCTGATTGTGCTGGCTATCACAATTCCGCTATTGGCTTGGAAATTCATTCCCTCCCTGCCGTCAATCCGCACTCCCCCTACCGTTTATTCTGGAGGTTCTACGTATCCAAAATCCAGACAACATTTCAAGAGACTTGATTTGGAAACTGAAATCCGTGGACTCCCGCTGATCACTAACGTTCAGATAGTGGATCTTGATAGTGATGGTCGACCAGACATCCTCGTCTGTGATGCTCAGCAGAATTCGGTCAGTTATTTTAAGGAAGTCGATGGAAAATGGACCGAAGTGCAATTAATAAAAGACATCCCTGCTCCGGCACATGCGACTTTGGTCGATATCGATCAGGATGGTGATCAGGACATGATTGTTTCCGTTCTCGGAAACCTCATGCCTGATGACAACGTCGTGGGACGGGTGGAACTTTATGAAAACACTCCTCAGGGATATCAGCGCCACGTGATTCTGGATGAAGTTCGTCGAGTTGCAGATGTTCAGCCGGGTGATTTTGACGGAGATGGAGACATCGACCTTGCGGTTGCCATCTTTGGCTATGCCCGGGGAAGAGTTCTCTGGTTGGAAAATCGGGGAGAGTTACAATTTTTCGATCATGAATTACTCAATGCTCCGGGAACGATTCATGTTCCTGTCGCAGACTTCGATAGCGATGGAGATCTCGACATTGTCGCGATTGTCAGTCAGGATGAAGAAGAGTTATGGGGTTTCGAGAACATCGGCGGTGGAAAATTCGAGAGTCATCGGCTATGGATGACTGTCAATTTCGATCTGGGAAGTGCAGGACTTGTTGCCGCCGACTTGGACGGCGATGGCGATCAGGATCTCATTCTACCAGCCGGAGATAATCTAGAAGATCTCGACGCATATCCTCAGCCGTATCACGGCTGCTACTGGTTTGAGAATCGAGGGAGCTGGGATTTTCAGATGGCTCGCATCGCAGATCTTGGCGGGACTTATTCCGCTGCCGTTGGTGATCTCGATAACGATGGCGATCAGGACATCGCATTAGTCAGTATGACCAACAATTGGTCTCGTACAGATACAGCCAGTGTAGTCTGGCTCGAGAACGATGGGTATCAGCAATTTTCAACGTGGCAGATTGCCAGTGATCCCATTCATCTGGTCACTGTAGCGGTTGGGGACTTGAATAGCGATGGACAATTAGACATTATTGCTGGTGGATTGAATCTCCGCAAACCGTTTCAACGCATAGGGCGTGTCTCCGCATGGATCAATCAAGGAAAGAACTGATAATGCAGATCATGATTCGACTGCTGATGGTCATCATCACTACAGAAATTGTCTGTAGCGGATACTGGGCTGCACAGCAACTCGGGCAATACGTTCCAGTCCTACCTGAGATTACTTTCGATGACCCTTTGCTGGCTGCAGAATTGAAGGCCCTTGCCGAAACTGCCCGCCAGGGCGAGAGTCAAGACTGGCAACTTTTAGGGGAAGGATTACTCGGCCAGGGATTTTACGGAGAAGCTGAACTGGCTTTTCGACAGGCAGTGCAGATGGATCCCAAGAATTCGATGGCTCAGTATAATCTGGCTTTCTGCATCGACCGTACAGGTCGGATTGCTGAAAGTACTCACGAATATTTGAAGGCTGCTAAGCTCGCCAAACCGTCGGAATCGCTTATCGGCTCCCGTGAAAGCTGTATCTATCAAGTGGGGCGCAATGCATTGCGACTAGAAAACCCTGCCGAGGCTGAGGAAATATTTCTGGATGGGATTGGCTTCTTACCTGCAGTTTATCAGTATTCCAAGTTACTGGTCCGTTCAAATCGACCTGTCGAAGCGATGCCAAAGATTAATCACGGTTTAAGTGTGTTTCCAAACTCAGTCAAATTCACCGCATTGAAAATGCGCGCTCTCGAACAGCTAGGCTATTTTTTAGAGGCTGAAAAAGAGGCGAGATTACTTGAACGCTGCGAGTCCGTTATGCCCACCGATTTCAGCATTATTCTAGTAACCCCATTGAATGCTAATCTTGGTATTCAGCACGAGGAAGAGATCAGCGAACAGCTGTGGGCCGATCAAAGTTTAGATTTGATTGCTGAAAAGATGAATGAACTGCTGCTCTTGCTGGGTCCGACCTCTCACCAGAAAAAATACGCTCTACGCAAGAGCCTGATCAAAGTAGAATACGAACGGCAAAACGCAAACTCTATGCTGGAGTTGATCCTTCATGCTCATGCCGATGGTGATTTCGATGCCGAACTTTTGCAAAGTGAAGGTGATGCCTTTGCCTTGAAGGAAGATTGGGAGCGAGCAGTCAGTTTGTGGCTCCGTGCGTTGCGGATGTCTCCGAACGTCACTTTGCATCAGAAACTCGCTCAGTTTTATGAGACTAAGAAGGACACATCTTCAAGAGATAAACACCTTGGCTATGCTGCACTGCTCAAAGCGAAGGAGAAATATTTTAAGAATCAACTGGAGGATTCCCGAGAGGCCATACGGCAAGCTGAGAAAATGTTACCGGAAATTGCGACCGTCTGGTACTACTCAGCTGAAATCGAACGAGCCTTAAAAAATCCCGATCAAGCTCAGGCAAACTACGCACTCTGTTTGGAATTTGATCCTACACATGGACGAGCAGTACGTGCTTTAAATTCATTAGGTCAGAAGTGACCTGAGAAACTGATATTTGATTTTTGTACTTTTTGTTTGCTGAATTCATTTCGATGAGCTATCAGATTTCTCAAGCAATTTGACGATTATAATTTAAACTCAAAAAAGTCAGATTCTGCACTGACGTTTGCTTCCTTACCTGATGGGACATTCGTGTATTGATTCGGAATCACTTGTTTGGCACCTACCGATTCTGGTTGAATATCCTGCGACACTGCACTGCCATCAGGCATCTCGAACTTTGAAAAAGTAACATCGTATGCCCCCGGAGGTATTCCAGCAGCCCCATTGATGTAATTCAAAACAAAACTTCCTTTTTCGTCCGTAACGGCTGAGGAACCGTTCCCCGGTGTTCCAGTCTTAGGAACAAATCGAACTGTCACACCAGCTGCGGGTTTGTCATCCACGCTCACTGTCCCCATGGCAGGAATCAGTTCTGGCAATTTAGGCTCTGTTGCTCCTGTACACCCTGCGAGAGTGAAAATAAATAAATTGAACAAGGAAACTAAGTTGAAACTCCGTCGATTCATCGATAGGAACCCTCATTTAATACGGTAATATCATTTTTTCATTATCTTTACATACAGAAAGCCTGCAGTTGATTGTCTGCAGGCTATCCCATGAAACCTGAATCGAACTAAAATTCGCCAACCACTCTTCCATCAGAAATGCTGGAGAGATCTCGGCGGATTGTGTAGTCAACAGCATCCGACAGGAATCGGACTGCTCCATCTCCCATTAGAATGTGTAATCCACCCGCATGCATACTTCCTGAAAACCCACCATCAGACAATTTTGAGGGTGAAGTGCTGGCTGAAGAAAAACCGTTCCAACTGCAACACCGTCTTTCATTTAAGGGGCGAGCTGTACTTTGTAAAAACGCACCTGCGGTGTACCAGCCTGAACTGGACCAGGTTTTCCAGTTGTGTTGCTCAAGTTCCAAAGTGGATTCTGCCACTGCAATCGCATTACTGGTTCCATCGACGATATCTCGCATCTGACTTCTCGAATTAGCACCGAACAAGGCCCGAGTAGAAGTATTTTCAGCAGACCATTGAGTTGACGCGTGGGAACTAAGAACGCTGAATTCATAACTGGATCGAGCAACACTGGGGCGTGGAGACATGGTACTATCTGAATGACATGCAGAAGTGTGGAGTCGTTGTCCTGGATCGGAAGGACAATAATAGACTGGAATAATTGAACCACCAAGTCTCACATTGGCCAGAATTCCTGCGTCAGTTCCCGCAAGACGTGTTGTTCCTCCGGTAACTGGGTATAAGGTTGCATCTGGACAGTTTCCTTCACCGCCATAAATTCCCGTTGCGTGATTAAAATCGTATTGATCATACAATGCTCCCTGTTCAACATATGGCAGCAACATGATCCAACCTGTTGTATTGGTTTTTATAGGACTCCCTGAAGAAGCTCCTGGATTATAAACTGAAGCAGGAAACACACTGTGCGTATCATGGTAGTTATGCAGCGCCAATCCGATTTGCTTCAGGTTGTTTTTGCAAGAAGATCTTCTTGCTGCTTCACGCGCTTGTTGAACTGCCGGCAGTAAGAGTGCAACAAGTATGGCAATGATTGCGATGACAACAAGGAGTTCGATCAAAGTAAAGCCTCGATGGGACTTTGATATTATTTGCAGTTTGTTAGCATAAGCTCTCATTATTGCACATCCTGAGTAAAGAGGAAAAAAGATAAACAGTAAGTCTTGCTGCCATTGATTAAAAAATACATCACTCTACGCAATTATGTTGAGTATGAATGTCTAGTTGTAGTATGTCAAGCGATTATTTCAGCAGTCAAGAATCCCAGCCCCAATTCAACATAAGTCCAATAATCACGACTTAAAAAGCGAGAGCGATTACTGGACGAATCTTAGTTGTCTCTTCTGCAGTTTGCAGATTAGTGTAGCGGCTTTTTATGGTTTGAGTCCTCTATTTCCAGTCAATCACCCGCTGTTCATTCATGAAGGCGGCTCTAATTCAAAGAATATTTGAACGAATCAATGATTGAAGGTAAATTCGGTAGAATTCAGCAGCCCCCAGAAAATGTCTTCATAAAATGCAGAATCCTTTGGGGAATCCTCGATCAGTGCCAGCAGAGAACTGATTTCCTCTGGGGTTGGTCGACGGCAGAGAGCGAGGATAAAGAGTTCTTTGATGATGGCTTCAGGTGATTCCTTAGCGTCTAACAGTTCTTTGATGCGTCCCCCGGCACCGAGGCGTGCCCGGAGTGTGTCGCCGACTGCCATGTGCAGTGATTGCGATAACGTGGGCTCTGATTTTGTTTCGCAGGCGCAAATTGTTGCCCGGCTGGAACGGCCAAATGTTTCGAAGAACTGATCGCCATATTGCGGCCCACTGGTATCGCCGGCGACACGTGGATAAACATCAATTGCTCGTGTTCCTTCTGGAAATCCACTGAAATTTCGTGCAACATTTGTTACGGTCACAACTGAATCCATTAACACATCGGCTCGCAAACGTCGCAATCGGGCATGTGAAAACTGACGGGTATCACTCCGATTGGATTCGTTCGGTTGAGAACTCAATTGATAAACTCGCGAGTTACAGATATCACGCACCAGACTTCTCAGATTAAAGCCGGAATCGACCAGATGATCGGACAACGCTCGGAGTAGAGGTTCGTTGGTGGGTGGATTACTGATACGAACATCATCGACAGGTTCCACGACACCACGACCAATCAGCTGAGCCCAGATGCGATTGGCCAGATTTCGGCTGAACATTTCATTGTCAGCCGAAGTGAGCCAGTCAGCGAGTTGTTGACGTGGATCACCATCGTGCTCAACGGGTTCGGTCGCACCGAGTGTCCGGGCAGGCATGGGGCGTCCATCGACCAGATGCTGAGCTGGGGCAACTGAAGTATCGTAGTAAATTCGCTGTTCCCGAGGCTCAACCCCCGGCTTTCGTTTGATACCGGAAAAGAAGCTGACAAAACTGTAGTAGTCGTCCATCGTCCACCGATCGAATGGGTGGTTATGACATTCCGCACATTGGATCTGCACGCCAAGAAAGACCTGGGAAAAATCAGCAGCGTAGGCTTTCGGCTGAAATCTTGGTCCGTGAACCAGCATTGTATACATGTTCGACGGGCCGTTGATCAGATTGCTTCCAGAAGCAGAGACCATTTCTGCAACAAATTCATTCAACGGGCGATCGTTCCGCAACTGTGTGCGAATCCATTCATAAAACGCATCAGCTGCTTTTATGTGCGTGCCGACCGGAGCGTAATTGCCTCCCATCACACGCAATTGTTCAGCCCACAGTGTTGTCCACAGATCGGCGAATGCATCATCGTTCAGCAATTCTTCAATCTTCTGTTCCCGCTTGTTTTCTGTGGTCTGTTCCATAAACGAATCATATTCGGCAATTGTCGGTGCTCGACCAGCGAGGTCCAGCGTAATCCGTCGCAAAAAAGTCTCATCATCACTCAGTTCAGACGGCACGATACGGAGTTTCTGCAATCGGTCGAAAACAAGTTGGTCGATATAATTGACGACTGGTGGATCGGGCCAGTGAAAATTCTCTGCAGAGGGTAAAACGATAATTTCAACACCGACAGTGAAACGATTGAATCGCGCGAACACATGACTATCACCCGAGCCTTTGGCAGTGATCTGACCATCGAAATCGATATCGACCACACTGGCATTATTACTGTGATACCGCGCCAGATCCGTGACATCTCGTCGGGATCCATCGCTTGCCAAAGCTGTTACTTGAATGCTCTCCTGTACTCCCGCCCGATCAAACACAAGACTTTCCGTCGAGAGTTCAAGGCCGACGACTTCCGGAACTGGTCCCGCATCGTCCTTCGCACCTTCTTCAATCCACTTCATGAGAGTTGCATAATACTGGCTTTCACTGTCAAACAGTTTTCCGCCTGTATGCGGGACACTTCCAGTTGCTTTGCGTAACAATAAACTTTGTTCAGGCAGAGCGACATTGACGCGACGGCCGATCATCTCTTCGCTGATTCGGAAATAGTCTCCTCTGGGATCGTATCCAAATAGTGAGAGATGGAAACCATCCTTTCCGCTGGCCGCTCCATGGCACGTTCCGGAATTGCATCCAGCTCGGAACAGTACGGGCATGACATCGCGACGAAAGCTGAGTTCTTCAGCGATTGAGGATGATGACAAGGATGTCAGACACAATAGAAAACAAATGGCAATCGAGGATCGCAGTCCACTTGCAGATAATAGATACGGATTCACGGTTTTACCTTTGCAGGGTCAATTCTCAAAATGCCTTTGCCGGTGCGTTGAACAATCTCCTGTTGTCCGACGGGAATTTTCACTTCACAGATCAATCCCTCCGCCTGCCCCAGCAGGGCTTCCTCGGTCGCTACAAGCTGAAATGTCGCTTCAGCAGAATCTTTACTGATCATGGGGGTGGGTTGCATCACGGTCACCCCCTTGGGTAGTCCAAGCAGTGTGATTTCCGCCTTCCCTTCGAAGGGAGTGAGTTGACGAACCGTCCATACGAACGGCTTGTTTTCACCACGGCGGATACTCTCCGGCTGGGCAATCAATTCCAGGTAAGGCTGAGCCACTTCGAGCGAGACCATTTTGGAGGAGACGCGGATGTGTCCTGAGCCCAGGAAATCATCAATATCGTCTCGTACGGTACTGCCAATGATGTACAGCGGTAGTGACTCCAAAGGTGCACTCGACTGTGCGGCCAGTTGCAGCACACACTCATTTTGCCCGGCTGGCACGAGAATGGGTGGTGGCACAGAAATTAAACGGGGAAGATTTCCACAACGAATAGAAACCGTTCCGGTGAAATCGCCATGCCGGATAATCCGTACCGGAATCGCTAACTCACCACCACGAACAATCGGAACCGAAGGCTGGTCAACTTCAATCGTAAACGGAGCGGGCTCGGTCACTCCGATGATGTATTGATTCGTTCTGACTGTACGCCAGGCGTTTCCGCCGGAATGATTAATGAACGGCACGTTCTGCTGACAACGGGTTTCCACGACTTGCGACTCATCCACCGGTCGAGCTTTCAGAGTAATAACAGCTCCGTTGACCTTGGCGGATTCGTCAGCTTCAAACTGAACAGGCCATTTGGTTGCCTTCGCTGGAACGCGTGGAGAGATCAGACGAACACCTTTGGGGAGTCTCTGGGCAACCAGATAATAATCCCCCGGGATGGAATTCCATTGCCCGTTCGGCAAACTGAAATCGACAGTCCAGCGATTCCCACGAGGAACTGCTAAACCTGAAACGCGTGTAGACTCAGTCCAGTCAAATGTCGCACTCGCCAGTGATGTCTGCACGACTGTGCGAGGCGGTTCAATCTCGATTCGGTAAACACCGGTTGGACCACCCGCACCACTGGGGTCATGTATTTCCAGCAAGTATTGTCCATCCTGTTTTGCTTCCCAGATCAATGAGGGATCGATTGCTTCCTGCAATCCTCCACCACCACGAAAACTCGTGCCGAAGATGTCATGATCCTGCAACGGAGAATCATCCAGTTCCATTTCAACTTTACCAAGATTTCCGTTTTCATCGAGAGCAATAATTTTAATGGAGGCATCGATAGGCGATCCAATTGAGGCTGCGAAAACCCGTATGTGCAACCGCTGCCCCTTTATTGCTGAAAAAGCATAGGAGTCGGCATCAGATGGTGTCTCAATGATTCCGTTGAGGGCAATTGGAAATGCCTCAACTTGAGTGACTTTAGAGTTGTTATCCTCCAGCAGATTCTGAAACGGACTGTTCCGGAATTTCATTGGTGATGGAAATTCACCGCAATAATTTATTGTTTTAGAAGCACTATCCAAAGAATTCAGAGTGATAGAATCCTCGGTGTTGCCGAGTGGATCGCCAATCAATTGAACCGTCTGCACAGTTCCCGATTGACCACCCGGAGGAAATAGAGCTTGGGGACGTGGAAAATCTCCAATATGAACACAATACAAGGTATCTCGCGGTGCGAAGATCGACCGTTTCACTTCGACAAAGACAGGTCCATCCTGACTGAGCTTAACGCTTACAAACGGATCCTGAAGATGCAGAGAATTGTCATCATTGGCAGCCAGAACTCGACCGTTCGCATCAAGGATTCTCAGGGCTAAATCAAATTCGGAATCCCCGTAATGTCTGTCGGAAAGACGAGCCGAGTCGACTTCTGCAGAAATTCTTTGTCCTGCTTTCCCCTCTATTCGGTAAAAATCGAGATCCGTTCGGCTGCCATTCCCCAATTGACCACGAACCGTAACATTTCCCTTCACTTCGAGGGCAGTTTCCTGGGTGTCATTGCTGTAAGCATTATTGGCTTCATTTTCATCAATCACAGGAAATGGTGAGACATGAAAGGTGCCGATGCAGGTCAATTCTGTTCCTGTCAGCAAACGAAACGGATATTCGCCGGGCAGGCAATCAGGGGCGATTTCAAATCGGCAACGAACTTCTTCATTGATTGTTCCCCCGTGTGCAAATCCCTTTCGAGGCACACTCTCAGCAGGCTGAATATCAATCGCCTTGATCCCGGGATTGTAGAAGATCACCTGACGGGGATCGGCCAGTGAAATACCCTGAATACTGACATCGACAGTTGTTCCACTCTGCCCAATCCGGGGGCGTACCGCTTCAATATTCTTGACCATCCCGGCATCAAGAGAAGAGCCGGTCATTAACAATAGCAGGATCAATATCTTGATGACCTTGATGTTCAACTTAACAACCCTTCTACAAGTTTACCGTCCTTGATGATCTCGATTGGGCGCGTCCCAAAGGCAAGTAGTTCTTTGTTGGCATCGATTCCCAACTGGTGATAGATCGTAAACAACAGATCTTCAAGCGGCAGGGCATCGCGCCCTGGTTCAGCTCCTGTCGCATCACTGGAACCGTAAAACTGACCACGAGTGAATCCACCACCGGCAATCAGGTTCGAGTAACACCTTGCATGATGATCGCGACCACCATCTCGATTCACTTTCGGTGTGCGACCAAATTCTGAGGTCACCCAGAAGATGGTGGAATCGAGCATGCCACGCTGATCCAGATCCGCCACCATGCCAGCAATCGCATGATCGAGTGCAGGCATCTGATCGAGTGTGTTTTTCTGCACATCAACATGACAATCCCATGATCCATAATTCACGGTAACGAATCGCACGCCAGATTCCACCAGACGTCTGGCAACAATCAGGCGTTCTGCCAGTCCTTTGGGATGGTATTTATTGTCCGGACCTTTCAGCCCAACGACATCTCGACCATAAAGCTGGAATGTAGCTTCTGATTCCTCATCCAGTTTAAAAGCAGCCTGAGCCTGTGATGATGTTAATAATGTCTGAGCCTGCTTATAGAAATCATCCATGGTTTCCAGAGTATTGGGATCGACCTGCTGTTCGCGAAGCCGTTGTTCAATAATTTCCCGTGAAGATAGACGTCGCTGAAAACGATCTGTCGAAACTTCCTTGGGAATGGAAAAATCTCTGACCTGATAACCTCTTGATCCCGGATCGGAACCGAGTTCGAAGGGACCAAATGCACTGCTGATAAATCCCGTGCCTCCCGAAAAGGAATGCTTATTGGGAATCGCAACATAAGGCGGGAGTTCACCACGTTTTCCCAATTCGTGCGAAACAATTGAAGCCATTTGTGGATAATCGATCACAGCAGTTTTGGGATATCCCGTGAAAAGGTGATAGGTAGCCAAACCATGATCTGGCACACGTCCTACCAGACTTCGCAGAATTGTCACCTTATCGGCAATTTTGGCTGTTTCGGGGAAATTATCGCTCAGAACATCGCCCGATTTTGTTTTCGATACTCCAAACGAACCACGAATCTCAACGGGAGCTTCCGGCTTGGGATCAAACGATTCCTGCTGTTGAAATCCGCCCGGTAAATGGAGCTGAATAACACTGAGTGCCTTGGCCTCTTTTTTAGTACCTGAAGCCTGCGTGAATGCATCAGAACCGCAAGCCTCCAGCCGAAGCATATCGCCCAGAGAGAGTCCCAACGCCCCGAACACACCTGCCTGCAATACATCTCTTCGAGACATTTTACGGAAGCCAGTGCAACCTTTGCGAGTTTTCTGCAGCTGTTTCATAGGGGTTATTCCCATATTCAAGTTTGAATCCATGCCATTAATCGATGCTGATAGGTTAGCAGTTTACCAATCTAAGATGAATGGTAATCTATAATCATCGTGAACACTCTCCGTTCACAGTTTATTAAATTGAAGGTTTCCCGCTGAATCGCCGATGATGACCGTCGTTCTCTGATTCGTGATGGCATTGCTCAGGGGAATTCCAGTTTCTAACTTAAACTTCTTAATCTCATTCCCGTCAACATCCCAGACACGGACGGTCTGATCGCGACCTGATGTGACGAGCCGCCCCTCGGAGTCAAATCTTGCAGCCAACACCCCATTGGGGATGATCCCGTAGGTTCCAGGAGGACGCTGCGGCGGATGAGCATTCACCTTATTGATCGCTGGAAAACCATCGACAGTATCCCACCAGATGAGACGGCCGTCTTCACCAGCTGAAGCCAGCAGACGACTGTCACCCCGCCAATCAAGAGCACGCACTGCCTCTTTATGTTCCCCCAGATTTAACAGAATGCCTCCGCTGTTCGCATCCCACAAGTGAATTCCTCCTGCCCGATCGGCTGTCGCAAGTTTCTGACCATCCGGACTGAAAGTAATTGCGGTAATCCACTCTGTATGTTTCGTCAGCTTATACTGCAATTCACCATCAACAGTGGAATAAACCTTGACGACTCTCCCCGAACCACCAAGCGCGACAAATCTTTGATCCGGACTCAAGTCGGCAGCCAGCACCGCATCAATTTCATCTCCCACTTCCGCCAGTCGTGTCCCTGAAACAACATCGAATAATACGACTCGACCAGATTCCACAGGACGCCCACCAGCCACCATCAGAACAGCTCCATTGTGACTGAAACGGATCACATGGGGCTCACCTTCTGGAAAATCCAGCCGCCCCAGTTCCTGCTCCGTTTCAGTCTGTACTAACCGGACTTGATTCTGATCTGCGATAGCCGCCAGTGGTGCAAAGGGACTGACATCCATCGCGAGAACCGGAAATGGACGAGTCAGCTTCGGTTTGTGAACGAGTGGCAAATCGACTGGCATTGCTGGTTCACCAACGGGTTTCCCTGAAACATTCTCGCCAGGATTAAAAGTCAGATCTCGTGACTTCACCATCGACTTGCTTGCAGATGTCTCCAACAATCCCCCATCGATCCATTTGCGAATCAAGTCGATCTTTGTCAGATCAATGGGAGGACTGTTCGGCGGCATTCGAAGATCATCATCAGGCTCTGTAATGGCTTGAAACAACACACTCTGGCTCGACCGCCCCGCCTCAACAACTTTCCCACTGCTCCCTCCCCGCAGAAGGGATCCATAACCCTGCAGATTCAAATCTGCTTCCTGCTTATCATCTCCATGGCACTTCAAACAATGTTGCTTGAAGATTGGCTTAATGTGTTCATCAAAGTTCGGAGCCTGAGTTGCTTCACCTTGAGCAGATAATATCCCTGGCATGCCCAATAGAAATAAATAACAAACAGTATGAATAATGACTCGAATCATCTCACTACTCCGATAGAATGCATGTGATCTGTGATCGCAAAATATGATAGAAAGAAAGCGGCACCAGACACGACTCCATGGTCCGGGAATAAGTATCTTCCCGCGATGATACAAAACTCTGACGCTTTCATTTTTGGAATCGAGCCAGGTATCAACGCTTGGCAGATCACGGGAATCCTGGGCATTGTTGTCACTTCCGGTGCGTGTTTGGCGAAAGAACAGGTATACGACCACCGAAGTGCGATAAAGTTTTTCAACTTACTTTCGGTTGAGGAGGGATTAATTAACTAAAAAGTTCTAGACTCTCTTGGCACTTTGTTACGCATCGCTGATAATACAAGGAAACAATACCATATCAGAGTCTGTAACATGCTGATTTCTTCACTATGCAATAAGCGTACATGCAAATTTCGGTCTCTTCAAGAACGATTCATTAAACGACTGCCGTTTGCAGAATACAGTAGCGGCTTGTTGATGGTTTGAGCCCCATATTTCCAGGCAATCTCCCGCTACACATTCATGGAAACGGCTATAACTCACACCAATTCATTAAACACAAGGACGATCATTTCTGATGCGACATTGTATTTTTGTTTTCATGTTAATCGTCGTTCAATTAATAAGTCATTCGCAATCGACAATTATCGCCGAAGATAATGTAATCCACATCGGCAGCCGACGCGAATTACTGATCGACCACTACCTGATCGACAAGCTGAATAATGTTCGTCTGGTGCTCAATCATCCGCGAGATGAAGGTGTAGCATTGGAGTTTGACAAACCCTGGGAGGGGCTATTCTGCGGATATTGCACAGTGATCAAAGATGGAGAATTGTACCGACTCTACTATCGGGGCAGCCCGAAAGGTGGTGCAGATGGGAATTCAAATGAAGTCTACTGCTGTGCTGAGTCAAAGGATGGCATTGAATGGACCAAACCAGAACTCGACATCTTTCAATTACAAGGCCATTCAAAGAATAACATCGTTCTGGCTGATGCTGCTCCGGTGACTCACAATTTCTGCCCGATGCTTGATACCCGTCCTGGAATTCCCGCTGATCAACGATATAAGGCAATCGGCGGGACGATGACCAGTGGTCTGATTGCGATGTGCTCAGGTGATGGTCTTCACTGGAAGAAACTTCAAGAAGAACCAGTCATTACAACAACTATGGTGCCCTACAAATATATGTTCGATTCGCAGAATCTTGCCTTCTGGTCTGAACACGAAAATAAGTATGTCTGCTACTTTCGAGTTTTTGAGGGAGGAATACGCCGCATCTGTCGAACGACTAGCGATGACTTTATCAACTGGTCGAATCCAATTCTGATGGAGTATCGTACTCACGACGGTGACGCTCCGATCGAGCACCTTTACACAAATCAAACGCACCCCTACTTCCGCGCACCGCATTTGTATGTCTCCATTGCGGCTCGATTCATGCCCGGGCGACAAGTACTCACCGAAGAACAGGCGAAAGCAATTAACGTTTCCCCGAAATACTTCAAGGATACTTCAGACGCCATATTGATGACGACTCGCGGCGGTGGTTTCTATGATCGTACTTTTCCTGGTGGATTCATTCGTCCCGGTATCGGGGCAAGGAATTGGGTTTCACGGACGAACTATCCGGCGTTGAATGTTATTCAAACGGGACCTGCGGAAATGTCCGTCTATTTGAATCAGGATTACGCCCAGCCGACCTCGCATCTGCGACGATACTCGATTCGTTTAGACGGGTTTGCATCAGCCCAGGCGCCATACAAGGGAGGAGAACTGCTAACGAAACCGCTGACATTCACTGGACGAGAATTAACGATTAATTTTGGTACTTCAGCGGCTGGCAGCATTCGTGTTGAGATTCAGGATTCCTCTGGCAAACCGCTGCCAGGATTCTCACTGGCCGAAGCCAATGAGCAGATCGGCAACGAGATCGAACGCGTTGTCACCTGGAAACAGGGAGGAGATGTTTCCTCACTTTCCGGGAAAACTGTTCGACTGCGATTCGTGATGAAGGACGCAGATCTTTACGCTTTCAAGTTTGGTGGATGAGATTCAAAGCCTCAAACTTCGAGTAGTAACTCATAAATCTTCAGCAATCCCTATCAGTCGAGTCGAGTTGTGCAGATGAAACCGATACGATCAGCCTGCGAAATTAATGAGAGTTCAAACCGGGCGACGAACGATGTGCCAGAAAAGAATCGATGCCAGCAGACCGATCATCGCACATATTGCCAGTACGGCGAAAACATATTGATGTCCGAGTTCTCCCGGCCAGGTGTCTAATAGAACCCCCATCAGTGGTCCCATGAAGACGTCGGGGGTGAATCCGATGACTGAGACAATTCCGACTGCGCTACCTGTATCACCAAAGGGTACGCGTCCTGCCTCCATCATCGCAAAATACAGCCCTCGTAAGGCAAACACAGCTGAGCTGGTCGTGATCAACGTCGCAAAGAAGAATACGGTCACACCGGGGTGAAACGCACCTGCTGCAATCACTGCACTGCCGAAACCGAACACCAACAGACTCAACATCGTCAGCCGGGCAACGCCAAATCGATCGGCCAGCAGGCCAGCGGCGATCGCAGAGAAAGGTCGAACCCACATCGAAAGTGTTCCGACTTTGGCCGCTTGAACTTCGTCGAAATTCAGAACTTCGTGCGAGTAGAGTGAGACATCGTCTAAACCCTTGTACCCAACATACGCGCAGACCACGACGAGCGCTTGAAGCCAGACCGTCGGCATTCGCAGGACACGACCGACTCCTCCCGGCTCGTACTTGCTTTGTGAGTCGTCGGATCGCTTTCTTGAATGAGGTAAAGCGAACCACACGAAAATGGCGGCGACAAATGTGATGCCCGAAAAAAGAAAGATGACCTGCCGAAAAGCGTCTGCCCGCTGTTCGAGCGTTGCATTCTGAACTTCGGCGGGCATGAAAATAGAGAATAGTGCAACAGCGCTGCTGCCAATCAGAGCAGCAACCAGACCACGTCCTCCGTCAAGTATTCCAAACGCTCGCCCCGGTAGTTTGGCACCGCCCCACTCACGCGTCGCTCGAATCAGCGGTGCCCAAAATAATAAGATCGTGGTGATACCCCAAAATCCGTAGAGCACACGGAGTCCTGCCAACGATGGGATCGTCGCCAATGCCAAACCACCGATCGAGGTTGCGACGAGTGCAAATGACATCATTTTCCGAGCCGAAAACCGATCTGCAAGTGGTCCTCCCGGAAAGTAAGCCAACATTGCAACCACTCCATAAACCGAAAAGGCGATCCCCAGCTGAAGATTGGTCACATCAAAGACATCCAGAAGTGTCGGTCGAAAAACACGAGGAAGCACAAATGGCAGAAAGAAGACAGCTTCGCCTGCGACAATGAGAGAAAACATCGCGGTCGATTGACCAGCAGGCGATAATTCCCGTTTGATGTCATGCATGCGTGGTACCAATAGATGGCAGTCAAATTGACTTCAAGAGTAGGACTCGAGTCATTACCTGTCAACCTCGAGCAACTGCGAATTGTTCGTATGAAAAATGCGATTATGTGACTCGCAACGTTCTCTATCTGAAACCCTCACACGCCCCCGAATTTGTAAAAAAACAGTCTTGCAGTATGTCACAATATTCTGATTTTTCTGTCCGAGTTCCCGGCTCGCCGAGAGTTTAACATTTGGGTTGTAACTGGTCCCTGAATCGTTTCATGTGTTCAGGGAATCGGTCTCGAATTTCAGTCCCCTGAGTAAACAAACCCCTGTGTAAACAAAGGCCACAGGCGGGAGTGTCCTTGAGCAAATGATCCCATGTTGGATAGTTTCTCCTGGACGGGTCGTCCAGACGGAGTCCCGCGGGAACCGCCGGCATCGTGATCGACACCATGTTACTCTCCTTCCCGTAGGTTTCCTGATCGATTTCTGTTTTCCTCGGTTTGAAGTTCGATTCGGAAAAGGTGCGTCGTGCTGCTTTCGAGATGCCTGCCGTACCAACTGTCCCGTTCAACGAGTATTGTTCCGTCATCGACCGCAAGTAACGTATCGTACGCACAAAGGAATAGTCTTCCAGATGCTCCTTGTCGGCCTTGACGTGACAGGTTCTGGCCAGTGCATACCCGTTGAACAGCCATGAATAGATAACAAACGTGTTCGCGTTGACTACTGTCAAGCCTCGGCAAGTCGAGCTGATTTCAAGAATAAGGGGCAGTTTCCTGTTATAGCTGGAGGGCATCGGGTAACCGATGCCATAAAACAACTCGTTCCTTCCCTGCACACCGAGATTCTCCTTGAAGACCTGATGAAATACCACCGAGTTAGTTGTCGGCGTTCTTGATCTCATCGTCGTCGAGAGGTCGCCGGTCTTTAAACGGCCCCCACGTCATTCGTTGTTCGTAGCCGTCACTTTGCTTGTACACGGCCGGGTCGTAGTCGGGGTTCGGCTGCGGGATGCGAGCGTTGACTTCTTTCAGGAAACGCATCAGTTCGTCATGGAGCCTCTGATGCTCCTGTGGATCGGCCAGGGCAATGTTGTTGACCTCGCCCTGATCGGATGAGAGATCAAACAGCATCGGAACATTCGGCTGCTCGTAGAAGTGGAGCACTTTCCTCAATCCCGAGACGATAGCCGAGTGCGGCATGCCGCTGCGGTAGTGTGGGTAGTGAAAGTAGAGATAACGGTTGAGAAACGCGGCGTCAGGCTGCTGACCGGCCATGTATGATGCGAGGCTGACGCCGTCTATATTCGAGAGTTTCTTTGGATCGCCACCGGCCCACTCGACGAAGGTCGGCAAGAGGTCGTAATTCACCACGTTCCCATTGAACACCGATCCCGGCTTGATACCGGGTCCTCGAACAATCATCGGGACGCGAATGCCACCTTGCCAGACCCACCATTTCGCACCATGCAGCGGCTGCGTGAGGCCCGTGAGCTGAAGTTCTTTATGCCGGTAGCCGTTGTCCGAAATCATGACCACATAGGTGTTGTCTTCGATTCCCAATTCTTCAATGCGGTCGAGAACTGCACCGATCCGTCCATCAAGGTCTTCGCCCATGCCCAGCCAGATAGCCGGATCCTGCTTGCGATTGATCTTATCAGCCGAGGTATTGTTCTTCTTGTACCACGCCTGTACCAGCGGATGCTGCACGTACTTCTCCCGTGTTGCCGGCAGGCATTCGCGGCCCTCGTGCATGGCGTAGTGTGAGATCTGTAAATAGAAGGGCTTTCCCACTTTCACCTGTTTGTTCATAAAACGGATCGCCTTCTCGGTGACGCTGAACATCAACTTGGGATCGCTCATATCGTCAGGCAGACGCTGATTATTCTCTTTGGGAAGCGTATTACCGGGATCGTTGGAAGTATCTCCATCGTGCAGTACATAACCTTCGTCACCGGGGTCACCCCGCATGTGCCACTTCCCAATATGAGCACTGTCATAGCCGAGTGGCTTCAGTGCTTCAGGGATCGTCACTGCGTCCGTATCGATTGTCATGTCCGAAACGCACGGAATCACTGGGAATTCGGGATAACCTTTTTTATCGAAGTAGTCTTGACCACGGTCATTCATGAACACAGTGAATCCGTTTCGCGGGGAAGACTGCCCTGTCTGCACACAGACTCGCGACGGTGAACATTGAGGCGAGGCATAGGCATTACGGAACTTCATCCCTTCACGTGCCAGTCGCTCGACATTCGGCATCTGAAGTACAGGCATACGTGAATTTTCCATCTTGTCGTCCATCGGCACTGGCGATCCGTTCCAGGCCCAGTCGTCGATGAAGAGCAGTATGATGTTAGGCTTTGACGGTGCAGCTGGGACAGCAGCAAGAGTAGAAACACAATTCAGAAGTAGTAGGGTGACAGTCACCTGGAACGTGATTATATATTTCATAAAGGGGACAGACGCGCAAAGTAAAGTTTGAAGGATATTTTTCATTTGCCATTTCCTTTATGGTATTCCGCGGGCAGTTCGGCCACCCAATCAAGCAATTTCTTCTTTAGACGAGCCAATTCCCGGGGATGATCGCCTGCGAGATTTTTACTTTCGCCTGGATCGCACGAAAGATCGTAGAGTTCAACTTCACCACGTTGTTTGAGAGGAAGATGCAGTTTCCATTTGCCGTCTCGCATGGCAGGTGTGCTGCCGGTGGCACTGGTTTTCCAGAATAAAGCCTTGTTGCGTTCGCGATTTTCACCAAGCCAGATGTCAGAAATGTCCTCTCCGTCCAGTTGCTTTGGCAGTTCCTTAATGCCTGCAATGGTGCACAGGGTCGGCATCCAGTCGATGAAGGAACAGACGTTCGCTGAATTGACGCAGCCTGCCTTCACATGTCCAGGCCAGCGAATGATGAATGGTACTCGCGTACCACCTTCGAACTGCGTGTGTTTGCCGCCGCGAAACTCAGCCGCATACCCCAGCATATTATTCGAGTATTTTCTCGCTCCCGCGTTGCTCAGTAGTACCGGTGCAGGACCATGATCGCTGGAGAAGACGACGATCGTGTTTTCTCGCAGACCGAGTTCATCAATCGCTTTTAACATGCGAGCAACATTCATGTCGATCTGATTCACGTCGCCAAGGTACTGACGCATTGACTCGTCGAGTCCGCCACCGATTTGCAGACACTCATCAAACTTGTGTTGCATCGTCGGTGAAAAATCATCTCGATTGACCATAATATTCTTGAACTGTTCAACAAGCTCTGGAGGAGGATTGACGGGGAAGTGCGTGGCATGTCCCCAGACATTGACGTAGAATGGACAGTCTTTGTTTTCCCTTATGAAGTCAATCGCCGTTGTGTAGAGATCGTCGTCACGGCCGACGGATCGATCCTGGCTCTTGCCAATGACATTCACTTCGTCGATGCCGTACATGCCATCGACTTCGGACATTTTCGGGCCAATATGCCACTTACCGAAATGTCCGGTCTTATAACCTTGCTTCTTGAGCAATTCAGTAATGGTGACGCGATCTCCAAATCCGAAGTCGGCTGCGTACTTCGGAAACCGGGCGGGATGGAACCCCGTCATCAGTCCCGTACGGCTTGGATTGCATGTCACACCGGTTACATAAAATTGCGTGAACCGCGTTCCTTCCTTTGCCAATTGGTCGATGGCCGGAGTCATCGCATATGGGTGCCCATAACATCCAAGATCGCCATACCCAAGGTCATCGGCGAACAGAAAAACGATATTAGGTGGACGGTTAGAAGCGGCTTGAGAAACGTCCGCAACCGCAAACAGGAATGCAGTTGCGAGTATCACAACAATTAAATTCGGTATAGGATTATTATTCATCGTCTTCACGTTTCCGTTGAACTGGAGGCAAGGGAGTCGCCATTTCTGAAAACGACGGGACGGCATTCTTCAATGTTTCAATAGTCTCTGCGTGCCTGGGGTTATCAATCTGGTTCGCCCATTCGTGCGGATCCTGAGTGGTAACGTAGAATTCTTCCTGTCCTTTTGCGTAGCGAATGTAGCGTCCCGATTCGTTGCGAATGGTGACATAGCCCTGATCAGGACTGCTCTTATCCGACAGGCATGTGATGGCCGTACTATCCCATTTTGCGTTGGGAACTTTCAGAAGTGGTACTAATGAGCGACCATCCAGATAGGATGGACGATCCAGACTGCACAAGTCTGCCAGAGTGGGATAAATGTCCTGCAACGAAACGAATTGCTGACACATACATCCTGTGCGAGTGACTCCGGGGACGCGAAACATCAGCAGGCAATGCGTCGCTTCTTCCCACAGCGTTGCTTTCTGCCAGTGATGCTTTTCGCCCAGATGAAAGCCATGGTCAGACAGGAATACAACAATCGTATTGTCTTTGTACGGGCTCCTGTCTAAAGCATCGAGAACTCGTCCCATCTGCGCGTCGACATAAGCCGTCGTCGCCAGATAGGCCTGAACGGCATCTTTGTGCAGACCATGTTCCAGAACGCTGTCGACAAATCGACCTTTGCCAGAAGTAATGGCGACACCGAGCGGCGGGACATCATCAAGATCATTATTCAGAAGCTGAGGTGTGGTGACTTCGTCCATCGGGAACATATCGAAGTATTTCTGAGGCACATACCAGGGCATATGGGGATTGAAAGTACCGAATGCAATGAAGAACGGCTCGTCGTGTTGTTTCTGGAGTTGTGCGATCGTCAAGTCGGCGTTGCCGGTATCATTCATGTCCCCTTCAGCAAGGTGAGTCGGCCCCCAGTCCTGTTCACCCCTTCCAACTGTTGTAAGCGGTGATCCCGGTGGAGCCGGATCTCGCTTGTGACCAACTTTTTCATCCCACTGTTCTCTCTGATCCCAGCCATGAGTAATTTTACCGTAACAAGCGGTCGTGTATCCAGATTGTTTGAAGCAACCTGCCAGCGACAAAGCATTGTTCAGGGGTTCGCTCTGCTGAACCTGCAGAGCATTGTGATAATGTCCCGAATGCCAGGGACTCACGCCAGAAAAGAAAGCAGTTCGCGACGGCGAGCAGACCGGGGCAGCCGTATAGGCTCGAGTGAAGTTGACACCGCTGGCTGCAAACTTTCGCAGATTGGGGGCGACGACTTTTCCTGCGTATCGATCGGCATCTTCAAGCAGCCAACTATTCAAATCATCGGCGACCAGAAACAGTACATTCCATGGTTTATCCAATGTCGGCTCGTTCGCACTACTCCTGCCACACACAATCGATAATGCAATCGCAGTTATCAGGCATAAGTTGCATTTCATTTTTATTCTCCGTATCACTGGTCTTGATCTTCACCAGTGAGGCTTATTGGGATTCACAATATCGACCTGAGTTTCAGATACTGCACTGATCGCCCACTCGTTCATTTGAAACTACCGAGACCGCCCGCTGTTACGTTGTTTGTTCAGCAGGTCCGACAACTCTTTGGCGATGTCTGGGTGTTCGACGAGAACGTTTTTCTGTTCGCTGGGATCGTCTTGTAGATTGTAAAGTGCGGCATGAAGTTCTTCTCGCTGAGGGACTTTCTTCAAAGTTGGACTCGACTTGCCTTCAATGTATTTCCAGGGACCACGACGGATTGCAAAGTTACCATTGGGACTATGAAGGATCATCGAAGGTCGTAAGAGTTTTGGTGAGGGGACTCCCAAAATAGCGGGCAGGACATTGAAACTATCTTCGGCCACGGATTCATCGGCAGGAACAGGCTGATCAACAATAGCAGCCAGCGTAGCATACATATCGACAAGACTGATGGATTGATCGCAGCTTGAGCCAGCGTCAACATGTCCTGGCCAACTCACGATAAAAGGGACGCGGAAACCACCTTCGTAAATGCTGTGCTTTCGCCCCCGCCACTTGCCGTTACAACGCAGACCCGCCCGATACGCCTCTGCCTCAGGACGATCCCCGCTCGTCATCAATACACCGCCGTTATCACTTGTGAATATAACAAGGGTATTGTCTGATACTTTCATACGATCAAGCGTATTGAGGATGCGACCGACGGAAAGGTCGAGTTCATGAATCCAGTCACCATAAAGCCCAGATCCGCTCTTACCTTTCGTCTGTTCCGACGGTGTGTACGGAAAGTGGATTGCAACTGGCGCAAAGTACAAAAAAAATGGTTTACTGTCTTTCTGCTGAAGCCAACGAATTGCATCCGATGTGAGTTCCTCCATAACGTTATCATCAATTCGCTGGGGAGCATCAATGCCCATGAAATCGCGGCCGTACGATGATTTCCCAGCTTTGATTTTTTGATCCGAACGCAATCCGACCACGGATTGATTGCGAACGTAAACTCCGGAAGCGTCTCCATGATTTTGCGGAACAGCAAAATGATAATCGAAGCCGAGATCCAACGGTCCCGGACTCAGTGGTTTCGTGAAGTCGTGTTTCTCCGTTCCGTATCCCAGGTGCCATTTGCCAATCGCAGCCGTACGATAACCGGCAGACTTCAGCAGTGTGGCGATCGTTGATCGTGACGTGTCGATATGCAGAGGATCTGTCGTACTCAAAACACCGTGCTTCTGGTCGGTTCTCCAGTCGTAACGCCCCGTTAATAAACCGTAACGAGTTGGCGAACAGACCGAAGAAGGCGTATTGGCATCGGTAAACCGCCTTCCTGAAATTGATAATCGATCGATGTTCGGAGTGCGAATATGGGATTCATCCGCGCCGTAACTGTTCAGACTGCCATAGCCAAGGTCGTCGGCAAGTATCAAAACTATGTTTGGGCGATCGTTTGACTCAGCTATAAGTGGTTTGGTATAAAGGGTTTGTGGGATGAGTACTGCGCAGGCCACAAAGGCAAGTGTAGTTATTCTGTGTAGCAAATGACGTGGGAATTCTCGGCGCCAATCGAGAGTTTCTAATTGATGCGTCGACGACTTGGCAAGGAACTGAATCATGTTGAATCCCCTTCTTTGGATGACGGGTGGCTGCACTCGTTTGGGCCGCGTGAATCTGCGCATAAAAAA
>DEML01000078.1 GCA_002359185.1 Planctomycetaceae bacterium UBA2671
AGGGTTATGCAGGGACGACTAAATATTCTGAGTTATCCAGAAAGTTTTTCTGGGGAATAAAGAAAGGCGGCAGATCGAAACCTGCCGCCTTATCCATTGATGGCGACTGACTTAAAACTCGCCAACAGGCTGACCATCGCGACGATCGGCCAACCGTTCAAAGGTGCTGTCAATGGTATTATCGGTGAAGTTGTGATCGATATTCTCGCTCAGGAAGCGGACTGAACCATCCATGAGCAGGAACTGGGCTCCACCAGAGTGCTGACTGCTATATCCAATTGCACAGGCATTGTGGTTGTTTTGACTTTGACCAAACAGATCGACTTTGTTAATCCCATTGGCAGTCACGGCCAGAACTGCAGCTCCTTTGGCCCGGTTATTGGTGGTGTTAAACTCATGGTTTCCGTTCCCATTGCCCGCGTTCGCGCCAGCCCAAGTTGCGGCATCGCAGTTGGCTTTCCCGGTGGTGAAGTTCAATTGCCAGGTTCGCTCTCCGATACCAAGTGTATTTGACGTTCCATCAGTGATATCTCGCATCCGGGTTTTTGTGTTGGCAGCAAACATACCTCCCCGATCTGTATGGGATGTTGGAGAATTTGGCTGATCTGTCCCACCGACGGACGCTACGGTAGCATTGTCAACCATATAATTTCCGACATAGTTGGAGGTCGAGCGATTCCCCCGACGGTTATTGAGATCGGGAGCAGGATCGGACGGGCAACGATAAGTAGTGATGACAGACGTTCGGACCAATTGGCCAGCCCCGTCGAAATCATCCAGATCGTTATTCCCATTAGAGATTTCCAGAGCATCGTATAGCGATCCTTGTTCGATAAATGGCAGGATGTGTGCTCCCCAGCCCCATTTATTCTCCTGACCGACTGAGCCAACGCGATGAATGTATCCCGGAGGGAAAACACGGTACGTGTCGTGATAGTTGTGCAGAGCTAATCCAATTTGCTTCAGATTATTTTTGCAGGAACTGCGTCGAGCAGCTTCCCGAGCCTGTTGTACCGCTGGAAGAAGTAATGCCACAAGTATGGCAATGATTGCGATGACAACCAACAGCTCGATTAAAGTAAACCCTTTTCGCGACAACTTTGTTGCCATATAATGAATCCTTAACTTATGTAATAAACAGATATGCCGTATAGCACCTTTCGATACTATCGGGATTTGCTTATTTGTCAATCTGAATTTTTAAACAAATGTACTCATCTGAATTGCAGGTGAAGTTGTGGCATTAATAAGTCGTTGGTAGTTTTCAGGAGAAGTGTTTCATTGGATAATCATTGGCGGACCTCAACGCAAAAAAGCCTCGGATTTTTCCGAGGCTTTTTAATGATCTGTGTTGAGAAAAAAAGGTGCGAGCGGGATTCGAACCCGCGAATAATGGATTTGCAATCCATCGCCTTAGGCCACTTGGCTACCGCACCGTTGTGTTGTTTCCTGATCTTCTTGAGTTAGGGTTTTTTAGTTTTCCTCACTTTGAGGTACCAATTAAATCGGCAACAATTCGATTTGACATCAGCGATTTCAAAAGGTTCTCGCAGAAATCAGGAAATCGAATTTTCTCAAAATTTCACTCAAGTCATCCAGTTATAGCACAGCCATTTTAGGTAAAGCAAGCAATCTGAAATGACTTTTCGGGTTGATGTTCAAATCAGAATTTGATCTCAGGAGTCGTTATTGGAAAAACACACCATTTCTCGGTAGGATCGAAAATCGAGTTTGTATTTTCATAGAGTCCCGGGCGTCCAACTACTGGACTGAAATTTAGAATCAAAATTCCAACAAACGAAGTTATAATAATGATTGATGCTGAAAATAATAAAAGTTCTGCTGAAGGTTCCGAAACAGAAGAAGTCCTGATCGAACGTGCCCGAGGTGCTTTGTCCAATTGTAACTGGGTGATTGGTGAATGCGCGGCTCGCTGGACCGAAAAGTATGCCCGTGGTCGAACGGACGGAGATTTTGGTGCTCAAATCGGACTCTCGGCTGATCAGATTTTTCAGCGCCGTCGCGTCTGGGAATCTTTCCATGATGTTCGCGATGAGTATTCCGCCCTCAAATGGTCTCACTTTTATGTGGCACTCAATTGGGACGACTCGGCTGAGTGTCTGGGGTGGGCTGTTGAAAATGATGCGACTGTCGCAGAAATGCGTGCCTGGAGAAGATCTGTCCATGGCGAAGATTTGACCACAGATGCCGATCCGCTCGGACTACAACTGTTGGATTTTGCCCCTGCCTCCGTGCGTGAACCAGCTGAATTTGCTGGGGCAGGTGTTGGTGGGAGTGATGTTCCTTTTGAAGTGAACGAGTCTCGATCTGCATCTGGAGAGCAGACACCCTATTCTCCCTATCGAAAAGACGCCCGAGGAGAATTTTCAGGGGAAGACTCACAATCTGAGCAAACTTCTTCTCGATCAGGTGCGGTCGCTGAGGCCGAAACTCCACAGCGAATTGTGAAACGCGTGGCCAATACTCTCCGACGAAGTGAACAACAACTTTCGCAGCTGACGGAAGAGGATTATAATTCGTTGTCTCCGGAGTTGATCAACGAATTGTGGGATTTGTACGATGATCTGGCTCGGGCAATCAAACGCCGAGATTAATCTGGATGCAATGCGAATAAGGCAACGCACCCTCGAGTCTGAATCCCAAATTCCTGTATTAAGCCAGCTGGAAGGAGTGAAAATAATGAATGAAACTTCTTCTAGTCATGAAAACCATTCCGGTGAACGCTCTTCGCGGCGGGATGCACCTTCTGGGCCATTGGTGAATGGGTGGTTGGTGATTGCTCTGCTGATTTGTGGAGCCGTTTTTATTGTACGGGAGTTTTATCCCAATCCACTCCCCTTATTTGATGCCGATGCGGAAGCATTACCGATTATTCCCCGTGGCGATCTGGCTGCAGATGAGCAGACGACCATTGAGATATTTAACGATGCCTCCCGAGCCGTCGTGCATATCATGACCGCTGGTCTGGCACAGAATCAATACAATTTCAATATTCTGGAAACGCCCAAAGGGTCTGGAACAGGGTTCATTTGGGACAAAAACGGCTACATCGTTACCAACTATCATGTCATTCTGGGAGCAGACCGCTTTCGCGTGACACTCTCGGACAACACGACCCACAATGCGGTTCTCGTCGGCGGCGAACCTTCTCACGATATTGCTGTCCTGCGGATCGATTATCGTCGGCTCGATTTGCATTCGATCAAGCTGGGAGAATCTTCCAGCTTGCAGGTCGGGCAGAAAGTCTTTGCCATCGGAAGTCCTTTTGGACTCGATCAAACTTTGACGACCGGCGTGATCAGCGGATTAGGGCGTGAGATTCAGGCAACGAACGGCCGCGTGATTCGTGATGTCATTCAGACCGATGCTGCGATCAATCCCGGAAATTCTGGTGGCCCTTTACTGGACAGTGCAGGACTGTTGATTGGGGTGAATACTGCGATCTACAGTCCGAGCGGGACAAATGCCGGGATTGGATTTGCTGTGCCAGCGGATATTCTCAATCGGATTGTGCCGCAATTGATTCAAAATGGAAAAGTCAGCAGACCTGGCCTCGGTGTATTTATCTTCGACGATGCGACCGTTCGCCGGCGTTTACAGCGAACAGGTGTGTTGATTCGCGATGTTGCTCCCAACAGTGCAGCTTCTGAAGCTGGTTTAAGGGGCACAAATTACGATGAAGAAGGCGAATTAGTACTCGGTGATTTAATCGTAGCAGTTGACGACACACCGATTAAATCACAAGCCGACCTGTTTGCCGTGCTGGATAAAAAAGAAGTCGGCGATACCGTCACAATTCACTTCATCCGCGATGAGGAAGAAATGCAGAAAACAATCGAATTACGGCTCATTGAGTAATTGAATCGTCAAGAATACAAGCACGAAACGCAAGCGAGTGTGTTGATACTCGGTTGCAAACTTGCTCGTTTGCGCTTCGTGCTTGTAAATTTATCAACTTCTGGAGTTACCTGGGAATTCTTGCGAAGTCACCAGAGAGCGCGACCTGATCTTCAGTTGACGGATCATCGATTTGAAAGAAAACCTCGTCATTTTGGATGTCGAGAACTGTAATCGTGTAGCCGTCGATTTCGATCGACGTACCTACCTCTAAATCGAGATGCAGCACTGAGATGCTCCTGGATTTGATGAGTTCAAACAGCCGAAACAAGGACATCCATGTCTTCAGCACAGGATTGAATTAGATTGGTAATACCAATCAAGAGGGCGGATATTATCAATCTGCGATTGACATGGCAATTGCAAATCGCTGGTCAAATTTACAAATCAACGATCTATTCCCGGAACGGAAAACTCAACCGCGAAATCTTTCACCTGTTCATGAATGCCAGCGATCGCATCATCGTCATCGACATGTTTGAGCACATCGACAATCCACGTGCCAACTTTCTTCATGTCGTCTTCAGTCATGCCGCGAGTCGTGAGAGCCGCAGTGCCGATACGAACTCCACTTGGATCAAGAGGTTTGCGGGGATCATATGGAATCATATTCTTATTCACTGTGATTCCTGCACGATCCAAAGCCTTTTCTGCAACTTTGCCAGTGGTGCCAACGGAAGTCACATCGACGAGCATCAGGTGGTTATCGGTTCCGCCCGAAGCAAGTTTCAGGCCACCGGCCATCAATACATCAGCTAGGGCTTGAGCATTGTTGACGACCTGCTGGGCATAAGTTTTGAAATCCGGTTGCAGGGCTTCGCCAAAGCAAACAGCTTTCGCGGCAACAACGTGCATCAATGGTCCACCCTGTAATCCTGGGAAGACGGTTCGATTCAGATCTTTGGCGTATTCTTCTTTGCACATCACAAAACCGGAACGAGGTCCGCGTAATGTTTTGTGAGAAGTTGAGGTCACAAAGTCGGCATGGGGAACCGGACTATTATGGATTCCCCCAGCGACGAGTCCGGCATAGTGAGCCATATCGACCATCAGTTTTGCATCGACATCGCGAGCGATCTCTGCGAATTTGGCGTGATCGATTTCTCGGGGATAAGCACTGGCACCAGCGATAATCATCTTCGGTTTATGCTCTTTAGCGAGTTTGGCAACCTGGTCATAATCGATCCGATGATCCGACTCCCGCACGCCATAATGCACGGGATTGTAGAGGAACCCTGAGAAATTCAGATGCATCCCATGTGTCAGATGACCACCATGAGCCAGATCCATGGCCAGGAATGTATCGCCCGGTTTCAGAATGGACATAAACACAGCCATGTTAGCCTGAGAACCTGCATGGGGCTGCACATTCACATGCTCGGCTCCAAACAACTTTTTGGCTCGCTCGATGGCCAGAGTTTCGGCATCATCGACGAATTCACACCCGCCGTAGTAACGTCGGCCTGGATAGCCTTCGGCATATTTATTGGTCAGAACACTCCCCACGATTTCCTGAATGGCAGCCGAGGTGTAGTTCTCGGATGCAATCAGCTCCAGACCTTCTTTTTGACGTCCCATTTCCTGTTCGAGGGACTGAAAAATTTCGGCATCCTGCTGCTGAAGAGCGGAAAATCGACTGGCGACGTTATCTAGCATATGTTTATCCAGCGGTTATTTTAAAGTTCGGTATTGGCTGATGATTGGCCCGTAGGTCAGGCTGTGCCTGACGTGATTTATTATTGACGTCGAATTTCGTCAGGCACAGCCTGACCTACGACTATTTGTGTATCAATGTAGCTGAGTTCAATCCCTGTATGAAATCTTAGCGGAATTGGCAGGAAATCAAACTTCAAATGATTTATACTCAGATCATGCTTGAAATGCCAACCGACGGAAATTCATTTGTCGTAAAGATGCTCCGTTCTGTTCACGCTGGCATTCGAGAAACTTTTAATTGGAGATTTTGCTCTGCCATGGACGATGTCGGACACACAATTCGCATGACCGACTTCAATCAATCGGGCTTGAAACCTGCAGAAGCGTCTGAGGAGGTTCCCGGTGACCCTACGCCCGTTCTCTCAGGTGAGGTCGTCACAATCACGGGCACCCTGGCTTCAATGACGCATGAACAGGCCTATGCACAGGTTGCGGAGCAGGGGGGGCAGGCAGTCCATCATATTTCTCGTCACACAACGCTGTTGATTGTCGGTGAAGAAGGCTGGCCGCTGGAAGAAGACGGCAAACCCTCAGTTAAACTTCAGCAGGCAGAATCACTGATAAACGAAGGATTTCCAATTCGAGTCGTGAGCGAATCCGACTGGTTGCAGATGCTGCAGCTTTCCGTGGAAAATGTGGATGTTAAACGCCTCTACACTCCGGCGATGCTCAGTCAGTTGCTCAAAATTCCAGTACAAGTAATACGCAGTTGGGAACGAGCAGGGCTGATTCGGGCAGAAAAGAAGATCTTTCGACTGCCTTATTTTTCCTATCAGGAAGTGACAACTGCCCGCCGGCTTTCCGAATTGATGCAGGCAGGAGCGACACAGCAACAACTTAGCCGCAGTCTGAAATTGGTTCAGAAATACCTTCATGAACCGGGGCGGGCATTTGAACAGCTCGAGATGCTTTCGGATCATCGTCAACTGGTCATGAAAGACGAACACGGCTATTTCGAACCTCAAACGCGGCAGCGACTATTCAGCTTCGAGGCTGAGGCTGAATCCGATGACGAGTCTTTCGATGTTGATAGTTTTCACGACTCACATCTGCTGAAATTCGTTTCACCAGATCCCGAATCCAAAACCGCGAAAGACTGGATGATTGAAGGGTGCCGCAGGGCGGAAGTGTCGGATACTTCGAGTGCAATTCGCTGTTTCCGAAAAGCATTACGAATTCGCCCCAACGATGCCGAGGCTCATTTTTATCTGGCCGACGCTCTTTATCGATTAGGGAAAACCGAAGCTGCTTTAGAGCGTTATCTAGCCGCCATCGAGCACGATCCCGAATATCTGGAATCATGGACGCAGATCGGTTGTCTGTATACCGAATTGAGAAAGTTCAGTCAGGCCATCGAAGCATTTGATGAGGCGATTGCCATTCATCCCTCTTATGCAGAAGCTCATCTGCAGAAGGCGGAAACATTGTACCAGATGCAGGACTCAGCCGGGGCGATTCTCGAGTGGCAGAAGTATCTTGAATACGACGAACGTGGCCCCTGGGCGGAGTTGGCGTTTCAACGGCTCGAACAATTTGGCATTGAGTTTTCTGAGGAATAAACACCCTTCAGTTTTGGGAGGCTGGGGGCGTAGCGCAGCGATGCCCACCCACCCATTTAATCAATTTCCTTCAATTACGCAGCTCGATTAGTCAGCAAGTTTCTTGGAGTCGTCGCTGGCAAATTGTGCTTTCGCAGCACGCCGAGGCGAACGCGCCGAAAGACGTTTTGCATATGAATTGCATCCCGGAAACGACCGCGGGGTCGGGGATCGATTGAGCGTTCGAGGAATTCGACAAAACCCGAGGTGACTCGTTTGCGGACTTTGGTAATTCCCGGGCCAGGCCAGTCATAGGGATATTCTGGCCATTGTCCGCTGATCATGCGATAGATGATCAAACCGAGCGAAAAGACATCCGACCGAAACGAGGGTTTGCCCATCGCTTGTTCAGGAGCCATGTATCCGACGGTGCCGGTTCCAGCTCCGCGAACGGTTTTCTGAGCAATTTTCGCGATTCCAAAGTCCGTCAATTTGAGGACATTGTTCGGGAAAATCAGCATGTTTTCAGGTTTAATATCGCAGTGGATGATTTTCTGAGAATGCGCGTAAGCGGTCGCTTCGAGCATTTGAGTTGTCACATTGAGGATTGTGGCAATCGACATCCGACTGCGGAGGCGATCCGAAAGGGTCTTTTCGCCGAGAGGATAGACGATCACAAAATGATCATCGATAAAGCTGGCATCCTTGATGGACAGGATGTTCGGATGATCCATCTTGGCGAGCATGCGGACTTCACGTCGGAAATCGTTGAGTGTGTCATCGGTCACGAAGCCGGGGTGTGGAGCCTTGATGGCGACGCGGATCCCTTCAATTGTATCAAAGGCCTGATACACAGAGGCATAACCACCATCGGCCAGTTTGCGCTCGATGCGGTATTTTCCAAGTAATTGTCGGCTTTTGAAAGTGGCGATTGTTGTGCTCCCCATCAGAATCTCCCATGACTGCATCAAGCGGTATCACTCATTATCGGTTGAAACGGAAAACTCACTGCAATAGTTTCTGGACGAGCATTTGACACACTCGACAATCGAGCGACATAATCAATCGATGATTCGATCTGGCGAAGGCTTAACGGTTACGCAGTCTGGAAAAGTTGGCTCTGGTATAAGACTCAGATAACGGTTTGTCTTCGCAAAGCATCCTTGAAGCGAAATCGAATCAAGTACGAATTCTTCCCTGAGAACCAGGGAGGAAAACGATTTTCCCCGATGCCAGCATCATCCCTGGGCGAATCGAAACGATCGGCTATTTGCCGACAGATATTCAGTCACCACTGGTAGATCAGAGGATTGAGCGTTCATGAGATTATATGCAATTGCGATTCTATTTGTCTGTTTAACGGCTCCCAATTTGGAGGCAAAATCTCCGAATATTGTGCTAATAATTTCCGACGACCAGGCCTGGACCGATTACGGCTTCATGGGACATCCCGAAATTCAGACGCCGCATCTGGATCGACTGGCTGCGGAATCCGTTACGTTTCGTCGGGGTTATGTGCCCGACAGCCTCTGTCGACCTTCTTTGGCCACAATGGTCACTGGGCTTTATCCGCATCAACATGGAATCGTGGGGAACGATCCTCCACCACCAGCCGAGCTGAAAGATCTTCCGAAGGGGAAACAGTTTGCCAGCAAAGAATATCTTGAGATCCGCAACGAATATCTGAAGCATATTGATGATGATCCCAAGCTGGCCGAGATTTTGCAGAAGAAGGGATACTTGAGTCATCAATCTGGAAAATGGTGGGAAGGACATTTCTCAAGAGGGGGATTCACCCATGGAATGACTCACGGTGATCGTACACGGGGAGGGCGTCATGGTGATCTCGGCTTGAAAATTGGCCGGGAAGGTCTTGAGCCCGTCAAAGAGTTTGTGGACATGGCGATCGAAGAAGAGAAGCCGTTTTTTGTCTATTACGCACCATTTTTGCCACACACTCCGCACAATCCTCCGCAGCGACTGCTCAATAAGTACAAAGACAAAACACCACATTTGTCGATTGCCAAATATTGGGCGATGTGTGAATGGTTTGATGAAACCTGTGGCGAGTTGATTGACTTTGTCGATGGCAAAGGGTTAGCCGAGGATACGATTTTCCTGTATGTCTGTGATAACGGCTGGATCACAGAAGAAAATTCGTCAAGATATGCACCTCGCTCGAAGCGATCCCAATACGATGGAGGAACTCGAACGCCGATCATGGTTCGTTGGAAAGGTCATGTTCAGCCGCAGATGAACGAAACCGATCTGGCCAGTTCCATCGATCTTGTGCCGACAGTTTTGCATGCCGTAGGACTGAAGTCGGAAATCACTCCGGAAATGGGCGGGATTAATCTCTTGGATGAGAATGCGGTGAAATCCCGCGAAAAAATCTTCGGAGAAATCCTTGAACACGATATTCAGCACATGACAGATCCAGTCGCCTCTCTCCGATTTCGCTGGGTGATTGACGGAGAATGGAAACTGATTCTGCCGCATAAAGGCCGTGAACCGAACGCTCCTGTGGAACTTTTTCACATCACAGCCGATCCGTTCGAGAAGAAAAATCTGGCAGAAGCGAAGCCGGAACTGGTATCGAAATTGACGAAGGAAATCAATCACTGGTGGCCTGTCGATTAATGTCATTCGAATATTTATCAGGCACGATCTGGGTGGCTGGGGTCGAAGCGAAGCGCAGCCCCCAGAACGTTTAATGACCTGGAACTCTTATTAAAACTTGATCATAAAAAAACGATTATGGGTGGCGGGGGAGCTCTCGAAGAGTAGCCCCCGAATCCTTAATTTTCGGGGGCTTCCGCTAAAGCGGAGCGCCCCCGCCACACTTCGAGGCACTGTTATCACGACGTTCTTATTTTTTTAAGACTCTTCAAGCAAATATTTAAATCCTCAATGACAAATCAAAATAAAAAATCAATTTCCATCGCCGCCATTCAAATGTCCTGCGTTGCCGAAAAAGAGACCAATGTCGCGCACGCAGAAAATAAAATCCGTGAGGCTGCTCTGGGAGGCGCGAACGTCGTTTGTCTTCAGGAACTGTTTCACGGACTCTATCCCTGCCAGACGGAAGAGCATGTCCGCTTTGAAGAGGCAGAGCCGATTCCCGGGCCGATCAGCGAATCGATGGGAAAACTGGCTGGTGAACTGGGGATCGTGTTAGTCATTTCGATGTTCGAACGCCGGACACACGGCTTGTATCACAATACAGCTGTCGTTTATGACGTCGATGGTTCGACCTGTGGACTGTACCGGAAAATGCACATTCCCGATGATCCGCTTTACTACGAGAAGTTTTATTTCACGCCGGGCGATCTCGGGTTTCGCAGCTTCGAAACACGATACGGACGAATTGGTGTCTGTGTCTGTTGGGACCAGTGGTTCCCGGAAGCTGCACGCCTGACGGCTTTGACCGGGGCGGAAATTCTGGTCTACCCGACGGCCATCGGCTGGCATCCGAGCGAAAAAGAGGAATTCGGGGAAAGCCAATATGCCGCCTGGCAAACGATGATGCGTTCGCATTCGATTGCCAATGGTGTGTATGTTGTTGCTCCGAATCGTGTTGGTGCAGAAGGAGACATTGAATTCTGGGGTGGCTCCTTTATAACCGATCCCTACGGAAATATTCTGAAAAAAGCCTCCCACTCGGAAGAAGAAATTCTGCACGTGGACTGCGATATCTCGCTCATCAATACCGCTCGAACGCACTGGCCATTCCTGCGGGATCGTCGTATCGATGCCTACGGCGGTTTATGTAAACGTTTTTTGGATGAAACGACTAATGGTTGAAACATTAACGCCCAAAGAAATGGGTTATCGTTGGCCAGCAGAGTGGGAATCACATGCAGCAACCTGGTTATCGTGGCCGCATAATCGAAAATCCTGGCCTGGAAAGTTCGAACCGGTGCCGCACGTCTTCGCTGAATTTGCCCGCCAAGTTTCGCGTTTTGAACCTGTCAATATTCTTGTCAGTGGTGAAGCTCTCGTTCAGGCAAAAGAATTGGTCGGGGAAGTACAAAACGTATTTCTGCACGATGTACCAACCAATGATTGCTGGATTCGCGATCATGGACCCTGGTTTCTGACACAGCCAGAGATGCCACCATTAATGATTGATTGGGAATACAATGCCTGGGGTGGCAAATATCCTCCTTTTGATTGTGATAACGCAGTTCCTGGAAAAGTTGCCGAGATTCTGGGGTTCGATCATTATTCTCCCGGATTGATCATGGAAGGGGGCAGTGTTGAGAATAACGGAGCGGGAGTTCTGCTGGTAACGTCTCAATGTCTGCTGAATCCGAATCGAAATTCGCAGTCGTCAAAAGAAGATATTGAAAAGGCACTCTGTGATGTGTGTGGAGCTGACAAGGTGCTCTGGCTGTTCGGGGTTGAAGATGGTTCTCTGGCTGGTGATGATACCGATGCCCATGTCGATCAACTTGCCCGCTTCACCTCAGCCAGCAATATCCTGGCTGCCTGGACAGATCGAGAAGATGATCCTGGTTTTCCGTTACTGCAAAGCATGCACGAGCAGTTGAAGAGTTTTCGCGATCTGCACAATCAGCCCTTCGAGATCATTCGCTTACCACTTCCAGAACCGGTGATGTACGAAGACCATCAACTCCCTGCCTCGTACGCCAATTTTTATGTAGGAAATGGCTTTGTGATCGTGCCAACTTTCCGCTGCAAACAGGATGATCAGGCCAAATCCATCTTGCAGGAACAATTTCCCGATCGAGAAATAATCGGCATCGATGCGACCGATCTCGTTTGGGGACTGGGAGCATTTCACTGCGCGAGCATGCAGCAGGGAAAGTAGTATTTTGCTGTGCCACGGCTCTGTGAGCCGTGTGATTTGTGAAACGACGATCTTACTCCGCACGGCTCACAGAGCCGTGATACGTTCGAAATAATCGTGCCTACCGAAGATTACTTAATCGATTCTGTAAATCGCTTGGCAATGATCCCAGTGATACTCGGGCTTTGTTGAGTTGATTGACGACACGCTGATCAAGTCGAGTGTAGAGGTCGGTTGTTGGATCAGGATCGGGTTCATTCTTTAATAAATCAGCATGCCAGTCTTCGAGAACGGCTACGGTGACAGCATCTGGAACACCTTGCAGAGCGTAGACAACCTCTTCCATAATCGACTGCTGAGCATCGATATGATCCGAATAGACGCCGGCAATTTCTTTAAGCAGCGTTGCTCTGTGTTGTTTCCAGTCGGTTTCTGCTTTGACATCGACTTCTGGAGGCCGTCCGTTTTTCCATTGATCGGCGACCTGACGAATCAACCCCGGCATCCCTGTACTGAGCTCTTTTATCAGGATTTCCCGATCTTTAGGATCTGTGTTTTCAATGGTTCTATAAACAATTTGCTGCAGTTCTTCTCCAAATAGACCCGGGATCTGCTGAACCATCTGCTGAATGGTGGGATTGGTCGCGGTATTATTTCCAAATGGATTCGGTAATGGTGTAACCGTAGAATCTCCGTGATCATGCCCTGCATGGTCGTCTCCATCGTGATCATCAGTTTCATTACCGAGATAACCGTTGTCGATGGGATGATCGTGCCGATGTTTTGCAATGGACTCCTTGTCAAATCCGTCCATGTAAGGTTTCAATAAGGCTTCAAGCTCACCGGGCAGCACGGGGTAAATCTGTTCGAAAAGCACAGCGGAAGCATATCCTGCATTGGAGTGCATGACAGTTTCGCGGGTACTTTCAGTTATTGTGAACATGAAGAATGAAATCACCAGACAGATGATGGCACCTTTGATTGCACCGAAAATCGATCCAAGATGGCGGTCGTAATCTTCGAATTTTGCTTTTTCAAGCCCGCTTTTGATGGTACGAGCTATCGCAAAGGCGATAAACGAACCGACGATGTACAGGCCAAGAATCGAAACCCAACGGCTCAAAGGAGGTTGGAGCCCCGTCATTGGCGCGATCGCGAGCGAGACTGTTTCTGCAAATATGAAACAGATAACCAGCCCGGCGATTGTCGCCAGTTGCCAGACGAATCCCTTCACAAATCCACGCCAGACAGATAGCGCGAGAATCACGAGGCAGACAATGTCGTACCACATCAGCAGCATCCTTGCTTAAAAACTCAGCCCAGAATTATCGAGTCAAATTGCAGTATATCGACCTGTACGGATGAGGAAAAGACGAATTGTTATCGCTGAGTTGTCTGAGTCAGGTTAAAAAGCTGGAGTATTGCCTGGATTCACTGGGGTATTTCCGGGTCTGTTGGGGGTTGAGGCGGGTTTTGCGGGGTTGGCAGGAATGACAACCGTGCCATCGACCAGCGATTGAGAACTTTCGGTAATCAGTTCATCGCGTTCCTGAAGAGGACCGGAAACATAGGAACGACCTTCACCGACTGGTCCGAGAAGTTTTACTTCAATATCTCGCACGACATTGTCACGAATCACCTGAACAATTCTGGTTCCCGTTTCTGAGTTGTTCAAAGAGGTATTGGCCAGTTCGATGACCGGTTGGCGGGGAACAATATTAGAGTAAGCAGTTTGTCCGTCATGATATTGCCCTGATTTATTATCGATTACGACCACAGCAATCGCAGCTGTGTCTATGAGTTGGCGAAGTGCCTGCCATTCTTCAGTGAGTGGTAAAATCGTTTGAACGGTTCCAGTGACAGAACCAGTGTCGAGAGTGACTTCCATCTGATCACCAGCTTTGACTTCATTGCGATTGACGGGAATGCGGACAGAAAGCTCGGAGGAATCGCGGAGGGACATCAGTAAATCTCCCTCATTCACGAAGGCTCCCTGAACTGCAGTCACCTGGAGGATTTCTCCCTGAAACGGAGCGCGGACAGAGGTATTGTCAAAATTCAATTGAGCCAGATCGAGATCGACTTCGGCGACATCAAGCTCCGCTTGCGCCAGATCGAGAGCGGCTTGAGGTTGTTTTCCTTCACCAACCTGAGTTTTTGCCAGATCACGACGAAGAGTAGCGGCTTTCACATTTGCCTTGGCTCGTTCGAGCAGTTTGGTCGCTTTCGCAGACTCGATTCGCAGCACCTCTTCCTGGGCACTGACTTTCGCTCCCGTTTTTACTCGAACATTCTGGATAATTCCTTCCACAAGGGCTCGAACATCCAACTGGCGAGTCGGCTTGAGGCTGATAGGCACGCGGAATTGATCTGGAGAAATCAGATGTATTGCGTCCCGCTTGATAACCAGCTGTGTTCCGGAAGGCAAATTTGGGTCAGCGGCTGGTTGAGCAGAACAGCTGTTGAGCGGCATCAGCTGGTTACAGGTAAGTGCGATTCCAAAAATCAAAGCAAAACAGGCGTATGAACGCATTATATTTCTCCAGACGGATCTCAGTGAGCTTTTGGGCAGACAGTTTAAGTCTTCAGAATAATGAGCTTGGATCAGAATGTGAACTCAAGGCCATCAAATGTTAAGGCTGAGGATGAAGATTCGATGAATAAGTGAAATGCTCAGGAATCAATTTCATCAAATCTCCTCTTTGAGAATCTGCGAGAGCCGTTCGAGTTCTGAGAAATCGTTATACAGATGGCTCGAAATGCGAATATGCATGAGGCTGTTCCATTTCACAAGATGAACTTCGATTCTGTATTTTATAGCCAGCAGTTCCTGCAGAGGATGAGGACGCCCAGTCCATTTTGTCGGAACCGGAACACTTTCCGGCAAGGGAATCGTGACCATCGATCCAAACCAGTCCGAATGCCGAGCCGAGTAAGGTTCGGTCTGAAACTGTTTGGAAAAGAGATCGTATGCCTGAACGGCCAGTTGATGAGTCTCTTTGCGAAATCGATCCAGGCCATAATCTTGCAGAAAATCGATGGCGTTCGAGATTGCCAGATAGCGGGACGGATCACTGGTTCCAACCCACAGAAATTCATCCTGCCAGCTTTTTTCTCGACCGTACATCGTGCCTCCCCAACTGGTATTCACGGGAGATATCTTATGCTGCCAGTGGGGAGCGACATACAGAAACCCCGTTCCAAAGGGAGCACACAGCCACTTATGACAGCTCGCGGTATAAAAATCGCAGTTGAGAGTTGCCAGATTTAATGGCCGCATTGCGATGGCATGGGGGCCATCAATACAGACTGGCAATTTTTGTTCGCGGGCTCGCTGGCAGATCTTTTCGACCGGTAAGACCAATGCTGTTGGAGAAGTGACATGGCTGAGGACTAGAAGTCTGGTTTGAGGAGTGACACTGCGAAACAGAGCCTCGACAATCTCATCAGCATCCTGAAATGGAAGAGGTAATGTGGCAGTGATAACCTTCGCTCCAACCGAAGCCGCTTTCTTTTGCCAGATCCTTTGCACCGCTCCATATTCATGATTGGTCAGCAGGATTTCATCGCCCGACTGCAGGGGAATGGTATTGGCGACGATGTTCATGCCGACCGTCGCATTTTCAACGGGAATCAGGCTTTGACCAGGAGAGCCGATGAATTGACCCAGTTGGTCCAGCATTTCATCGAGTAATCGCTCCCGTTGCCGGACCAGGAATTCCATCGGATTGGATTCCAGTTGGGACATCCACTCTCGTTGAGCCTCTTGCACACATTTCGGTGATGGCCCAAACGAGCCGTGGTTCAGAAAAGTGATTTCAGGATCCAGCGACCAGGATGATTTCATGGCAGTTCGATGTATCAGGAGAGAATAAATGATTTTTACCTGAGACATCTTACTGAATGAAATGCGGTAAGACTATTACGGACGAAACTCGACCGTTCCCTCATAGATGTACTGAGAATCGCGGCTGAATCCACTTTGTAAATGCAAGCGATTGATACGAAAGGAAGAGCGGACTGTTCCACCCGGATAGATCGATTTATAAGGCGTGCGGTAAGCAGAACGGTAATAGGGCTCGGGTGTCACTGCTGCGACTTCCGGTGTGAGGGCGTGACTGTAGTAAGAACGTTGGAATGCCCAGTCTTCTGCCTTTGCGATCGGTGAGAACGCAATGGTCAAGCAGAAAGTACAGAAGAGGATTCGGAATTTTTCAGGGTATTGATGTTGAAGTCTCATGACTCACCACCGATCTTGGGATTGTATCGCCCGGATGTTGCGTTGTTGCAACATAAGACGACTGATGTTGCGATTTCTCACCAGAAAAGCAGTGATTCTCGCAGGTTATGTACTCTAGAAAGAGAGTCGCAATCCCAATGCCAGAGCGGCAAAAAAGCAAAACCGAATACAAGCCAATGAGAACGAATTCGGCAGGGTGGCAGCAGAATCGTAGTGCTCTTTCGAGCTTTAAATGTCGCCCTCAAATCGCTATTCCGCAGGCAGTTTGCCTGCTCCAGATCTCTGAACGTACGCGACATTTAGCGATAGTTGGAATAGTAGGGTGCGTCCTGACGCACCGGAGTGGAGTGTGGATTTCGACTTATTTGTGATGATTGAACTGAGACGGTTTCGTATATGATGAGAATCTCAATGTGGAAGCCATGTCGTCAGCATGGTGTGTCGGGACGCACCCTACCAGTCTCATCTGCTGGGCAAGCCAGCAGTGGCACACGTCAAACGACATAGAGCGTTACGGCAGCAGGCCCGTTGTTTCGTCGTAGCCGCACATCAGATTGAAATTCTGCACGGCTACTCCAGACGCTCCTTTGATTAGATTATCGAGCACGGAAAACACTTGTACAGTTTCACGTGAAACACGCACTGTCATATCGCAGAAGTTTGTGTTGGCGACATCTTTTGTACGAGGGAGGGCCTCAATCACGCGGATGAAGGGTTTATTCTCGTAAAACTTCCGCATCACTTCCAGCAGTTCTTGTTCGGTCGCATCGCTGGTGGCCCGGGCGTACATCGAGCATTGCAGGCCACGATCCATCGGGATGAGGTGGGGCGTGAAAACAACTTCGACCTCTTTTCCGCTGACATCACTGAGAACCTGATCGATTTCTGGAGTATGACGATGATTGCCGACCGAATAGGCCATCACACTTTCATTACATTCCGGGAAGAGAGTCGTCATTTTGGGAGAACGACCTGCTCCCGAAACACCGCTTTTTCCATCGATACAAATACCGACAGGATCGATATGTCCGCCGCAGAGCAGAGGAGCCAATCCCAAAATTGAAGTGCTGGTGTAGCAGCCGGGATTGGCAATCAGGTCCTGACCGGGAATTTGATCGGCATACAGTTCCGGCAAGCCGTACACGATGGTGCCGAGACGGGTGGGATCGGTGTGCACATGGCCGTACCACTGTTCGTAAACTTCGGGATCGACGAGCCGATAATCGGCACTCAGATCGATGACTTTCACATTCTCGGCCAGCAATTTTGGAATCGCTTCCATGCTGGCGGTATGTGGCAGGCAAGTGAATGCGACATCTGCTGTCTGAGCAATTTCCTGCGGGTCGAGCAGGGTGCAGGCCAGATCGATGCGGTTTCTCAACGAGGGATGAATCTCACTGAGTTGGGGAGCATCTTCCTGTCGAGTCGTGGCAACCGTGATATCGACATTGGGATGTCGCAGCAGGATGCGAATCAGTTCAAGAGCGGTATAACCTGTGGCACCAATGATGGCGACACGCGTTTTTATCGTTGAGGAAGGCATGAGTGGTCGAGGGTCCGGGGGCTTGTGTCCAGTGGAAAATCGAGTCTTTTCTGAACGTTGACTCTATTCCAGACACTCTAACCAATCAAGCCGTTCGCTGGAAATGCGTGAGAAGTGGCGAGCTTGGGGGTGCAAGTCAATTGAATTTCTTTTGGTTCGAGCAACATTGATTTGCAATTGACATCTTAACCCGAAGCGTAGGTTTTGAAGTTGCACGTTTTGCAGTGAAATGAATTAATACCTGATCAACACGAGTGTGCCACGGCTCTGTGAGCCGTGTTTTTAGCGTTTTTTCTACCTGAGCGTTGGTAGAAAATAAGATCACGCAATGCACGGCTCACAGAGCCGTGGCACGATCGATCAACGCATTTTTCCTGTTTTCAACTTACAACGGAAGTTATGCAAAACTGCGGTGAGGAGTTGAATCCAGACCTGTAAAATAGACCTCATGATTTTTTATTTTGCCACAGAGATCACCGAGGACTCAGAGGGTAAACATGAGAAGTCTCTGGAAAATCTCTGAGTCTTCGGTGCTCTGTGGCTTAAATTCATACTGTTTGACCACTTGGAACTTTAGCCCATTTATCTTTTTTCGATTCGTGGAAAGCGAAGGCAATCGATCAGTGCTGATGAACAGTAGACTGATTCACTGCAATCTGTGCAGATCCGTGTCCATCCGTGGTTCTTTAAGTATATTGTGAACTGCAAAACTTCAGTTACAGTTTTATAAGGTGCGCAACTTCAAAAAGGGTCAGCGAGCGGCACGCGTCCATCTACAATTTCGTCGTCCCCCTCGCTGACGCGTCGGGTTAAGATACAAAATGCAAATCAATTTCTTTAAACACATTGATATTCAATCAGTTGCTATCCAGCTGTAGAACCATGGCAATCCAGGCAAATTAATCCATTTAGCGAGTTCTGGCAAATCTTCCGAGGTGTTGCCAAAACTCGACACCCAATTTGGGAAATAAGTTCAAGTTCGCTCTTGCGACCGCCTGCACCGGCTGAGAACATGAGCGGCATGATAACCATATCCAAAGACATCTTGCCTCAGACGTTCCTCAGTTACATCGCCTTTCGTACGGCTATGCTTGACACAATGGAACGTGTTTCCTGGACCTTGCAATTCGATTCCCTCGAGGAAACCGGATTCGGTTTTTTAACAGAAGTTCCATTTCTGCGAGCGGTTCCCCCGCATGTGCAGATGGATCTGCTGGCCAGTACCTGGTGGAAGCACATTAGTCCCGATGTTTATGAAGCCGATCTCGTCGATGAAGCAATCGTTTATGCCGCCTGTGAAACGGCTGCTCGATCCTGCGAAGATGAAGCGGCCGTCGTCAGCCGATTACTGGCCCGCGGTCCCGTGGATGTCAAAGTGAATGTCGATGCCAGTCTTGCAAACGAACTCCGTTCACTGCATCTGAAACTTTCCAATGACGGAGATTTCCTGCTGATCGGACAGTTTTCCGATCTCCCTCCAGAGGAAGCAGATCGCCTGAAAAAGAAGTTCAACTTCGATACCGCCCGCGCAGAAGCAATGTTCGATGTCCTGTCTCGCTGGAACATTTCGCCAAATTTCGAAACCCGCTGCGATGCCCTCCTGACCACTAAAGAAGCGAAACGAACCTACGACTTGATGTGCCGTAAAGTCGAAAGTGCTCGACAAAAGTCGTAAGAACATCCCTTATAGGGAGGCTGGACTCGCCGCGCAGCCAAGCCCCAAAATCGTCAAAACTTCTGGGGCTCACACCGATCAACCCCACCAAACCCCAGTAATATCTTAACCCGAAGCTTCAGCGTTCGGCAGGAGCAAATACAGCGTTTTAAGGTTATTTTATGTTCATGCGACTGCAGAAACCATTTGGAAATGGTCTAAGTGGTGGAACACCTCCAGTAAAAAGAGTAGAGAATCAATCCACGTCAGATTGATGTAAAATTTGTATTTCCGATGATTTGAAACTTATTCATCATTTCCAATGATGTTTTATCATTCATGTGATAATAGCGTGTAATCATAGCACTGTTTTTGTGGCCCAACCAACCCATCAGCATCCGCTCAGGAACATGATTGTTAGCACAGACTGAGCAGAAGTAGTGGCGGAAAGAATGGAGTCTTCCATCTTTAAAACCTACTTCACCTTCAGGGCTTGGGAAATGATGTGCCAAAGGTTTAACGACATCCCGGACCAGCGTTGCTCTGACAAGATCTGGTGTCACTTTGACGCCCCGGGAATCATGAAAGACATATCCATCAGCCAAGTTTTTAATCGATTTGAGGACAGATAATAGGGTCGGATGGATTGGAAAAACTCGACTGCATCGCGACTTGAGGATACGTTTTCTTCGAATACTGATAGATTTTTGACGACTTTCATCTGTCAAGGTAATTCTTTGATTATCAAAATTAACATCGCTCCAGCGAAGATCCGTCAACTCGCTGATACGCATCCCGGTATGTGCCAGTGCCAAAATAATGTTTCCCAGCCAAATCAAATTTGGAGTACGACAAGCTTCGATCATGGCATTTACCTCAACCGATTTCCAGCAGTATGTAGTTGAGTCGTGATTCCTCTGAATCGATTTTTTAATGAGTGCCTCAGGTGGCAGATAAGAATTCTCAACTAAGTATTTGTTGACTCGTTTTATGACTGCCAGTTCGCCACATTGAGTACTAAATGCAATCGGAATTTGATCGAGCCAGGTTGCATATCTATCGAGTGTTTCATTAGTAACGTGATCCCAAAAATTGATATGGGATTGAATTGCAAACCTTTCGAACTTATCCAACACGGATTGAAAACGCCTTCGGGTTGCCTCCCCTGGCCCGCCAGCAGAAGCAGGTCGTTTTGTGTAATCATCGTACAATCTACGACCTTCGGAAATTTGAAGAAAGGACTTAGAATCACGATTCAATATCGACTTATTAACTAATCCGTTCTTCACAGCCATTCTCAGATCCAGTTCGGAAACCAAAGAGCGGGCTTCGGCTTGATCCGATGTTCCTAGAGACTGCCGGCCCAGATCCAAGGAATTGCTGCGTCCACCTGCGTACCAGATGCCATTGGGACGTTGATACAATATCCATTTATGGTAGACGCTCTGAATTAATTGACGCGTATGTTTTTTGGGCACAATCGTAACCTCCTCGGCGAATTGCGATTCGCAATAATGTGGTGAATTTTACTTGTTTTGCCAGCGTGGCTTTGGCCCCCGTTTTGCATTAGCAGTCTGGGGCCGATCATTAAGTAAAGCGGATTCGGTCGACGAGCGATGTGAATAACTCGTATTGAGTTCTTCGGCAGGGATTAGAATTCGTGTTTTGGGACTACCCGGCTGATATGTCTGGATAGCACCACCGCGGATCCGCCTGTGAACAGTGCTCAACGACATCCCTGTCTTGGCTACGAATTCATTGATACTGAAAAAAGAGCTGGAGTTCTGAGCTGATTTCATGAAAAAACACTCGCAAAAGGACTTAAAGACGACCAGTTACGAGTGATTTGAGCAGGAGTTTGCTGTCACGCTGAGTGAATTCGCTAGCTCACGTTTTCACACTTTTTTGGATGGCGCAAAAAAGGGAGTGTATTGCCAGTCCGGTCCCAGTGAATTTTTGATAGAGCGAAGGTCTCCACGAATCGTGTCTATATCACATTGAAAATAGGCGCTGAACGCGGCATGCAATTTGGTCACGTTCTTACTTACCGATGTCGGGAATTTGTCATAGAACACTCTCCAGTAATGCTGTAAGGCGAACCGACGCTGAAAAGTTCCCAACGTATTTTTTGAAGTGTTTTCCTTTCCCGCAATATCCATCCATTCCTGTAGATGACCAGGAAGCCGAGTCGTCGTTGTAGGTGTTGAGTGTATTAGCGACGATCAGAAAGAAATCGCAGAAACGTCCCTGAGCGAGTGCCGCTTCAATGCCCGACTTCGCTTCCCCTTCGCAGAGGATGCCATCGGAAATGTGCGGATGGACGAAGTCAGAATTGGCATTCGAGGGAGAAGGCGGCGAGCCGCCTCAATAGTCTTCCGGCATCAATACGGTCGTGAGCGTGTAATCCGCTTCCGTGATGATCCAGAATTTTTTCTGATCTTCAGAGTGATACACCGAAAAGAGACGGCCACCCGATTCCAAAGCCTGATCGTTGGCCTGCCGATCTTCCGAGCAGCAGTCCCCCCAGTCGCCGTTGAGATGACGTTTGAGAGCAACGAGAACTTCAGAGGGTGACAGTTGAGAAAGAGCATTGGGGGTAATGACGATCTGGCCGGAAGGGAAGCGTAAGTGGCCAGAAGGAGAGGAATCAGCTGAGTCGTTGAACGCGATCATAAAACCTTTCTGTTCAATAGAGGTAAGTGATGTTGTCGATGCATTCAGGACGAAGGAATGTATCGGAGACAATGAAAGCGGGCTTGTCGAAAGCAGAAGCCAAACAGCAGAGTCGGCAACCCGTCGGTTGAGCGCTCAAGTCACGCCCTCCTTGGTCACAAAGCGAGGTTCATACCAGCCGAGAATCCCGCTTTAACTCCGTGGTTCGAGTCCCAATCGGAGAGTTTTCGGATGGTCATGCAAATAGTGGCCGTTGAACCTTTGAGAGTTTGCTTGGTCGTGTCGTATGATGCGACGGTATGGAAGCTGAGATTTACCAAATCGACCTCGAGGACTCGACGGGGACTAAGATCCCGGCCACAGCTGAGGTCAGTGTCACACATCAAGACGAGGCCGCAGGCGGGTGGTCGCGTCGGTGCAGGGTTCAAATCGCATGGCCAGATGGCAATGTTGAGGCGACCGATCGTTCCGTGTACTACGCGTTCGCCGCCGCTCGAGAACAGCTTGAACCGCTTGGGCTGATGCCACTCTGCTACGGAGCTTGCCCTGAAGTGCAGGTGTCCGGCATGGCTGTGGAAATGTCCGATGGCATTATCGCGTATCGATTGAGCGATCCCCGCGATGGATGGGGAGGACCGACAGTCAATATCTTCGACACTGGACCGGACATCTCACCTGCTTCAGTGGCGGAGCAACGCCAGTATCGCCAGCGAGGGAGAAGCAGTTAGGCGCGTTCAACTGGCAGAGGTGGCAACTGGAGGGATTCCGTCTTCGAGTGTCCCAGCACAACCAACTTGTACTTCACCAATGGATTCGTTTCTAGCGAGCCGGCGCAGATTGCAGGGAGTCTGTGAGGTCACATCGCAGCCTTGGGCATTGATTTTAATTCAGTTTCCACGAAAGCCGACACATTGGCGAATTCATGGAGGATGTACTCTGTTCGGAAATGCCGCTTCGACTTCGCGCAAGTCCTCGATAATCGCTGGTAGAAACGACTGGTCGATGTTGAATTGAAGCCGTAGCGTGTTTCCGTCTGAAACCTGATCGTTGGTGACACCTTCAACCGCGATTCCGCCAAGGCCATTTCCGCGGCAAACGATTCCCAGTTGTTGTTCCCGTGTATTGAAGGCCGCTGTGCCATCGAGCGTTTGATAAAGTGCTTCGAGCTGCTCCCGGAATGGTCGAAAATCACATGTGGAAAGCGATACAGGAATCGAAGCAGAAAACGCGCCAGCACGCACGGAAATTGAGGCATCCAGCCAATCGTCTTGTGCATCCGGTCTTCCCGTAATTCGAACGATCACTTGATCGCTTCCATCGTTTCCCAAGGTGAATGACGTCATTGGAAGTACCCTCATTACGAATTAATCTAAGCAACAAGAAAAATACTTAGTATCCAGTGCTGGGCAATGGCGGCAAGTGGATGGACTCGGTCTTCGAGTGTCCCAGCAAAACCAACTTTTCCTTTACCAATGGATTCGTTTCTGGCGAGCTGGCGCAGATTGAAGGGAGTCCCTCAGGCTGCCTGTCATCAAGCACAGACCTGTACCATTCGACGGACTCATGTCAGATTCCTTCGCTTTCTCACAAGTGTGGGGGGCAGGACTGTGGACTTGTCAGCGAGTCATTCCGACGATTCGTCACTGAAATCCTCACGAGGTTCATCGGCAATTCCACGTAGGTGGTCGTTTTTAAGCAAAGCCACGACAGTACGAATCGTAAAGAGTGTTGCCACTGGAATCGTAACGACGACAAACAGCGCAAGACTGAAGTCCATCGCCAAGCAGGCAAGCGTTGGAACGAAGAGCCAAAACACAGTTCTGGCAAAATTCGCCGCAGTACGCTGGCTCCGCTGAAACTTGAAACGCAATAGCCTATGCGGGATGAGCCAGTACTCTTTGAAGTCGAAGTTACACTTCTGGCAAACCATCCCTCCCTTGTACTCGATTGTAGATTCGCAATTTGGACAGATTGGCATGAGAACTTCCAGACGGGATTACGGCGAATCGACTAGTTCCCCACCGTTACGCGTTGTGAGGCCGAGAAAGCTCTTCAGATCGAGGTCTCTGCTGAGAAATCTCGTAGAACCATCACCAAAGGCTGTCAGAAATACCTTGGGGTCTCTGGCATGGCCCAGCCCGTTGAGAGGCATATCGGCAACCACAAGAAAGTCCTGCGGTCGTGTCCACTCGCATGCCCGGCCATCGCTGACCTCGACGATGGCGATCGTATTCGATGTCCCGTCAGTGACCTGCTTCATTGAGATTCCAAGTGGCGTTGTCGCCCCAAACATCGCCTGCGCCGGCGGAATCAGGATCGAGGATTCAGACGAGATGGCCAGATAGTTCGTCACGTAAAGGTCGTCAGCGGTTTCCGGACAACGGTAAACGGTCGGCATCTCACTCAAGAGGGCACGATTGTGCTCAGAGTCCCAGGGGTCATCGAGTCGAAAGCGACGATACAGTTCTTCATTCTCAAGATACGGGAGCAGATGAACTCGCCAGCTCAACAACGGCTTTCCGGATGCATCGGTGGAGTACAGCGCCGGAAACCTCCCATGTTTTTCGTGAAAACGGTAAAACGCCTTAACAATCCCCTTCAAATTGTTTCCCGACTGAAATCGTTTAGACGAATCTCGTGCCGCCTGAACTGCTGGTGGAAACAACTTGTACAAGACGCTGGCTGCAAGCTCTTTGAGAGCTTCGCGTTCTTGCTCGGACAGTTCGGGCGGGATATCGGTTGCAGGAACTGTTTCAGACGGTACGACCTCTCGCTCCACGTCCGCTTGCTGGTTCAGCGGCGTATTCGTATTCGAAGCGACCATTCCGGAATCGGGTTGCCGACCGTTAATGATCACAATTGTCGTCAACGCCAATGCTGCGAGGGAGAACATGACTGCGAACCAGCGACCGCGTGGAGTCTGCCGCGACGGCGTCGGTTCAGTGACCGTCACAACGCCCGCATCCAATGCGGCCACGACGTTATCTGAACTGAAAACATCGTTCAGTTCAGCGTCGATGAGGATCTGCTGCACGAACTCTTTGCGGGCTTCTTCATCGTCAGCCAGATGCTGATACAACAACGGCAGATCGTCATCGACCATCGTCGAATCAACCGCGCTGGCAATGAGTTGACGACCGTCTTCAGGCTGTTGCGTCTTCATACGGATCGCCCTTCCAGTTTGCGCGTCACGCAATGGCGGAGTGCTTCCCTGATGCGGTAGAGCGTCTGGCAGATCGTGCCCTGTGTGCGATTCGTCTGGTCACTGATCTGTGAGATTGATTGGTCGGAGAAGTACTTCATCTCCAGGAGTTGACGCTGGGCTGACGGAAGGCTCGACACGCACTCATCGAGTGCAGCGCGACGAGCATCACAATGTTTCAACTCTTCGGTCGCGAGCGACGCCAGTTGTTCAACGAGCGGAGAATCTGGAGCCACGAGATCCCGTCGCCGCTTGCGGAAATACGACAAAACTTCAAAACGAGCCACCTGCGACGCCCACGCCCAGAAATCGGAACCCAGTTCAAAGCCCAGGGCTTTCTGCCAGAGGATTCGGTTGGTCTCCTGGAGAACATCCTCGATATCGCTCCCAGGGACGAGAAGGCAACGGAGAAACGCACGCAGTCGCGTCTGGTGCGCCGCGATCAGCAGCACCATCTCTTCGCGGCGTAATTCGTTTTCGTCATCAATCGAATCTGCGTCACCCATCAACATTTCATCCAATCAGTCAGCTCTCTACGTAATCCCGGGGTCAGGAGGCACACGTCGGCAATTCGGCAATGATCAACATGATTCTAACGATTCGACTCCAAAAACCGCGAACCGCTGTTTTGGGAACGCGCAAGCCCTTATGCCGCAGTAAGTTCCTCCAATCACGCGAACGTTTAGGAATCGCCGATTTTTCTGTTGATAAAATCTCCGCATCGGACGTTAGCCGAATGTGGAGTCCGGACGGTCCGGGCTCCGTGACTCGAACCTTGAGCGTCCATTAGCGGCGAAGCAGGCAGGCATCACGGGATTTCGCGAAGAGTGTTCGTGTTCGGCTCAGGGCTGGGATTCCTTCTGGTGCGGCCACGCCGCTCCTCCTGCGACCCACATATCGAGCCACGGATGGAGGATATGGAGATCCTGACCGTGCCATTGACAGAAATGCAGAGGCGGATCCGAGCAGAAGAATACGAATTGGGGGACAAAGACAATCCTGGAAACACGACGCATTGACTTCTGGAATGGGTTTCACGATTCGCAGCTGACCCGCATCACCGAACTGATATCGGGACAGTTCGAGATCGAGATTGCGTGCGCTCATCTGGCACCGCGTTTTGAATATGGAAGTCGTTCACTGATCGTTCACCTCGAAGACTGCTCGCAGTGTTGGTTTGAAGGCGACGGTCAGCATGTCCCTGTGGCGGATGAACTGCAGAAGTCGGAAATCGACATCATCCTGGCATCCGACGATGGTGACGTGGTCAACCTCGACGGGATTCATGGGCGAGTGACTCTTGCTTACGCTGAGTGCAGGCTTCTGGCTCCTTCTGGGCGCTGTATTGCATTGGCAGAGTGGGAAGATGGATGGCTTCGGTACTGGCATCAACTGCTCTACAACGGAACGAGGCCAACGACTGCTGTAACACCATCGCCACTGGATTCGACGCCCGTCCCGGACGGTGACGCACAGTCCGAGCGCTGGTCTCTATTGACTCAGGCCTGGATCAATACCACGCGAGAAAGAATGCTTGCCGAATGAGAGAGCTGTACCGAAACGATGAGTGACGCAAACGATCCAACAACTGCCATCCACTGCCCGGCATGCCACGAACGGGATGTTCTGGCGACACTCCGCGAAGACGTCTGGTACCTGGGCCCGACGGCGTGGATTCTGGGCAGAGAGTGTTATGCCAAGTGTAGCCGATGTGGAAAAGAATCGATGTTCTATGGAGTGACTCTCGCTGAAGTCTTTGGCCAAACTGCAGACGAACTCTCCGCACACCTGGTAGGTCCTGCTTCGGCGCGGGCTCAGACGATGGCCGCAATTGCACTTCTGACATGCTTCCTGCCGATTATCGGATTTCTGCTCGCTCGCAAGGCCTGGAGGCTCAATCGAAATGCTCACGGTCTTTCCAAGCAGACCAGCATGGCTGCCCTTATCGTGTCGATTCCAATGCTCATCAGCGGACTGTTTGCCCTGATACTTATTCCGGTTCTCCTGCTGCTGAAGGCCACATGACGGTGCATTGAAAGAGAATAAACATGAAGCAATCCATCACTTATCAGATCGCTATCATCACAGCAATTTGTGCATGCTGCGGCATCCTTCAGGCGGAAACCGTCACAGATAAAGTCACGAGAGCGACAGCGTTTGTAAAGCAGACCCCGGTTGGGGACGGGACCGCGTTTTGTATTCGCGCCGATGGTCTGTTCCTCACCAACTGGCACGTCGTTCAGAACGTGCCTCCGCTCGGGGAAGTTCCGTTGGTTCTGAATTCAGGCCAGCCGGGGAAGGAGCGGCAGGTCAAGGCACGGCTGTTGAGTATCAACCGCCAGTGGGACTTGGCACTATTGAGAGTTGATGGGCGCAAAGACTGGCCGCTTCTGGAAATTGTCGCGGAAGACCACAAAGTCGAACTCGGGCAGGTCGTCCAGGCCTTTGGATTCCCTTTCGGCACGATACCGGATGGAGGTAATCCATCGATCACGATGAACCAGGGCCGTATCAGTTCTCTGTCTCGCGACGATGATGGATCGCTGTCTGACATTCGTTTTGACGCAGTAGTTAATCCCGGCAACTCAGGCGGTCCACTGGTCGATGAACAGGGCCTTGTCCTTGGTGTCGTCAAAGCCAAGATCGGGGAGAGAACCAGTTTCGCGGTCGGCTTCAAGCGTTTGAGGGAGTTCCTGAAGCAACCGGGATTGAGTATGGAGACTGAAGTCGCGGCCTGGGACGAACGTGGCCAGCCGATGGACTTCCACATCCGCGTCGTCACGGACTTCGGGGCCATTCGCCCAGACAGTGTTGAGGTTGAGATTTCCGCTGACGGCGAAACCAAACAGTTTCACCGGGCGGACTTGCCTGCAACTCAAGATCAACTCGTGATCAAAGCGGCGCCGGATCCCCGGAAAGAATTGAATCTGGTGCTGCGACGTTCTCATTCGTCGAACAAGCCGAAGGAAGAAGAACTACTTCGGGTTGCCGACCGCGTAATTCATGCTCCCACTGGAACCCGGATTTCGGATATTGCCCGGCTGATCCGTATGCCCAATGACCGAGTCGCTGTCGAACTTCGCAGCGGAAAGTCAGTCAAGACCGAATTGAAGAACCTGGTAGACGCGGAGAAACTGCTGCCAAACAATGACTGGGACGGCTCGAGTGTTCACGTGGATGATCCGCGGGCAGGCTACATTGATTGTGTCGTCCGTGCTCGAAAGGACGGTGAGATTCTGAAAGAGGCTTCGCTGACGTTTCCACTGACGCAGCGTCCTGTGTTCGCGCAATTCCCCGGCGATCCTCCTGTCTTGGACGAAAACGGTCCGCTGGAAGAGATTCAGGTTCAGATTCCCCTCGAAGGAAGTGTCACATTCAACGTTGGTCGATTTGTTCAACGTAGCATCCTGGAAGAACGATCCTTCACGGGCATTGCACTCGTCTATCCGGCTGGAAGGCAGCCGCCTCCGGGAAACTTCTCTCTGATGGGCCCATTCGTCAGAGTGAACGGAAAGCTTTGGCACTACGGCGTCTCTGCTGATAGCCGATATCCCTCAAATATCCTGCCCGTAGATCTCAAAGAGGGAACATGGGATTGCGAAGTTGTGCGAAATTGGTCGGCAGCGACAGAGAAGAAAGAGCTTCTGAAAGGCGAAGTCTCGATTCAGCATCGAGAAGACAAACGGACCGTCGTAACCATCCGAACCCCAGAAGGAAAAAATGCAAATTACCAGTTGCGTTTTTTTGTAAAACAGAAAGAGGAGGATGACGACACCTGGAGTCCCATCTTTGACGGGAAGTCACTGACTGGCTGGGAGCTACAAGGTGGACAGCGCGACGACTGGAAGGTTGAGAGTGGGCGATTGGTCGGAATGGGACGTCGTAATCGACTCCTCTACACGAAGAAACCATTTGAAGATGTTGATATCCGAGTTGAATGCCGTCTCAGCGAACGCGTTAACTCTGGTTTATTTCTCAAGGCACCCCGAGAACTCTCGCAACCGGGCGGTTTTGAAGCTCAAATCGCAAGCACTAATTCTGCGGGCAATCCCAAGTACTTGACGGGGGCCTTGTTCGGTAAGGCCGCATTCGAAGAGTCCTTGGTTTCACCGGGTGAGTGGTTCACGCTCGAAGCACGGTGCCGTCAACGTAAGATCACACTGCTTCTTAATGGCCGCCGGACTGTTGATTACGAAATACCAGCCAACAGCCCCAAATCAGGATATATCGCCTTACAGGGATGGTCGGGAGGCCCAATTGAATTCCGCCGAATCGAGGTTCGGGCCGTGGACAGTGAGTAGCTTCATATTAGCACAGACTATAGATCGTAATGGATCACGAAGCGTTTAATCAAACACTACAGTTTCATTACCGCAGCCCCTCGCCAGAGGCGGCCGCGGAAGCTCTGCGCTGGTGGGTCACGGCCTCGCATCCGATGCAGGTCGAGTTTCACGCCAATCCCTGCAATCTGGTGCTTTACGCATTCATCTGCCTGGCAGAACTTCATCCGTCGTTGATTCGAACCTCCGAACAGCTCTACGAAGAGGCGAATTCATGGGGCCAGGGATTCCTCGCAAGATTTCTTGCACACGTCGGTGACACCGCGTCTGAAACGTGGGCCGGTAACAAGTCCGATGCCGATTCCAATCGTGACCTTCAATTGCTCCGCTCGGGCAAGCGGCATGATCGGATCAGGACTTTGCCCATCGTCTATCCCGTCCAACTCGATCTGCTCTGGACGGAATTCTGCATTACGGGGGACGAGAAACCAGTCCACGACATCGTCTGGTGCTTCAATGAGCCAAGTGTCGTGAGACGCCGGCTCAATGAATGGCTGGCGAAGCGAGGCATCTTGTCATGGATCTTCAGAAGAAGACGGGCTGACCAGATCGCCCGGATGAAAGAAAGCCTCGATATCGTCTGTCAGGGTACTGAGATGCAGAACCGCGAAGATTTGGATGTGCTTTGTCTTCAAGAAGAGGGCTTCGGGAGGGCGATTGATGTGGACCAACTGGACCTGAATCTGGCAAAAACGGGCCATTCGGACTAAGATTTAGTCGTAAGTATGGAGTCACTACTCCCGCAGATGCTCGGCGTCAAGTGCCGACATTGGGTGGCGAAATAATGAAGCCTTCTCAGTTCTGGAGATATCCCGACGAAATGCGAATCGAGATTGAGTCAGTTCCACAGCATTTCGCCGCCGTGATTGGACGGTCGGGCGATAGGTTCCGTGCGCAATGTTGGTTTTGTAAAGGACCATCGTATGGAGCCACAACTCGGATGGACGCTGTTATCTCGCGACGCCATGCGCCGAGTGGAGACACAGCTGCGCGAAGACCTCGAAGGCGTCCGGGAAGAGATTGGGTTACTCGCTCTCCATCAGGCGTACGCGGATCGTTTCTTCCCCGGCACTTCCGTGCTTCACACGCGGTTGCGTTACGTATTCTTCGTTCCGTGGATGTACGAGAAGATTGCCCGTCATCATCCTCGGCAACATGTGGCCGATGTTTTGCCAGAGGAAGCTCTCGCTCTGACACTGCGGCTTCCGCATCCCATGAGAGGACCGGGGAGCCGCAAGCATGAACGAAACATCACTCAGTTTACTCAATCGTCTCCAGCGTTCCCCCGACTCCGAAAGCTGGAATCGGCTGGTTCAGCTTTATTCACCTCTGATCAATGCGTGGTTGCGACGGTATGACGTGCAACCCAGCGACGCGGACGACCTGGTACAGGAAGTATTGCTGGCCGTCTCTGAGGATCTCGGCAGATTCGAACATGCTGGCCAGCAAGGAGCATTTCGCGGTTGGCTCAAGGCGATCCTGGTAAATCGGCTTCGCAAATTCTGGCGAGCCAGAGACCGTCGTCCTCAAGCCCGCGGCGACTCGAATATCGACGCCAGGCTGGAACAGTTAGACGACCCGTCCAGCGAAATGAGCCGGATTTGGAATCGTGAACACGACCAGTACGTGCTGCGGCAACTACTGGCTCTTTCCGAGCCGCACTTCGAGCCCGCCACGTGGACAGCGTTCTGTCGGGTGACACTGGATGGTGCCAAAGCGGAGGTTGTCTCAGAGGAACTGGGAATTTCTCGAAATGCCGTAGTTGTTGCTAAGTGTCGTGTTCTGAACAGGTTACGCACGGAATCGGAAGGGCTGGTCGAGTCTGCATCCGGTTTTTTTGCCAAGAGCTGAAATACTCTGCGGCGTTGTGGTCTTTATTGATGGCGGTGCGTTGTGCAATTGTTCGAAACACGACGCCAAGATGCCATCACAAGTTTCCGCGTGACTATGACAGATAGATTGAGCGAGCCTTGCAATGCATAAACAGATAACCCACCCCAGTCAAAAGCAACTGAGTGCCTATAACCGAGGCCTGTTGTCACCGGATGAAGCGGTCGCCATCGAAACTCATGTCAGCGACTGTGAGCCGTGCTGCGAAACAATCGTCGGTCTGTCATCCGAAGACACATTTGTCGGCCTTCTGAAAGAAGCGCGGCAGTTACCCGTCGATCAGACCTTGGATCACCATAGTCAAGCCTCTCAGACGCCTTCTTATTACGGAGACATTCCTCCCGAATTGGACGAACACCCTCGTTACGAGATTGTCAGGCTGATTGGCAAAGGGGGTATGGGCGACGTTTACGAGGCCATTCATCGCAAGATGGAACGCAGGGTGGCGCTGAAAGTCATCAACCGGGAACTGTTTCAAAAGGCGGAAGCGGTGAATCGATTTCATCGTGAAGTGAAGACCGCGGCTCAGCTCTCGCATCCCAACATCGTAACTTCGCATGACGCGGACCAAGCCGGTGAACACCATTTTATGGTGATGGAATACGTTGATGGAATTGACCTGTCCCACTTCGTCAAAGATCGAGGTGCATTACCCGTCGCCGAGGCGTGCGACTACATCCGACAGGCAGCAATCGGTCTGCAACACGCACACGAACGTGGCATGGTCCATCGCGATATCAAGCCACACAACTTGATGGTCACCGCGGATGGCACGATCAAGATCCTTGATTTCGGTCTCGCGTCACTTGCGCCTGAAGCAATCCCGGCCTCCGGCGGTCTTGCAGCGAGTTCTGACTTAACGGCAGCTGGCGCGATCATGGGGACTCCGGATTTCATCTCGCCCGAACAGGCCGAGGACGCTCGGCAAGTCGATATTCGCAGCGACATCTACAGTCTCGGGGCGACCTTCTACTACCTGCTATCCGGTCAAGTGCCGTTTGTCGATGGCAGCGTCATGCACAAACTCAAGAGTCATGCACAAGTTGAACCCGCTCCTCTGGATTCGCTACGCGTCGACGTGCCACAGGAAGTGATGGAGATCGTCACCAAGATGATGGCCAAGGACCCCGACGAGCGATATCTCACGCCGAGCGAAGTGGCGCAGGCAATGGAGGAGTTCCTGCGAACGTGGCAACCAGGTGAGGAAGATACGCCTCGAGAAGGTGCCTCAAATGGTGGAAACGATTCCGGTTCAGGCGGGCAAAAACCCCTGCCTGACGATTCGAATCCCAGCCGGCTGCCCATGGTGGCAAAGTTGCTGCTCTACACGTCGCTACTTCCGATCGGGCTCATCTTTGTGAACGAATTCGTTCCCCTGCCATTATTCAGCGGCGAAACTGATTGGTTCTGGTATTGCGTGCTCACTTCGATTGCTCTGTCAACTATCGGCGGCATCGTGCTAAATGACCGTGCGCGATTAT
>DEML01000009.1:0-196 GCA_002359185.1 Planctomycetaceae bacterium UBA2671
ATTCTTCGCTGACTCGCATCCGCAAACGGTTGCCGCTCAGTGTGCACAATCAAGCCTTTACGTTTGTACTCAAGATCGCCAGTGAAGAACTCTCGTTGACGGGCCTGGATATCGGCGTCGACTCCACAATGATCGAAGCCAACGCGGCCATGAAAAGTATTGTCCGCAAAGAAACCGGAGAAGACTGGAAAGAATA
>DEML01000009.1:500-755 GCA_002359185.1 Planctomycetaceae bacterium UBA2671
TGATCCTGCATGCCGGAGTGCATCACGGCACCGATCATGACACACACAAACGCTGGTTGGCAATGTCGTCTCGGCTCAAGTCAATCTGGATGAGGCCGAAACGGATGCAGAGATTATGAATGTCGTGGCCGACAAGGGGTATTACAAAGCGGAGGTACTGACTCAACTGCAGTGGATGGATCTATCGGCCCACATCCCGGAGAAATCCAACGCGACAAAACTCTCACGATCAGACCCTCATTACTGGTCGCGGCT
>DEML01000009.1:1038-67787 GCA_002359185.1 Planctomycetaceae bacterium UBA2671
ACGAAGTCACCTGAGAGGACTCGAAGAGATCCGCAAACGCTACAGCATCCACGCGGCTGCACAAAACCTAGGCATCGTAATTAGAAAACTACTGGGAGCAGGCACCCCCCGAGGTTTGATGGGACTCTGGCGGCGTTTTGCGTTGGTATTTCTAGTTGAGAGACTCCAGAAACTGGTCTCAGCGTGCCGAGAAACTTTCGACAGGCTTCAGACCAACCTGAAAACAAATTTCCGAACTCAATTTGGAATTCATAAAAACGAACTCATGTATCAAGTCAAAACGACCTGTTAAGACAAATTCAACGGACTGTTAGCGAACAAGTAATTATATTCCTGAACTGCATCTAAAGAGTTTATGCTTGACGATTCTCCAGCTCTTTCAAAAGATTCTCTGCTGTATTCGACTCAACAGAATTCCCATCATTGGAAATCTTTTCCAGATAAGGCACACCCGTAGCACCCATTCGGGCCAGGCATTCAATCGCATCCAAGCGATATTGCTGATAATCATCATCCAGCATCAATTTGATATTGGGAATAGCTTGCTTTCCCATTTTCGCTAAACGTTGTATGTTTTTCAGGCTTGATTCTCTCATCAATGCACGCATGCGTTCATCTGCTCGCAAAAATGGTATGAGCATCCAAATCGTTAACCAACTGAGTATTACAAAACCCAGAAATGGAATTGCCACATTCAACCAAACAGATGCTGTTCTTTCTATATTTGACAGTAAAATACTTTCTAACACAAATATTGCAAATACCAAAGTCCACGCAATCATAAGTTGAGTCATGTGCATTTTTTGGTGGCGAATCCATCCCCATAAGTAAATGAGGGCATAACCTGGAAGTCCAATAAGCACGATACCAATCACAAGAATATTACTTGGCGTTGGTGGTATGAAAAGTCGACGCAATGCGGCGAAGTAATACAGAAACAAAATCAGAATCTGGAAAACAAGTGGTCCGATGACAATTAAAAATACTGTCTCATCATTCATAATTAACACTCTGTAAAATTCGAATCAATTTATTATTATTTTTGGTAAGGTTGACAGTTCCTTAGGATGCTATCTGCTTCTGTTGGAGATTGATAAGTTGTCGCAGTTTTTGTCAAGTTGGCTGACTTTGTTCCACTTTATCCTAAAATTGATTGATCATCTTATAATCCTCTGTAGATCAATCTTATGACGACCAAAAAATCGCTTCCGATAATTGCTTCAGTCACAGGCTGCGTGTTATTCATTTCAATCATCTGCTTTTTCATGTTAAATGCATGGAAAAAACGCGAGTTGGAATTTGAGTCTCATCCGGCGACGAATCAATTGATTCCAAGTGTCCAGCAAGCTGTAGCTGAGAACACGGCGCGAGTTTTCGGCACTTACAAAGATTTGAAAATCCCGCAGACTGCTCCTGTTCAATTGACAACGCCAGCGGACGAAAAGGGGGAGCTGCTGCATCGGCTGGTGAATGCTCAGGCACTTTATACGCAGCATTGTCTGTTGTGCCATGGCGTTAATGGAGCTGGTGATGGTCCGCAGGCTCATATACTAAATCCGAAGCCGCGTGATTTTCGGCTGGGGATTGTCAAATATACGTCCACTGAAGTTGGTCAGAAAGCCAGCACGGAAGATCTGCAAAATGTGATCAAAAATGGAATTGCCGGGACCGGTATGCCGGCGTTTAAGGGGCTGGGAAATCATGAGATCGCGCAGATTGTCGACTATGTGAAGTATCTGGCTTTACGAGGGGATACCGAGCGAATTGTTTCGATAGAGGCTTCGATCGATTTTTCAGAGGATCAGGCTTCGAAAGGGGATCGCCAGAATCTCATCGAAGAAGCAGCGGAATTTATCAAGGAAGATTTGCCTGCGATTTACGATGACGAGTCTGAACGCTTATTCGCCATGTGGTCAAAAGCGGATTCTCCTTCTCAAATTGTCGAACCGGATAGCCTCCCCCCTGCTCCGACTGAAGCTTCATTGGCCGAGCCATCCGTCATTTCGATTGAAAATGGACGCAGGCTATATCTTTCCAAAACAGGCCAATGTGCCAGTTGTCATGGGGAGACAGGCAAGGGAGATGGAGAGCAGACAATTCAGATTCACAAGCGGCCGGATGGATCGAATTATGAAGAACCCGGATTGCACGATGCCTGGGGGCATATGGTGAAGCCGCGTGATTTGACGTATGGCGTCTTTCACGGAGGACGGCGACCGATTGATATCTATCGTCGGATTTATGCCGGGGTGAAAGGGACGCCGATGCCGGCTTATGGGGCATCGGGTCTGAGTGAAGCGGAGATCTGGGATCTGGTGAATTATCTGCTTTATCTGGCGGGTGATTTTCCGGAGATCGGTCCAGAATACTTCAGTCGTTAGACGTCCCGCTCCAGACTCATTACTATTCAAACTGATATCTTCATTGATGAGGCACGATTTTTGCCCCATTGACCTGCCAGAAAAACTCCTGCCTCATTGGCACTATCGAGTCATATCTGTTAATACAACTATGTCTTGATAATTCATAATTGAGACTATAGGTGTGTATAAATAGTTAGCTGTTTTTCACGCACACGAAATCACTATGTCATATTGGCAGTTGTTTTCATATCGCGATGACGGCTTTTAACTTTGCGTTTACGAATTGGAGTAATCAATCCTGATGAACAGTGTAACGAATTCAGCGTCGGATCAGCCTGCGGTTAAGAACGCAGATGCACAGGCAATGATTTCCGCACAGGGACTGACCAAATATTACGGCGAATTCATTGCGGCTACGGATGTCAGTTTTTCCGTTTCCCGCGGCCAGGTCGCAGCGTTTCTGGGACCGAACGGAGCCGGAAAATCGACGACCATGAAAATGCTGACCGGCTTTCTGGCCCCGACACGCGGACGAGCCAGCATTGGCGGATACGATGTGTTTGAGGATCGCCTCAAAGCGGCTCAGATGCTGGGTTATCTGCCGGAAAATGGCCCGCTGTATGCCGAAATGACCCCAAAAGCGATGATGAAGTACTGTGCCCGAATTCGCGGAATGTCAGCCGGAGATACGTCTGCCCGGATCGATTACGTTGTTGATCGATGTTCGCTGGGAACTGTCTGGGAGAAGCCTGTCGGGAAGTTGTCCAAAGGATTTCGCCAGCGTGTCGGCATGGCTCAGGCGATTTTGCATGATCCCGAAGTGTTGATTCTTGATGAACCGACCAGCGGACTCGATCCAAATCAGACACATCAGGCTCGCGAATTGATTCTCAGCCTGGCCGAGTCGAAAACGATTCTGCTTTCGACGCATATTCTGGCTGAAGTCCAGGCGATGTGCAGTCGGCTAATTCTGATTAACAACGGCCGCGTCATTCTCGATGGCCCGATTGAAGAATTAGCGAATGGTGTCACTGAGTTGGAAGATCGATTCCGGGAATTGACGGCTTAAGAATTCATTCGTCCCAGGAAATAAGCTGTAGGTCAGGCTGTGCCTGACGAGAGGTGACGTCAAATTTTAATCCTGTCAGGCACAGCCTGACCTACAAATTTGATTACATAGTGAGACTGTTAAATACAGTCGAATTCAAATAGAGGAGTAGGACACACGATGATTCGCGGACATGTAATCCACGCGGTCTTTTCCAGAAATCTGGCAGGCTTTTTTTCCGGTCTGCTGGGCTATGTTGTGATTGTTGCCTTCGTGGTGATTGCGGCTTCGCTGGCATTCTCGGCTGATTTTTTCGCCAGTAATCATGCGACACTCGACCAGTTGACGGCTAACTTTCCGGCTCTGCTCGTTTTTCTGATACCGGCTCTCACCATGACCTGCTGGGCAGATGAAAGGAAGATGGGAACCGATGAGTTGCTGTTTACGATGCCGGCGACCGATCTTGAAATTCTGATCGGAAAGTATCTGGCGATCCTGGCTGTATACACGGTTGGTTTATTATTTTCCTGTACGAACCTGATCATGCTCAGTGTGATTGGCAATCCCGATCCTGGTGTTCAATTCACAACCTACGTCGGCTACTGGTTGGCCGGGGCTTCGCTGATCAGTGCCGGTATGCTGGCGTCCGCTTTGACAAGTCACTCAGCAGTTGCGTTTGTTGTGGGTGCGATTTTCTGTTGTGTACCTGTCTTCATTTCTCTGGTTGCCAATGTGGTGACTTCAGGAGTGGCTGCTTTCTTACGAACATTCGGCATGTCTTCCGAAAAAGTTGCAGCGATCATTCCTCAGGCTGGAGCGATGGATGTTTTCACCATCAGTCATCATCTGAGTGATTTTGCTCTCGGAATTCTTCCACTGGCGGGGATGGTTTATTTCTTCTCGCTGATCAGTTTGTTTCTTTACCTGAATTATGTGGTTATTTCTCGACGTCACTGGAACACGGGCGAAGAGAACAACTCGATGGGCTGGCAGTTTTCTGTCCGTTCGATTTCTCTGGCGATTGCCCTGATGAGTATTACAACTCTGGCAATTGGTTCCGTGAGCCGTTTCGATTTCACACAGCGAAGTCTGTACACACTTTCCACGGTCACTTCGAAAGTCATCAAAGAACTTGATGCTGAGCGACCTGTGACAATTCAGGCGTTTATCAGCCCTCAGGTGCCTGAAGAATACTCTGCTGTGCATCAGAATCTGGTGGGGACATTGCGGGAACTGGCTCATCGTGGGGGTTCGAAAATTAATGTCCGCATCACGAATGTGGAGCCATTCAGCGAGGAAGCCGAGCAGGCTCGTCTATTGGGGATTACTTCTCGATCTGTGCAGACCGAACGTAATGGAGAGATCAAAATTGAAGAAATCTTCATGGGCGTACGGATCAGTAGTGGGCTGGATGAAGTCGTCATTCCCTTCTTCGATTTAGGGAATTCCGTGGAGTACGAACTGACTCGCTCACTGCGAACTGTTTCCCGCGAAACCCGCTTGACGGTCGGCATTTTGAAAACGGATGCCAGTGTGGCTGGTGGATTTGACTCGGCAACGTTCCGCAGTCAACCAGAGTGGCGGATCGTGACCGAATTGAAGAAGCAGTATAACATCGAAGAGATTTCTCCCGATTCTCCAATTGATGAATCCAAGTTCGATGTCCTGCTGGCGATTCTGCCTTCCTCACTGACAGAGCCTCAATTGGAAAACCTGGTCACTTATGTGGCAACAGGAAATCCGACTTTGATCTTTGATGACCCCATGCCGATGTTCAACATCAACATGGCACCCCGCATGGAGAAACCGCCTCAGGGTGGTGGAATGATGGGGCAGCAGATGCCGAGTGAACCGAAAGCTGATGGCGGCAAGTTGACCTCACTGCTCGGTGTCATGGAAGTCGTCTGGGAGAATGGAGAGATTGTTTTCGATCGTGATTCTCCGTATCCAAAGATTGAAGATATGCTCGGGCCGGAAGCGGTGTTTGTGTACGATAAAAGGAAGGCGCGCGATGCGTTCAATCCGGACGATCAGACAACCGCTGGTTTGCAGCAGATGCTGATTTATTACTCGGGTACCGTTGTTCCACGAGAGAGTGAAACAATGGAATTTACCCCGCTGTTGCGTTCAGGAGCGGCGAATTCCGGAATTTTGAATTTTGACAGTTTGATCATTCGCAATCCCCTCTTTGGAATGACGCTCAACAACAATCCCCGTCGCGACAATGATGAGTTCAGTCACGTCGTAGCAGCACGAGTGAAATCGAAAGCAGCCGATAAAGAGTCTGGCAATAATCCTGTCATCAATGCGATTTTCGTGGCGGATATCGATCTGATTTCAGATGGAATTTTCGATCTGGCTGAACGACAGAGTATTCAGGCTCTTGGCATCGAGATGAAACTCGACAACATCAAGTTTGTCTTGAACTGTGTCGATTCACTGGCTGGTGAAGAAGATTTTATCTCACTAAGAAATCGTCGAGATGACTCTCGCACGCTTGATTGGGTGGAGACTTTGACTTCGGGAGCAGTTGAAAAACGAAGTGCCGCAGAGAAGGCTGCTCGAACAGCCGAGGAAGAGCGACTGGCCGATGCTAATCAGGAGTTGCGAGATAAAATTGCCGAACTCGAAAAAGATACGACCATGGATGAGTTGGCCAAGCTTCGCGAAATTCAGATGCTGCAATCGGCGTTGAGCCGGAAGGTAGAGGTCGACACCGTCGACATTGAACGAGAATCGGAAGCGGAAATTCAGGCGATTAAAGCGAGTTCCGAACGAGAGATAGCAGCCGTCAAAGGCCAATTCCGTTTCTGGGCGATTGTATTGCCACCACTTCCTGCGATTCTTCTCGGTTTGATCATCGGCTTTTCCCGCGTTCGAAATGAACGTCGGATGATTATTGATGAGCGTCGCGTGAATCGAGCCTGAGACCATTTACTTAAGTTTTGCAAGTTTCCAATATTGAAAATTGAGGACTAGTGTTCGAAAGAGAATTCTCATTGAATCAAAAGTGAGAAATGAACCTGGTCATGATTCCCATAAGAGGTTGAGTATCTGATGAACAGTATGACTCGAACATTAATTTATGTTGTCGTTGCCGTCGTGACGCTTTCATTAGCGATCTGGAATGGCATGCCTTCGGCTGAGATGAACGTCAATGTTGCCGCTAACGTTGGTGAAAAGTTTTTCCCGGAGTTTACCGATCCAACAGAAGCAACTGGAGTGCGGGTGATTGTCTTCGATGATGAGACCGCGGTCATTAAGCCATTTGAAGTCAGCCGCGTCGGTAACGAATGGAGAATTCCTTCTCATTACGACTACCCCGCTGATGGAGCTGAGCAATTATCGAAAACTGCCAGTTCGCTGGTTGGCGTTGAACGTGGGGCAGTGGCCGGAGAGTCAGAACTCGACTTTGCTCGACTGGGCGTTGTCGATCCCCTTGCTGACGATAAAGATTCTCTGAAAGGTCGCGGAGATCGTCTCACTTTAACGAAAGGCAATGAAGCGCTGGTCGATCTGATTATCGGAAATAAAGTTCCCGATAAAACAGACCAGTATTATGTGCGAAAACCCGATGATAAAATCACATATATTACGAATTTGAAGATCGATTTGACCACCAAATTTGGAGACTGGATTGAGCCGGATCTGCTCATGATTGAACCGGCTTCATTGCGAAAACTGGAAATTCACGATCATTCCGTGGATGTCCTTAATGGTCGAATTTTAGCTGGTTCCGATGTCATCCTGACACGAACTTCCGATACTGATCCCTGGAAAATGGCTGGCATTGCCCCCGAAGAAGAACTGAAAACTTCTGAAGTCAGTTCAATGGTAACTGCTCTGGATGGTCTGAAAATTATCGGAGTTCGTCCAAAACCGGAAGGTTTGCGGGGGGACTTGAGAATGACCGGCGATGTGACACCGAGTCGGAGTACTCAACGCGAGTTGAATAGCCGAGGCTATTATCTGGTCCCTTCTGAGGATCGCGGCCTGGAATTATATTCCAACGAAGGGGAACTCTCGGCTTTAACCGCTAATGGTGTGAAGTATGTACTGAGATTCGGCGATTTGTTTACAGGCGATGAATTCGATATCGAAGTCGGATCGGCTCAGACGGAAGAGGAAGAAGTAGAAGAAACCGAGGAGCCAACAAAACCTGCTGATGAGAGTGGTTCAAAGAAGAGCCGCTATCTGTTTGTATCTGTGCAATTCGATCCCGATGCCGTTGGAGCGATTCCAACGAAACCGGTCCCACCAACGGAATCTGAAACAGAAGCGAGCCCTGAGCCTGCTGAAGACGACGCTGCTGAAGCGGAAACAGAGACCGAAGAAAAAACGGATGACAAGCAAGCTGCATATGAGGCTGCTTTGAAGCAGTACGAACGTGATCTCGAAGAGCATAAAACCAAGCTCGAAGAAGCCCGAAAGCTTGTCGACCAGCTCAATGACCGTTTTGCCGACTGGTATTACGTGATTGATGCAGCCAGTTTCGATCGTTTGAATAAAGGACGAGCCGATCTTGTCGAGGAAAAGGCTCCTGCTGAAGAACCGGCTCCGGAAACCCCAACGGACACGAAACCCGAAATGCCGGCTCCTGTGAATTCAACTCCCGTCCCCGAAGAGACGACATCTGCTCCTGCTGGAACTTCGACAAAGCCGGAAATGCCTGCTCCAACGGAAGCAACTCCTGCTCCTGCAGCCACAACCTCTACTCCGGGCATGCCAACTCCAGCAGCCACGAGCACTCCCGTACCGGCTTCAACTTCAGAACCAACACCTCTCGCGGAATCAACTTCAACGCCTCCACCGGCTTCAACATCCCCGGAATAGAGAAATTGCGTGAACCGATTGACCTTTTCGGGGTCAGGACATAAAGTATGTCGAATAAATAAGTCGTTTTATCTGAATCAGTAAGACACTCTCATGTTGAATTCCCATGTGATCATTATTGGCGTGATTATTACCGGGCCTTACTAAGGTGACGCTGGGATCGCATAATGCATTCATAATCCTCTCAGGTCACTCACCTGAGAGGATTTTTTTATTTCCACAGATCGAGGCATTTCGAAATGCGGTGTGCCTTCGCATGTGCAATTATTAACTAACACGTAGAATTCGCTCAGGCAGAACGCGGATAAATCATTTTTGAAACATTCTAGAATCAATCTTATGTCCAGAATCCAGATCTACGATACAACACTTCGCGACGGTAGTCAGGGGGAAGGAGTCAATTTCTCCCTCCAGGATAAACTGATGATTACCGCCAAGCTCGATGAACTCGGATTCGATCTGATTGAAGGGGGATTTGCCCAGGCCAATCAGAAGGATGCTGAGTATTTTCAGCATGTGCAGGATATGGATCTGAAACATGCTCAGATCACTGCGTTCGGAATGACTCGCAAAAAGGAGATTGCAGCCGAGGATGATCTCGGTCTAATCGCCTTGCGGGATGCCAAAACGCCTGTGTGTACGGTCGTCGGTAAAACGTGGGATTTGCATGTGACGGAAATTCTGCGGGTCGATGAAGCGGAAAACCTGGCGATGATCCGCGATTCGGTTGCCTATCTCGTCGCCGAAGGGCGTCGGGTCATATATGATGCCGAGCATTATTTTGATGGGTATCGACACAATCCGGAATTCGCCCTGAAAACAATCCAGGCGGCTTCTGAAGCGGGAGCGGAACTGGTCTGTCTGTGCGACACGAATGGGGGGACTCTTCCCGAAGGAATCGCAGCAGCTGTTAAAGCAGCTAAGGCGGCCATTAAAGCCCCGCTGGGAATTCATTGTCACAACGATTCCGATGTTGCGGTTGCCAATACGATTCGTGCCATCGACGAGGGAGCAGTTCAGGTTCAGGGGACGATCAATGGGATCGGAGAACGCTGTGGGAATGCCGATCTTGTCTCAGCAATTGCAAACCTCGTCCTCAAAAAGAATTATCAGGCTTTGCACGAAGGTTCGGTCGAGCATCTGACGGAACTTTCTCGGTATGTGTATGAACTGGCCAATATGAATTTCCGATCCAATCAGGCTTTTGTCGGCAGCAGTGCTTTTGCCCATAAGGGTGGAATGCACGTGCATGCGGTTAATCGACTGGCTTCCAGTTATGAGCATATCACTCCGGAAGTCGTGGGGAATAATCGGAAAATTCTGGTGAGTGAATTGTCAGGCCGTTCGAATATCATCGCCAAAACGACGAAATATAATCTCAATCAGGATGCAGAATTGATGAAGGCGATTTTGGCTCGGGTTGAAGAACTGGAGTATGCAGGTTATCAATTCGAAGCCGCTGAGGCTTCTTTCGATTTGCTGATCAAGAAAGTGGCCAAGACTTACGAACCTAAGTTCGCAAGGCTCCATTATCGCGTCAATGTGGAAACCGATCCTGCTCATGATCCCCAAACTGAAGCGACTGTAAAATTGAAGGTTAATGGAAATATTGAACATGTCGTGGCAGAGGGAGACGGTCCGGTGAACGCACTCGATAATGCGTTGCGAAAGGCATTGATTCCAGCCTACCCTGCCCTCGAAAAACTTCAACTGGTCGACTACAAAGTGCGCGTCATCAATTCTACAGGCGGCACAGCGGCCAAGGTGCGGGTGGTGATCGAAAGTAAAGACAATAAAGAAGTCTGGAGCACAATCGGCGTGAGTGAAAATATCATCGAGGCGAGCTGGCTGGCTCTCGTAGATAGTGTCGAATACAAGCTCTATAAAGATGACGGCGAATTTGAACCGGCGAAGTGATGATTCTGCGAAAGTGAAACACTGCTGGGCGAGCAAGCAGTGGCACACACCGGATGGTGCGTCAGGACGCACCCTACCTCTCTAAATCTCCATAAATCATTTTTGATCGTAATATTGATGGCTGAAATTTCAAAGCAGTATGAACCGAAAGATGTTCAATCCAAGTGGTTTCAAATTTGGGAAGAGCGTGGGTATTTCGATGCCGATCCCGATCCCGACAAACCACCGCATACGATTATGATTCCCCTGCCGAACGTCACCGGGGCGTTGCATATGGGGCATGCATTGAACGGCACACTTCAGGATTTATTGACTCGCTGGAAACGGATGCAGGGGTATTCCGCATTGTGGATGCCGGGGACGGATCATGCGGGCATTGCAACACAGGCAGTGGTCGAACGTCGCATGCTGGAGCAGGAAGGTCTGACCCGGCACGATATCGGTCGCGAAGCGCTGGTCAATCGGATTTGGAAGTGGAAAGATTCGTATGAGAAGCGGATTCTCAATCAGTTAAAACAACTTGGAGCCAGTTGCGACTGGCGTCGAACTCGCTTCACGCTCGATGAGGTTTGCTCGGCTGCCGTTCGTAAGACGTTTCTGAAACTGTTTCGCGATGGATTAATTTTCCGAGGCAAACGGCTCGTCAACTGGGACGCCTATCTGCAGACGGCAGTCGCCGATGATGAAGTTTATCCAGAGGAAATCGCTGGTCACTTCTGGACGTTTCATTATCCGGTTGTCGATGACCATGGAAATCCAACCGGCGAAAATCTTTCATTCTCGACCACTCGTCCGGAAACCATGCTGGGCGATACGGCGATGTGTGTTCATCCGAGCGATGAACGCTACACGCATTTGGTCGGCAGGAAAGTCCTCATTCCACTTAACGGTCGATTAATCCCGATTATTGCCGATGCGTTACTGGCCGATAAAGATCTCGGAACCGGCTGTGTTAAAGTCACACCTGCTCATGATCCCAACGATTACGCGTGTGGACTACGCAATCAGCTGGAGATGATCAACATTCTGAATCCTGATGGGACATTGAATGAGATCTGCGGTCAGTTTGAGGGGCTCGATCGCTACGCTGCACGCAAAGAAGTCGTTGCCGAGATGGAGAAACTCGGCTATTTCGAAGCGGTTGAAGAGCGTTCGATTCCGCTTAAGCATAGCGATCGTTCAAAGACGCCGATCGAGCCTTATTTGTCGGATCAATGGTTTGTCAAAATGGATACGCTGGCTCAATCGGCGATGGATGCGGTTGAGGATCAGCGAGTTCGATTTTATCCCTCACGGTATTCCAAAACGTACATGGACTGGCTGGGTGAAAAACGGGACTGGTGTATCAGTCGTCAACTCTGGTGGGGTCATCGGATTCCGATCTGGTATTGTGAAACATGCACTGAAGAGGAATTAAAGCAGGCGTTTGCCGGGCGAGAGGATATCAGCTACACCCACGATGATGAGAATTCCTGCTGGTTGATTTGTGCCGAAACCGATTTGCCCGCTGATGCTCTCGGGCCTGATCATGAATTGCGTCAGGATGAGGATGTTCTCGATACCTGGTTCAGTTCGGCTTTATGGCCACATGCAACATTAGGCTGGCCGAATACCGAGCAGAATCCGCCTCTGAATGGAGAGCTTCAGGAATCAACAACTGGAAAAAATGAAGTTCTGGATTACTTCTATCCAGGAAATGTTCTGGTCACGAGTCGGGATATTATTACGTTGTGGGTGGCCCGCATGGTTTTGACGGGACTTTACAACATGGGAGATATTCCGTTCTCGCATGTCTGTATCCATCCGAAAATTCTTGATGGTTTCGGTCGGACGATGTCGAAGTCAAAAGGCAATGGCGTCGATCCGATGGATCTGATTGATAAATATGGTACTGATGCTGTCCGCTTTACGCTCGCATCTCTGGCGGGAGAGACGCAAGATGTGAAATTACCGGTTGGCTATGAGGATCCCGAAACGGGAGAACTTATTCCACAGGAGCAGTTTCATACGGAGGCCAAACCTGTTGATGGTGAGAAGCCACGAGTTAAATTTCCGAAGAGTAAGCGGGAGTTGCAGTATACGAGTCCAAACTTTGAGCCGGATGAAGGAGAACCAGTTGCGAGAATGGTTTCGGAACGGTTCGAGTATGGCCGGAATTTCTGCAATAAATTCTGGAACGCGACTCGGTTTGCGATGCTCAACCTGGAAGGCTACACGCCTGGGAAAATTGATGTCAAAACATTACCTCTGGAAGACCGCTGGATTTTGAGCCGACTTTCTCAGACAGCTGCCGAAGTCACGACTTGCCTGGAACGATATCAGTTTGATATGGCGACTCGAACCGTTCGTGATTTCACCTGGAATGAATTCTGCGACTGGTATCTGGAAATGATCAAGCCTCGCTTGCGGAGTGAAGATCAGAAAGCCGAAGCTCAGCGGGTTCTGGTTGCTGTTCTCGATTCGTTATTGCGACTCCTATCTCCGTTTGTGCCGTTTGTTACGGAAGAACTCTGGCAGAAACTTGGCGAACTGGCTCCGGAACGGGGAATTCCAGAACCGATGCCAGCTGAAGAAGCGGTGATGATTGCTGTCTGGCCCAAGCTGCCCAAGGAGTGGATTGATACTGAATTTGAAGGTCGCTTTGAGCGTCTTCGCGATTCCGTTATCGCAGTTCGAAATGTGCGAGCGGTCTATGGAATTCCTCCGGGAACACCTCTGACATTGCGGATGCGTGCCAGTGATGCGATTGCAAATGATATGAATTCGGTTTCCGGGCAATTTGAGAATCTGGCGAAAACTGTACTGGAAGCAGCCGGGGCTGAGGTGACACGTCCGGAAGGTTCTGCCAGTTTCACCATTGGAGAGATCGATGGCTATATTCCGCTGGGAGGTGTTGTCGATTTGAAAGCGGAACTGGAACGACAGGAGAAGGAAGCATCCAAATTGAAGGGATTCATCTCCGGACATGAAAAGAAGCTGAGCAACGAAAAGTTTGTCAGCAATGCGCCCGATGATGTTGTTAATAACGTTCGGGAAACTTTGGCGAATTTGCAAAGTCAGCTTCAGAGTGTGGAAGAAGTGATTGCACAGCTCAAAAAGATGTTATAATCTTGGACTTGCTGGCATTCCCCTTTATAGTTCATGAATGGAGGAGAGCAGACAATCCCCATTGGAAATACGATTCCATATTTTCGATTGTCTGATTAGTCAGATCAAAAACCCTTTGAAGAGTGAGGCGTTCCATGGCTTACCAAGCGGGTTGTTTAACGATTTATCAGGCTGGAGAATTGACGGTGGTCGGCTTTGGCGGACAGGATGCCGTCGCGAATTTGAATCTGGCAGAATGTCGTGACGAACTGGTTAAAGTGATCAAGGAGCACAACTGTAAAGTTCTAGCCTTTGATCTGACCGGTGTGAAATTGATTCCCAGTGGCACACTTGGTTTAATTGCAGCGATGCGAAATCTGGGAGTGACAGTGCATATCTACAACCCATCTGATGATGTTCGCGATGTTCTGGAAATTACCAAACTCGATACAATTATTGAGGTCCATGAAGTTGAGATTCCTCAAACCTGAGTAACTCTTCCCTACAGAGAGATTCCTTCCATATCAGACGCTGAAAGAGCTTCACAAACGACAGGTAGACATGATGTCATTCAGTCGAGAACAATGGGAAGAACTCGAAGAGTGGTCCTGTTTGAAATCGATGATTTCAAGCTTGTTAACAGACGAAAGTTTTTCTGCCATTTCGCTGCAGGCATTTTGTGAGACAGCCTCTCCCGTTTTACTGATGGGAAGACAACGACCGGATGCTGAACTGAATGACGATTCACTGTTTCTGGTCGCCTCTTTGACTAAACCCGTTGTTGCGACGGCGATTCTGAAACTGGTCGAACTGGGAAAACTTTCGCTCAATCAGCGACTATCGGAGATTCTGCCAGAATGGAATCGCGGCGAAAAACGTCGGATTACCATTCGGCAACTCCTCTGCCACGCATCCGGGTTGCCGGACCAGCTTCCTGAAAATCTAGAGCTACGCGATCAGCAGGCGACACTCGATGATTTCTATCAGCGAGTCGTTGATGTTACGCTCGACTATCCCCCGGGGAGCAATTCTCGCTATCAAAGTATGGGATATCTTGTTCTCGGTAAGCTGGTTGAAAAATTGACCGGACTGACACTTGAGGAATTCATCCATCTACAGATTTTCATTCCGCTGGGAATGAAAAACAGTTTTCTCGGTGTCCCCGCTTCTGCAAATTCGACGGCTTTGCTGAATCGAGTGGTCGATGTTGATCTCCCTGAAGAACAACTCGAGTTGACTGGTAACTGGAACAGCGATTACTGGCGCAGCCTGGGCGCTCCTTGGGGAGGAATGTTATCCACACCATCTGACATGCTCAAGTTCTGCCTGGAAATGATTAAGATTCAGCGTGGAGCAGGCTCGATTCTCCGCCCGGCTTCATTGAAGGAAGCGTGTCAACCGCAGTTGAGCTTTTTCGAGCAGATGTCTGAACGGGAAAAGAATTATCGCAGTTGGGGGCTCGGATGGCGGCACAACTGGAAAGCTCATCCGGAAACATTTGGGGATACACTGCCCGAAAACGTGATCGGACATTGGGGAGCGACAGGCTGTCTGATGTGGATTGATCTGGATGCCAACTCGGCTGCGGTGATCTGTACGACGAAACCAAGTTCGCAATCTCGCGTGAAATTAGTACAGCTATCTAATATGGTGCATACTGTCGTTCAGGCTTCCTGTCGCAAATATCGTACATCGCAATCTGGAAATTGACTATCCTATGTTACCAGCTTCACAAGTCCTGCTCGCATTGTTAAGGCTTCGGCTATTCTTCCTGATCACATCATTAATGTTTGGCCTGGGAAGTCAACCACTTGATGTCATGGCAGATGATAAGAATCATTTGGTTGCTCCGACAGAGGCATTAAGTCCTGAAGAACAGCGTAAGTTGTTTCGACTTCCCGAAGGCTTTGAAATACAACTGATTGCTGCTGAGCCTGATATTGGCCAGCCGATGAATTTGAATTTCGATGCTGCTGGTCGGTTGTGGGTGACCAGTTCCGTGGAGTATCCCTATCCGGTTCAGGCAGAAGGAGTACAGGATCGTCCAGGGAATTTTCCGGGAGTTGGTGTCCCTCCTGCAAAGGATTGCGTGACGATCATTGAAGGGATCGAGCCTACTGGCAAGTCCCAGCGAATCATTCAATTCGTCGACACATTGAACATTCCGATCGGAGTATTACCGCTATCCAAAGCAGATGCACTCGTTTACAGCATTCCCAGCATCAAGAAATTGACGGATCAGAATCATGACGGAAAATCTGACCTGAGTCAGGACCTGATTGGTCCTTTTGGAAATGTCGACACGCATGGCATGACCAATTCCTTCACCTATGGCCTGGATGGCTGGGTGTATGCCTGCCATGGATTTTCGAATCAATCGGAAATCAAAGCTCAGGATGCATCGACATTAAAGCTGCAGTCAGGAAACAGTTATCGTTTTCGACCGGATGGTACACAACTACAACAATGGACCTGGGGGCAGGTCAATCCGTTTGGCCTGACATTTGATCCGTGGGGAAATCTTTATTCTGCGGATTGCCACTCTCGTCCGCTCACGCTGCTGCTCCCGGGTGCCTACTATCAAAGTTTCGGCAAACCGCATGATGGTCTTGGTTTCGGTCCCGATATGATTGATCACAGTCATGGTTCTACCGGCATTTGTGGACCAGCCTGGTATCAGGCAGAGACGTATCCCCAGGAATTTCGCGATTGCATATATCTTTGCAATCCGGTTACTGGCCGAATTCATCGTGATCAACTCCGGTGGAGTGGCTCTTCTCCCTGGGTCGAATCTCAACCCGACTTCGTCAGTTGTGATGATCCCTGGTTTCGTCCGGTGGATATCAAACTCGGTCCTGATGGTGCTCTGTATGTCGCGGACTTTTACAACAGTATCATTGGTCACTATGAAGTTCCTTTGAATCACCCCCGCCGGGATCGAAATCGCGGTCGCATCTGGCGGGTTGTTTACACAGGGAATCAGCAGGATATGCCTCCCATAGCAGATTTGACTATACTTTCGGATTCAGAATTGATTGAGGAGTTGTCCTCTTCGAATATCACGACACGCACCCTGGCAACTCAGGAACTTGTCGGACGAGGTCAAAAGATTATCTCTTTACTCGAAGATCGCATCCTGCAATCTGATATTTCAGTCAACGAAATGATCCACACAGCCTGGGTACTGGAAAGACTTGGACAAAACTCATCTCCTGGTCTGATCGATATGAGTCGCTCCGCCAAAGACACTGTTCGCGTCCATCTTGCTCGAATCCTGGGAAATCGGGAGCAATGGTCTGAAGACGAAACCAATATCGTTTCAAAGTTGCTCAACGATGAAAATGCGATGGTTCAACGAGCAGCAGTGGAAGCGGTTTCATTGCATGCTGGTGAAGACAATTCGAAATCGCACATCGAAGCGGTTCTCTCTCTTCTGGAAAATGTCTCGAATGAGGATACCCACTTGAGACATTCATGTCGGATTGCCTTGCGGAATCTTCTGCGATCTCATGAAGATGCCTGGCAGACCGAGATTATCGTCAACAGCAGAAACTCTTCGGATCTCATCTCAGTGGCATTGGCAATCCATACTGAAGAAGCTGCCCGCTATTTGGGTGAAGTTGATGAATCTCTCCTCTCAGATTCCGTGGCACAATCAATTGGTCAATACGGAAGTCTCTCTGTGAATACGAAGTTCACTGAAAGAATCTCCGGGAAGGCAACAAGTAACCCACCCGAATTTACAACACTGTTGTTATCACAATATCAGGGAATCATCTCCAGTAAAAAGTGTTCCGAGAATATTGAACAGGTCGCATTCAATCATCTGGACGACACATTCTCTCAATCCAAAATAACTACAGCCGACGTGGAAGTTGCGGTGAAATTGATTACCGGGCTGAAGCTCAAGGGTCAACTGCCGCGACTTCGAGAGATTGTTGTCAATCAAACTGTTGGAAAATTGATCGCAGCTGCTGGTCTAGCCGTATTTGATAACGATCCGCTACTCAAAGCATTAGCTCCACTTCTTCAGGAACCGGATACCCCGCAATTGCTTTCGAATCAAATCGTAGAAACAATTCTGGATGACACACAGGGATCAAGGAAAAAAGTGGTCATTAGCGCGATGGTCTTGCTTCCCTCTTCTCGACAATTGCAGGTAGCCGAGATACTGGCTGAATCGCGTGAAGGGACGGACCTGCTCTTCGAGATGGTTGAACAAGGAAAAGCTTCATCCCGCCTGTTAATACGTCCCAGTGTGAAGCAACGAATCGAAGCCCACAAGCAGCCCGACTATCAGGCACTCCTCGCAAAGTTGACACTGGGGATGCCTTCAGAGAATGAGCAAACGATCAAGCTGATCGAACAACGTCTCCAGCAGTTCGAAAAGGCTCGATCCTCAGCTGAGGCTGGTTTTGAAGTTTTCAAGAAGAATTGTGCGAATTGCCATAAAATTGGTCAGGAAGGAAATCTGATTGGCCCGCAGTTGGATGGAATTGGAGTGCGTCCTGTTGTGAGAATCCTGGAAGATCTCCTGGCTCCCAATCAGAATATCGATGCGACTTTTCGTGTGACGACGTTTGTCATGACAGATGGTCGTGTGCAGAGTGGATTGATTCGCCGTCAGGAAGGAAGTGATATCATTGTTGCTGACCAGAAGGGCAAAGAAATTCGCATTCCTGAAGAAGATATCGAACTGAAAAAAACGGCATCGCTCTCACTCATGCCTGCTAATTTTGATGAAGTCCTGAGTCCTGAAGATTTCAATCATCTGCTCTCCTATTTGAGGGAGCAAAAAGTTCCAAATCCGTAATTTGAGTGTTCATACGATCGCCTCTGATCGATGCAGGATGCAATTGCAATCGAATAGAACTTAACCACAAAGCCAGCGCATCCAACCTTCAACGCCGTATCGGTCATCGGGATTGATTCGTCTCAGGACGAGATAGCAGACCAGCAAAAACAGGCAGGCTAATGGAATGGAGATTGTCACAGGCATCGCATTCTGCCAGTAAGCTGTCGTTTCCCCACCCATCAGATATCCATAAATCCACAATGGCCACAGATGAACCATATGGTGGAGCAGATAGATGGTAAAAGCATAACGACTGAATGTTTTGAAGACACGAAAGCGGGAAACATCGCTGCACAATTTTGGGTTCAAGTCGACGAATTGATGAAGCACAGCAAACAGGAACATTGCCATGCCAATTGTTGCGAAGACATATTCCGTCGAGGGTGGAAACATATGCCATCCCGAAAGAATATGCGTGGAAATTATCGCTGGAGCATAGTTACGTATTTGCAGTCCGATCATGGCCAACAGAAACAGACCTGTTCCAAAAATTGTAAATTGCCAGATGGCAGGTCGCTCATCCTGTACAGGATTAAACAGCAGCGTGGCAGTGATAAACCCCGCCAGTGAGAATGTGATCCAGGGAAATATTGGGAAATAGCCCGTGGCCAGATATCCGATAATGACATCCGTTAAAGTCAGATCACATTCAAAATAGCCATTCTCCCAATACGAGGAATACTCTGCAGTGGCTCGCAGAGCCGGACTGATTACGATTGAAATGATCGCGATCAGGACTGAAATGGAAATTGGTAATCGACGCAATAAATTCAAAAGCAGAATTGCGGAACCGATAAAAGTCAGCACATCCCAATTGAAGGTATCTTCGGGAAGCCAGATTAAGATATTGAATGCAAATCCAACCCCGAAGACGAACAGTCCCCTGCGGATCGTTATTTTACTGATCTGTTCATCACTGATGCCCCGTGCCTCTTGCCCGTTGAGCCATAATCGATAACTCACTCCAGACAGAAACGTAAATAACGGAGCTCCCAAACCTGTAAACGGTGGGATGTAATTTGACAGATTTTCAGGAAAATGAACAAGCACCATAACAACAATGGCAACAGTCCTGAGGATATCAACCGAAGGGTAGCGCATGGCGAATGCAAATTTCAAAAGGTGACGTATAGACAGAAAAGCGATAACTGGATCAGGTTCCGGCGATGGTCAGATAATCGAATACCGAAAACAGGATCTGTACCAGTAGCAGAATAATGATCATCCATTCGAGTGTGTGCCCTTTGTAGGCGTGTTGATGATCATTAATTCGCTGACTGCATAACTCGTAAACCTCTTCATAGACTTCGAGTTGATCACTTAAAAATTCAACCCGATCTTCCACACGTACTCGCTCGCGAAGTCGTTCCCCCACCTGACTGGCCAGCGTTGGGGGATAAACATGAGGACACAGCAGAAACGGAGTGATTCGGGAGAGTTGAGCACGTAACAGGTAGATCGACTGGAATTTCTGCATCAATTCCCTTTTCCTGCCCACTCGTTTCTGGTCGTATTGAAATGCAATCGGAATGTCCGATTCCAGTTGAGGCCATCGCTGACTGATTTCGTACTCGATGTTCATTAACTCTGAAACGTAATAAGTGACTTCTATCATCGCTCTCTGGACAGTCTCGACACGATTTTTCTCAGCTACGATTGCAATTCGCTCTGGTGACCACAGAATCTGAACATGCTGGAGACTAAGCATCAAACTGGTTGGCTCGATGGGATGATTGTCCCCTTCGACCCATTTGCGAATTGCAGAAATTTTCTCCGCATCCAGCGAAATACTAGCCGGAACGATGAGCAAAGTCAGATCTGCTTTTTCTGTTGAATCGCCATCAGTAGAAACAGAAATGGCTTTCCGGTTGATGGCGATTGGAAACTGAAAAAGTTCATTCAATGCATTTGTATCCCGGGAAACAAATTTAATATTCTCAACCCGTGCTTCCTCAGGTAAACACTCCAGTAGATTTTTCGGCAACGACATTTCAAATGTTCCAATGAGTCAAGGTGCATAATGCCAATAGAAAGTTTATTGCGTAGTCGAATTTTAATGATGCTCATACAGATGAGTCGCGATCCAGGAGGCCACGTAATGAGCCGAGTCGAGAACGCCGTTGAGCGTGGAATCGAAGAGGTAGTCGCCGACAAAGAACAGATGGGGATGATTAACCGGTTCAGGCAGATGCCGACGATCATGATTCCATTGCACACCACCCCCTGGCATCCCATTCACCGAAGCAGGCCAGCGATGCACTGCTCCTTCGAGAAAGTCCTGGCGTCCTTCCTGCAAAAATTCGGGAAGAGAATCCAAAGCGGCTTGAATGAGTCGGTCATCTTCCCATTCAGACATCTTTAAAGCCGTATCGCCTCCGAGCAACCAGCCCAAAATCCCATGCTCACCACCTGGTTGACGCATCGATTCATCGTAAAGACAGCACCCTCCGAATTGATCGAGCATCCAGAAGGAATCCGTCAATCTGGAGCGCCAGAATGGTTTTTCAAAAAGAATCGTAATTCTTAAATAGTGTGCCGGGAAGTTAAATTGCTCCTGATGTTCCTGGACAGCACTGGAGAGGGAATCGCCTTCAAATATGACCGAGGGAACTTTGTTATGAGGTAATGCGACGATAACAGCATCAAACAATTCCGTAGAATTCTGTCCGTGAAATTCAGACTCAATACGGTATTTCTGATCCACCTTACCAATTCGACAGACCCGATGTTCCATTCGGAATGTGGCATGAATTCTGGCTGCGAGCTCTCGCGGCAGTTGCTCATTCCCGCCGACAATTCCATACAGGAGCATGTAATCGACATCGTTCATGAGATAATTCTGCAATCCATAAGCAACATTTGTCAGTGAAGGTTCCGTTGCCAGATCGCTGTGAATTAGAGTTTCCACATAATTCTGAGCAGACTCATCCTGGATCTCTGAGAGCAGGACATTGAAAGGAATATTATTCACCTGATCGGGCGAACCTTCGGGATGATCAGAGTGATAAAATTCATCTGGAATCATAATATTTCGGGCACGCTGATCGAATGCTCGTAATTCCTGGTAGGTGTTTTGACCGAGATGCTCGCGAATATCTTCAGCATTGGTCAAGATCTGCCCGTTCATAATCACTGCAGATCCCCCCATCGGACTGATCGAAAGGCCAAGCTCGGCAATCAATTCCTTGAGCGGATCTTCACCAAAGTGGGCATAGTCATAAAACTCTGCTGCACCGGCTTCATACTGCAGTGGAACAGATTTGAAACAGGGGGTAATGATTTTTCCCCCCAGGCGATCAGACATTTCAAAGAGAGTGATCTCGAAAGGAGAATCACATAGTTTTTCTAAAAAATAAGCGGACATAAGTCCGCCTGGTCCTCCTCCAACAATGCCCACTCTCTTCATGAAATTAATTTTCTATTCCCATTGCAGAGACAGGCTTGACCTGATTTTGGAGATTCGTATTTCTCTGAATTACGTATCACTCCAGGTAGGTATATCCGCCTAGTCCCTGTTGAAAGTTACGAATGAAATCGTCGGCTTCCTGTTGTGTGAGTCGACCTTCCCGAAGTGCTGACTCTGCAGAAGCGGTCATACGCCCCAGCAGGTTCTGGCCATCAAACTGAACATAGTCCAGAACTTCAGAAATTGTTTCTCCCACCACCGTTGTTTGGATATTGGGTTTTCCCTGATCATCCACTGTCACGTGAACGGTATTGGTATCCCCAAACAGATTATGCAGATCTCCCAGAATTTCCTGATACGCTCCGATCAGAAACGCACCCAGCAAATATTGTGATCCATTAAAGTTATGAAGTTGCAATGTCCGCTTAACATCTCGTTGTCCAATGAAATGATCGATCTTTCCATCGGAATCACAGGTGATATCTCCAAGTACGGCATGACGCTCCGGCTTTTCTGAAAGTCGATGAATTGGAATGACGGGAAAGAGTTGCTTAATCGCCCAACTGTCAGGAAGTGACTGAAAGACAGAAAAGTTACAGAAATAGGTGTCTGCTAATAAACGGTTTAGTCCTTCAAGTTCTTCCGGAATAAACTCTAAATCAGCAGAAAGGTTCCGAATTTCGCCACAGATATTCCAGTAAAGCTTTTCCGCAGCGGCTCGTTGATCGAGTGGTAGATGCCCCATGCTGAAAAGCGATAATGCCGTTTCCAGCAGTTGTAAAGCATCGTGAAACGATTCCCGCAGGTTGTGAGCATTCAAACTTGCCCGGATTTCCATCATTTCCGCCAGAGGGGGTTTGGCATCTTTGAGAAGTTCGTCCGGGCCAGAATATGTTTCTGGACCAGTTGTACCCAGAACATCAAATACCAAAACACTATGATACGCCGTCAATGCGCGGCCACTTTCTGAAATGATATGCGGATGAGCAACGCCAGCTTCATCACACACAGTTTTTACGTGGTACACAACATCTCTCGCGTATTCTTCAAGGGTATAATTGACGCTTGATTCAAATGTCGATTGAGAGCCATCGTAGTCGACACCCAATCCACCCCCGACATCGAGATATTCCAGCCCTGATCCTCGTTTGGCCAAATCGACATAAATCCGCGAGGCTTCAATGAGAGCAGTTTTAACGCGACTGATGTTCGTAATCTGACTTCCAAAGTGGAAGTGCATCAAACTCAGACAATCCTGCATGCCTGCAGCTTCCAGATCCTCAAACGCCTTCATCAATTCGCTGACTGTCAAACCAAACTTCGATTGATAGCCAGCCGACTCCTGCCATTTTCCGGCTCCGCGAGATGCAAGCTTCACACGAACCCCAATTTTGGGACGAACACCCAGCTCTTTGGCCTGACGGATAATCAAATTCAATTCTGTAAGTCGCTCGACAACAGGAGTGACATTCATTCCCATTTTACGAGCCAGCAGAGCTGTCTGGATGAATTTGGCATCCTTGAATCCATTGCAGATGACGGGCGTATCACGATCAACGACAGCGAGAACAGCTAGAAGTTCAGGTTTACTTCCTGCCTCGAGCCCCGCTCCATGGACGCGACCATAGCGGACAACTTCTTCAACCACTTGACGCTGCGGGTTGACTTTGACTGGGTAAACACAAGTGTATGTCGCGTCGTATTCGTATTCCTGAATAGCGGCTTCGAACGATTGATAGATTTCTTTCAGTCGTTGCTGAAGAATTCCACTGAACCGAAATAGAATTGGAGTGGATATCCCCTGAGACTTCAGCTGTTCGGTCAGTTCCAGCAAATCGACGGCAGCTTCGCCTTTATTGGGACGGATCTGGATTCGCCCTTCTTCACTAACTGTAAAATAGCCCTTACCCCAACTTTCAATATCGTACAATTCAGCTGAATCGGCAGCTGTCCAGGTTTCTTGAATTGTTGACACAATATCCCTCAATACTATTAAACTCGGCACATTAGCTCTTAAAGAGAGCTCAGTCCGTTCCCGTGAATGAATTACCTAAGCAAACTGTTCGACAGATTATAGATAATGGACAAGAAATAAAAGTCGAGAGTGGCTTCAAAACACGACCTAATGAACAAAATTGCATCAAATCGACAGGTAGATCAACACAGTAGCTCTTATCGAGCTTCATTCATTCCAATTTGTAATATTTTAGTCTTACCCTAGTTCTCTTTTAATTTTTATTTTCCTTGAGGCGACACCTCTCAATAGATGATATTCAGGTATAGTATCTGTAGGCTGCAAACGTGGCATAATGCCTCTCTGTGGTTTCATGGTATTTATGTTCACTTGATAATATTATTCCGATTGTTAATTTTAAATCCAATTGGCTAAAAGAGCTATATTTTTTCTTATTCAAACGTAATACGAATATTAACATTTAGAACATCTCAACACTATATTTAATGCGTTGTTACACAATAACGGCTATTTGCAAAATTGAGCAAGAATGAGGAGAGACAAGAAATGGTAGATATCCAAACGGACATGAGCGTAGCTGAAATTCAAAGGCTATTAAAAGCACAGCAGGGGAAAGTAAATTCGCTGCACAAACGTAGAGAACAACTGCTCGATAAACTTCAAAAAGTAGAGCAGGAAATTGCCAGTTTATCAGGTGGTGATGCTAGTGGCGGTGTCCGCTTTCGCAATGAGAAATCGCTCGAAGAAGTGATTCTGGATGTCCTGAAAAAAAACAAAAAAGGTCTAGGGCTGAGCGAATTGACCGATGCCGTCGAAGCAACCGGCTATCAATCAAGCAGTGCCAACTTCAAAAATGTTGTCTATCAGAATGTCTATAAGTCTGATGAAATCACTCGCGACGAGAAGTCCGGTAAGTACATACTCGCTTAGTACAAGACGAATCTTTAGTCCATTTTCAAATGGTTACTCCAGTCGTCTGGACACGAAAATCCTAAAATCGCTGTGTTTGCTCCAGCCGAACGCTGCAGATAAATTTTTGAAAATGCTCTAGATGACAATTGCTCTCCTATGGGATACCATAAGAGAGCTTTTTTATGGAATTCAAGGTATTAATAATGAGTGACGCCCTCCAGAGTCCCAACGTAAATCTTTTGATGACTTTGTTGAAAGTTTCTGGCAAGAGTGGTCAGGAACAGGCGGTGATGTTGGAAATTGAATCCCTCATCAAAGCTGCCGGATTACCAGCAGAGCAGATTCGTTATGACGACGCTCATCTACGAGCTGGATTTGGAGAAACCGGGAATCTGATTGTTACCTTGCCAGGCACAGTCAATGCCCCCCGACGACTTTTAATGGCTCATGTCGATACGGTGCCACTTTGTGTCGGTGCGATTCCAGAAATTGATGGCGAATACATCATCTCGAAATTAAAGCAGACAGCTTTGGGAGGAGATGATCGCTCAGGAGCAGCAGTCGTCCTATCTACTCTTCTAAGAATTCTGAAAGAGCAACCAGTTCACCCTCCCCTGACCTTTCTGTGGACGATTCAGGAAGAAATCGGACTTGTTGGCGCTCGGTATGTTGATCCCGAAGAATTACAAAGCCCTGAGCTCTGCTTTAATTTTGATGGGGGAGATCCCAAATCGGTCATCCGGGGAGCAACCGGTGATACTCACATGGACATCCGCGTGTACGGGATTGCCAGCCATGCAGGAGCCCATCCGGAGAACGGAGTCTCTGCGATTGTGATCGTCAGTCGTGCGATCTTTCAACTTCAGGAAGAGGGCTGGCTTGGTCTTATCGGCAAACCTCACGGCACCGGAACCAGCAACATCGGCTTCATTCAGGGGGGAGCAGCGACCAATGTCGTAACTGATTTTGTAGAACTTCGAGCAGAGGCTCGGAGTCATGACCCAGAGTTTCGAATGGAAATTGTCAACGCAATTCAGCAGGCCTTCATTGAATCAGCAAATACGATTTCCAACGTGAATAACGAACATGGTTCGATCGAATTTGAATCTCGCAATAAATACGATGCCTTCGCTTTGGACAAATCGACTCCTGTCGTTCAATCGGCCATGAATGCCGTCACTGCTGAAGGACTGGAAGTCTCCACGCGTATCTCTAACGGAGGGTTGGATGCCAACTGGATGGCCTCCCACGGCTTTCCAACCGTTACTCTAGGTTGCGGACAGGAATTTATTCATACCGTCAACGAACGGCTGCACATTCCCAGCTACGAGCACACCTGTAATATTGCCTGGCGATTGGCTACAGAAATCGATAGCTAAACTACCCTCACACTTTGGAACGCAGTCAAACACTGAGTAAAATGTCCCCTCTCCCCACGGAGAAGGAAAGTTCAACGCTCCCTAAGTTTATTCATGTTTATTCAGGCAGGTTGGAAATTCGGAAGTTTTTGAAATACAAGTCGGTTGTCGGATCATGTCCCTGCAGGCTCAGATGACCGGCATTGAGTCGTTTACCTTTGCGGGGATTTTCATCCGGCTCACGGGTATCTTCCCAACTCACGACAGGATAACCATCCACCCAGGTTGCGATGTGTGGGCCTGATGCGACCAGTGTGATCGTACACCATTCCAGATCCGACGAAACCACTCTGCGGGCATCGATCCGACGAAAGATGGCTCCCGTCCCGGCATTGTTGGGCTGATTGCGATCATCGTCTTTGAATCCGTTGTGAATCTGGACTTCGTAACCATTTGAAGGATTTTCTTCCGTGCCTGTCATTGCACGAAAAAACAGACCACTATTCAATTCCGCTGCATTTGTTTTCGCCTGAAACTGCAGGACGAAATCATCGAATGTTTCGATGGTTTCCAGAAATCCCGGTCCACTGACCACATGAATTTCCTGCTTGACCACATCAATTACACTTTGAGAACCGGGCACTTCCCGCCAGCCAGATAGATCTTCTCCTGTAAACAGCGAATCCATTTGCAGAGGTTTTAGTTGAATATTGCGAAAGGCGACTTCACCGCTATTTTTCTGTAAGCCGATTAATCCACTTTGTAAAATATTATCACGAGTCTCGTCAAATCGATTCTTGTGAGTTTCATCTATGGTGATTTCAATGGAACTGCCATTGGCAAGAATGCTCAATTTGTGCCATGCATTGTCTGCCAGTTTGATACCAGGATCGAACTTGGAATGTCCGACAACACTGCCTGAGAGATAGCCTTCAGGGTGTTCATCGGCCAGATTGATCTCATAACAATCCTCGACAGGACTTTTCGGATCATCGGCACACCGAATAAACACGCCACTATTGCAACCGGGTTCCATGCGAAATTCGAGAGTCAGCTCAAAGTCTGCGAAAGGTAAGTTAGTCAAGAGCAGCCCAATCGGGCCGCTATCTGCTGTGATCGCTTCATCAACGACTGACCAGTTCACATTGTTCTGTTTATGCCATCCAAAAAGCGTTTCGTTATCAAACAGATTGATGAGTCCCTCGTCAATTTGTTCCTGTGAAAGATGATTAATGTATGTCAGCTCTGTGGAATCCGTACTCTGAGGAGCTTTCGAAGGAGATGGGACTGGCTTAGCCTGACTGTTGGAAGTTCCTTCTGGTTTTGGCTCAGGACTGACAGGATCTGCTGGTTTACTACAACCACTTAAACCAATCAGCATTGAAAGCACGACGAGTGTGGGAATCCATATAAATTTCATGTTGATATTATTTCTAATCGATTCTCTTGGCTGAATCGTGCGAGTGAAATCGTGACACATCAATCAAGTATTTTTTTTAAACAAAGCCACGAAGAGCCAACTCTTGTGCTTGGAGGTCTTAGCGTCTTGGCAGTTTAATAAAGTACTGTCACAGGTCTGAATTTATTTCAGCAGGCTTCGTTCCAGAACCTCCTTAGCCAGACTGAAATAATCCTGCCAGACGATTTCCGGTTTGCCATACTTTAAGCAATCCCGCACTTTCTGCAATGTATTGCGAGCCATGTGAGGGCAGCGATTGCAAGCACAGGTTTCTCCCGTGCTTTCCATGATTCCCGGCACGGGAATATATTCGTGCCAGGGAGCGATTTTTTCGAGGGGATGAATCATGGCCGATTCGGTCGCCACCAGAAATTTAGTCGGTTCTTTCACAGAAGCCACATGCTGACGCATCTTTTCAGTGCCGCCGATAAAATCGGAAACTTCCAGAATATTCTGAGGGCATTCCGGATGCGCAATAATGACTGATCCCGGATTATTCTTCTTGGCCCGCAGCATATCCTGCAGGCTGAAAATTTCATGGACCATGCAGGAACCGGGCCACAGGATCATCTCCCGACCGGTTACTTCCATTAGATAGCGTCCGAGGTGCTGATCTGGGACAAACAAAATTTCCTGATCGGCTGGGATCCGTTCGACAATTTCCCGGGCATTTCCGCTGGTCACAATCCAATCACATAAACTTTTCACAGCCGCGGAGGTATTGATGTAAGCAACCGTCTGAATCTGACGTCCTTCTGCGCGGAGCTTGTCCTGCATCGCTTTCAGGTCAGGAGCCTGGCAACTTTCCGCCAGTGAACAACCGGCTTGAAGATCGGGCATGAGTACGGTTTTTTCAGGGCTGAGAATCTTGGCCGATTCTCCCATGAAGTGCACGCCGCTGAAGACTATGGTCGAACTCTCAATGGATACGGCATCGCGAGCCAGCTTTAAACTGTCGCCGGTATAGTCGGCGATGTCCTGAATATCTCCATCGACATAAAAATGTGCGAGGATCTTCGCATCCTTTTCGATTTTGAGCTGTTCAATCTCGTCCATCAGATCCAGGGGATCTTCATAGACTTCCTGCTCTTGACCAACGACGGCAAATTCCATGACGGACTCTCTTCTGACTATTGCGTTCAGGACTGTAAAACTTAATTATAAGTGGAAACGAATTTTCTCGCTACAGGTTCATCAGAATTTCGAAGACTGATTTTATACGACGTCACGGTCAATTACTGAGAACAAGCCAACGCATCTCCACTCGGTGCGAATAACAGGAAAGGCTAAACATGTCTGATCTCCAGACTCTCAAGCTTCTGCGAACTCTCCTACCGCTATTTTTCGCAATTTCAGCTGGCTCGGCAAGTTGGGCACTGGAAAAAGCCTCTTCAACGCAGCCGAATATCGTCTTCATTCTGGCGGACGATGTCGGTCGAGAAGTTCTCGGCTGCTATGGTGGCACATCCTATCAAACGCCTCATCTGGACAAACTCGCCAGTGACGGAATTCGATTTGAACATTGCTACTCGATGCCTGTCTGTCATCCTTCTCGCACGACACTTCTCAGCGGCAGATATCCGAGAAACAACGGTAACCCTGCCTGGGGCAGCTATCCGGAAAACATGGAATCGAAAACTTTTGCTCAGATCCTGAAACGAGCCGGTTATAAAACGGCAATCGCAGGCAAATGGCAACTCTGCATGATGGATAATAAACGCGATCATGCAGCCCGGCTCGGATTTGAGCAATCCTCCCTCTTCGGCTGGCATGAAGGTGCCCGTTATCACGACCCCTTCATCTACCAGAACGGCGAACTTCTCGAAGGAACCGAAGGAAAATATGGTCCCGATCTCTATGTCGACTTCCTGATCGATTTTATCGAGAAGAATCAGCAAGGCCCCTTCTTTGCCTATTACTCGATGGCGTTGTGTCATGATGTGACCGACGATTTGAAAGAACCCGTCCCGTACGGACCTCGCGGACGCTACGACAATTTTGCCGAGATGGCTGATCAAATGGATGAAGAAATCGGCAGATTGATCACCGCTCTCGATTTAATGAATCTGCGGGAAAATACGCTCATCCTGTTCACAACCGACAACGGCACCCCGAAAAAATCCAAATTGACTTACGATGAAAATGGGAAATTCACGTACGAAAATGTGGTTTCTGAATTTCACGGGAAGATGATCCCAGGCGGCAAAGGCGATTTGACTGACTGGGGAACCCGTGTCCCACTGATCGCGAACTGGACTGGCCATATTGAGGGAGGTGAAGTCTGCGATGACCTCATCGACTTCAGCGACTTTTTACCGACATTCGCTGAAATCGCTTCCGCGGACTTGCCCGAAGACTTAACTCTCGATGGACAGAGTTTCGCAAAACGAATCACTTCGGGCACAGCCAATCCACGTCAGTGGGTCTCTGCGGAGAGCCGCGGAAATAAATATTTTTACAAAGACCGCACCTGGAAACTTTATAACGATGGCCGATTTTTCAATTGTGAAAAAGATCCGTTCGAAAAAAAACCATTGAATGTCACTGAGTTGGAAGCAGATGCAGAAGCGTCTTACTCAGATCTCTCGAAATTAATTTCGAATTCTGATGAAATTAAAGAAGAGTAAACGATCAGAAAAAGGAATTTATGAACCGCGGTTCAAATTTATTCTGACGTTTCACCATGATACCGTTTAACCGTAATCAGTAGCTGCACAAGTCGAGGATCTTTGCCGAAATCGAAGACCGGGTTCACCGGACGAATCGCCTGAAATTCGGGAGGTGATTGTTCAGACACTTCAGCAAGATTCGGCTCGAAATCGATCACGACATGTTTTTTCGTCAGTTCATAATCAACAGGATCGTACCAGTTCCCTTCTGAAGGAAACGATTCCAGATCCTGCCAGGATTTCGGCCAGGCTCCTTCATTGGCATTCATATAGTCGTTCACCACAGAAAACATCACTCTCACGGCATGATTCTGAGCATCAACGCCATTATTCCAGCGTCCTACCACTACTGCGATACTGAGTGTCACTGCGATAATCAGGCAAATTGTCAGGATGATTTTATTACGACGATCCTGCTCCGGTGTATGGTGTGCGACAATGTTCGTCATCTTTGTGTTGTTCAATCTGAGTGAAGTAAAGCCAGAATAACAAATGTGTTTCAGAATCTTCTCACTTTAGTCGGTCGAGGGGATAAAACCAACAGGAGGAAGGATCGATACAATTTGCTCTCAGTCAGGGGTGTTGCATAGATCAAGGTCTATGCATATTGTAAATTACAATACACAAACAGCCTCAATCCGCTTTTCAATATTCATGGGATCGTACATGAGTTTTCGCCTGCTACTGGCTTTCGGGATTTTGATATCGCTGAAATCATCGATTCAAGCCAAGGACATCGACTTCAATCGCGACATCCGTCCGCTGCTTTCTGATAAATGTTACTTCTGCCACGGTCCCGATGAAGAAACCCGCGAAGCTGACCTGCGGCTCGATCAGCGGGGTGCAGCCATCGAATACGGAGCCATTGTTCCGGGCAAGCCGTCAGAAAGTCTCATTCTTGAGCGGATCACTTCTTCCGATCCCGATCTCAAAATGCCTCCGCCATCCAGCGGGAAATCACTCAGTGAAGCAGAGATTGAGACATTCAGAAAATGGATTGAGAATGATGCTCCCTATTCTGAACACTGGTCTTTCGTGCCTCCGCAGCGCCCTGAGTTGCCTGCCTCTCCACTGAAAGCCGAGTTGCAGAATCCAATTGATCACTTCATCGCCGCGAAACTGGATGAGAATCAACTCGCATTCAGTCCTCCCGCAGATAAAGAAACGCTCTTGCGTCGACTCTCACTCGATTTAATCGGTCTCCCCCCTTCTCCCGAAGAGATTGCCGAATTCCTGTCTGCGACTGATGAAAACGCACAAGATCAAGTGATTGAACGCTTATTGAATTCTCCCCATTTTGGTGAACACTGGGGACGCTGGTGGCTCGATGCCGCTCGCTATGCCGACTCGGATGGTTATGAGAAAGACAAACAACGGGAAGTCTGGTTTTATCGAGACTGGGTCATTAATTCTCTCAATGAGAATAAGCCTTACAACGAATTCATCATCGAACAAATCGCCGGAGATCTGCTGCCACAAGCTAGTCAGGATGAGATTGTTGCGACCGGTTTTCTCCGAAATTCAATGGTTAATGAAGAAGGAGGAGCCGATCCTGAGCAATTTCGTGTGGAAGGGATGTTCGATCGGATGGATGCCATCGGCAAAGCGATTCTCGGACTGACAACCCAATGTGCCCAGTGTCACACTCACAAATTCGATCCCATCACTCAAACCGATTACTACCGCATGTACGCGGCTCTCAATGATTTTCACGAAGCGATCACAACCGTCTACACGCCAGAACAACAGGAGCAGCGGAAATCAGTACTCGACCAAATTTCGCAAATCAAAGCCCGTATCAAACAACAACATCCGGATTGGAAACAGCAACTCGAAAATTGGGCTGATCAAACCCGAGAGCATCTTGTGACCTGGAAGACAGTCACGCCCACAGAAGTCCCTTATGAAGGACAGAAATTTCGCATCCTTGAAGACGGTTCGGTTCTCAGTGAAAGTTATGCCCCGACGAAATCGAACGTGGAATTGAGTCAGACTTTGCCTGCTCAAGAAATTCGAGCAGTGCGGCTCGATTTACTGACTCATCCCCAACTCCCCCACAATGGCCCCGGTCGTTCTTTGTATGGAACCGGTGCACTCACCGAATTTGAAGTCCATGTCGCACCAGCTTCTGATCCCGGAAAAAAGACGAAGGTCAAATTCACTCGTGCTTTCTCCAATGTCAATGCGACTCGATCCGCGTTGCCAGCTGCATTCCGTGAGAAAAATGCCGATAAGGATGATCGCGTGACCGGCCCCATCGAATATGCCATCGATGACGACAAGAAAACCGCCTGGACGAGCGATCTCGATCCCGGTCGCAGAAACGAAAATGCCTATGCGGTTTTTATGCCGGAAACACCCATCAATTTTGACGAAGATTTTGTACTTACCTGGAAACTCGCACAACTTCATGGCGGCTGGAATTCCGACGACAATCAATCCTACATTTTCGGACGCTATCGATTTTCTGTTACGAATGGTGACTTGACCGAGACAGATCCAGTTCCTCTCGCCATTCGAAAATTACTGTCTCAACCCGAAGATCAACTGTCAGATGAACAACAGGAAACTCTGTTTTCCTATTGGCGATCAATCAATCCCGAATACTCAGCAGAGAATGCAGAAATCGAAGCTCTCTGGAAATCGCACCCGGCTCCCGTCAGTCAACTGGCGGTGAAAACTATGAAATCCCATCGTAAGACGCATCTCATGCAGCGTGGTGATTTTCTGAATCCGGGTAATGAAGTTCAGCCGGGGGCTCCCGATTTTTTGAATCCATTTCAGGATACTCCCGCACCGGATCGTCTCGACTTTGCCCGCTGGCTGGTCTCGAAAGATTCTCCAACAACGGCTCGAACAATCGTCAATCGAATCTGGCAGGCTTACTTCGGACGCGGAATTGTCAGTACCCCCGAAGATCTCGGCTCGCAATCTCCGCCCCCTTCACATCCTGAACTGCTCGACTGGCTGGCCGTCGAATTGATGGAGCATAACTGGGAATTGAAACACATCCACAAACTGATTGTGACCTCAAAGACCTATCAGCAAAGCTCAATCATCAGTCCTGAATTACTTGAGAAAGACCCCTTCAATATTCTGCTGGCACGTGGTGCCCGCTTTCGAGTTCGTTCGGAAGTTGTTCGCGACATTGCATTAACTGCCAGTGGCTTACTCAATCGACAAATCGGCGGGCCGAGTGTTTATCCCCCTGCTCCCAAATTTCTCTTTCAACCCCCCGCCAGTTACGGTCCGAAACAATGGCCTCTTTCTTCGCAGACGCAGCAGTATCGAAGAAGTCTCTACATCCATCAATACCGGTCAGTCCCCTACCCTCCTTTACAGGTGTTCGATTCTCCCAAAGGTGATGCGTCCTGTGTCCGCAGAACGCGCAGTAACACACCACTGCAGGCTCTGGTGATGCTCAATGAACCCCAATTCGTCGACTTTGCCAAAGCATTTGCAAAACGAATTCTCACAGAGTGTGACATCGATGATGCTGAGCGAATTCAATATGCATTTCAATTAGCCGTCAGTCGTGAAGCTGATGAGGAAGAAGTCGAGATTTTGGAATCGTTATTAAAAGATATCCGGCAGCGAATTGAATCGGGTGAGTTGTCCAGCCAGGAAATCAACGGAAACTCCACAGAAGTTGACCAGCATTCAGAAGCTAAAGAATTGGCAGCGTGGAGCATCTTAGCCCGAGCAATTTTAAATCTCGATGAAACGATTACCCGGCAGTAGAAGAAATTTAATTTTCACCACGAAGACACAAAGGCACGAAGAGTTTTATGGAAGAAGTCAATCTAATTCAAAAGGAAGATTTCTATTTGTGTTGTATGGTTACATATCTCTTTGTGTCTTCGTGCCTTAGTGGTAAATAATAAAAAAGTTAAGAGTTTAGAAGTGGTAATCTCGTCAGGCAGTGCCTGACCTACACCGGATTAATAGAGACGGAAGTCATAATATGAATAATCACCCCAGAATACTGCCTCACAATCATGTCGCTCGTCGCTGGTTTCTCCAGCAATGCGGAATCGGCCTGGGTGGTGTGGCAATGGCCAGCATGTCGCAGGAAACCGCGAAAGCAGCTTCATTGAGTGATGATCCTCTCGCTCCGAAACAGCCGCACTTTCCGGCTAGGGCTAAGAATGTCATCCTCCTGTTTATGGGAGGCGGGCCGAGTCAGTTTGAACTGTTCGATTACAAACCGACGCTCGAAAAACTCGATGGGACATTGCCCCCAGCCGATTTGCTGAAAGGTTATCGAGCCGCTTTCATCAATCCCAATTCGAAACTGTTAGGCCCTAAATATCCGTTTGCCAAGCACGGTGAATCGGGAGCAGAACTCTCGGATCAATTGCCTCATCTGGCTAAAGTCGTTGATGATCTTTGCATTATCCGCTCGATGAAAACCGATGCGTTCAACCACGCTCCGGGTCAACTGCTGATGAGTACCGGCTCTCAGCAATTCGGGCGTCCGAGCATGGGATCGTGGGTCACCTATGGACTGGGGAATGAGTCTCGCAATCTCCCCTCCTACATTGTTTTCAACAGCGGAAACAAGGGGCCGAGTGCCGGGTCGAGTAACTGGAGCAGTGGATTTCTGCCGACTGTGCATTCCGGCGTCGAATTTCGGACCAGTGGTGATCCCGTCCTTTATCTTTCCAATCCGGAAGGAATCGATCGGCAGGTGCAGCGATCGACTCTCGATGCCGTCAATGCGATCAATCGTCGGCAACTCGATCTCGTCGGGGATCCCGAAATCGCGACTCGTATCAGTTCTTATGAGATGGCTTTCCGTATGCAGACCAGCGCGCCGGAAGCGATGGATCTCAATAACGAGCCAGCTCACGTTCTTGAACAGTATGGAGCCGAGCCGGGGAAAGCCTCGTTTGCTAACAACTGTCTGCTTGCACGACGACTCGTTCAGCGTGGCGTTCGTTTCGTTCAGTTATTTCACGAATCCTGGGATCAGCACGGCGGCTTAAAGAATGGCATCGCTAACAACTGCAAAGCAACCGATCAGGCTTGTGCGGCACTGATTGCCGACTTGAAACAGCAGGGAATGCTCGACGAAACGCTCGTCATCTGGGGCGGAGAATTTGGCCGTACTCCGATGGTGCAAGGTGGGAACGATGGTCGCGATCATCACCCGAATTCCTTTTCGATGTGGTTAGCCGGTGGCGGAATCAAACCGGGTATCACCCACGGCTCTACCGACGAACTCGGTTTCAATGTCGGAGAGAAGCCGGTGCACGTGCATGATCTCCATGCCACGATTTTGCACCTGCTCGGATTCAATCACAAACAACTCACCTTCCGTTTCCAGGGCCGCGATTATCGACTGACCGATGTTCACGGTGAAATCGTCAAGGAAATTCTCGCGTAAAGAATCAAGATTGGTTGATTGATGAGCCGAAGTGCAGAATTCGAGAACCAATTCCAATTCTTCCTTTCGCTTCTTCAGCCCAATACATATAATTGCCTCTTGATGTTTATTCGCCGCGCTCGCCGAACGACACCATTTCAGAGCTATCAACAATACTTGAACTTCACAGGAGAAATAAAATGAGCTTCCAGACATCGCGCCGTGATTTTCTTAAAAAAGCGAGTGCCGCATCAGCCGGCATCGCGTCCATGCCCTACATCTTCACCAGCCAGGCACGGGCAAATTTTGAGACACCGAATGAGCGACCTGTCATCGGTTGTATTGGAACCGGTTCCCGCTGGGGAGCAGTGGGACCAGCAGCGATGAAGTTTGGCGATTGTGCAGCCGTCTGTGATGTCGACTCAAATCATGCCGGACAAGGCAAAGAACGCGTGCAAATGGCACAAGGCAGCGATAAAAAGGTTGATGTTTACGAAGACTATCGCAAAATTCTGGATCGAGATGACATCGACCTTGTGACGATTGTCACTCCGGATCACTGGCACACCAAAATTGCCATCGAAGCGATGAAAGCCGGCAAGGATGTCTATTGCGAAAAACCACTGACGCTGACGATTGATGAAGGTCGTCAGATCATCAAAGCACTCGATGAAACCAAAGCGGTCTTTCAGGTCGGTACTCAGCAAAGAACCGAAATGGGACAACGCTTTCTGCAGGCGATCGCAATTATCAAAGCGGGTCGCATCGGGAAATTGAAGGAAGTCACTTGTGCGATTGGTGGAGTCGGTGAAAGCGGACCGATTCCAGCCGTCGAGGTTCCCAAGGGATTGAACTGGGAAATGTGGCTAGGTCAGGCTCCGCTGTGCGATTATCGATACAAAGATGGTGGACGCTGGGGCAACTCCAACTGTCATTATGAATTCCGCTGGTGGTACGAGTATTCCGGCGGAAAGATGACCGACTGGGGTGCTCACCATATCGATATTGCACAATGGGCCATTGAAGAAGCCAACGAAGGAGCCCGCGTCGCGACCTTTGAACCTGTCATGGCTTCTCATCCCACTCCTATGAAAGACGGAATGCCAACTCTGAACGATCGCTACAATGTAGCGACTAAGTTCAACGTGAAAACAGGCTTCAACAATGGCATCGTGATGCACATTCGCAATGAAGCCAACGATCTCGGGTTCGACAACGGCATCATGTTTGAAGGAACCGAAGGCAAATTGTTCGTCAATCGCGGCAAGATTTCCGGACAGGCCGTTGAAGACCTCAAGGACAATCCGCTGCCGGAAGATGCCATTGAAAAACTGTACGGCGGTAAACCGACATCGCACATGCAAAACTTCATGGAATGTGTGAAATCTCGTGAACTGCCAATCTCCGACGTCTATTCACATCATCGGGCGATGACGACCTGTCACCTCGCTAACATCACAATTCGACTCGATCGTCAATTGAACTGGGATGCCGAAAACGAGCAGATCGTTGGAGACGAACAGGCCAACAGCATGCAGTCCCGAGAACAACGCAAGGGCTACGAAATCAACGCATAATTCAACTCACCTTGTGTTGACGAGCGAACAGCCGCGAAGAATATACTTTCGCGGCTGTTTTTATGCGCTGTAGGTCAGGCTGTGCCTGACGAAATGTGCGTGCTACCCTGTTTGTCGTCAGGCAGTGCCTGACCTACAGCTGAAAGCATAACCTACTTTCGTTTTTGATTATCGAACTCGTTTATAACGAATCAGACATCCGACCGGAGGCGTTTCTTTAACTTCAGGCTGATTCCCCTCAAGCAACGCTTCGACAGCTTCAATCACGTATTGCTGTTTGACCTCAGCGGCATTCGTACTGTCATCGAATGCCCCCATGTAGACAATATTGCGATCCTTGTTCAGAACAAAACACTCAGGGGTTCGGAGTGCACCTAAATCTCGCCCTGTTTGCTGGCTTTCATCGAATAGATAGGGAAATGAAAACCCAGCTTCCTCGGCTTTCTCTTTCATCTTCTCCAGCGAATCTGCTTTCACCAGATTGCAGTTGATCGCTACAAATTTCACGCGATCGTTCTTCGCATATTTCTTATGAAACTGTTCAAAACGGGATTCATAATCTTCAGCATACGGACAACTGTTGCAGGTGAAGGCAATCACGAACACCTCTGCATCCTCAAAATCTTTTGAGGAATACGCTTTGTCATCAGTCGCGGGAAGAGTATCGAAGCCTGCAAAGTGATCTCCGATGCTTCGATCGGGATTGTATTTTCCAGCCTCCAGAACACTAACAGACAAAAGGCTGCTCAGCAGCAACATCCCTATTACTATTCGATTCATAGATTACTCATTTTCATCAAGTATAATATTCAAATATTCTTCGATGATCGCGCGGGCTCTGATACGATCATTTTCAAAGGCAAGTACCTGAGGCGAACCATGCCAGCCAACCACCTCGGCATACCCCCCGGAAGAACTCGCTCCACCAATTTGAGCTTCAATCCCCTGGTCCGCCAAAACGTTCACCAGCATTTGGGCTTCGCTGAGATTTCTCGCGCGGTAGACTTCGATGATGTTCTCATTTAGACGATGAGGATCGCTGGTTGAGGAGGAATCGTCCATCATATTTCCAATCAATTTTGACTCGATTTCAATTCAGGCTGCCGACTCAGGCAAACGAGTTCTTCCTGCCGATGAGAGCCGTTCCCGGTTCCGATTCTCAGGTAGATGTTTTCATCATATACGGCCGAACTGGCGTAACAATCCGTTCCCAGGCGATTCACGGAAATTTGCTGATAGCTGGAAGAATCGGCCTTGAATACAAAAGTTTGTCCTTCGAGATTCGAAACATAAATCGTATTGCCAACCGCCACAGGTGAGGCTGAGAAACTTCCTCCCAACCGCTCTTTCCATTGCTCGGCTCCTGTTGCAACATCCCAGCAATAGGCGATTCCTTTGTCAGTGATCCCAAAGAGTGCCTCTCCAACTGCGATTAACGAAGGCTCATAGAGTTTCGTCTTCACCTCCCATTGCTTCTGCCCTGTCCCATCAAGAGCAATTGTCTGGCTCTGGGGATAACCGCCGCTGGCGATGATGATATCCTTAGCCACCACAATCGTTCCACAGGTCGCTTCCGCCGTGCCAGGTGTTTGCCAGTCCTCTTTCCCGGTGCGGGGATCGTAACTGATAATCTTTTCTCCCCCGGAAATCAATAACTGATCTTTCCCGCCGACGTTCGCAATTCGAGGAGAGGAATACGTGCTCGCCAGAGGCCGTTGCACCAGCCAGGCCAGTTCTCCAGACTCGGCATCCAGAGCACACAGATAACCCCCGCCGTGATTATCGCAGGCAAAGATCACAAACGAGTTGTACAAAACAGGCGAAGGGGCATATCCAAATTTGGAATTGAACGCGCCAAGTTCCTGCGTCCAGATGAGCTTGCCTGTTTCAACATTCAAAGCATACGCGGTGATCTTTTCGTGATGCAGGAACGCCGTTATCACCCGCTCTCCATCACAAACAACCGTGCCGTTGGCGTGTGTACTTTTCGGATGCATTTGCCCCGAGGAAGGAAATCCACCTTCATTGACTGTGGTCGACCAGAGTTGACTGCCATCGGCAACGTCGAAAGAAATAACCATTTGTTTCTGAGCAGTATCATCGGCGGTCGCGAGATAGATACGATTATTGACGATCACAGGAGAAGCATTTCCCCGTCCTGGAACTTCGACTCGCCATTTCACATTCTCGGAGTCGCTCCAGTGCGTCGGTGCGTCCGCTTCTCCTGCAACTCCGCTTTGATCAGGACCTCGCCAGCCGGGCCATTCCGATTTTAAGTGCGACAGATCCTTTTCAGAGAAGGAAACCGACGACTGCTCAATGCTCACTTGTTTAACAGGAGTTTTTTTCTGACATCCTGATAATGCAATCAGCATCAGCAGGCTGGTCACTGTCCCTAAAGTTCTCAAGTAGTATCGTGATTTCATCATCCCACCTCTTTCGATAGCTGACCTGTTTTTGTTTTCTGTTTGGCGACCCAGGCAAAGTGTTTTTGCAGCGAATCATCAGCCATCAGGAGTTCGTAGGTGGAAAAGTTTTTCGCAAGTGTCATTTCGTCAAAGCGGTCATGGATTCCATTGTGGCACAACCGGCAAACACAAATCCCCCTATTGAGTTCTTCCTTCGAATACCTCTTCTGAAAATGCGGTCGTCGGTGCATTTTCTGGGGAATCAAATGATGAAATGTCAACAATGTTTCGCGACGACAGCATGGACAATTTCCATATTTCATCCGGCGAGGCATCGTAAACATCGTTCAAAATTTCCTTAAATTCACCCCAGCAGACTTGGTTTCCAATCTCTGCTCTTCTCAGTTAAACTCATGCTTATGAATCAGGATTAGTCGATTATAGACAATTCCCAATCCCTGACGAACAGATCCGTTCTTCCTCCGGAGAAAATTGATGGCATTTCTCAGATTCTTAACGATGGTCCTTCTGCTGAAGTTCAGCAGCATCATCATCTCGATAAATCCATTATATGCCGATGAACCACTCAATATTCTCCTGATCACGGCTGATGATCTCGGAATGCAACTCGGCTGTTATGGAGACAATGCTGCGAAAACTCCTCACTTGGATAAACTGGCCGAACGGAGTCGACTCTTTGAAAACGCTTACGTTGCCCAGGCCTCCTGCAGTCCTTCCCGCAGTGCGATGTTTACCGGACTCTACCCTCACACAAACGGCCAGTATGGATTACTGAATGCGGGAGTCGGTTTCCAGATTCATGAGAACCTGTACGACAAAACAATTCCTGCATTGCTGAAAGAAGCTGGCTATACAACGGGCATCTCCGGCAAATTGCATGTTGGTCCTGAAAAGACATTTCCATTTGATGAACGAATCCGAGGCGACTCACGAGATGTCAAAGTGATTGCCGAAAAGGTCGGTGAATTCTTTAAGACTTCCGATGGTCCCTTCTTCTTTATGGCCAACTACTCCGACCCGCATGTCTATGGTCGCAGCCCCCGACCTCCTAAAGAAGCTTTTCCGACACAGTACAAAGGAATTCCTAAATCACCATTGAAGATTGGTGAAGTCTCTGCGTTTCCATTTCAGAAACTTGATCATCCCGAAGAGATCGAACGCATCACTCAGTACTACAATGCCTGCTCACGATTTGATGTCGGGGTCGGCTTATTGCTCGATGAATTACAGGCTTCCGGACATGCCGACAACACACTGGTTATATTCGTTTCCGATCACGGTCCCCCTTTCTATCGTGGAAAGACGACCTGCTACGAAGCGGGCGTGAAAGTCCCGATGCTGCTGCACTGGCCTGGTAAGTTTGAAAAAGCCGACCGCTCCCCCGCTCTGGTTTCAACCGTCGATATCCTCCCCACTATTCTGGAAGCAGCCGGAATTCAGAAGGATGTCCAGACTCAAGGCCGATCTCTTTCGACATCTCTCGATCCTGCTCAATGTCGTAAAACTCTCGCCACCGAATTTCATTATCATGGCAGTTCTCCTTACTTCCCAAGACGATCAATTCGCGATGAACGCTACAAGTTGATCCACAATTTACTGGCCAATGAAAAATCCGCTCGCACGGGAGTCGATGGAGATGCCGCTTATGAACTGGTTATAAACGATCCTGAGCAGTCTACCAAGATGAAGCAGGTTTATCAGCGAGCCGCCAATCCTCCGGAATATGAATTGTATGATTTAAAAGCGGATCCCTGGGAATTCGACAATCTGATCGACAATCCCGACCATCAAAACGTCAAAGCTCGATTGCTAAGCAGCCTGAAGGAATGGCAGCAGGAAACGGATGATCCTCTGCTGACTCGCGAAGGTATTCAGACCATGAGCCGTTTTGAAAAACAGTAAACAGCATTAACATCAGTGACAACCTGACTACTCAAAGAGAATGACATGAAATTGATAATGACAGCGATGATCCTGGCTTTCGGTCTAAACACTTCCGTGAATGCTCAGGAAGTTTTGAAAGTCTGGCCAGGCAAACCGTCGGGGCCGGACCGTGAAGTCGGTCCCGAACAAGATATTACCAAACCGACCGATCGCCTGATCGCAGGGCGACGGATCATCAAGCTGGCAAATGTTTCCACGCCGGAAATCCACGTTTACTTTCCAGAGGAATCGAAACAGAACGGCTCGTCTGTAGTCATTTGCCCCGGCGGTGGTTTCAATATCCTCGCCTGGGATCTGGAAGGAACTGAAGTGGCGGAATGGCTCAATGAGATCGGTGTGATCGCTGTGGTGCTGAAATATCGTGTGCCGACTCGTGATCAGGATCCCATCTGGAAAGCTCCCGTGCAGGATACGCAACGCGCGATCAGCTTAGTGCGATCAAAAGTGAAAGAGTGGAATCTGAACGCAGATCGAGTGGGCGTACTCGGCTTCTCAGCAGGAGGCCACACCGCTGCCCGAGCCGCTTTGACAATAGAGAGGCTTTACGAACCGATTGATAAGAGCGACGAAAATAACTTCCGTCCCAATTCCGCGATGCTCATCTATCCGGCTTATCTCAATGATAAAGAGACCTCCGCATTGGCAGCCGATCTAAACGTCGATGAGTCCACACCACCCATGTTTATCGTGCACGCATTCAACGATCCCATTTCCGTTGAAGGAAGTCTTTTGCTTTCACTCGAACTAAAGAGAAAGAACATTCCCTTCGATTTGCACGTTTACGATACCGGTGGACACGGATACGGCTTGCGCCGCATCGATGATCAACCCGTCACTACCTGGCCCGATCGTTGCACCGATTGGCTGCAAAGAAATGGCTGGCTGACACGAGCCGGTGAATAGCGAAAAGTAGGTTGGGTTAGCGTAGCGTAACCCAACAATACATGTGCGTTAAATTCGTCAGAAATTGTTCGACCTGCGAAATTTGTCCCCTCTCCCTCTGGGAGAGTGTGAGGGTGAGGGGAAATCGATGTTGATTTCACCAAAAACGTCGAAGGAATCCCCTCATCCGGCCTTCGACCACCTTCTCCCCAAGGAGAAGGGAAGATTGTCGTTCCCCAAGGAGAGGGAAAGTGAGTTGATTATCAGACCTGACTCACTCACTTGCGATTCGTGTCTGTATTCCTTGAACACCTACTTCGCTACAGTCGGTTCAGATCGCAAATCGACACTATTCACGGTTTGCACAGCGTATTTCGATTTTAGATTTCCTTGTCCATCAGTCCAGGTCATCGCGGGAACCGGAGCTTCGGGTGTGTCGTGATAGGATTGCCCCTGAAACAGTGGGCGAGAAAATCGCGCCGTCGTTTTTTCGGGCAGAGTAGCCACAACTTCTCCATCTCGCGTGATGACAAACCCCTTGATCCCACTTTCCAGATCGGCTTCCGCAGTCCAGGTTAATGTGACAGTTTGATCGTCTTTCGACTTCAGCTGCACATTGGCCGGAACAGGTGGCGGTGTCGTATCACTGACCGCTGCAGTTTTGCGATATTCTTCCATTTTGCTCTGCATCTCATTTTGCCAATCCGCCAGTGCTGCTTTTGCAGATCGCAACTTTCCGCCAGCTTCCTGGGGAAGTCGATGTTCCAGCCAGAAATCGAAAAACGGAATTGACAAATAACGCGAACCTCCACAATCGTGACCGGAGTTCGGGTCTGCAGCGAACTCAAAGAAATCCGCTCCGGCTTCCTGGTACGCAGCCTGCATTGCCTTCAATCCATTCCAGGCACTTTTGAATCGCTCGTGGTCTTTCTCCTTCGCACCAGGGTTCCCCATCATTGGTACGCGATAAATTCCAGTCAGCAATTCCGGCTTTTCAATATCACCTTTGCTCCAGTAACCAAATGCGGTTCCCGAACGAAACCAGACCGCAACAATCCGCTCCGGATGCTTCGTCTGCATCAATGAGGCCCAAAATCCGCCACCAGAATGTCCCCACAGACACCAGGGAGCGTTAGCGATTTCTTCATGTTTTGTGCTTATGGAAAAGTTCGTCAATGCTTTCAGAAATTGCTGGCCGGAACCATTCCGGGGATCGCACCAGGAGCGACAATTTACACCGTCACGAGGTTCATAACTGGAACCCATCAAGGCACAATTCCATTTCTTCGCGAGTGCCTGCCAATGCATATCATCAGCAGCCGTTCGTCCCCCTTCCGAAGCTCCCACGCCACAACCATGTTGATGAACGATCACTCCATGAATAGTTTTGGCATCCTCATGAATCCACAAATAGTAATCGACATACAATTTCAACGCGTCTTCTGAAAGACTGGCCGGGTAATGAATTTGATAGCGTGTTCCATTATTGGAACGCTGCTGAGTCGTTTCTGGATTTCGCAATTTGAAGACGAGGGAATCAATTTTTGCATTTAATTCTTTCGCCTTCGCCTCGGCTTCCTCAACTGGCAGCCCCGGTTTACCTCCCGGACGTTTGTGTCCAACATGAGATAGGTAGGCATCATGCAGGACTCGATTCTTTTGTCGGACCAAATCGAGCAACTCTTTGGAAAGAGGCTCACGCGACTGGACCCCCCAGGCGTTGAGAATCGCATCGGCAATCATTTCATGACCGATCGCATTACAATGCACCCCATCGGGAGCCATCGTGAAAGCCGGATCAGATTTACGCTGTTGTTTCGTGTAAGACGTCAACGGAGTGTGCAGATCGATCACCTGCTCAGCTCCTTTCAGGTCCTGCATAATCCACTTGCCATAGCGTGTGAGGACTTCATCGTAATTGACGAAGGGAGCATAATACGCATACTCCTCAGCTCCAGCCGGGCGGGTCTTTTCTTTGACTGGCAGCGAATCAAATGGAGGCGGAGTCATCACAACCACCTTCGCTCCAGCTCGATGCACTTTCTCGATCAGTTCCTGAACACCAGCCTGATATTTCTGAAAACGCTCTTCACTAAACGGATAGTAAATTCCATCGTTCATTCCATAGCAGGCAACGACAACATCCGGTTTAATGGTTTCCAGTGCTCGCTCCAAACGCTCCTGCACATTGGGGCGAGGAAACGGATGATCGGGCTCCGAAAGACCACAGCAGGTTTCCGAGGAAAGTCCGAGATTGAGAATCTCAGGCATCGGATCGAGTCCCTGAACTCTCAGTTGAGCTTCGAGCTGATCGATGTATCCACCAGCATTCGTAATCGAATCACCGAGAAACAGAATCTTTTGTGCCTTCAGCGGAAAGGCAACTTCTTCAGCAGCTTGAACGCTTACAGATACAATAAACACAAGTAAGCAGCTAACGGTACGGAACACGTTCATAATTATCCTCAATTGAAAAAGCCAAATTTTCTGGCTCTGAGGATATATAAAAATGAGAGCATGCGAAAGCGTGAATACTGTCAATTCGACTGAAGAGCCGAGTCAGTTCAACAACGCCGCTTCTTCACGTGTCGTTCCAAGTTCACTAATCGGCTCGACATCGACGGAAACATCCAGAGCATGAGAGCCTGAACCAATCACAACGCCTTTGACAGGTGCGACATCACTGTAATCTCGTCCCCAGGCAACCGTAATATGATCACTCGACACAAAAATATTATTCGTCGGATCGACATCGACCCAGCCGAGCGGACCACAAAATACGCTCAGCCAGGCGTGCGAAGCATCCGCACCACGCAAACGGGGTTTCCCTTTGGGAGGATGAGTTCGCAGATAACCACTCACGTAGCGAGCCGGCAGTTCGACGGCCCGGCAAAGAGCAATCATTAAGTGTGAAAAATCCTGACAGACTCCACGCTTGTTGACCAGAACTTCATCTGTTGGAGTATTCACTGTGGTTGCATGAGGGTCGAATGTGAAATCGTCAGAGAAATTTTTCAGGAGATCCGCCAGACAGACCAGCACCGGGCGGCCTTCCGGGAAAAATCGTTTCGCATATTTAAGCACAGCTTCATCGTAGTCATTGACGCGCGGAGAAGCAGCCTGCATTTCGCGAACCTGAAAATCGAATGGGCACGGTTCACGACTGATTTCGGAGACGATTTGGTCCCAAGGCTGCGAATTTGTCAGCACAGGCATCTCTCGGGGATGAACTTCAACTCGACTGGTCGCGCGAATTTCGAGATGATTGTAACCTCGTTCGAACGACAGAAAATGGGCGATATTGCCATAATAGTCGACTCGTCGATCAGTCGTTGTTCCGGGAGGACGAGTAATGATTCGGGAATGCTCGCAAGTTTGGAATGGCGTTGAGCGAGGTGTCAGATAGACATAATTCATTCCGATCGCAACTCGATCAGCCGCATCGAACTTGGTGATATGTGTCACGCGATATCTCATGAATCTCGTCTCTCCCAATGATCATCCACCTGCTGAGTGAACTCCGACAACACAAAAAATGTTGATGTCAATTGGCTGGAAATTTGCTGAACACGTTTGTCCATCCCGTTAAGAATTTTGTCCAGGCCACGTCGATAGTCAACCCAGTTCAATGGTCGATCCGTTGTTGGCAAGAGGCACTGCAATTCAAATCGCACACATCGTATGATATCTCGTTCCGGAGAAATGAGCGGCTTTCTGCGATCCCGATAGGGCAACTCGGCCAGCAGTTTTCGCAACTCATTGAACTGAAATACCAGAGCATGGGGATTGCTGGAATCAGTCACCAGCAAATCAAACACAGGCAATACGGAAAAGTTTGCGCGGTAACGGGATCGGTACGTCATGATGCTGTTGCAGACGTCCAGGAGCGTTACCAGCGGCATCACATCCTGATCATCGACTTTTTTGAGGAACTCTCGTAAAACCAAAGTCAATTGGCGGGTCCGTTCGAGTGCTCTGCCGATTAACAGGAAATGACGCGTTGGACCATGCACCAGACCATCTGTAATTTGGCCTGAGATTGCCGAAATTTGCAGCATCAGGTTGTTCGTCAAATCCTGAAGATCACTGATCGATTGGATTTTATCCGGCTTGATCGTCTGCTGCATTTGCAAAGTCGCACGCCAGAAATCATCGGTCATCCGATCCCGAACCAACGAGGAAAGACGAATCACATTTTCGCACAAGCCCTGAAAGTTTCCACTATTTTCATTTTCCCAGACAATCGCGGGCCAGAGTTTTTCCATTCGATCACGAGACGGAATAAATTCATCCAACCCCAGCGACTCTTCAATCCCACCCTGCTCGGCCAGGCAGGCGACCATCGGCATGATATCGTTAATCGTCTGCTGACCAAATTCGCTCAGCATCCGGTCAGACACTTTGCGGATCAGTCGTCCCGTGAATTCCAGTCGTTCAATGTATCGTCCCAACCAGTACAGGTTATCAGCTGCTCGACTGGGAAGTTGATTGTTCGAACGCTTAATCTCTGGACGTTCCTGAATTTTCGCCAGCAGAGAAACCGGTGGTACGGGCTTGTTCGAGCAAACCCACACATCTTTACTGCACTGTCCAGCTGAGATGGCAAGCGGCATCGGAGCCCCCCGCTGCTCGACGCGAATCAAACCTCCATTCATCCCCTCATATTTATCCTGAGATTTTACTGCAAAGGTGCGTAATGCGAGATGGCCGGGATGAAAATAATCGCCAATCCAGCAGGGTGCGGTCGAACGCAGAATTTTTTCCTGAGCAATGTAAGACCAGGGACGATCCTCTATTTTCGCATGGAGTTTTTGTTGACTCTCTTTATCCATTTCACTGACAATGAATTCATCACTCCCGGAATGTGCAAAAGCTGGCTTGATGACCAACTCGTTGAAGTGAGCTTTGACATAATCCCACGCTGGCTTTTGCCCGCACCACCAAGTGGCAATTGAGGGAATCACTAATTCTTCGCTGAAGAAATGTTGACAGATTTTTTTCATAAATGGCATGAAGACGGGGGAATCGAGCAGGCCGAATTCCGGACCATTGAGCATCACCACATTACGATGCCGCATCGCATTGAGCAGGCCCGAGATCCCATTAGGAGAATAGCCTCCCACTTCCAGAGGATCGATATTCTGATCGGCGTGCCGTCGGATAATTACATCCACTCCGACCAGACCCGTCAACGTTTTTAGCCAGACATGATTTTTGCGAACCGTCAAATCATCGGCTTCGACGAGCGTAAATCCCAGATATCTCGCCAGAAAAACATCTTCAAAGTAAAAAGCCTGGGACGGTCCGGAACTGAGAATCACGACCGAAGGGTTATCGCTTCTGTGAGCAGAAAGTTGCTTGATCGTTTCCTGCAACTGAATAAAAAACGGGGCCAGTCGATGCACCTGACATTCCCGCAGAAACTGCGGCAGCGTCTTCGAGATCACAATCCGGTTTTCCAGCGTATAACTGACACCAGCCGGCGAATTGGCCCGATCAGCCATCACCCACCACTGGCCAGAAGGGGATCGTCCCAACTCGCAGCCATACAATAACAGTCCGGAGCTTTCCGGCGGTAGATTATGAAAGGATCGCAGAAACTGCTTGTTTTTGAAGATCAAGTCCGTGGGGATCAATCCATCGGAAATAAGGGTCTGGGCTCCGTACAAATCGCGAACAATCGCTTCAATCAGTCGGGCACGTTGTGCGACTCCAGTTCGAACAACTTTCCAGTCCGCGGCTGAATACATCGCGGGCAGCAGATCGATTTCCCACGGCCGGTTGGTGCGACGATCGTGATCGAACCCAGTGAGATTAACCCCGTTCTCCTGCAGGATTCGATTCGCAGAGTGCAAACGCGTTGACAGGTCAGCCTCATCCAGATTGCCGAGAGACTCGAGCAGTTTATGCCACTGAGGCTTGATCGTGCCTTCCGGTGTCTTAAATTCATCAAACGCTCCCGCAGGTCCCTGATAGGCCAAGAGTCGTTCCATGATATTACCTGCCGCAACTTCCGATGTCATTCACGAGTGCCTTGAGAACGCTATTCAAACAGTTAGGTGTGTTCTTGAGTGATCAATCCTTCGTGCAATAGAATAATGAATCGGAACTACCTTGCCGAGGGTAGAAGCAAACCTCGTGCTAAACCACCACCCCTTGACTCTGTCTGCTATATGTCGTTAGACGTGTGCCACTGCTGGATTGTCTAGCAGTACTGAGTTCGACGTAGTTTATAGTGCAGAATATGTATTTCTCAAACCCAAGTAGGACAGGCATTTGCTCCGCTCAATTCTCATTTCGTCGGTGGCTGGGGGCGTAGCGAAGCGAAGCCCCCATAGTAATCACACATGAACTGCTCACTTCACCTGCCGTCTTAAATCCAGCGTCAGCGGATAATGCGGATTCGGTTGCTCTTCTGCGATTTCAATTTTTCCAGGTGTATGCCCAAAACGGAAGAACCGGCACGCTCGTCGGCTTTCCGCTTCCAGTGCATTAATCGGAAAAGAAGTCGGATTCAATCCGCCCGCATTCTCAATATGATACTGGCAGCCCCCGAGAGATCGTTTCTGCCATTTGTCGACGATATCGAACACCAGAGGCACATGCACGGGAATGGTCGGATGCAGACAGTTCGGTGGCTGCCAGGCACGATATCTCACGCCTGCTACAAATTCCCCGGTCACTGCCGTTGGCTGCAGCGGCACTGGTCTTCCATTGCAGGTGACGGCATACCGTTCCGAGAAGGCTCCGGAAAGTTTGACTTGTAGCCGTTCCACAGAGGAATCAACGTACCGTGTCGTCCCCCCTGCCCCGGCTTGTTCACCCAGAACATACCAGGGCTCAATCGCCTGCCGAAATTCGAGTAGCATACCATCGTAAGTCACGTTTCCAATTTGAGGGCAACGGAACTCGATGTGTGGAATAAACCAGTCGCTGGAAATAGGGATGCCCGCAGCATTCAATTCATCAATCACACTGCTGAAATCGCTCATCATGTAATGAGGCAGCATGAATTGATCGTGCAAGCGTGTCCCCCAGTCGACCAGATCGACTTGATAGGGTTCCTTCCAGAACCAGGCAATAAAGGCCCGTAGCAACAGCTGTTGAGTCAGACTCATTCGCGAATGCGGCGGCATCTCAAAGGCACGCAATTCCACAAGACCTAAACGCCCGGTTGAAGAATCCGGTGAATACAATTTATCGATACAGAATTCCGCTCGGTGGGTGTTCCCCGTTAAGTCAGTCAACAAGTGACGGAATATTCGATCGACCAGCCAGGCGGGTCGGTCTTGCGAAGCTTCTAGAGTATCGAGAGCAATCTGCAATTCATAAACCGCATCGCGACGACTTTCATCAACCCGGGGAGCCTGACTAGTCGGGCCGATAAACATGCCGGAAAACAGGTAAGACAATGAGGGATGATTATTCCAGAAACGAATCATGCTGCCCAGTAAATCAGGCCGTCGCAGAAACGGACTTTCGGCTACTGTTGCCCCGCCCATCACCACATGATTACCGCCACCGGTTCCCGTGTGCCGTCCATCCAGCTGAAACTTCTCGGTTCCCAGTCGACACAGATGTGCTTCTTCATAGACGTCAGTCGTGATTTTAACCAACTCCCGCCAGTTCTGAGCCGGTTGAACATTCACCTCAATCACACCCGGATCGGGAGTGACTTTCATCATCTCGACACGATCGTCATGCGGCGGCAGATACCCTTCAAATACAACCGGATGCCCCACCTGCTCAGCCGCGGCTTCGATGGCTGTCGTTAAATCGAGATAGTCTTCCAGCGTGCCCACCGGCGGCATGAAAATATGAATGTGTCCGTCTCGCGGTTCAACACACAGAGCCGTCCGAATAACCTGATTCGCCTCTGCGACCGCAGCCGCCTGATTATCCACAATTTTCTGTAATGATTCCTGAGGCTTCCCGTTAGCAGTTCGCTTTTGAAACTGTGTCTGGACTTCCTGCATTTCCAGCGCGGTCTGCTGAACGGCATTTCGAAGTTCGACATATCGGGGAAGACTTGCACGCGATTCGAATGGATCGATCTCGTAAACATCGGGACGGGAATCGTTCGGCTTGGATCGCTTGGGTAACGAGTCAAGCGGCAAACGCAATCCGACGGGAGAATCTCCAGGAATCAAAAACAATTTCGGCCCACGAAACGGCCACGGACCACTTTCCCATTTCGCATTCGCCTGCCACCACGCTCGTTTCAATGGCAAGACAAAACCGACTGGTTCGGTCACGCCGCGTTCCAACGCTCGCGATAACTTCGCCCGCTCTTCAGCATGATTCAAATCAAACTTTTTCGGATCGACATTCACCGGCAGTTTCTGCTCATCGTGAATGACATTCCAGACATCCTCATAAGCGGGACGGACAAATTTCGATTCCACACCGATATTTTCACACAGCACATCGACAAACTGAGCAGCCGCTTCAATATCTGCCTGTTCCTTGGTTTTTGAGGTGGCATACAAATCCTGATTCTGACAGATCGGCTCTCCATCTTTTCGCCACAGACACGTCAAAGCCCAACGCGGCAAGGGCTCGCCGGGATACCATTTTCCCTGACCAAAATGCAGAAACGCACCGGGGCCGAAACGGTCTCGTAATCGAAGCAGCAATTCTTCAGAGAGTCGATATTTCTCCGGTCCGACAGCTGCCTCGGTCCATTCCTCGCCTTCCATATCATCAATCGAAACAAAAGTCGGCTCGCCACCCATCGTCAATTTGACTTCATTCTCCTCGAGAATGCTTTCAACCTGATCACCAACTTTCAGAATTTCTTCCCAGGTTTCTTCGGTGTAAGGTTTGGTGACACGGGGGTCTTCATGAATCCGTGTGACTTCCATTTCAAATTCAAATTCGACCTCACACTTATCAACTCCCCCTTCAATAGGAGCAGCAGACGTCGGTAGTGGAGTACAGGCCAGCGGAATGTGCCCTTCACTGACCAGCAAACCAGAAGTCGGATCGAGGCCAATCCAGCCAGCCCCAGGCAGAAAGACTTCGGTCCAGGCGTGTAAGTCCGTGAAATCTTCAGTAGGTCCGCTTGGACCATCGAGTGAACGGATATCGGGTGCAAGCTGTATTAAATAGCCGGAAACAAATCGGGTCGCAAATCCGCAATGACGTAAAATCTGCATCAGCAGCCAGGCAGAATCCCGACAAGATCCGGAAAGTTTTTCCAGACTCTCTTCACACGTTTGTACACCCGGTTCCATGCGGATGGAATACTTGATGTCATTCTGCAGTTGTCGATTCACATCGATCAGAAAATCGATGGTACGACGCGGAGTTCGATCGACACTTCTCAAGTATTCCGTTAACAAAGGGCCATCTTCTTTGATCGCCAGAAATGGCTTCAAATCCCCCTGTAACATCTCTTCATATTCGAAAGGAAACTTCTCGGCTGATTCTTCGATGAAGAAATCGAACGGATTGATGACCGACATCTCTGCGGTCAGGTCCACCGTGACACACAGCTCCCGTGTCGGCTTATGAAAATTGAACCGAGCCAGATAATTGCTGTGCGGGTCCTGCATCCAGTTAATGAAGTGATCTTCCGGCTTCACATTCAGAGAATAGGACAGGATGGGCGTCCGGCAGTGCGGAGCAGGCCTGAGACGTACAGTTTGTGGACCGAGCGTCACCAGTCTGTCATAGAGATAGCGAGTGCGGTGCTTCAGCGCGACATGAATGCTCATTCAGGGTCTCTCGTGAGTCTATCTCAGAATATTTCGTCGATTTTTAAGTAAGATTTATTGATATTGAAATTGTTGATTTTGCGTCTGAACCTGGGAACTGCTGTTACAGAAAAAGGCTTCCTGAATAGCCACACCCAATTCATTCAACTGACGTTGATAGCCGTCAATGAATTCGTGCAATCCCTGATTGACGATATCATCATGGGAAAGATAATCCATATTCGTTTTCATCCGACCAAGTAATTGTTCAGCCGGGTTAGAAAACGCATAGGCAGGAGCACCAGACAAAAACCGCAGAGCCGCATCGGCATTGATCAAACAATAGTGCATCGATCGGGGGAAGAAGCGATCAAGCACCAGAAATTCGACAATTTTCTTCGGATCGACCCGACCATGAGCCCGACGATACATCTGCAAAGCTGAAGTGGAATTCAGAATAGCCGTCCATTGCACCATGTCCAGACTGCTTCCGACATCAGTCACCCTTGGAAGCAAAATAAAATATTTGACATCGAGAATTCGCGACGTCTTATCGGCTCGCTCAATCAATCGCCCCAACTGATTGATATTCCAGGCCTCGCCATGAGACATGGTCAACTGGCTGGCTCCTTCAAAGAGTTGAGACTGATCTTTAACGATATCCAGGAGAGCCTGAGGATTCCCATAAGTCGAGGAATCTTTGGGGAAACTCTTGACCATAAGATAAAACTTATTGATCGCCTGCCAAATTGGGATGGAAAGGTTATCGCGAATACAGCGGGCATTTTCACGAGCAAACTTTAAGCAGGAAATAATCGAATTGGGATTCTCGGAATCGAGTGTCAAAAATTTGACAACATTTTCCTGAGAATAATCCTTGCCGTAGAGTTCTACAAATCTTTCCTGATCGCCAGTTGCCAGCACAAGCGGTTCCCATTGTGGCGAGAGCTGACTTTGAAAACCCAAGGTCAGTTTTTGATTGACATCGATAAACCGAGCCACGTTATCGGCTCGCTCAATGTATCGGCTCATCCAGAGAATGGAATCTGCGACTCGACTCAGCATAACTTCACCTTTTCCCCGATTCTCAGGGATCGATACGCTTTTGAATTTATGATCACTGTATAATGATTGGCAAAAATAGGATTTAACTCACCATCGATCTCGATTTAATCAGGCACAGCCTGACCAACGGATTTAAATCAACCTAAAACCCACGTATCTTTACTTCCGCCCCCCTGAGACGAATTAACAATCATCGAGTCTTTAACGAGAGCAACCCGAGTTAAACCACCTGGTAACACATAGATATCATCGATACTGTTTCCACCGAGCAACACAAATGGCCGCAGGTCGACGTGTCGAGGGGCAACGCCTTCAGGACAAATCGTGGGAACGGTTGAAAGCTGTAAAAATGGCTGAGCGATGTAATTGCGAGGATCGGCCATAATCTGCTGACGACAGGTCTCTAATTCCTCTTTTGATGCCATCGGGCCTAGAACAATGCCATACCCACCTGCTTCGTTGGTCGGCTTGACCACCAATTCTTCCAGATTCTTTAAAACGTGATCTCGTTGTTTCGGATCTGAACAGATATAAGTCGGCACGTTTTCAATGATGGGATCTTCACCCGTGTAGTATTTAATGATCTCAGGCACATAGGCATAAATCGCCTTGTCATCAGCGACACCCGTTCCGGGAGCATTCGCCAGAGTGACATTCCCTTTTCGATGAGCATCCATCAAACCGGGAACACCAATCATCGAGTCTTTGTTGAAGATTAATGGATCGAGGAACATATCATCGATACGGCGATAAATGACATCGACCTTGCTCAATCCCCGAGTGGTTTTCATGTAGACGTAGTCATCAATGACAACCAGATCGGTCCCCTGCACGAGTTCCACACCCATTTGCTGAGCCAGGAACGAGTGTTCGAAGTAGGCCGAATTATAGATGCCGGGCGTAAGCACGACGGCGACGGGGTTGTCGGCATGATCAGGAGCCGTGGCCAGCAATGTTTTGAGTAAATGTTCCGGGTAATCTTCAATCATTGCGACCGATTGTCCATGAAACACTTCCGGCAGCACCCGCTTCATCACTTCCCGATTTTCGATCACATACGAAACGCCAGAAGGACAGCGCAAATTGTCTTCCAGTACGTAAATCTTGCCGTCCTTATGACGAATCAAGTCAGTCCCGGTAATGTGCGTCCAGACCGATTTCGGAGGCCGATGTCCGACACACTGCTGACGAAATGTCGCAGCTGTCTGAATCATTTCTTCGGGAATGATTCCATCCTTGAGAATTTTCTGATCGTTATACAGGTCATCAATAAACAGATTTAAGGAATAAATCCGTTGCTTCAATCCCTGTTCAACCTGTTGCCATTCTTCATGCCCCATGACGCGGGGAAGAATATCGAAAGGCCAGACTTTCTCCTGGCCATCCTGATGACCGTAGACGGCAAACGTGATCCCCAGATCCCGCAGTCGTTCCTCAGTCAAAGTTTGTCGACGTAAGATCTCATCGTGACCCAGTGAGGTTAATTTTAACGTGACTGAGGGGAAACGAGATTCGAGTTTATCGGAGAGCAATTCGTCGTAACATGTCGGTAGAACGTAATCTGCGAACATACATTGCCCGTCTCTTTCAAATGCTGTCAGTTTATAAAGATATTACTCATTGTGTTGGAAACAGTTAGAAATGCAATATCAATGCCAATACCAAGTTGTTTTAGGACAATGGTTAATTGATAGGGTTAAATTATTACATGCCAATCCGCGACCGATTAATTCAAGTGCACTGATGCTTAATTTACAAGCACTTAATGAATAACTGGATTGATGTTGTACAGATTTCATCAATCCACATCATGTGGAAATACGATTCTGGGCTTTAGGATTTCCTCATCTTTCCGGTATTCGGCGATGGCGATAAGCGAATTTCCTCCCGCTTCCAGAATGGCAACTTCTGCTTGATCCGCTAATCCTTCATTGAAATAAGAGAGTGGTCTTCCATGCCTGATGAAATCCGTTTCAGACTCTGTACTGAGCCGGAAAGGCAAGTGACGGATCGCCTCTGCCGGGGGGGAAACATGTTCTTCAAAATTTTCAGGTGTCAAATCTTCTATTGAAATCGACTTTTGAATGGCAAAAATCCCCACGGATTCACGGACCAGCGAAGTCATTACGGCTCCGCACGCGAAATGGGCTCCCAGATCCCGACCAAGCGAGCGAATATAGGTTCCTGATCCACAAACAATTTCTGCCTGCCAATCAGGCATGTCATATTTTGCGAGATCGAAACGATCAATTCGCACCGGCTTTGACTTCAATTCGAATTCCTGGCCTTTTCGTGCCAGAGCGTAAGCCCGCTGCCCCTTCACCATCACGGCTGAATATTTGGGAGGGACTTGTTCGATTGTCCCCACATAGCTTAGCATCGCTGCTTTCAATTCCGATTCCGAAGGAAACCGGGCATTGGGAATGGTGGCCAACTCTCCTTCGATATCATCTGTCTGACTGGTCACTCCAAAACGAAATTCCGCCAGATATCGCTTAGGCGATTGTTGCACATAAGAAACCAGACGCGTCGCCTGCCCGAAGCAAACTACCAGAACTCCAGTCGCCAGTGGATCGAGCGTTCCCGCATGACCACACCGACGAATGCCAATCACATTTTGCACCCGATTAACAACATCCCGAGATGTCCAGCCAGCCGGCTTATTGATATTGAGCAACCCTGAAAACGCCATAACTCGTTGAGACTTCATTTCTGATTTCAGTGACTAAACGATATATCCTGAATAGCCCCGAAGGATTCTTTCGGGGCGGCGTAGCCGCAAGAAGTCCGCTGCAAAACTCATCAACTAACTGAAGACCTCTGATGGTCTTCGTCCACCCTGATAGCGGAACGATCTGGGTTATCCTTTTCAAATGAACATTAACTATTTTGTGTGGAATTCTTAAGCATGAATGCTAGGAGTCAGGATTTCTGGTTTAACAAGTTGACGCACCTCCGCTGCCAGAAACAGAGAACCTGAAGCCACGATGATTCCATGCGAAGGCGTCACCTGCAAAGCCATTTCGAGAGCTTCTGCAGGACTTTCTGCGAGAAGAACGGATTGGTTTTCCTCTTGCTCAATCACTTCTACTAATTCAGCTGCGGGTAGCGAACGAATATTTCCCAGATACTGCGTTACAATTAAGGAAGAGATACCTCGCAAAGTTTGACACATCCCCGCGTAATCTTTATCTCTTGAAATGGCGAGAATCAAAGTGACTGGCCTTTCTGGAAAATACTGCGGGAGCGTTTCCATCAGGGCTTCGAGTGCAGCCGGGTTATGAGCAGCATCGACAATTACTTGAGGAGCTTCCTGAAGGATTTCAAATCGCAACGGCAGAGATACATTCAGTATCCCCCGCTGTTTCTGAGTATCCGTAATGGTATACCCCGAGTGATTCAATTGATCGATACAAGCCAGTGCCAATCCGAGATTACAGGCATAGATCTGGCCGGGGAGAGAAAATTGGACGTCGATTATTTTCTCTTCCGGAACATCAGACTGAGTATATCTCACCGTCTGAAATCGATCCTGTTCACACCAGGGTTTCACGGTTTCCACCTGAAAGTCCTGACCAAGTTGCTGAAACGGACATCCCTTCTGGAGAGCGATCGCTTTCAAATCTTCACAGACAAAAGGATCTGTCGAACTGGTCATAACAGGAACGCTTGCTTTAATGATCCCTGCTTTTTCACGAGTAATGGAAGCCACCGTATCGCCCAGTAATCGTGTATGATCCAGCGAGATACTGGAAATCGCAGTCACAAGCGGTCGACACAAATTGGTGGAATCGAGTCTTCCCCCCAGTCCGACTTCTAAAACCGCAAGATCGGCGTTCTCTTCCAGAAAATACAACCACGCCATCGCGGTCGTAATTTCAAAAAACGTCGGTGACAGTTCCGGCGTTTCTTCCTGAGTTTTTGACACATAACCAGCCAGCAGAGTCACCAGATTCACAAATCGCTCTTCGGAAATCGGTTGACCATTGACCAAAAAGCGTTCTTCGATCCGGAACATATGGGGAGAGGTGAATAGTCCAACACGATAGCCAGCTTCCCGCAGAATGGAATCGACAATTGCTGCAGTCGTCCCCTTCCCTTTCGTCCCGGCAATATGCACAACCGGGATTTGCTCGTGAGGATTGCCAATCGCATTCAGCAGTTTTTGCATCCGCTCAAGTTTGAAGTCATTGCGACCATACTGCCCGGCTCCGAGTCGTTCATAATTGACTCGGTTAAATAACCAATCCACTGCTTCAGAATAGGAATCAAACATCAGTTATTCCAGGCATTCGAGCGACCGGCCTCATTGGGATCGAATCGGTTGCTGCATCATTTCCAAAAATGCTTCAGACGTTGAAATTTTGCAACGTTAGGCTGTAATCGGACATCAAACATGATGTCTTGATGTTGATATTAGCACAAATCCCAACCTGAGCGAATCGGTTATAAAAAATCTTCGACCAAAGTCGCTCGGCAACGAAGCCAAGCAAATCACATGAAGTAGCTTTGATGTATCAATTCGCGACCTTCCAGAATTTACTAGACAGGGCTAGACATGAGCAGTTTGCAGCTAACCAAAAGTACTCAACGACAGGCATCCTGGATGATACGGTCAGCGGAGTTCGAAAAAAGATCGTTAAACAGAAGTGACGTCTCTTTTGATGTCCAGGTCACTCCTTTGGACCATCAAATGATTCCAGTAAACCCTTCCTTCATGGCTTCTGTTTTGAATTATTCCGAGACAGGAGCCTGCGTCCAACACCGAGAAATTATCGTTGAGCCATTTGTGCAAATCGAATGGGAAGCCAGACAGAAGTGTCATCGGGCGGTCATCAAATTAAAATGGTGCCGCGCAACTGGAAATCATTGTTATCTGACAGGCGGGCGTGTGATTTCAATGGAATCCGATGAAAATCAGTAGGACAATCAAAAAAAGAGTGGAGCCCCAAATTGGGTCTCCACTCTTTAGAAATTCATTCTCAAATTTTCCGAGCATTATGCTCAGGTCATTTTGATGAAGTCTCACTGCTGAGACTACAACTCAAAACTTATTGCTTTTTCATTTTATCGACTATGGCACGGAAATCTTCGCTTTCCAACTCTGGGTAATCAGGGCTGGTCACTTTAGGAGCAGATTTCAACTTTTGTGAAGTGATATTCGTTGAAATTGTGTATTCCTGATTTTCATTTTCAGTCATACGCAACGCATTAAAGGGAACGGCAACATAATTCTCTCCAATTCCCAAAGCTCCGCCGATTCCGATGACCGCAAACTTCACTTTGTGATCTGCAGTGTCGACAACAAAATCGTCCAACTGACCATTTGTCGTTTCGTCATTGTTACCAGTCTGAACAGTCACATCGTTTACGTTCGAGTAAGCAATCAATTTCCCAGCTGATTTCTCATTAGACGGGGAATCAATACTGAAGTGTGACCGGTTGCGAGCCACCCAGTTATTGTCCATCAGTTCGGCATGATTTTCCTGCTCCAATTTAGGAGCTTGATTCAGCTTTTCCTGAGTCATGGACATTGTCATCCGACATTCTCGTTCGCCATCGACCGTTGTGTAAGAACATTTCACGGCTTTACAGGGGACAGCAACCTGGCTTTGACCAAGTCCAGCAACTCCTCCGACGCCGACAATCAGATACTGCACTTCACCTTTGGCATTCATCACAATGTCATCGACCGAGGCAATTGACTCATCGCCCGCATTGTAGATGTAGCTACCGACAATTTTTGAAGTTGGGACCAGTGCATTTTGCGTCTTGGCTTCAGACTTTTCGAAAGCCTGTCCCACGCTCGCCAGACTCAGTGCCGTAATCGCTGCGACACATCCATACAAAAATCTTTGTTTTCTCATCGTTCTCTTCTCCTTTGATTGTGAACTGTGTAGTTAAGAGCACAGTTCAGGAGAGAGCATGTCGTATGCCAAGATCGCATCGTTCACGGAATAACTGGAAATACAGGTGTATTCACCACTTTATTTGGAAATTTGCTTTGAAGGAGTTATTTGACTGAATTCTATGTGACCGATCATCGATCAGGTTGAACTTCAACCGATCGAATTTTTTGAAAAATTGTCCTGCAAGTATGACAACTTTTGCAACTTATAACCCCGATCCAAATGAAAACCGGATTTCCGTTATTTTGAACCTGCAAGCACGGAACCCAAGCGAGTGTGTCGGTCAAACCGATTCCACTTTTTCAAATATTGAGATTCGTGTGTGCCAGGTATCTGCGTTTATCCGCATTCATCTGCGGTTCACAAATCGAAAAATGGTTTTGTTGAAACGCATTCCCGATTTTATGCGCCACGAATCATCTTGCTGCGACGACGGGATCGACGATAGCGATGAACAAAGCGATCTCCATCTTCAGATTCGGCAAAGAAACTTCCCGCCAGCAATTTGTAGAAGAATAGAAGAGTGAATGCTCCTCCCGTTGAAACCACTGCTCCAACGATAGAAACGGGGCTGACCACAACTCCCTGCCAGAAGAAGGCGAGTGTGCCGCAGCCGATAATGCTTCCCCCTATTCCCATCATCATGGTCGAGACCGCTCCACCAGGATCGCGGCCGGGCATAATCGCCTTCGCAGCCAGGCCGATCAAGGTGCCGAAGCCAACCCACAACAACATTTCGTTGGCCGCCTGCTCGGCGATCGCTAAGATTTGATCCTGCGTCATTTCTGGCTCTCCCTGTCCCTGGAGCTGATGACTCTGCCCAATCACATCGAATGAGTTGACGCCTTCAACGACGTTTCCGGACTCACTTCTGCGGAACGTGATCGATTTCTTTCGAACATGTCACGACTCGAAATCATGGATTTTCTCAACATTTCCACGCTCAGGCTTGGAGCCGGAGTGAGAAACAGAATAAAATACACAACATCGGGCACTTTTAAATATCCGATCAACAGTGCCACCATTAGTTATATGAAAGCCGGTGGCTTTCATGGCAGGCACTCATCAATATTTCCCCCCGCTGGCCACATCAAAGATGGGGCCTATTCGTTAAGATCGGTCATAATTCTCTGGAAACTTAGTTGAAATTGGAATCAGCCAAGTGTATTGTACCTGCGTACATTATCAAATGGCTGTATTACGAAGGAATGAAAGATGGCGAAAGCACGCTCACGAGCCGCAGCACCGGCTGCCTCAGATAATGGAAATCCAGAAAAGCAGCTCGACAATGCGTTAGGACAAATCGAAAAAGCCTTCGGCAAAGGCTCGATCATGAAATTGTCCGATTCCGGACAGGATGCCATCCAGGGAATTCCTTCCGGTGCTTTGTCGCTCGACTTGGCATTGGGTGGCAAAGGCTATCCCCGTGGACGAATTATCGAACTGTTCGGACCGGAATCGAGTGGTAAAACAACCTTAGCCTTGCATGCGATTGCCAGTGCCCAGAAGCAGGGAGGCGTAGCCGCCTTCGTCGATGCCGAACACGCACTCGATCCCTCATGGGCAAGACGATTAGGCGTTAATCTCGAAGAACTGCTGGTCAGCCAGCCTTCTTACGGTGAAGAAGGCCTGCAAATTGCCGAAATGCTGATCAAATCAAATGCCGTCGATATCATTGTGGTCGACTCAGTCGCGGCTCTGGTTCCAAAATCGGAACTGGATGGCGAAATCGGCGATACACATGTCGGCCTGCAGGCTCGCATGATGAGTCAGGCGATGCGAAAGTTGACCGGAGCCATTGCCCGCTCCAAAACGACAGTCATTTTCATTAATCAGATCCGTGAAAAAATCGGGGTCATGTTCGGCAGTCCGGAAACAACTCCAGGCGGTCGAGCTTTGAAGTTCTATTGCTCGTGTCGAGTGGATGTTCGAAAAATCAGCACTTTGAAAGAGGGAGAAGAGACGACCGGGATTCGCATTAAAGCGAAAATCGTTAAGAACAAGGTCGCTCCCCCATTCCGCATTGCCGAATTCGACATGCTCAATTCCTGCGGCATCAGCTACGAAGCCGACATTCTCGATCTTGCTACAAACGACCGTATCGTTGAGCGCTCCGGTAGCTGGTTCAGCTACGGCAAGACTCGTCTTGGTCAAGGTCGTGAAAAAGCCCGTCAGTTCCTGGTTGAAAATCCGGAAATTACAGAGGAACTACGCGTCAAAACCCTGGAAAAACGAGGCTTCTCAACGAGCTTGGGGGCACAGGATGACACCCCAACCGAGGAAGTAGAAGCCACCAGTTGATCGGGCATTCTGGATAAAAGAGTTAGTCACCAATTTTCCTATCCAGTAGTACAAGCACGAAGCGCAAGCGAGTCAGTGTGTTCTTGCGAGTTTGACTCACTCGCTTGCGCTTCGTGCTTGTATGTGTCGTCTGTTTCGTCGGATAAGTAATGAATTAAATCGTGTATTAAAAAAAGGCAGTATGAATTCAAATTCATACTGCCTTATAATTATCGATAACAAGTTGTCACTTACGGTTGAATGCGGCTCACACGTGATGTTCGTGGAGTAGTTGTCGCAGGTTCGTCGGTCTGTTCTTCTCGAGCCTTGCCAACGGCCAGAGCAACCAGATTTTGAGCTGCATACAAATGAGCGTTACTAAAAACTCGTCGTGGGCCAGCTGCTCCGTAGTTATTTTCTGTTTTGGATGCCAATTCGGCCCAACTCATATCATTGTTCAGATGCCAGGCTGCGGCCTGGGCAACGTCTTTATTCACTTTGCCAGAAGCAATCATAACGAGTAACTCCTGAAGAGCTACATTTTCGGTGTATTCTTCAGGTTTCACCAATTTGAACTCAGCGACAGGCGTTGGTTCTTTTTTGCCATGTTCGAGGCAAACGGTATTGAGTGGGACGGCAATCATTTTATTGGCTGGAATCGAAAAGAATCCACCACCGCCTGCACCAGAGTCGAATCCACCAATTCCACCGCCGCCACCTGCTCCACCACCAACAGGCTGTTGGCCACCACCGGCACCACCTGCTCCGCCAGTTCCACCACCCAGTCCATCATCGAATTGAGCCAGAACCTGAATCCCAACAATCGCTTTAGGCATTTCGACTGAAATGACTTCATCAGTCTTGTTTTCCAGGAAAAGCGTCCCTTCTTTGGAATCTTTCATGATCATCGTGTATTCCACGACTTCATTTTCGATTCCCTCAAAGAGTTCGACTTTTTCCGCATTCGGATCGTAAGTCAACTTTCGAATCGGTCGCTGACTGAGCTTGCCAGCTTGAATCGCTGCAGGCATCAAAATGAAACCAGCCACGACAAATGCGATGGTTAAAGAAAGTGTTTGCTTGTGAACATGGAAAAGCATAGTGAGTAACCTCGCGTTGATCGATGACGAGCGTAACGAACATTTTGCGGTCGATTGAACCGCTTACAGACTTCCTGCGATTGTAAAGATACCGAATCCGCAGACTGATATTACCTATGCTATCGTGTTTTCTACTGGAGTTACAACGAAAAGTTTTTGCGGAAACAGGTTTTGGGCAAAACTTTTTCCTCACAATTGAGGAATGTAACAGCTTCAACAGCCATGCGTCGTCTGATTTACTGACTTAGATGAGTATCAAAAGTGATACAAGTGGAATAACCGGCAAAGTTGACATTCTTCGAGCATTTTCCCGAGCTTCCGGGTGGAACAATTCTGTTGCTGCATCTCAATAGGATTGCGTCAATTTCCTAGATTTCATCGATCAGGGAGACGATATCGAATAGGGAGAGAGACTTGGTTAAGAATTTGTCGAGGAAGACATTTTCACAAATTTTGTAGAGAACAATACACACAAGTATTTGATGAATCAAAGTTTTCAAATTCACGCTTTTTTAAAATTACGCCTTATGAATCGCATAAAAACTCCATTCATAATCCGTTCGAACAACTGGGCTGTCATCCTGCTATTCGCTGGAATGCTGCCTGTTTTTTCAGGATGCCAGCAGGGTAAAACCATGCTGGGAAGCCTGGGCTTGAAATCCGAAGAAACCGTCTATTCTTACTCGGATATCCAGCTCGACTATGAGACAAACTGCAAAACCAGTCTCATACGCCGGTCTTTTCCATTTCTAACTCATCGGGTTGAGCAGTCGAGTCTGGAAACAACTGAGGACTCTCAATCGAATGCCCAGTCTGTCTCGTTTGCGGATGGCAAATGGTCCAAAGCCAAAATTCAAATTTTGTATCCTCACCCTGACGGAAGTCTTGATAAAGGACTCGCACGCCTGGCAGTCACGCGATTTTGCCCATCCCTGATGGACACTGATGCTCAACATACAACCGCTCGGGAACGACTGACTAACTTCATTTCACTGGCTGGTGGTGAAGAAGAGACAGGATCGATTGTTCAATCGAATCACAATTCCAGATCTGCTGAAGAAATCTGGGAGCTCGATATCCCGAAGGAAGAATTGGACATACTGATTGCGGAACTGAAACATCGAGGATTTTTTGAAAATCAGGAACGCCCCCGTGGTGAAGCGACCATGAATGTTGTGCTCGACAATACTCAGGTGACAAAACGCTGGACTAACGAACCTCGCCTCGAAAATCTGATGCTTCAGGTTTACAACGAAGGCACTCTGTCGGCATTCGGTCGTAAAACAGAACCGATCGTTTGGAAAGCTTCTTTACAGCGAAACGGTTTCAACGGTTCCTGAATTGCTCAAGAAAGTAACAAAAGGGTGGCTGGGGTCGAAGCAATGCGTAGCCCCCAGAATCTTTAGGCTGATCTATGGCATTTTACCTGCCAGTGTTTTCCAATACTGAAGAGCCTTGTTCAAGTCGTCAGGATTTTCTTCCGCAAGATCTTTTGTCTCCGAAATATCATTCGCCAGATCGAACAGTTCCCACTGGGATTTGTTATCGTTCAGGGAATGGTTCACGATTTTCCAGTCTCCCATCCGCAATGCTGCCCGCTGTTTTTGTCTCCAGAACAAGACATTGTGCGGATCACCGGACTTCTCTTTTGTGAGATAAGGTCTGAGATCAACCCCGTCGGTTTCACGATCATTGATCTCCAATCCGGCAGCTCGAACAAACGTCGGCACCAGATCCAGTGAAATCACAGGAGCGGCATACTCTTCTCCACGTGCCGTCACTCCCGGCCACTGCATTAAGAAAGGAACGCGAATTCCTCCTTCGTACATGTCTCCCTTGAATCCGCGCAGAGGCAGGTTACTGGAGGTCAATTCTTTAGTTGGGCCACCATTGTCACTCAGAAAAACGACTACCGTATTTTCAGCGAGGTTTTCCTCCTCGATTTTCCTGAGAATCTGACCAACACTCTCATCGAGATTCGACAGCATCCCTGCAAAAATGCGTCGATGAACATCCTCAATTGAAGCAAACTTCTGCATGGAAGTGTCCGTGGCTTGCAATGGCGAATGGACGGCATTGTAGGCAACATACAGGAAGAAAGGTTGCTCTTTGGATCGCTCAATAAACTCACATGCTTCTCGTGTGAATGCATCCGTCAGATATTCATTCTCAACCACCGGCTGGCTACTGCGAAGGATCGGATTGTTCGTGTCATAAGCCGGCTCTGCATGATTCATGTGAGTTGAGAAAACACGATTTCCAAACTTTGCCCGACCTGACGTTCCATTGGGCAATTTTTTAACCCGCAACATCGTCGTCACATCGTCATACGGCGGCGGCACAAAATAGTGCCCCTCATGCAGAAAGCCGAAGAACTCTTCAAAACCTCTTCGTTGAGGATGATAATAAGCCGTTCCACCCAGATGCCATTTTCCGACCAGACTGGTGCGATAACCAGCCGCTTTGAGGCGATCAGCCAGGGTCACCTCCATCCTAGGCAATCCTACATTCGGATCCTCATTCACTGCTCCCACGGGATTTGTTTCATAGCCAAATCGACTTTGATACCGCCCGGTCATCAAGCCTGCCCGCGAAGGACTGCAGTATGAAGCAGAAACGTAGCCATTCGTAAAGCGAACACCCTCCTGGGCAATGGAATCGATATGCGGAGTCGGAATCTGAGGATTTCCCTGGCATCCCAACTCTCCATAACCCAGATCATCTGCCAGTAGAATGATGAAATTGGGGCGTGAATGAGAGTCGGGTTTCTCAACGGCAAACACTGAAGCGAGATCGATTCCCGGAAGCAGAAAAATATATGCCAGGAAAATCTGAAATTTCATCCTGAAATGAGACATTCCAAAATCCCTATTTTCTATTCTGACCGTTATTGCTTTGACGAACCTCCGCATGAGGTTATGAATCATCAACTCAATTTTGTTTGGGAACTCGCCTTCGGTTTTCAAAGGTAATCTGCTTTAAACCCTTGGGGGGAACCTGAGCCTCTGCGACTCGCTTTTGCAACATTTCAGACAACTTCGCCTGTGTATCTTTGTACTTCGGTTGACCAACGAGATTGTTCATCTCCTGCGGATCGGATTCATGATCGTACAACTCCTGTCCGTCGGCTCCGTTTTCACCCCACTCAGTGTAGCGATAGCGATCGGTGCGAATGCTGAAACTGTTATGCAACTGACTCAATGCCGACTCCCGAGTCTGCTTCGTATGATCTTTCAAAGATGGAGCAAAGCTTACCCCCTGCACCGTGCTCAGAGCCTTCCAGTCACACATCTCTGCCAGTGTGGGATAGAAATCCAGCATCTCCACGGGGCCTTCAACGACACTCCCCTGATCAGTCACTCCGGGACCCGCAACGATCAACGGCACATGTGTTCCATTATCAAAGAGTGACATTTTCTGCCAGTGCCCATGCTCACCCATGTGATAACCATGATCCGATGTAAACATCACGATTGTATTCTCTGCCAATCCCGTTTCTTCGAGAGCCTTCAGAATCCGGCCAACTTGCGCATCGGCAAACGTAATTGAGGCATGATAAGCCTGAATAGCCTGCTGGGCAGTTTCCTGCGGCAGATCAATCTGTTGCTTTTTCGCCCGAATCGATTTCGCGGCTGGTTTTGGAAGCGTATCCAAATACCCTTCTGGAACTTCAGGCACAGGAATCGAATCAGCAGGGTATTGATCGAAATATTTATGGGGAGCGACATAAGGAGTATGCGGACGATACAAACCGACAGCCAGGAAAAATGAATTCCCTGTCTGCTTGTAATGTTTCAATTGCTCAATGGCTTCATCAGCGGCAATGCCATCGGTCTGTTCCCGATCGGTTCCATCAGCTGACATCCAACTGAGAGTGCCGCCATAACTGCCGGGGACCAGACTGAAAATCTGATCCTGCTCGATCACATCCCGACCGCGGGGATTGATTGTAATATTCCAGGAATAGGGATCATCGTGTCCACTCGTGCCGATATGTAGCGGCACATTATAGTGATAAATTTTGCCGATTCTGGTCGCCAGATAACCATGACTGCGAAACATCTGCGACATCGTGACAACATCCGGCACATGTTCGCGAATATAGATCGCATTGCGAGTCACCAGATTCTGAGTTGGATACAGACTCGTCATAAACGAAGCCCGGCTTGGGCCGCATAAAGCATACTGACAGTGAGCGTTGGCAAAGCGGACGCCGCGTTGCGCCAATTTATCGATATTCGGAGATTTGACCTGCTCATGCCCATAACACCCCAGATCGCAATTGAGGTCATCGCAGATCAGAAACAGCACATTGGGAGTTTCCGCTGCCACGGTAGTCTGACCTGAAAAGATCAGAGCAGAAACAGACAAAACGGAGAGCAGCAAAAAACGTTGGAGATGAGCATTCATATTATCAAATTCCCAGTAATCGATTCGAGTCTTACATTCCTCCAATAGGTATAAGAGGTCGCCTATGCGAAATGCAAGTCGATGGGAAAAATGGTGAGCCTGATAATCCGTTTCCAACAACTGAATTACTATCGGCTGAAGCCATCGTTTTTTTGGCCGTGAGCTTCGGACTGAAGTCTTTTCGCTCACATGCCAGGTTTTTATT
>DEML01000009.1:67890-188310 GCA_002359185.1 Planctomycetaceae bacterium UBA2671
TTTGAACCCACGAAAAAAGAACCTAAAAATTTTGCCTGAAGGCGAGGGTTTTAGCCCCATCGCAAGGACAATAAATTGAGAGCGAATTCCAAGCAAAATATCGTCGGAGCAGCCGACAAAGCAAAGAAATGCCCAGAAGAGGATTCGAACCTCCACGGGGTATTAACCCCACCAGGCCCTCAACCTGGCGCGTCTGCCAATTCCGCCATCTGGGCAGGCATTTCTCGTAGGCGAACTTTATCGTGGAGTGATCCCGGAATCAACTTAATGAGCCAATTTCTGCAGAATCTGAGGGAATTGATCCTGAAAACATGACAAATTTTCGAATTCCTCCAACATCACTCCCCTGGAAACCGTAATAATAGTTGATGACAATTACTTCAAAAGATTGTTCGGATATGCCCGAGTCATATATTGAAAATTTACAGGAATCGTTACCTTCCGCCGTCAGTGATGCGCGGCTGATTGAAGATGCGCGTCGCGGAGATCGGGACGCCTTTCGGGATCTGGTTCTGCGATACGAAAAAAAACTTTATCGGGTCATTTATCGATTCGTTCATGAAGATACCTTGGCTGAAGACTTAGCACAGGAAACTTTTTTGCGGGTGTACGAGAATCTGGATCAATTTGATCTTTCTCGTCGATTTGGACCATGGTTGTTTCGAATTGGGGTCAATTTGACTCTCGATTTCCTAAGAAAACGTAAACGACGGGGGCGAACGTCTGTATTTAGTGAAATTCAGCCCGATGAGCCGATGAATCCCGGGTCAGCCGATCCGAGAAACCATCAGGATATGTCGGAAGAAGTTCTACGGGTCATGGAAGATATTCCCGAAAAATATCGTTCTGTGCTCGTCCTCCGCGATTTGGAAAATTTTTCCACTGCAGAAATTGCAGCCATTGTGGGCCGGAAAGAAGCGACTATCCGCTGGAGATTGGCTGAAGCAAGAAATCGCTTCAAGGCTCTCTGGCTGAAACGTATAGAAGATGCCCCTTCACCCCCGGTGGAAAGTTAACAGAGTATTGAAGTCATTTCTCGTGAGCAATTTGTTCTGAGTGAAAGATTATAGCCGTTTCCATGAATGTGTAGCGGGTGATTGACTGGAAATAGAGGGCTCAAACCATCAAAAAGCCGCTACAGTACACTGCAAACTGCAGTAGGATTTGAATTTATTATGGGTGAAACCATGAATTGCCGATGTATTGAAAATTATGATAAGCTGGCTCTGTTGGTCGGACGGGATGCTCCAGATGAGCTTCCGGAAACTCTCCGACGCAGCGTGGCCAGTTGCCCGAAATGTCGGGATCACTATCGAGGATTATGCGATGCGATCGGTGTGATTGATCGTGTCCACGAAGAACCTGTGAGCGAACTGAAAACCTCACTGTGGAATTCGCTGTCTCAGCGATTGCCAGAAAAGCAGATTTCGCGAAATCGTTATCAGGAATGGAAGCAACAGTTCTTTCCCATTTTCTCTCTGACCGCGGCCTGCCTCGCGCTGGCGATCGTCTTTCTGGATGGTCGTTTTCAAGACAACCAGCAACGCGTTTATCAGACCACCTCCGCCAAGGGGTTTAGTGGGCATGTTCTGCCTTTGCTGCCAGCTCTTGATGAATCTCAAAATTCTCAATTGCAAGTTCCCTCTGCATGGCCAAACCGTCAAGCTCCTTATTTTAACGAGTCTTCTCAATCGGATTCTCAGGAAGACTATGACGAGTTCCTGGAAATAATTCAGAGGATTCGAGCCAATCAAATACGGAATTGAGATATTTTTTTTGATTCCGCGGACGTTAGCTGTCTCCGTGAATGTGTAGCAGGTGATTGACTGGAAATAGAGGGTTCAAATCATCAAAAAGCCGCTATCGTAACCCGCAAACTGCAGTATTCCCTGTCTCATTCAGTGAGAATTGATTTCTGATAATATTCACGCCAGAATATTAACTTTGTATTCATTGACTCGATCTGATCTCCTGAAGTGATTTTGGAAGTAGAAATGCCACTGTTTGAATATCGCTGCTCTGATTGCCATGACCAGTTCGAATTGCTGGTTCGTCCTTCAGAACAACCGGAATGTCCTGCTTGTGGACAGTCAAATTTGGAAAAACTGCTCAGCGTCCCAGTCGCCCATGCCAGTAGCGGCGGTCTTCCAATTGCAAATGGATGCCCACCTTCATCAGCTCCTGCATGTGGACCAGGATGTTGCCGTTTGCCTCAGTGAGACTGAATACTTCGGCTGAAGGCGATGATTTCATGCCCATCGCACGGACTATAATGTGAGGATGTGCTCTGTCGAGCTTTCAATGTCATCCTTAAGTATTCCACAGGCAGTTTGCCTGCATCTGACTGCTGAACGTTTAAGACAGACGAAGTCACAGGCCATGCTATGACTGGCTGAAGTTTTTCAGTCGCCCCCTTGCTCGTGCGCAGTTTTTTCCAGAGGCTTTAAACCCAGCCATTGCTCAGCAAAACTTGACAATTCATTCAATTGACGCTCATTGAGAACAGGCTGAGCATTCTCATGTAACCAGGCTAGGTCTTTTTCAGCCAGTGATCGTTCTCGCTGACGAATCGCAACCAGAGCACGGACATAACGATGCTCAATCTGATTTTCAGAATCTATCCCAACCAGCAGATTCAAATAACGTAATATATCCTCAACACTTTCCTGACGTTCAGCGATTCCCTGTAAATTTCGAATCATCCGAATCAGTATTGCCCGTGATGACTGAGGCTCCAGATAAGCATCGTTCCAAGCGGAACGGGATTGCAGTTCGACTCGGGTCATCACATCGACTAACCCCAGAACCCGTCCTCGATCAAATACATCGATCATACTCTCCGGTTCGCTGTCCACATATTGTCGCACGATGAAATGCCCTGGTAAGCCCACTCCACGGATATCAAGTTTAAGCTTATCCGCCAGGGCAAGATATAAGACCGACAAAGAGATCGGCAGTCCTTCCCTGTCATCAATCACTTCATTCAGATAACTGTTTGATTTGTGATAGTAATTCGTCCGACTACCATGAAAACCGTTTTCTTCAAACAGATATCGATCCATGATTTCACGGCGTTCAATCTCGCTCAGCTGCTGATCACCAATCATCATCTCAATGTCCTGAGCCATCTCATCGATTTGCATCAGATAATTTTCGACACCGATTTCAGGGTTGTCATATCTCGACAACAGTAACGCCAGTTGACTAATCTGAGGATTTTCACACTTTAGTTCTTCCTCAATCAGATTCTGAATATTGGCTTCATGAACTCGACGATTTAGACGTCGGATTTCAGCTGCTCTGTGTTCCAACTCCTCTGCCTGTTTATTCAAATATTCCTGACTTTGCGGTGGAAAATCCTGCAGTTTCTGCACTGAATGTTGACTGGCCAGTTCCTCTGTCTTCAAATCGTCAAGCAATTGTTCCAACTGATGCTGGATCTCTTCGGTCAATACCGGATTGAGTAATTCCTCTGCCATTTGGAAGCCTCGAAAACTGGCTTTCGTATCGCGAAACTTGGCCAGCCCCACAGCATTTGAATTCGCACGGACAGGCTGATCCTTCAGGTCGAAGACCAGTTCTCCGTTACAGAAACATCGAATATGAGACTCCTTCACAGAAACCTTCAGTAGATTCCAGTCACCGGGTTTGTAAGCTGGCGTATTGAATTCTTCAAGCACATGCCAGCTAAAAACATCGGCTCCATCAAACCGGGATAACCTCAGATTGCCCGCGCTGGGATAGAAGCCATAATGTCGATCCCCACGATCAGCATAAAAAACTAAACCAGCAGCACCAGATTCGTCCTCCAGTTTCACAGAGACTTGAAGTTCAAATTGTTCAGGAGCTGAAGGGGGTTCATGCCAGAGACACAAAGAGCGCCCACCAAATCCCTTTCCACTTCCCGAGACGTGAATTTTTCCTGCGCGTTGGCTCCAGGCGGCTCCGAAGAATTCCTCCCATTTCTGAGGATTCAGGCGACCAATCGTTGTCCAGCGGGAAAGAGTAATCGGATTAGGGGAGTCGATCAGCGACTTCAAATTGTTTACCGGCATGGCAAAACCGACATTGGCCGTTTCCGCACTTTTATAAGTAATTATTCCAACGACATTCCCTTCACGATCTAATAACGGCCCACCACTGTTGCCATGATCAATCGGCATCGAAACCTGAATTAAATTGATGCCATTAATTTCCTGGGATCCAGAAACAATTCCAGTGACCAGAGAATTCTTGTAACCACGAGGATGTCCAATCGCGGCGACTTCATCCCCCTGCTCTGCCCGACTGCCCAATTCCAATTTGACCACTTTTCGTCCGACTAAGTCATCCTGGTTCAACTTGAGTAGAGCCAGGTCGGCAATCTCGTCACTGGCATAAATTGATTCGACCGCAAATTGCTGCCCATCGAGAAAGGTGACGCGAATTGGTCGAGCTTCTCCTATCACATGTCGATTCGTAGCAATTAAACCCGATTTATCAATGACAAAACCGGCACCCATCCCTAATTCTTCTCCATCTCTGCCAAGAAAGGAAACTGAAACAATCGCTTCTCGATATCTGTCGGCGATTATTTTGAAATCAGTGACCGAAGTATTTTTCTCCGTGGCTTCCACGGAATTGGGACTCTTTTCTTCAGCGACCACAAAATGGTTGAATCCACACAGCGAAGTCAGCATCAGAATCAGTAAAAATAATGGATTGAATTTGCAATTCATTTCATCCCCAGGCTACTGCAGTTTGCAGATTATTGTAGCGGTTTTTGATGGTTTGAATTTTTTGTTTCCAGTCTATCACCCGCTACACATTCACGGAAACGGCTATAAGCATATCAAAGATTATTGGTTTATAATTGATAACAACAGATTCAACTCCATGAAAAAAGCCAACCTCAGTAGGCTGGCTTTATCATTCAGGTTGTAGAATTTAGCTTATTTGGCTAATTCTCGTTCAATTGCGGCGATCACTTTCGGAGAATCGGGTTGGACTCCCGTGGCAAAGCGTTCCACAACATTTCCCTCTTTATTCACCAGGAATTTTTCAAAGTTCCAGCGAATCGGTCCCGCGAATTCCGGATTTGTCTGCTTTGAAGTCAAGAACTGATAGACCGGAGAAGCCTCTTTTCCATTGACATCAATTTTTGAAAACATATCAAAAGTCACACCGTAGTTAGCAGAACAAAATTCCTGAATTTGCGTTTCAGAACCCGGTTCCTGTCCACCGAACTGATTACACGGAAATCCGAGAATGACCAGACCTTTATCACTGTAAGTCTCGTTCAATTGCTGCAGAGTTTCGTATTGGGGAGTCGCACCACATCGACTGGCAACATTGACAATCAGAACAACTTTTCCATCGTACTTTGACAGATCTACATCTTTTCCCTCGATCGACTTTGCGGAGAAATCGAGGGGGCTGGAGGCGGGTTCCGCTGCAAAAGCCGATTGACCTGCAATTAACAGGATTGTCAAAGCACAAAATAATTTCATCGTTTCGCTTTCTGTAATTTTCCGCTGAAATAAGACTTATCGTCGTGAGATCAGTTTTTCACATCCTATGACTGATCTTAAATTATTGTCCCCTCATGGAAAATAAATAGCTGACGAATTGAAAATTATTAATTTTGGGCAGATGCCTGCTGAGAGCCCGCCAGTTGCTGTTCCAGCTTTTGCTTATGAGCCGCTGATAATGCAACTAGAGATTCGTTCTGTTTCACTTGAGCAGCCAGTTCCGCCTGTTGTTTCTTTTCGTCTTCAGTAATCGGAGCGACCTTCTCAAGTTCGGCTAACTGCTTCTTCAATTCTGGTAGGCTATCCTGCAGCTTTTTTGCATTGGCTTCCTGATCTTTGAATGCTTTGTCAGCATTCTTAACAGCAACTGTCATCTCCTGGACAGCCTTCTGAGTTGCCGCCAGAGCAGTTTCAAGATCTGTCACCTGCTTCTGCTTTGCGGCTAAAGCGGCATCAACTGCCGTCTGAGCCTGGACGGCTTCCGCATGAGATTTCGTCTGAGCATCGAGTTGCTGTTGAGCAGTTGTTAATTGTTGCTCCAAAGCTGCGACAGCTTTTTGCCCCTCTTCGCCTTCCTGTTTTTTGGCTTCTTCGATTTTCTTATTCAGTTCAGAAACCTGGTTCTCTGCAGTTTGTTTTTGCTGAGTTGCAGTCGCGACTGCTGCTTTTTTATCGTTAGCCGCTTTGGTCAACGACTCTACTTCTTTTTTCAGCTGACCTATTGTTCCTTCCTGAGATTTCTGCTCAGCACTCTTCTTGGCCAATTCTGCAGTAGCCGCATCCAGCTGTTTTTTCAGTTGGTCTTTTTGAGTATTGGCTTGTGTTAATTCCATTTCTCGATTGGTGATGTCCTGCTTTTTAGCAGTCACCGCCTGTTGACGGGCAGCAATCTTATTATTGAGAGCGGCAAGGCTATCCTGCGAAGACTTCAGTTTACTTTCGGCTTGCTTCAATTGTTCGATTGATGTTGCCATCTGCTCAGAAAGCCCAGGCGGATTCGTCGCCAGTGAGAATAAGTGAGTTCCCGTGGACGCATCCCAGACTCGGACATCTCCGGTCCAATCCCCACCAATGGCGCGGTTGGATTCAGCATCGAAAGCGACTTCCATTCCGAGGTCGGGAAGTCCGCCAAATGCTTTGATTTCTTTCCCGTCGGCCTGCCAGAGTTTCACAACGCGATCACGACCAATCGAAATGATATTTCCGTCTCTTGTGTAGTCCATTGCAGAAACACCACCGCCGTGGGCGTTCCACCTTTTGACTTCGTTTCCATCGTTCAATTCCCAGAGACGAATCGTTCCATCTTCACTGCTGCTGGCCACCAGATTGGAATCGGGACGCCAGGAAACATCGGTAATGGCTCCCGTGTGTCCTTTGAGATTGAGATATTCATTTCCAGTCATCGCTTCCCAGAGTGTCATCCCATTACTGCGATCGGCCGTTGCGAGCAGTACTCCATCGGGAGAAAACTCGGCTGCTGTGATCCAGTCAGTATGCTTTTTCTTTTCGTAAAGTTGCTCTCCGGTTTGAACAGAGAAAACGCGAATCATTCTCTTCGGACCACACAACACGACCATCGCATGATCAGAACTGATGTCAGCTGCGAGAACAGAATCGTATTCATTCCCAAGTTCTGCGACTCGGTTTCCAGTCTTGATATCAAAAACAATCACACGTCCTGAAGCTCCGCCCTGACCTCCGCCAGCCATCAACAATTGACCATTGCGGCTGAATTTCAAAATCTGGGGAGTCCCTTCTGGAAACGGCAAAACTCCAGCTAACAATCCCGAGTTCGTATCATAAAGCAGGATCTGTTCGAAACCTGAAATCGCTGCCAATGGCGCCCAGGGACTGCAGGCTAAAGCGGTGACACTATTTCCAGTATTTGGCGTATGCACAGGAGCCAAGGGAACAGAAATTGGCATTACGGGAGCATCGGCTGGTCGTTCCGTCGAGATTTCAATTTTTGCCAGATCGTTCTTTTTCTTGACAACCTTGCTCCCTTTATTTTGCAAGGCTCCCATGTCGATCCACTCCTTGATCAACGTCAATTCCTTTTCAGGCATCTTAGGTTGATTCGGTGGCATGAACGGTTCGGAATCATGATTGATCACCATGTAGAGATATGATGAAGAGGCATCACCCGGTTCAACAGAACCACCAGACCCACCCCCAGCCATCAAGCCGTTGAAATTGTCCAGAACCAATCCCCCTTTTTGATCACTCGCATTATGGCAAGAGCCACAACGCTGTCTGAAAATAGGCAGAATATGGTCATCGTATGTGATTTTCTCGACCGCTGCTTCTTCAGCGGCATGAATATCCGCAACGATGAATGAAGCACAGAAAATCAAGGACGTGATGAGAAATTTTTTCATCATGATAACTCGTTTGGCAGGCAGGAAAATTTGAGGATCAATCTGTATTCGTCAGACATCGCGATAGTTTGTGAACTGAGATTTGTGCCACAGTTCACAAACCGAGCCTGATAACAAATGATGACTGGGAGGACGTCATTTAGGAATCAATCTTAGTGATTGAACAAAAACTCACGGCTGTTGAGTAGAGCCCAGAAGACATCTTCGCAGGCTTGCTTGTAATTGCTCTCTTCGGCAAACAGAGGCCGAAGTTTATTCAACTCTTCTTCGGTAGGCTGACGGCTCAAGCAGCGAACATAGAGTTCCTTGATGACATCATCTGCTGGTTTCTTCTCAGCTACAAATGCTTTCACAACGGGACCACTGGCAATCTTCTGGTTTGAAGTATCACCGTTGAGCAGATGCAATGCCTGGGAAAGTGATGGTTCCATTTTGACTTCGCAGGAACAGACGGTTTCACGCGTCGCTCGACCGAAGGTCGTCAGGAAATAATTTGATGTAGCTCCGTCGGCAATTTGAACAGCCCGAGAACCCAGAGGCAAACCTTTGAATTTATCTTTGGTTTCAGTCACCTGGCTGATCATGTCGAGTACAGATTCAGCTTTGATTCGTCGAGTCGTCTGATGAGCGAAATTGGTTTCATCAGTTTCGTTGGAAGCATTTCGCTCCGTTGAACGTTGGTAAGTCTTGGAATTACAGATTTCACGAATCAATTGACGGTAGTCGTAACCAGACTCCGTAAAGCGTTTCGCCATCTCCTTTAACAATTCCGGATTCGTAGGTGGGTTACTGACCCGGATATCATCGACGGGATCGATGATGCCGATGCCATAAAAGTGATGCCAGATTCGATTGACGAAGTTTTCTGCAAAGAAGGGATTCTCTGGAGAAGCCAGCCAGTTCGCCATCACGACACGGCGATCTTTACCACTGACATCAGCCTTACCGCCGCCAAGAAATACGGGTATCGCGTTCTGATTGGTGACGGGGTGTTTTACTTCTCCACCGCCGCGATTGTAAATAATCTGCTCGCGACTATCCTCAGCTTGCTTACGTCCCACCTGTGCAAAGAAAGCAGCGAAGTTGTAGTAATCGTTTTGGGTCCAGCGATCGAAGGGATGATTGTGGCACTGGGCACATTGAATTCTCATCCCCATAAAGGTTTGAGCGACGTTTTCAGCCACTTTCAGATTATCACGTTCCAATTCATAATAATTGGTCGCAGGCTCGCTGAATGTCCCACCACTGCTCGTGAGCAGTTCGTTAACCATTTGATCGAGCGGGACATTATCTGCAATCTGCTCAGCCAGCCAGTTGTAGTACAGAATAATTGACTTGTAACTGACCTGATTACTGGACCGCATCATGAGCCACTCGGCCCACTTGGAAACCCACAATTCTGTGAATTCTTTTTGCTCGATCAGTTCATCAATCAGCTTGCCGCGTTTCTCGGGATCCTGATCCTGCAAGAAGGCCTGGTATTTGTCGGGTGGAGGCAACTGGCCCACCATGTCAATATAAATTCGTCTCACGAAGATTTCATCACTGCAAATGGGTGATGGGTTCATCCTCAACTTTTTCAACTTCAGCAAAACAAGTTCATCGATGTAGTTTGTTGGCTTTTCGTCAGTCAGGGTGAAGTCCAAACCTTTGGGAAGGACGATCATCTGAGAGCCAACCGTGTGAGTTGCAAATCGTGCCATCACAAAAGCTTCGCCCCGTTTGGCAGCTGTGATCAAACCGGTTTTCGTGTCGACTGTCGCAGAGTTATCGTTACTCGACTGAAACAAGGCCAGATGAGTCACATCACGTTCGGTCCCATCACTATAGTGAGCTAGTACGATCAACTGTTGTTGAGCACCTGCCCCATCCAGCACAGCTTGCTCTGGATAGAGTGCAATGGAATCACAATAAGGAATATCTTCGGGATCTTTCGGGCACTTATTGGCAATCCACTCCACGATATCTTCGCAGTAGCTGGAATCGACTTCGTAGCATTTACCGCCTGTGTGAGGAACCTGACCCGTTCCTTTCTGAACGAGCATACTGGCCTCAGGAACAGCCAGATTAATGCGGCGGCCCAGTTGTTCACGAGTAATGCGGAAGTGATCGCCATCGGGGTCGAATCCAAACAGTGATAAGTTGAAGCCATCTTTACCACGAGCAGCTCCGTGACAGCTACCGCTATTACAACCTGTTCGCATGAAGACGGGCATCACATCGAGCTTAAAACTGACAGGACGAGCTGCAGTTGCTTCTTTGACGGAAATCGGAACGGAAGCCGATTGACCATTGAAGCTACACTCTAAAGTACCAGTGCCATCTGCAACGGGTAAAACGGTTGCCCCTTCCAGTTTCACACAATTTTCACCCGTCAGCTTGAAAGCCGCTTTGGAGGTAACATCTTCTGTAACACCATCTGCATAAACTGCCTGAACGACCAGAGCCTGACGGTCTTTAGCCGTTTTCAGATTCACCTGCGGTGGATACAAGCCGATACTCACAAGTGAGCGATCCGCGGCATCAGCATATTGAGGAATGCTCAAAACACCAAATATGGCAAGAACTGATAATGAAATTGCGTGGTGGGATTTTTGTGGAAGTCGCATTTGTGATTCTCTTTTTTGATCTCACGAAATATCTGCGGATTAAGGTGGGACAACAGCTTGAGCATTTAAACATTCCAGAGAGATTTGACTTGAGTGGCCTCAAGCCAAAAATACTCTCCGACTGAGCAATTCAGGATTGCCCGAATTATACATCAATTAACTCATATATTCAATTCGCCTGATTACGAAGAGCTTCCTGTTGCAGACGAAGTTGTTCGATGCGAGAAAGTACCTTCGGTTTTGGAGCTTCAGGTTTCTTTTCTACAGGCTTGGGCTCTTCTTTTGGCTTAGCCACAATTACTGGAGCCGGCTTATTGATTCGCATGCGACCCGTCCCAATGTTATGAACAATTTCTTCGCCGTTTTCGATCACAGTGATTTGACAAAATAGATTCTTATGCTCACCAACAGGCGATTCAGCTTCTGTCGTAATCGGGAAAACCAGTTGTGTGGTCTCTTTGGTAATTTCCTTTTCAACCGTTGTGGTTTTATTGGGGAGTCCAATCAATTTCACCTTGGCAGGACCTTCGAAAGCAGTCAGATTTTCAATTTCGATAGGCAAATCTACGGGCGAGCCCTGTTCAACCGCAATCGTGTTGTATTTCAGATTCATGTATTTTTCGGCAACTCGCAACATCGTAAAGGGGCTGTTGATGGTAATGTTTCCATTTCCAACGCGAGCTGTTGCTGTCACGCAGATCGCAGATTCTTGTATTGCAGCATTTCCTGCAGCATTCAATGGAATTAATGCTTCCGTCTGACCTTTTTCAATTTTCACTGAACGACTGGAATTCACTCCAGGTGCATTCTGCAGGACAAGCACGCGAATTTCTTCGTCAAATCCTTCATCCCGTTGTGCAACGACTTTGAGATTCATCACACCACCGCGAACGATTGGCACTTTGGGCTCAATAATTTGCACATCGAAAGGAACTTTTTCAGTGACAGTTACCGGCATCACATCAAAGTTTTCAACCCAGACGTAATCGTTGTTCTGACCTCGAACCTGAAGTAACTCCTGCTTAAGTGGTGCAGTCAAGACCTGCTTATCATTGTTGGGATTGGTCCATTTGCCAACAACGCTGGCAAGATAAGAATCCAATTCAACATTTTCATCGACATGGAACATCAGGGGAACAACTCCAGTGCTACTCCAGGATTCTGGAGATTCCAGACGAATTCCGGCTGGAAGATTATCAGCGATGAACTGGACTGCTCCTCCAAAATTCTCACGCTTAATACTCGCGAGAATTGCAAAACGACGCCCCTGCGGGACTTCGACATCAGGTTGCACATAACGGGAGATATCATTTGTTGTAATTTCCATAGCTGGTTCGACGGGAGTCACTTCGACGCGATAATGGAAATCAGGCCCCCCATTTCCTAACTGATCGGTAACCTGAAAGTAATAGGTACCATCAGCAGGAGCCTTGAAGCGAACCCAGCTGTCGGGACGTTTGCGATCGTCGTCGCCAGCCAGTCGTCCACCTTTATCATTGTAAACATTGATTACCGAATCGATGGAAGACCGCACTCGGCGAGCGACAACATCGAGATCAACCTGCTGATCTTTCTTCATTTCCATTTTGAAATAGTCAACATCCTCATTGGACAACAGGATTCCGTTAGCCGCAGAAGGAATAGAGATTAATGTTGCCTGCTCTCGCTGCTCATTCGGCTCGACTTCAATCACATTGGGCAGTGATGAAATCCAGAAACGATTGTGAGTCTGAGCGACACTCCCATTCTGCACGGGGTGATAACCGAACTTAAGTTCTTTCTGCGTGGGGAGTGTGACCTGCTGCTCAAACTCTCCAGCGACATCGCCGTAGAATTTGACATTCAATGTTTCTCCAGGTTGTCCGCCCGAGGGAACTGTTCCAGTAGGACGAGGGAAATCTCCAATATGCAATCGATAGTAAGCTGCACCGTGGCCACCGTACGACGCATCTCGGATTTCGATATAATAAGTTCCATCTTCAGGAACGATGAGTGAGGCAAAACCGTCCTGATAGGTCAATGCGTGATCATCACAGGCAGCGAGCTCAAAACGACTCTCGTTGAGAATGGCAATATAAGGATCAAAAAAGTTACTGCCGGCAAATTCAGTTCCGAGCCTAAGCCCTTCGACCTCTACGGAGAGTCGTTCTCCCTTATTAGCAGTCACTGTGAAATAATCGACATCCTCATTATCAATGCGACCGTGAACAGTGACCTTATTTTCAATAGCCTGTGGAGCAGTAAATTCTGTGTTGGGCTCTTTTTCCTCAACAACTGGTAAAGTTCCCACAAAGAATGTGACGACTTCAGAAAGACCCGACTTCGTACGAACACGGAGTCGATGAGGCCCTAGGTCACAATCATCCAGAACTTTAATTTTGGCTTTGACTTCCCGCCCTTTTTTATCTTCAGGTGCAGTCACCTCAGTGATTTCCAGACCAGACTTGAAAGCCACAATTTCGACAGCATCTTCGAGACGATTTCCAGAGAATGTCACCTCTACCTGCTGACCAACCTGACCACCGTAAGGCAAAATCCTGGAAACATCTGGATCGGTTGCGAAAGCTGACTGGATACTGATTGTCAATGCAATTGACGCTATTGAAAGCGATCTGACCAGCTGACAGAAATATGAATTCCGTCCCATCATGAGCAATTCCCCCCTGGCTCACGTGATTTTCATTAGCAAAAGCCGATACGACTCTCTTGAATCGTAACGCGATAGCCCACTCTTTCAGTCTTTCCAAGCGTAAAGCTTAAAAAGCATAAGCAGGCAATTGTATATTGAGAGACAGTCCTGAAACGCAGAACGACTGCCTCAACTCATCAACATCTATTAAAAAGCCCCCAGCGTAAGCCCAAAAGGAACCACGCTGGGGGACTCATTCTATAATTAAGCAAGTACTTCGTTGATCACCTTGCCGCCATCGACGATTTCGATTGGACGATCGCCAGGTGCCATCAGTTCTTTATCAGCCACGATTCCCATCGCGTGATAGACAGTTGTGAACAGGTCAGCAGGTCCAACTGGATCGAGATCCGGTTCGGTCGCTGTTGCATCGGAAGTTCCGTGGACATAACCCTTCTTGATGCCACCACCAGCCAGGGCCACACTGAAGACTTTCGGCCAGTGATCTCGACCAGCATCTTTATTAATCTTAGGCGTACGACCAAACTCAGAAGAAACCATCACAAGGGTTTCGTCGAGCAGACCACGCTGCTCGAGATCTGTAATCAGAGTTGAGAAGGCCTGATCGAAAGCTGGCATCGTATTTTTGAAACCACTCACGATATTACTATGCATGTCCCAACCACCGTAGGTCAGATTCACCAGACGAACGCCAGATTCCACCAGACGGCGAGCCATCAGCATGCGAGCCCCGGCCTGATTTCGACCGTAAGCATCTCGCAGCTTGCCATCTTCTTTTTCGATATCGAAGGCTTCACGAGCCTGTGGCGAACTGATCAGAGAATAAGCTCGTTCATAGAAGGAATCCATCGCGGAAATCTTGTCCGACTTCTCAATCGCACGGAAGTGATCATTCACAGCATCCAACGCACTACGGCGTGTGGCGAAGCGGGAATCATCAATTCCTGCATACATATCCAGATCACGAACCTTAAACCCATTAGAAGCAGGGTCGCTTCCAAGACTGAACGCTGCATAGGAAGAACTGAGGTAACCAGTCCCCGCAAATTCATTCGGCTGATTGGGAATACAGACATAAGGAGGAAGGTTATTCCGAGGACCGTATTCGTGACTGACAATCGCCCCGATACTTGGATACTGCAGAGCAGGACTCGGACGATACCCAGTGAACATGTTGTGAGTACCACGTTCATGTGCAGCTTCGCCATGAGACATGGAGTTAATAATTGTCAACCGATCAGCAATATCGGCAGTTTTGGGGAGAGACTCACCGAACAAGTGCCCGGGAATCTTTGTCTTGACCTGCTTCATTTCGCCGCGATACTCAATCGGAGCGAACGGCTTAGGATCGAAGGATTCCTGCTGAGCCATCCCCCCGGGCAGGTAAATGTGAATAATAGACTTGGCAGTTCCCTCAAAATTGGAGTAATCCTTCAAATCAGCCTGAGCAGACTGCAACCGGAACAAATCCGGTAATGTCAGGCCAGCCCCTGCTATAGCCCCGACGGATAAAAATCCACGTCGAGACAACTTACGAAAGTGTGACGGGTTACAGGTATCATTGTAAGACTTTGAGTGACCCATTCGTGATCTCCTTGAGGTAAACTGAGGTTGGATTCCGATTCACGGTTGGAATACATAAGCCGCAATGAAAGCCAATGGACTTTCAGGCCATGTGTCCCCGTCAGGTAAGTGATAACTCATTGATCCCCCGATCGTTGAGATATCTGTAAGGCAGGTTGAAGAAGGCTTGGGGCAGGTTTAAGGATATGAATGGTTATTTAATATCCCTGGTACTCCAGTTTAGTTATCGACACAACATGTCAAGCCTAACAAACCTTTTTGAGTGTACATATCAATTGATCCAAATGTCAACAGGCTACTTTACTAAATACGAGAATCCACGAAAATTTTTCCGGTTGAAAAAAAAAGATTCAAGATCAGATTGTGGACACTTTGTTAATTGTGAGCCTTGACGATTGAGTAATCTCCCTGGGGGTCGATCTGTATTCTCGCAAAAAATTCCGGCAAATGTTCTTCGTACCAGTGAGGCATTTTCGTCACCAGGTAAAATTTCCCACTCGGCTTCAAGGCGTGCAGAGCCGTCTCAATGAAGAGTTGTGCGATTTTGAAATTCGCAAAATAGGGCGGGTTGGCGAGTACGAGATCGAATTGACCATTGTGCTGAAATTCCCCGGAATGAGTCTGCACGATCGTAAATCGTTTTTGCTCGGCTGCATCCAGATTTTTCTCAACATTGTGTTGAGTACATTGTACCGCGCGTGAATAGGAATCAATAGCAGTTACACTGACATTCGGGGCAGAACAGATTGCCGCTATGCCGACCGCCCCACAGCCGCAACCCAAATCGAGTACCTGCATGCCCTTTTTAATTTGCATTGATCGAATCAAAGCCCAGGCACCGGCATCGAGTCGACGGTGCGAAAAGACGCCTGGCCGGGTCTCAAAGTCAAGTTCTCTCTCCTTCACTTTCGCCGTAAAATGACTCGTGAAATTTTTTATCTTATTCAAAGGTCCAGTTTTTGTGGCCGAGTAAATGACTCCTGTTTTTTTGACTTTCCTTGTCACTTTTTTGTGTAAGGCCTGCATCTGCTCGTGCAGCCAGCGATCTTTGGGAGTATTGACCGCGCAGTACATCGTGCCCTTCTCTGCCAGACGTAGATAAGCCTGCTGCAGCATTTCTCGCGTCAATTCCGCATTTCCTTGACGTTGCACGGGAATACAAACCACATCGTACTCCTGCTCCGGCAAATCAGGACTGCAGAGGACCTCCGGACGATGATCGGCTTCCTGCCAGTATTCCTTGGAAAGCGAGGCATAATGGCTATCCAGATAATGACATTGAACCTGCGATTCCGGGTTCTGACTCGCCAGGAACCCTGCCAATTGACCGCGGCCATGGCTTGTGCACAGAATTCGCTCGGCCTGCAGAGAGGCCAGATGCTGGATTAAAAGCTGCTCTTCAGGCCGTGGAGGAATATAAGGAATTTCGTCAAATTCCGGATCGGGTGGCGGATTTCGTTTTTTCGAGTATTTTCTGGGCATCAAAACCGCTTTTCACTATCGATGAGCATTGTTATGGGACCTTCGTTGACACTGGCAACACGCATGGTCGCCTGAAATGTTCCGGTAGCGACTTGAATTCCATGGCCACGAAGTTCAGCCACAAATTCTTCGTACAACTGATTCGCTTCCTCAGGAGCAGCTGCCTGAATGAAGCTGGGACGACGCCCCTTCCGGCAGTCACCATATAAAGTAAACTGACTGACAACCAATGCAGAACCCTGCGTGTCAACCAGCGAACGATTCATCTTGCCGTCTTCATCCTGAAAGATTCGCAAAGAGGCGACTTTCTCTGCCATCCAGGTGATTTCTTTTCTTCCATCACCCTGCCCGACCCCCAGAAAAACGAGTAAGCCTCGTTCAATCTGCCCGACTGTTGAACCTTCAACTTCCACTGAAGCTGAGGAAACACGTTGTACTACTGCTCGCATAACGGTTAAGACTTTAGTGTTGCTGGTCGCATATTGATCGAGAGAGACTTGTGAACTTATTGATTTGAAAACACTCAATGAACCGTTCATCTGAGGGCTTCGCTGCGCTTCGACACCAGCCCCCTATCCTACTTGATCAATTATGCTTCCGAAGGCTTTTCCATTTCTCGCAAATAGGCCAGCAGTCGGTCACGTTCATTGGTCAGATGCCGAACACGCAGTAAGGAACGGACACGTGTCATCAATTCCAGACGGTGAATCGGCTTGGACAGAAAATCGTCTGCCCCGGCTTCGACCGCTTTTTCAATATCAGCAGAGTCCCGCAGAGCGGTGATGACCAGAACAGGAATATCTGCTGTTTTTTCGTCTTTTTTGAGTTGCTGACAAACTTCAAATCCACTCATCTTGGGCATCATGATGTCGAGCAACAAAAGATCCGGATTGAAGGCTTCTACTTGCCTGATGGTATCCTGACCATCTTCCGCCATAGCAATTTCATAATCGCCACCGGCCAGATAGGCTTCGATCAATTCCCGATTCTGGGGATTGTCATCAGCGATTAAAATTCGATTCGGCTTGTTTTCTTCAGTCATCGTTACTCTCCCAACATTTCTGGGATTTCAATTGTGTCATCATCATTGAATCTTGTTGTCACCAGAGGATGCTTCAATCTGTAGAGGTTTCCGTCCAGTTGGCGAGCCACTCTGCGGTTCTGCGAGGCAAATCTGTTCGACCAGTCTGTTTCATGGCGAGCAGATGCCCCCGAAGCATCCGTAAGTTATCCAGTTCGTCCACATCGTACCAGAGAGGCAGAAGTTTCATAGAGAGACCAAGTTTCTGAATCCTATCGACTGTCTTTTCGAGAACACTCGGTGAACTCCACTCAATCCCCTCAAACATTGCAGGCTGAGGGGAAGAAAGTCCAACCAGATAGTAGCCTCCATCTGCAGATGGGCCCAGCACACAATCGACGGAATAAAGCCATTCGTAAGCTTGCTCGATATAGGTAACAGGGAGTGTGGGACTGTCGGAACCAATCAGAATTGCGGATTTCGTTTCCGGTTGCTCGAAAGCGAAGTTGAAATAACTGGCCATTCGATTTCCCAGGTGAGCATCTGGTTGTGGCCAGCAGATTGCGTCTTTGGATCCCTGTTTTCGGAGCCAGTTGAGAGTGGTATTGTGATCTGGAGAATACCCCAGAATGAGTCGATCAGCAGATTGACAAAACCGCTCGATGGTATCTGCAACGAAGGCTTCATACAGGCAAGCCGCCTTTTCGTGACCAATTTCAGCCCCCAGTCGCGACTTGACCTTCCCCGGTTCAGGATGCTTCAGAAAGACCCCTAAAACCGTTTCCCGACGTGGAAAATTCATAGTTGCTCTCGTATTCTGATCCATTGCGCCCATGATTGACTAAGAGAGAGAAAAGTTAAGATTGTACTTCGGTCTCGATAAAGTTGCGAAAAACTTCTCGAAACAATTGCAACTCCGACTCATATCAACGTATTCTTAACAAGAGTGTTCAATTCACGCTGGTTATTCAAACCGGGTATTTTTCTGATAACTGTTTTGTCTGTTTTAAAGCTGGCGGAGTATTCTGCCAGTACAACCGATATTTAACATTATGAGTCTGTTTGGAGATGTCTCCGAAAAAGTGTGTTCCAATCCACAAACTCATTCGAGATCAACGGATTTGTTAGCATATATTGAACCGAGGGCTTTAACAGTCATCAATGGCACGTTTTCGATTGCTGCTAACCGATCGTGAGAATCTGTTTTCTGCTCATTGAGCAGACAGTTAAATTTGTTTCAGTCTGGAAGTAAGCCTCGTATTCTCGAGGCCGCAACCAGAATGGATACGATACATATGAGCCCCTTAACAATGAACGCGTTTTCGGATGCCCTAAAAAAAAGTGGCTTGATGACCGATCAAGCCTTTCAGGCGCGAATAGCGGAGCTGGAATCTTCAGAAATTGATCTGAACGATTCCAAGGCAACTGCACGGGCATTCATCAACGCAGGAGATGTCACTTCCTGGCAAGCCGAGAAATTACTGGCTGGTAAACATAAAGGTTTCTTTCTCGGAAAATACAAACTGCTCCGTCTGCTGGGGCGAGGCGGGATGAGTGCCGTCTATCTGGCCGAGCATTCGGTTATGAAAAGACGCTGTGCCATTAAGGTGCTGCCCGCAAACCGTGTCGACGATTCTTCCTATCTCGGAAGATTTCATCTCGAAGCCCAGGCAGCTGCGGCTCTGGATGATCCCCATATTGTCCGTGCTTACGATGTCGATCAATTCAGCGATGGAAAATCGGTCGTTCATTTCCTGGTGATGGAATACGTGGAAGGGCGAGACCTGCATCAGGTCATCATGCGGGAAGGTCCGCTGACCCCCATTGATGCAGCCGAATATGTGCGACAGGCTGCTATGGGCTTGCATCATGCTCACGAATGCGGTCTGGTTCACCGTGATATCAAACCGGGCAACTTATTGCTCGATTTAAAAGGGACTGTCAAAATACTCGACATGGGGCTGGCTCGTTTCTTTGATGAGAGCGATGACAATTCCCTGACGATTCAGCACGATGAGCGGGTCTTAGGCACAGCCGACTTTCTCTCCCCCGAACAGGCGATTAACAGTCATAATGTCGACCATCGAGCCGATATTTACAGTTTGGGCTGCACACTCTATTTCATGCTGACGAAGCATGCTCCGTTCGAGCAGGGGAGCCTCGCACAACGACTCATGGCCCATCAAACTCAGGAGCCGCCGTCGGTCAATAAGTACCGACAGGATGTGCCTGAGAGTTTGCTGGTCATTCTGAATAAAATGATGGCGAAAAAGCCGGAGGACCGGCACGAGAATGCCGAGGCGGTTGCTCAGGATTTGAAAAACTGGATCGTCAATCATGCCGATCAGCAATGGTTGAATGATCATGAACGCCAGTGGGATTCGCGACCGCATACCAATGCAAAACCCGCAGCTGCCGACAGTACCAACATCAATGTCCCCGCTGAGGTTGCCCCCACGACTGATGAATTTGGCGACTTCCTGACGATGATTGGCAGTGAGGAACCTGGCTCCGGACTCAAACCCGGCAGTGGTTCCGGTATGTTGAGTGGTTTCCCGGGTCGTAAATCGGGAGTACAGAAAAAACAGACTTCCGAAAATGGATCGAGTGTCAATCCTGCAGAGATGCCTGTCGAAACCGGCTCAACACCGAAATCAAGTGGCCATGTTGCAAAGACTCGAAATTCCTCGAAGGTTACGAAATCAAACAGTTCACTTATCAAGCGGGAATCGTCAATTAAACGAAAGTCCCGCTCGACTCTCCCGGCATCCATTCAAACGCTTCTGGATCAAGCAAAAGAAAAGCCCGCATTATATGGCGGTATTGCAGCTGCGATTCTGGCTCTAATCTTCGTTCCCATGTATCTGTTTTCCGGAGGAGATAAAAACAAGGAACCAGAACAGGCGAATGTACCGACAAAGAAGGATACAACAGAACCTGAAGATTCTGTACCGGAAATGACAGAAGAGGTTCCGATTGTCGGCGTGAATATGACAATCGGCGAAGGCGAGACTTTTAAAACCCTCAGCGAAGCCATCGAATATCTAAAGAAATATAATGACCCCCTCTCCTTCCAGGATGAACGCAAGATCATTCTCAAGCCTGGTGTTGAATATTCAGGTACCATCGAGATTCTCGAGCCTACGTTCCGATTTCCCAAGAAATTAAGGATCGTTTGCGAATCCGACTCGAAAGTTGTCTGGAAAGGCGATGGGACACAACCTCTGCTCAGGCTGGACAGTGTAGAAGGACTCGTGCTGGAAAATATTGAATTCGATGCCGCTGGCGCTCCAGTCGTCATTGAAGTTCAAGGCGCGTGCCCGGGCACAACGATTCGAAATTCACGAGTTATCAATTTCAATCAAACCGGAATCGATCTGGCCGGCACAGCGGGATTATTCACTACGGTAGTGAAAGTTGAAAACTGCTCGTTCAACACATCAAACGCTTCTGCCAAAGGTATAGTGATTCGCCCTGGAGATGCGACCAGCGAAAGTCTGCAGTTGCTTCGCTGTCAGTTTGAAGGCCCATTTGCTACTGGGATCGAAATCCAATCCGATTTTGTTCGCTGGCTCGACATCAAAGAGTGTAAATTCCAGAAACTGGAACGAGGAATTTTTATTGATCCCGACAAGCCGACGCTGGTCTCACTTGCGATTGGCAACAATACTTTCCATCAATGCGATCAGGCAATTGTGATGCGATCCGTTCCTTCTGCAACCAGCGAAGACATGATCATAACTCGCAATTTATTCATCGAGTCTCAGCAAGCCGATTTTTCGGTTCTGAATGGAGGAGACGCCAACGGTTTAACGGCTTCCCTGCGTGCGAATCCAGCCGGCGCTTCCTTCAATTGGACAACCCGCAGCAAACCCGAGACTGACAATTCTCCTACTATTTTCGCAGAGAATGCTCGATTCGATGTGAAAGATATTACCTTGAAAAATACCGATCCCGCTCAAGGTGATTATCTCAAACCTGATCAGGGGAAAGGTCGTGTTGCCGGTGAAAGTGGCTTTAAACCTTATGTCGGTGCGGTTTCTCCGTAAGTGAAGTCAGATAATTAACTGAGCGATTTCAAATCCAGCTCCAATGCTTCTAACAATTGCCGAAAGCGCTTTTGATGCTGCCCTTCTCCGGGACGGCCATTCGCGATAATGACTACACTTCTTTCACGAACAGGATCCGCGAAAGCGATGGCACATTGTGAACCACCATGCCCGAAAGTTTTTGAAGAGCACTCGGTACCAAATCCATATGGGACAGTCTGAGGTCCATATTCGTTCGAATCGATAATGACTCCCAAGCCATAATCGACGATATGCTGCAAAGTTTGATCGACTCGCCCTTGACGGTGGCGTTGAACCATCTGCTCAATCGAGGCTTGCGAAATCACCTGACCAAACTCCCCCTTCCCTTGCGAACGCAGCATATCAAAGAAGAGTCGCAAGTCGGCTGCCGGTCCCCGGAAACTTGAACCGGGAGAAGGACTCAAAGCTTTCATTCGTCCCAGCAAAGGACTCAACACCAGTTGACCTTTAACACGGTCATAAAGCAGAACCTCATGGGCAGATGATGCATGCGTAGAATCGGCAATGCAGCGAGTCTGATTCATTCCCACGGGATCCAGAATCTCCTGCTGAATGAAGTCAACATACGATTGGCCGGAGCGCTGCTCGATCACACTTCCAAGCAGAAACCAACTGCTCGAGGGGAGATATGCAGCTGACTGATCCTCACTCCAGTTCTCAACAGGTTCGGAGTTGGCAATGGTCACCAGGATTTCCGGCCAGGAAGCTTGCGGCCAATTGACGGGAACTTCCCTCAACGACGAAGTGTGAGTCAATAATTGCCTAAGAGGAATTGAAGCATGATGTGACTCTTGAAATTGAGGCAGAATTTCTCCCAGCGTTTCGTCGATGGAAAGAGAGTTCTGTTCCTGGAGAATCAGTATGCCGACAGCAGTGATCGGTTTGGCAGCCGAGAGCCAGCACAGGGTATCATCTGCTTGTAAGGGCGTGTTTTGATCGATCGTCCCGAACGCTTCTTCGAAGTTTTGATCTTCGACAGAAACACTCAGTTGAATGCCATAATGAAGATTCTTTGCGATCCCCTCTTCGACGACCTGATGAAAATGTTTGAACATCCCTGAACCTTAACTGTTATGTAAAATCGCGATTTCGGAACGACTCACTTTTCCCAATCTGCCAGCAGGCATTAAAAAAAATGTCACTGCCGAAACGACCGGCAGTGACATTCATTAATTATATTGATAATCAATTACTTGGCGTCGGCATATCGTTTTGCCACGGCATCCCAGTCGACAACGTTCCAGAATGCAGAGACGTAGTCCGGACGGCGGTTCTGATAGTTCAGATAATAAGCGTGTTCCCAGACATCGAGCCCACAGATCGGAGTATGACCTTCTGATAAGGGTGTGTCCTGGTTCGGTGTGCTTTCCACCACGAGTTCGCCATTGCTGACAGACAACCAGGCCCAGCCACTACCGAAACGTGTTGCTGCGGCATTGCTGAATTCAGTTTTGAAGGCATCGAATGAACCGAATTTTTTATCGATCGCAGCGGCGAGATCGCCACTTGGAGTTCCGCCACCATTGGGACTCATAATGGTCCAGAACAGTGAGTGGTTCGCATGTCCGCCGCCATTGTTGCGGACAGCTCCACGAATTGATTCAGGCACTGCACTCAGATCACTCATCAGATCTTCGATTGACTTGTTGGCCAGGTCAGAATGTCCCTCGAGCGCATCATTCACCTTATTAATATAAGCCTGATGATGCTTTGTGTGATGGATTTCCATCGTTTTCGTATCAATGTGGGGCTCGAGTGCATCGTAGCCATACGGAAGTTCGGGTAATGAATAAGCCATTAGTTGTCCTTTCTCGACACGGTTTGTTAGTCACTATAGAATGTGATCTGAATCATATCCGTATGATTGCAGTCGATTCATTCCTCATGGAACCATTTTACGTCATGGCAGATTCAAACATGGATTTTCTGCCATGACCTGTTTCAATTTTAGAAGGGTCTACAAACTTCACAAGGGCGATGGCACTGTTCGTTCGGACATTTTCAGAATCCCTTCAGAAATATTGCAGATCGATCCACTTCTCCTGCGTTTCTACAAACAAACATACGAATTTCAATATTTCCTGATGCGATCTTAATATGAACTCAGGCTTTCTCAATTCTGAATTTCCCTCACGCAAACGCTTCGGAAACGAAGCCGATCTGGACATCACGCCCATGATTGATGTGACCTTTCTGTTGCTGATTTTTTTCATGGTCACTTCGACAATGCAATCCGCTCCTGATGTGGAACTCCCAGTCGCTCATCACGGAACGGGTGTCAGTCGAAATGAAAATGTGATTGTTTCGGTGATCGATCCTGACGGAATTCCCATCCTCATGGCTGGGGATCCACCTGCTCCTGAGATGTCGATGGAAGAAATTGTTGAATACGCAAAGCAGCAAAGTGAAGCCGGGAAAACAGGAATTATTGTGAAAGCTTCTGGGACAATTCCATCAGGTTATATCAAACAATTGACTCAGCGTTTGCAGGCCATCGGCGATGTGCGGTTCCATTATGCCGTCAGCGATCAGAAACAAGTGCAATGACAACTCTGTTTCAAATGAATCATCGTCTTAATTTACGAAATGACTGAGACCGAATGCCGATAACGTTTCGTTGCCAGCAATGTCAGCAATTGATGAGCATCAGCAGGAAGAAAGCTGGTATGCTGACAACCTGCCCGCGTTGCGGCAGCGAAACCCCAGTCCCCTTGCAGGAAGATGATGCTGAAGTTTCTTTAAAACCTGGCAACAAAGAGAGCTCTAACGAGAAAGAGATCACTCAAGGGCCTGAAGAATTTTCACTGAAGACTCCGAAGGATCAATCGGGAATTAAAACATTGGCGATTGCCGATAATTCCTGGGATGAGGAAGAAGAAGAGTTTCAACTGAGAAGGGCCAAAACGGAATTTGAGGAAATGGATCTGACACCGATGGTCGATGTCACCTTTCTTTTGCTGATATTTTTCATGGTGACCGCTTCTTTTTCTATCGAAAAATCGATCGAAGTCCCTCCTCCGAATCCCGATCAGGAAGGCGCGTCTCAAACGATTCAACCGCTTGAAGAGTTGGAAAATCAATCGATCCTTGTAGAAATCGATGCAGAAAACCGTTTCTTTATTGAATCCGAAGAAGTGCAGGATGTTCGGGAACTCCCTGCGATGCTGGCCGACGTCCGCTCGCGGGATTCGAAGAATGAGGTCATCATTACGGTTGATGAGCAATCGCATCATGAATCCATCGTCCAGGTAATCGATGCGGCACAGGAAATTGGACTGCAGCGCATTCGCTGGGGTGTGATGTCAAATGAATAAGTTCTTTTCTACCCCGTTTTAAAACACATCGTGCAACCTGATGCAATATGTCTCTGAGGTAGAATGTTAACTCCTGTTTTGTATACAAGATAATTAAAGACGATTTTCAAAGACTGCGAAACTCTGCGATTGCCATGGCTTATCTGGACATCTATCAAAAAAAGGCTCTCATCCGTCAACTTGAGTTGATGCGTAATGAACCGGTTACGATTGGACAACATTCCTCGAATGTAATCGTTATCGAAGATGACAATGTCGCGACACTCTATGCCAGAATTCTCTGGAATAAGCGGGCAAACTGCTACGAGATATCCAGTGCGAGTGAAGATGATCTTGTCATTTCCGGTGAGAATCTGCGTAGTAAATTGTTGAGAAATCAAGATGAGATCGAGATTGCTGATTTCCGTCTGATCTTTTTTGATCGAGACCTGATCGAACTTGTCGATCCCTCCCCAAAGAAGATTGAGGCTGTAAATGCTGTTCCGGAAAAGCAGAATCCGAAGCCCGACAAGTCTGTGCAACAGAGCACACACGAAAAAAAGAAGGATCAGGAACTTGTCAAACTCTCTCGTCCCAAACAAGTACAGGAAGAGGAATCGGTCAAAGCCTGGCTGACCCGTTCACGACGTCCAGGAGAACGCGAGGCCGCTCGTTCTCCACTGGTGACAACCTTGACGATCGTAGCCATTTTATTGTCACTGGCTGCTGGCGGTGTCTATTTGCTGATTGGACGACAGTCTGCTCAAATGGCCTATCAAGCTGCCAGAAACGATCGCGACCAGAAGAAGTTTTCTCAGGCGATACCCAAATACGAAAAGTTCTTAACGGATTTTCCAACTCATAAATTAGCAGACACCGCTCGGATCGAACGCGATCTTTCACAAATCGACAAGACCTTAACAGGTGCAGGAGCCGATTTGAATTCGTCGATTGAAGCGATCCGAAGCTTCGTTGAACGTCACCGTTCCCGCGAGGATTTCCGGGACTGGTATCCTCTGCTGGCGACTTATTCCCGTCGCGTTTCTCTGGAAGGCTACCGTCAGGCGAGCCGCAAACATGATCCTGAATTTGTCAAACTGGGAGATGAAGGCCGCCAGTTGTTCGGTCGATTCAAGGCCAACGATGGTTCCGATGCAGCCGAAGAGCAGGAAATTGCTCAGGGAAGACGTAACGCTCTGGCAGACCTGCTGGAGTTTGACGTTAAGCAGAAAAGTCTGGCTGAACTTGATCGAGCGTTGAATGATCAAAATTCCGCAGAGGCCTTTCATATTTTTAGAAATGCCGTCAATCGATATCCTGTTTTTTCAAAGCAGAACGAATTTATCTCGCGAATTCAACAAGCATTGAGTATTGAATTAAAGGGAGTCCAGCAAATCGATCAGGACCTGCAGACCTCCAGCGAAACTGAACAGAAGCCAGCAGAACAAAAGACCTACCTGATCGACCTTCAGTCCAATCGTCTCGATATTCAGGCAGATGGCAAACCGGTCTGGCTGGTATCTGACAATAACTGCTTTGCGGTCGAGAGGATGACAGGTCTACTGAAGTGGATCACTCAGGCAGGACGAGATCGAGCATTCGATCCCCTGGATCTTTCGGTTAAGTTTGATTGCTGGCTGGTTTCAACTCAGGCGAGTTATGGTTTATCACTTGTTCGCTGTAGCGATGGAGAAATTCTCTGGAAGACTCTTTTCAAATCACCAGTCACTGTCGAGCCGACAATTTCGGGAAGTGTGATCTATGTCGTAACCGAAGACCAGAGGCTGACCGCGATCGATGCTGATTCCGGTGAGTTGATGAAGTCTCTGGAATTCCGCCAGAAACTTTCTGCGCCCGTCGCGGAGTTGGATTCCCGCATGCTGTGCTGTGTGGGTTCTCAGGATGTCGTCTATCTGATCGACCGCCAAACATGGGAATGTGTGGAGGTGCGGTATTACGGTCAGGCTCCGCAGACGATCACATCACGGCCACTCATCATTTCAAAGAAGGTACTGGTTGTAGAAAATGATCAATTACGAACTGGTCGCATTCGAGTTCTGGAGTTACTGGAGAAAGCGTGGGATTTCAATGTTGTTCACGCTGAACGCCTGCCCGGACGAGCGCTCGGACATCCTGTGCTCTGGGGAGATCGATTATTTCTGGAGATGAATGGTCCGCAAATCGCGGCCTGGCAACTTTCTGATGATCCAGGAGATGCTTTCCTGAAACGGATCACAAACGCAAGTATTCCATATTCCGCCGATGTCCGCTTGTACCTCAAACCATTTGAAGGGGATCGGGTACTCATCGCGGGCGAAAATCTTCGCAGAATGACACTGCTCACCAATGCGTTCGCTCAAACAAAAACGTCGATCGAACTTGGTCATGCGACTCAGAGAATTCAAATGCAAGGCATTCATGCGTATGTTGCAGGAGTGAAAGACCCGGAAATTGGTTCACAGTTTTTCCACTACAATTCCCAGGAGGATGAAACCTACTGGCGAATGAATGTCTCCTGTGATCTTGTCGGTTTCCTGCCAACATCAGCAGAGACGAATTCAACGACAGGAGTCGATCAAGCCGGACGTATTTTTCAGTTGAACCGAAAGTCATCGGACCTGAACTCAACGACACAGCCAATCGAATCTCTTTTCAGCAATCGACCGCTGCAGCAATCTGGTCAAACTCAAATTCATTTTGTGAGGGACATCAGCACTGGACAGACCCTCGTGCTTTTCGGGAATGAAGTCAAACGGATCAATCCCCTGGGGCAAGTGGAACATTCAGGTAAATTGTCGGAACTCTGCCTCTCAACACCAGCCATCAGTGGAGGAAATTTTCTCTGGGTTGGTCAAAAGGGAATCCATCTGACTTCGATGACCGATTTTCAGGATGTTGCCGATCCCTGGTTTACTGAAGTATCTGCTCAAGGCAAGCCTCCCAGGAATATTACACAGTTAATTTCACTTTCTGACGAACGGTTCATAGCGGTTGCCAACGATCAGTCCCTGATCGAACTGACCATCAAAGAAGATCCCCGCCGGCATCTGGCGGAGACGGGACGTTTTGATTGTGACGGGAAAATTGTGAATCAAATCAGCACTGATAATGACATCATCACCATTGCAACCAATAATGGTCAGCTACTGGAAGTTGATGCTCAATCACTGTTACTGATACGGCAAAGAAATCTGCCCGGAAATCCGTTAAGCGAACCGCAGAGAATTGGTTCTCACCTGTTGATTGAAGTCGAGGACAATCAACTGATTGCGTTTTCAACTCAGATGGAACAAGTCGACTGGACGCTTTCTTTAGAAAAATCTGTATTGGCAACTGAACTGCTTTCACTCTCTGAGAATCGTATCCTGGCTTGCCTGCAAAATGGGAACGTTCTGGTTATTGATTCCCAGTCTGGTCAAATTGTAAATTCTCGAAAACTCACCTCTGCAGCCAGTTGTCCTCCGCTCATGCGATCAACCGAAGTTGACTTTGCTCTGACGGAGGGTGCAGTTGTGACCATTCCGAGAAATCAGCTGGAAGGTCAACAGTAATCATGCCTTCCATTATTCACGCATCTATAAACTCGTCATGCATCGGGTTGCGGGGGCGATTTCAAAGCGAAGCCCCCGAAATGTCGAACGTTCGGGGGCTTCCGCTAGTGCGGAGCGCCCCCGCCACCCCAGACCTTTTTTCTGTTCTTGAAGTTTTGACAGGTCTCATAAAAAAAAGAACAGCGGGACTACTGATTTGTATTGCACTGTTTGGGATGCTGATTTTCGAGACGTCTCATCAACTCTACGCTCAACCAGACACACCAGTTCCCGATCCAGATACGACTACGGAAAAAACTGAGGCAAAGAACACAGATCAACTCCCGTTGATTCAGGACCTGAAACTGCCGGATGTTCAAACCTTGCTCGAAAGCGAAAAAACTGATTGGATTGTTTTAATTGGTGATCGTGTTCTGCAGGTTCCGGCCATCTGGCCCAGGCCAGACCAGATGGCCTGGCTGGAGCAGGAGCAGAAACAGCTGCTCAACAATCGCCCCACGGGCGAACCGGAATTGAGTGAATGGCTGGGAGAGTATCGGAATAAGTTTTATATTTATCTGGCCGTCGAACAGGAAGGTGTGGAAGACGATTATCGACTGCATATGCGGTATGTCGATTATATTCTGTACCACGAAGAACTCTGCCTGAGAAAAGTCGATGAACTGTTATTGCAGGGCGAAATTGAAACCGCTCGCCGTTTGCTGACAGCTGTTGGTCATTGGGAACGGGAGAATAATGAGAGGAGAAAACAGGAACGACTCAACCCCCTGCCCTGGCCGGGATTGGTGGAACGGGAACGCTCTCTATTACAGTATGAAGTTCGATTGGCTCAGAATAACAAGGACTGGACGAGAGGGTTTTCATTAATTAAACGTCGTTTTCCTTTTGATCGAGAAGATCCCCAACTATCGATTCTCGCAGCCGAACTCCTGAATCAAATTGCTGAGGAATCACTGCAAAACTTTGATTATCGTCGAATAAGATATTACATTTCACAAACGTTCCAGATGTTCCCCAAGAATAAGAAAGCCGAAGAGTGGCAGAATCGTCTACTGGAACTGGCTGAATCCCAGATGAATCTGGCTGAGCAGGCAAAAAGCCGAGGACTTGATCGCGAAGCCTCGTTGCGGGCTCAGCAAAGTATCAGGATCTGGCCGAATTCGAGCTCATTGAATCGACGGCTTAAGGCTTTGCAGGAACGCTATCAAACCCTGGACGTCGGCATATTGAAAGAGGGCTCAGGAACAGATTTAGCGATAGATAGCCTGCAACACAATCGCTGGTTTTATGTGGAACAAATCTCCGAAGGTTATCCCAGGTTTCAATCTCGTTTTATAGAAACCTGGCGACCAGATGACCTGGGGCGATTGATTCGGTTACAGATTTCACTCAAGCCTCAACCTCTGGAATCTCGACCAGTTGTCGACAGTCATCACCTGACAGATGCTCTACTTGATGAAACGTTACAACGATCTTCACGAGAGCAGGATCTCTACTCCAACTCGATTCAGGCCGTCCAGATTCTCTCTCCAGACGAACTTGAGATTCAGTTTGAGTCGCAAACACCTCACCCCCTGGCCAGAATGGCAGCAGTCCTTCGACATCGTGATCTGGAATCGGGAAAGATTTTGCAATCGAGTCAATTTGAACAAATTTCTGTGCAGACACCCTTGGAATTCGAACCATCCGGCAGATATTTTGTGCGGTCCCACATGGGACAGATTGCTGCAGAGCGCAGGGGAATTATTGAAGTTCATGTCAGGGAATTTGAATCTCAGGATCATCTGCTAAGAAGTTTGCTTCGCGATGAACTTCATATCCTGCCTGAAACACCGTCAAAGTTTGTGGATTTGATTCGAAGTGACCAAAGATTTTTTGTGAAGGAGTACTCTGTCCCGAGAAACTGGGGATTAAAGTTTCATTTTGAAGGTCAACTCAGCTCTCAAGCCGAGTTGCGACTGGCATTACTAACGATGCTGGATCGGAGGGCATTCATCGATTCCATGCTGCCTGAGGAGAGTCCCGGCAAACATTTGCACCAATTGAGTAGCTCCTTGTGCCCGTCTACTTCACACGCATTTCACCCCAGTTCGTTTCTTCCTGAATTCGATGAACTCTCAGCTTTCGCTCTTGTTCAATTATTGAAAAAATCACCTCAGTTTCCGAAGGAAATTCGCTTAGGGTATCCGCCGAATGAATCTGCTCAAGAACTCGCCGAAGTCATGAAAAAACGTTGGGAGCGACTCGGTCTTCCGACAAAACTTATTGAGTTTTCTCATGAGTCAGATGCTCTCAGTTCACAATCGGAAATGAATAAACAGAACGTCGATGCCGAAATTATCTCTTACTGCATGGCGGCTCCACATTTTGAATTGCCAGCATTGCTGAGTTTGCAATCCCGCTTAACTGTCGATGATCTCGCTAAGTTTCCATCCTATGTGAGAGAAACTCTTCTGGTATTGGAAAACGCGAGGAACTGGGATGACGTTGATAAAAACCTACGGCAACTCCAGGATCAATTGATCGTCAATTCGTGGTTTTATCCGCTTGTCGAATCCCGTCGGTTCATGACGTTCCGCCGTGAAGTCCGCAATTTGCCTGAGCAATTGATCGAACCATTTGAAACAATAGACCGCTGGATGGTTGAACCGGTTGTCCCGGTTTATTGAATCATCGTGGTATAAAATAAATGCATTTGACCTGACATCAGATTCGCATATTTTAAATTCAGTCTGCGTGTTGCATTGCAACGATGGCTGCTGGTTTGACACGTCTGTCAGTGAAGTAGTACCAGGTTCCCATCAGACAAAGCAACGAAAGTGAAATGGCAATCCAGCAGAGGATGATAAAGAAATGCAAGAACGTATCGGGGTCGGGATAAAAATTTCTGCTGATCATGACGATGATATAGCCGAGGTAGCCAAAGGCATCAGCCAGATACATCAGATACCCGAGATTTCCCCGCTCGCGAGTCATGGCCAGTAAGCGTTCGAAAACTGTTGTATGCAAAGCGACATACGGCAGATAAAGTCCAAAGCCGATCAATACCATGAACGGAAATGCTGAAATTTGACTGGTTTGATGAACCAGCAAGACTCCTGAAATGATCAGAAACCCCAGGCAGCAGGTTCCCAGAGAAACGAAAAAGGCAAGCCGATTGTTTCGAATGTAAACAGCTAATCCATTCACTATAAGAACTCCCAGCGCAACTAGAATTTCCGAATTGGTAAATGTTTCTGCAGCGGCTGGTTCACCGAGAAGTCGCCAGAGTTCAGGAGCGAAATCGGCTCGGATACTGCGGAGTACTGTGACCAGAACATAGACAGAGACGAGCAAAGTCAGGCCGACGGAGTAACGACGAAACAGATCCCAACGTTCTTTGCGTGTCATGATGTGACGTTCCGAACGATCTGCCAGATCATCGACGTTCGGCGGCGGAATCCGAGTCAACATGCCGACGAAAACGCACAACGGAGCCAGAAAAACCAGCCCTGCCATGAAGGGCATCCAGTCTTCTGCCACACCGGAATTCAGCAACCAGGTTCCCACGGTTTTTGTCACACCATCAGCCAGAATAAAACTGGCACATAACCCCGCCACAAGGGCTTCGGTCAATTGACGGCCTTCGAGAAAACCGAGCACTAAACCAAACACCATTCCCAGCGCCAATCCATTTCCAAACAGAAAAATGGCATTCCAGGGTCGCGGACAAAGTCCGAAAAATGCCAAAGAAAATTCAGCTGCTCCAATCAAAAATAGAATAGCGATCGCCCGCTTTTGAGGAGCCATCTCGGCGATCACTTTGATCCCAATAAACTTCGAGAGCATATAGCCGATGACCTGAGTGGCCACGACAATCGTCTTGTAGCCGATGCCCCAGAGTTCAGTCTCGGCATACCCGGCAGCTGTAAACGGTTTGCGAAAACCGTACATACAAAAGTAAGTTCCGAAAGCCGCAATCACTGACCAGATCGCCCAGAAAGAACGATTGTGATCTGTGGATGATTGAGAGTGTGCTGAATCACTCATGAGTTATGCTGGTTTCGTGCTTTTCCGAAGATTGGATTAGAGTGAAGAACGCCTTATAAATTTTGATGAAATCAAAATAAACCAGGGTGGCGGGTGGGGCGCTCCGCGTTAGCCGAAGCCCCTGGACGTTCTACGACACGGGGGCTTCTCTTCGAGAGCGTCCCGGCCACCCTGTTTCCTGAACATTGAATTCAATTCGAGGTCATTTCAATTGCAGCTGGAGAAATAACAACAGGTTGTGAGTTTTCAATTAACAGTTCATGAATTGATGCAATCAACTCCGGTAAATCGGAGAGCGTTTCAATAACGGCATGTGCTCCCGCTTCTAAAAACTGCTCAACGGTTTGTCGCAACCTGGAAGATCGTTCCTCTGCAGACAGTTGCGAATATTCTTCATGAGATAAGCCAGTCATGCTACTACTGTCACAAACACCAATCGACCAGCACCCGGCATTGAGTCCGGCTTCGATATCAGCAATTGTGTCTCCGACCTTGACCACACAAGTGGCTGGATAAACACGAGTTTGATGCATGATTTCGTAAATCATCCACGGTGCAGGACGTCCCTGCAGCACATCATCTGCACAGACATTTGCTTCAGGAATAAATCCTGCTGCTTCGGCTGCTGTTGCGACTGCTTCCGCAGCTTCTCGGAAATATCCTGTTGTACCGCCGATCACAATTCCCTGTGAACGAAGTTTTTCGACTGTTTCCGTCAGACCGGGAACAAGCTTCGTCGTTTCTTTAATCGCCTGAAGCTGGAATGGAACAAAATCAGCATACATCTGATCGACATCGGCTTCTGTCCAAGGCTTCCCATGTTGATCTTCCCAGCGTTTTGCAATGTCGGCTTCACTAAGCATCGACTTGAGATGCTCCCGCTTATTCAATCCCATCGGCTTACGGGCTTCTTCATCAGTGACCATTACCCCATGAGCTGCAAACACTTTTCGAAAAGCGGTAGCCGGTGCACGAGAACCGAAGTCGACTGTCGTTCCCGCCCAATCGAAAACAACGAGCCGGATTTGTAGTTGTTCAGAATTCATTTTAATAACTTTCGATTTAATTAATTGAATGGATAGCCCAGATAGCTCCGCTATCTGGGTGGACGAAGTCCACAAGAGAACTTCAGTTTGAAGATAGAATTTTCAAACAGGCTGCTTGCGGCTGCGCCGCCCCGAAAGAATCTTTCGGGGCTATCCTTCTGTTCGTTTAATTGAGACAATTTTTTGAAAACCACAGAAATACAGAGGTCACAGAGAATCTTCGTAAATGATATTTAGAATATCCCCGTCGGAGTCGTGTCAGACAATTTATACACAGACCTCTCCGTGTCCTCTGTGGCTCTGTGGTCCCAACAAAATATTGCTTGAAATGAATTTATAATTCTGATTACAGAGTTAGCAATGAGGACACTTTCATCCTATTAATCCCGAAAGATCTCACCATTCAGAATTTTCAGTAGATCCTCTGGTCTGGCGTGTCGGGGATTATTTGACATCCGTTCGAGATTCACACATGCGGCTATCTGTTTGTATTCCTCTTCCGTTTCAATCCCCGCTTCCTCAAGGGTGCCGGGTGAACCGACGCGATTCATAAATTCCCGGATCGCCAGGCAGGCAGATTGAACATCCGCAACTCCCAGCAAATCCAAAATTATTTTCAGTTGTTTTTTGACGTGAGCGGAGCCGCGAGGATGGAGACAGTCTTTTTCCGTCACGCCCATATTAAAGGCCAATGCTCCGCTGAGAGTCATCGCAACGGCTGCACCGTGGGGAATCCCATATTCGGAAGTGATGGCATACGAGATGGCATGAGGGAGTGTCGTTTTGCCGATGTTGATCGCCTTCCCCGCCAGATGCGAAGCCCGGCACATTGCCAGACGCGATTCTGAAGTCGGGTCATGAATTGCCTGGGGCAAGTTATTGTAAGCCAGCATGACCGCCTCGGTGGCATACCCAATCGATTCCTCAGTCGCTCCCACTGCCCAAATCGATTCCATCGCCTGACAAAAGGCATCCAGTCCCGTTGTGGAAGTAATGGCTGGTGGTAGAGACCATGTGAGGAAGGGATCAATCATGGCGATATCGGGAAGCAGAGACGGCTCGGCAACAGAATATTTCTGACCATCGACATACACGACAGCGAAATGTGTCGCTTCGCTGCCGGTGCCGGAAGTGGTCGGAATGGCAACGAGTGCGGGGCCAAGGCCTCTTAATGAGGCAGCACCCGTTGCCAACTCCCGTGCCGGTTCCTGCTGACAGGAGAACGCGCCGATCATCTTGGCCAGATCAATCGCCGTTCCTCCTCCCAGTGCAATAATTAAATCGTGTTTATGACGACGGAATTCCTTAATCCCAAGCTCGACATCTTCAATTTTCGGATTGGGCTCAAATTTCGTAAATCGTGTGATCTGCCGAGTTGCGAAAACGGGATCGAGAATTTCGTCGGCTCCAGACGACCTCCAGGCCATTACATCCAGAACCAGGAATATGCTGCGAACACTCCGCTTCTTGAGAATGGAATCCAGTTGTCTCAACGCGTTTTCATACAAGTAGACTTGTTGAGAGTGAACCTTTGAATCAGGCTGGGCAATGAACTCCTCAATAAAGAAACAGTCCAGGCTGGAGTCGTTGCTATCGAGCGTTGATTGATTCATTCAGTCTCTCCTCAATTCTGTTTCATCCAGCGTGATGTCCCACATCGGTTGCCTATCCATCTGCACCCACTTGGCATGGAGTTGAGCAGGCTCTCTGGTGGAATCGACTTCCAGTCGCAGCCAGACATGCGGAATAGCCGCCCCTTTGATCAAATCAGGATGAGGCACATTCAATTTGGGAATCGTCCGATCATGAATGGGTGAAACAATGAATTGATGAATGGGATATCCGACTTGTGCTTCCGTCTTATATTTCAACAGACGCGAACAGTGAATGTCACCACCAATCAGGACAACTCCGGAAATTTTCTGATCTCCGAGAAACTCAAACAGAGCCTCTCTTTCATGAGAATAAGTCCCCCAGTCGTCCGATTCCGAATTTTCTTTGTCGTCCCAGATCATCCCACATGCGATAATTTTGAATTCTGCATCCGATGAACGTAACGATTCCTTAAGCCATTCCCATTGGATTTTTCCAAGCAGAGTTGGTTTATCAGGTGCGACAGGAGATGGTTCTGTGCGGGAAAACCAGCGGGTATCCAGCAGAAATACTTCAACTGGCCCATATCGAAATTTGGTGTAGATTCCCTGATCATTATGCCCGAACTGTTCGTTGGCTCGATACTCGACAAAAGCCTGACGTGTATTTTCTTTACCGGGCAGTCGTCCGTCGGAATCGTTACGGCCGAAGTCGTGATCGTCCCACGTTCCCCAGGTTGGAGTATGACGAATCAGTTTGGCTAACGCGGGAACAGAAAGGAACTGACGGTGCTTCTCGCGGGCGGTCCTGAGATCAGTCTTATCGATATAGGGAGTATCTCCCAGCAGAACCAATCCCTCTGCTCCTTGCTCTTCCATTTGAGTCCAGAGTGGAATGGAAGCCATATCGGCACAGGAACCGAACGCCAGAGAGATTTTGCTTTTCAATTTGGCGTCTGGAGCAGTGACAAACGAATTGACTTCAGTACTCTTCGTCCCGTTGTCAATAATCGAATACTGATAGCGAGTCTCCGGTTTCAGATCGGTCACATCCCAAGTAATGCAAAGATCCTGAGTTTCACTCGCCTCTGCTTGAAATGCTCGCTCGTAAGACTCTCCGTCCTCTGCTGAAACCAACAGCTTGTATTGCCCTGGCTGATCCGGCCGAAACCAAATCTTCGCTGAAGTTTCCGACACGTGCCCAACCATCGGCCCAACGCCAGACAAAACTTCCGACTCAGCCGCTCGGAGTGAGTGCGGCAAGAAAGATGCCGCTGAAACCGCCAACATGGAACGTCGATTGAGTTTTTGTGACAACGAACTGTCCTCTTAAGCTTGGCACATTGAACTTGCACTTATTGACCAACGATCAAACTGGTCCTAAATCGATTGAACTCATTTTAGCTTTGCTGATCTTTCACCATGCCCACCATTCTTGCTGAAAGTTGACTATAAATCAACTTTGTTTCTATTAAGATTCAGTTAAGATCAACATGCAGATTGACTGTAAGCCTGAGGAAAACATCCATTACGCCAAACAGTCCTAACCAAGCGCTTATTCGTCTCCATCCTCTGTAATCTATTGAGGTTTGGAATTGTGCCGTAACTTTTCGATCATTAATTCGAACCACCGCTCGATTCCATCGACTTCCTGAGAAGTCATCTCGGTCGGCCAGGCGAGAATCACATTGCCAGCTTCAACGGTAAACACATCTTCCCGGACTCGATCGTGATCAGGCGATTCAACGGATCGGTTTAGTGGAGAGCCTGACTTTTGCAAGTCACGACCAGCAATTGCTTCGGAAGACGAGTTATTTTCTGCAATATTTTTTGAAGCTGAAGAGGGCGAGGAATGAAGTTGATTTGCTGATTGACGAGATGCAGAATCTCGAGAAATCTGCGAGTCAGAATTCTTAGAGGTTCGTCTTGTCATCCGTGAAAGAATCGATGACCTTGAGCCACTCGAAGGGGGATCTTTTCTCTCGCTGGGCAGAACAAGTGAGTCCAGCTTATTTGTCTTTCCGCCGCGATAACTGAAAGTTACGCTCGCGGTGCCTTCTTCCAGTATGGGAAGAATCACTTCAAGATCCGCAATCATTTCCTCAGCGGTCTGGTAACGATCATCAGGATTTTTCGAAAGAGCCCGCTCAACAATTCGCGAACAGACGCCTGGAATTTTAGGATGAAGCGACGCTAAGTTCGGAGCAGGACGATTCACATGGGCGACAATAATTTCCATCGTCGATCCCGATTCCTCAAACGGACTGACCCCTGCAAGCAGTGTGAAATAAGTGGCACCAAGGGAGTAAAGATCACTCCGGGCATCCACTTCCTTGCCAACACATTGCTCGGGACTCATAAAATAAGGAGTCCCCAGGATCTGGCCATTTTGAGTTAAGCGTGCATCTTCAACTCGCTGGGCTCTGGCAAGTCCAAAGTCGCCCACTTTAACGACTTCGTGATCGGCTACGAGCAGGTTGGCGGGTTTGATATCACGATGTGTCAGACCAATTTCGTGAGCAGCGGCCAGTCCCTTCGCGGCATCCAGAACGACCGCAGTTGCCCATTTGGCATCACTGGGAACCCGATTCTGAAGTCTCTCAGCCACCGAACCGTTCGGTAAGTATTCCATGACAATATACGTCCCGAACTCAGGACGCTGAACAACTTCATACACGCTGACAACATTGGGATGATTCAACTGCCCGGCTGATCGAGCTTCGGTCAAGAATCGCCCCAGCGAAGATTTGTCACGCGAAAATTGTGGCGATAGCACTTTGATCGCGACCTGTCGGTCCAGAGTCGAATCCCTGGCCAGGTAAATGACCCCCATGCCTCCACGTCCGAGTTCCCGGACGATTTCAAATTTGTCGAGTTTCTCTCCGGGTGAAAGGACAGACATCGGAGCCGGAGTTTCAGAGTTGTCTTCTCCAGATCCGATTACAGTATGTTCAGCTGGAACAATCGACATCGTTTGCTTTCAAAATCCGTCCGATCAGGATTGAGCAAATCTTGCGGGCACGGAGGAAGGAGTGTGTTTCTCGAAAGTGCAAATGAACACCCTGCGAGTCACCAACCAGAATACAAGTGATTCCGAGCCCGGTCCAACTGGAAATTGCCAGACGACCAAAAAACAAAGGATTAAGTTGACTGGAGTCCACTTGAACTGGCGAGTTTTTGGTCAATCGCCCCCTTCATTTTCTGAAGCCCTACGAGCATGTGATCTCGGGGGCAGCCAAAATTAAACCGCACATGCTGGCGGCTGCCAAAAGGTTCTCCATCGGTCAGAAACACGCCAGCTTCCTTCGCAAAGAACTGACAGGGATTCGAGACATTAAGCTCTGAGCAGTTAATCCAGTACAGATACGTGGCCGCATGTTCGTGAATTTTTAATACCGGCATTTCCTGACGAATAAAGCTTGCCAGGGCATCTCGATTTTCGCGTAGATATTCAATGAGATCCCGTCGCCATGGCTCTCCATCTCGATAGGCAGCTTCTGCTGCGACCATCGCCAAAACATTGATTTCGGGCAACGTACAACCACGTGCACGATTGAAATCGCTACGAAGTTGATCATCCTCGATTACAGCAAAAGAGTATCCCAACCCGGCAATGTTATATGTTTTGCTGGGAGCCTTTAGGGTGATGAGTTGCTTCCGCAACTCTTTCGGCAACTTGAGGGCACTGTAGTGGACTTGTTCTGGCTCAAGGATGAGATCGCAATGGATTTCATCTGCGACGAGAACCAGCTCGTGACGCTGACAGAACTCCGCGAGCTTCAGAATTTCTTCCTCGCTGAACACTCGCCCCAATGGATTTTGAGGATTGCAGAGGATGAGTACTTTCGTTCGCGAAGTGACAGCATTCTCCATCGCTTCCCAGTCAAATCGCCAGGTCACTTCATCGCGGATGTGCGGAATATCAATCACGCTTGCACCGGCATCCGCTGCCACTTTAAAAAATGGATAGTACACTGGCGAATTAATCATGACCTGATCACCAGGTTGACAAAACGCTCTGCAAGCCTGCGATAAAGCCGGAACCATTCCGGGTAAATGGACCAGAGATTTGTCGCTGACCTGTACTCCATCCGCGCGAGACAAATAATCCAGTACCGTTTCAATTAATCCTCTATGTGGATGAGCATAGCCAAACACCCCATGTTCAACTCTGTGCTGCATCGCCTCAACAACACAATCCGGAGATGCAAAATCCATGTCTGCAACCCAGTACGGGATATAATCCGGGTAACGTTCCCATTTGATGGATCCTGTGCCACGACGTTCTGGAAGTTGGTGAAAATCGAAGTCGGTTTCGGACATAGAACTTTTGGGGTTTCTGGAATTTGATAGGATTAAACTGCAATACGAAGCGATAAAGACTTACCGAGGTTCGCTGGCATATGCTTCATACGCTTCGGCGATCTTGCCTGCTTTTTCGTCTCCTTTATGAAGGACAAAACGGTGCAGGAGTTTGATGTTTTCTCCCTTTTCGAGATCAAAAGCAACATCGGGATTTGCACTGTCGAACTGTTTGGATGCAAATGGGTTCGCTGTAAATAATCCATAGGTGCGAACATGCCAGCGGGTCGGGTGACGAAAACTTTTGGGATGATTCAAAATGGCCACTCCGACAGTTTCGCCATCGACCGGGCCATAGTAGCTGCACCAATTCCCGGGTTGACTCCAGGCATCCTTGTTGGTTTGTCCTTCACTGTTGATGATGGTTCCTCCTAATTTGGAATCGACATCCATCGAGGTAGGAACCCGAATGGAAAGACCGGAGTCTTTCTTATCTTCAAAATGCAATTGACCTTCACTGGCGATTAATTCCTGATCGAAATCAATAAGCCGCTGTTCAGCGTTTGCTCGAAAAGTCACGGTTCGTTTTTCTTCGAGAATCTTTTTCCCTTTCCCGTCCACATAATCACAGATTTCAATAAATCGACAGGAATCCTTATTGGCGGTCACTTCTTCGTAGGATCGATGAACAATTTTCCCTAGAGCATCCAACCGACCTTGTGCCCACTCTGCTCGTTTGGGATTCTCCAGATAATCCTCAAATGTTTTTTCTTCCGCCCAGGTATCGATACCATTAATACCTTCATGGCCAAATGTGATACCACGATGATGAGGATGATCTTTCCGCTCCCCTTCGACATCTTCCATAGGGTAAGCTCGCGTCATCAATTTCTCTGTCGGGCCATAAACCCTCCAAAGATAGGGCTTGTTCCCCTGGTCAACCACATATTCTGCAAATGGTTTCCCATCATGAGAGATCCGCAATCCATTATTGTCGGTTTTCTCAATTTTGAAATCTGCATAGGCAGAACTGGCAAACAGAACAAGGCAGAGCAAGACTCGTAACAAAGTTGACATTTTTATTCCTGATTTCGAGTAAAGTGTTATCTACATCATGAGTAAATCAGTCGCTGGGAACAACTGAAGGCAGGCCGACAATTTGGGTTTTAAAGCGGATCGGTTTGCCTGAAATGGATTAAGTGACTTAAAATAGGGCCGATCGATTCTGACGATTTCATTACGAAATCTAATGTTCGTAAAAATATCATAAGCAAAAGCCATCGAAGAAAAACAATATGAAAATGAATCAATTGAATGCACTGATGCTTCTGACTTTACTTGTCACGAACATTCAGGCTGCTTCTGCTCAAGAGGATGTCTTAAAAATTGGCTTGATTGGGGATTCGACTGTCGCAACGTCTTCCGGCTGGGGACCTGCTTTTGCGAAACGTTTCAACGATAAAACACAAGTCCTGAATTATGCGAAGAACGGGGCGACTCTGGAATCGATTTCTCATAAGCTGGACGAGCTTCTGAAACAGAAGCCAGACTACGTTCTCATTCAATTTGGACATAACGACCAAAAGAGATATGGCACGGATGTCTATCGAACCAAACTGACGTCTTATGTGCAACGTGTGATAGAGGCTGGAAGTGAGGCAATTGTTCTGAGTTCAGTGACCCGCCGCAATTTTGATGACAATGGAAAAATTCAACTCCGGGAAGCGGGGCTCAAAGGCAATTTGAACGCTTTCGAGAAAGCGGCTCAAACGGTTGCCGAAGAACAAGGTGTTAAATTCATCAATCTGCATGCCATCAGCATTGCTCATCACAACAAAATCGGACCTGAAGAGTCTGCCGAATACAACTATAGCGAAACTGACACGACTCATTTTAGCCCCAAAGGAGCCGAGGCCACTACTGACTTGATCCTTAAAGAATTGAAAACCGTTGCTCCAGAAATCACTGCCAATCTGAAATGAATCGACTACGACAATTACTCCGCTTGGGTTGGGGGCGACTCTCTGCGGATGTGCAACCAGCATTGGCTATCGCAATCCAGCCCCTCCCGTTCTTCAATCACAAGACCTCTGGCCAGACATTGCGATTGAATCCATGCGAGTGAGTGACGAACAATCCCAAGCTCGTCACTTTCATGGCTGGTCCCCACCCACTGATCTCCCATGTAGTCATCGGCGGGAGATTCAGGCGGAAAATAAGAGGCGAGAAAAACAGCCGACTCGCTGGCATCCCGAACGAAAGAATCCAACGTCGCTTCAATTTGACGTTTGCTGGCATGAGTCCAGATCGATCGTGCCAGAAAAAAATCAAATTGCTGTTGAAACATAGAGCTGTCGAACACCGCGTTGTAGTCAAATTGCGGTTTTTTCTCCGCAAGCATCGCCGGTGAGAAAAGATATTCTCGACCGTGTTCCACGCGATTCTTTGCTGGTTCGATTCCGTAAAAACATTCAGGATCCAGGAACTGAATCAGCCAGTAGCCGATTCGCATACATCCGCAACCGAATTCCAGAACCCGCGACTCTGGCAGCAAACCTGCAGCGAGCAATTCAATAAACTGTTGTCGACCAGCTTGTTCAAAAGTCTCCTTGGGAACTCCCATCCCAAAAAATCGGACTCCATTTTCCATCAAGTCAAAAATTTATTCACTGGATGGAAAACCGAATAAAAGTATCCCTAATTTGATTAAGACGAGGAAATTGATCCGGAGAATTTGTTGAATTACTTTAACCGACTCCAGTAGAGTTCCAGATCGAGCGGAACCCACTGGGCGATTCGACGGCGAGTCGACAAGGGTACTTCATCAATATGTGGACGCTTCGCAGTGACATTCAACTTGTCGATATCCAATTCGATGCCCAGCGTTTTGCGACAATCGGAGACAAAGCCTGGAAGGTCTTCCTTACGCCCAACGACGGCACACTTTTGCATGTTCGCCTGCGCTAATTCCAGTACTTCAGCCTGAGTGAGTTCAATTCTTTTGCGGCGATCATTCAGGTTAAAACTTCCTGCGAATTGCCAAGTCATCTGATTGTAGAACTGCTGAATCAATTTCGATTCGTCGAATCGTTCGGCAAATTCATCCAGACTCAGCGAGTGAGCGGCAACAATCCCCGGGTCTCGACGATTCTCTGTTTCATACAACTGACGCCAATAATAATAGACCGAAATGAAACGATCGATCGGGTCCCGCAGCACACTGACAATCGGATGTCCAAATTGACTGGCCAGGTCAAACCCAATATGGCCGGTGAAAAAGTCGTAGTCATCCGGATTGATTTCAGCAAACTCGGGTTCTAAAACCGCCCGGCAAACTCTCGAAAGGTCATAGTGAGCCACAAAAGCTGATTTTATTGACGTCCCAGCCGTCTTGGGAATATGCATGTGCACAATTTTAGGAGTGACCTGCTGCATATTGGATAACCTGACACCGGATTGAATGGAACCAGCCATAGAATGCTCACGATCCCTGTCTAGAGAGTTCTTAAATTTCTCCAATCCTGCAGAAGAGAATACATAATGATTAAAGACGCTTCAACAATTCTGCTTTCTTGGCAGCAAATTCTTCTTTCGTTATGTAGTTTTTATCACAAAGCCCACCGAGTCGTTCCAGCATTGCAAGAATATCGTCTCCACTCAATGATGCAGGTATCGAATCGTTGGTTACATTGAGCGGTATCGAAACAGATTCTTCATTTTGAATAGGTGTCGAACAGGAGTTTTGTTCGGCAACAGGTTGAGGAACTACAGGAGCTGGTGGAGTGACGCCATTTTGAGAGATCACGGGCAATGTTGAAAGATTCACAACTCCATATTGGCTTGTGAACGTAATCGAACCCCCTGATCCCTGCTGCTGGGAGAAGCCGCCGATTTGATGATCTCCCGTGTCATAAACCCAGATGTTGTTTCCGGTTTTTACGGCCAGGCGTCGAGAGTTGGCAAAGTAGGCATAACGAACATTGTTCTGAGAGCCAACCGCATTGGGAGCCCCCAAATCCTGAGGCCACCAGTTCGCTTCAGGATCGGGTACAAACAGACTGTTCGAGGATCCCATCGACCCACCCGCCTGCATTTGAGAATTCGATCCGTTCTGGCTTTGCGACTGAAACGATGCCACAAAAGGTGTTAACTGATTGTTGGCAAGTTCATTGGAAATATCATTACAGATACTGTCGACACGGTATTTTAAATGATTATTGAACAGGTCACTGACCATTGTCATCCCGCCACGCATCCACTGCCCGCACCCCCCGAATTCCGGATGATTGAACTGAGCCATGGAACCGTTACCATTCTGGATGGCTATCAACATATGAGTGACTGCATCTGTTGAGACGCCATGCCGTTGTGACAGATTATTCACAACTTGAGTTCCAGCATCCGAAAGAATGGGCATTGATTAATCTTCGTGTAGAGGGATAAGCGAACATTTATAATAGAAATTAACTGCCGTATTCTTAGACCAGTCTCTCTCAATATTCCATTCTAACCATAAAAGATGACAGGGGAAGTTGCTATATGACTCTGAATTGATGAGTTTCCCCGCTTACATCCCTGGGATTCACAGACAAATGGAACTAATGCTCTAAATTTCAGCCTGAGAAGGGGCATTATCAAATATTCCAACTGTTATTATGCCAACTCAACGGTAAGCTCATGTAAAGTTCTTTCTCTTGTTGACAATACGATTTTCGTTCGTGATTGGCAGCAATGAAAATGGCCTTTGAAATCGTCAGGCCGTATTGATTTTCAATGTGACGATTCATTCCGCAATGATTTGAGTATAAGAAGGCTTTCAGATGGTGCGTATTAATGTGGGGTGCGATCTGGCCTATGAGGTTCGCAGCCCGACTGTTTTTCTGTTTCAGATTGTCGCTGCAAGTAACAGCTACCAGCAGGTTTTCCTGGAAGAACTCAACTTGAATCCCTCCTTGATTGTGGAACGATGCCAGATCGGGATGGCAGGCAATCAACTTCAGCGCGTTGTTGTTGAACCTTGCGATTTTCAGGTCTCCTATCGCGGGACGGTGGAGTTATCGCCGCAGACACAAAACTCAAACAGCATTGGGGAATCGTTAATTTCTCAGACACCAGCTGAAGTGCTGACCTACCTCAACCCCAGCCGCTATTGCGAAAGCGATCTGCTTTCCCGGTTTGCATTTGAAGAGTTTGGCCAGTTGTATCCGGGGTACAGCCGGGTCCAGGCGATTTGTAACTGGGTTTTCGAGCAACTCGATTACACCCCCGGCAGCACCATCGCGACAACAACAGCTGCCGATGTTCTGCTGCAACGAACCGGAGTCTGTCGTGATTATGCTCATTTGGCGATCGCATTATGTCGGGGGCTCGGGATTCCTGCACGATATGTCGCCGGCTATGCATTGAACTTGAATCCACCCGACTTTCATGGATTCATGGAAGCATTCCTGGACGGGCAATGGTATCTGTTCGACCCCACACGACTGACTTCAACTCTTGGCCTGGTACGAATTGGCACCGGGCGTGACGCAGCTGATGTCTCGGTTGCGACGATCACAGGTAATGCCCTGCTGACCCACCAATCCGTATGGGCGACACTCGCCAGCGAAAATGAGAATCCAGTAGATGACGGGACAGGATCCAGTGCCGTTTCCACGGCTTGAGAATTTTCAAGCTTAAGTCCAACTGCAAAACTCATGAAAGGTTTGTGGAACTCGACTTGTGTCTCACAAGTGCCTTCCGATTGCTAATTTTTAATCCGCTCTTGGAAAGCGTCTCTGCAACCATAGGATGAAGTAACAATTTAGAGCATATTCAAAAATGATCTACAGCGTATTGCAGGAGCAAACACAGTTTCTTACTGTCGTTTGATGCTCATGCGACTGCAGAAACCATTTGAAAATGGTCCATCCTTCTTCTTAATATTGCAGATTGAAAATTCTCATGATCATCAAACTCTTTCTCGCACTGGTCGGGCTCCTCTATGGGGTGCTGGCAATCTATTGCTCGGTCAACTCCGCCAAAGCCTCACGAACCGTTCATTTAACGATGGATGGTCCCGGGGGACGGTCCGAATTTATGACTGTCTATGGCGGGTTAGAATTTGCGATCGCCCTCTTGTTCCTGTTACCGCTGGCTTATCCTCAATATCTGCGGGCAGGATTACTGAGTTGTCTGATCATTCATGCCTGTCTCGTTGCCTTTCGCACGCTCAGTTTTGTTTTGGATTCCAGGGCATTCGCTGAAACACGTTCTCTGGCGATTGGGGAATGGGTCATCTTTCTGCTCTCTGTGGTTATGGTTTTTGTGATCAAAAAATAGTAAACCCAATGAATGAATCGGTGAGAGATTGATCGTCAATGTGGTCACATTTCTGTTAAGCTATGCATAACTTCTTTCGAGAAAAGAAGTCGGAACCCCTTAACGAATGACTGCTCGCAGGAACTTTGCATGACGAAGCGATACCGCTCGAACAGCGGATTAGTAGCCTGGCTGAATCAGACGACACGTGCAGTCCTGGCACTGGATGCCAAGGGAAGGGTCCGTTTTTTTAACCAAGGTGCTGAACTCCTCACCGGATGTCATCCCGAGGATTTGCTGGGGAAACCGTGCGAATATCGTACAACTCCTTCAGGCTCTTTAAGCGAACGCGTGTTGACCGCTTTCTCTCCACCACCGGAAGTCTTTGCAGGTCAGGAACGCTTTGCGAACTCACACTTCATCGATAACCGGGGTCAAACTCGCAGCGTTCACTTACTCTTTCTCCCCTTCCGGAATGAGGAGGAAGAGGTGGCGACGGTACTCGTGATTGCACTACATCAGCCGGAAAGCGTGCGTCATATTCCAACATCGGAATCGCAATTATTTCATGCAGAACTGAGCAAACTCCTCAATGCTCAACACAAAGAATTAAGTCATGAAACGATTGTGAATCAGAGCGCTGTGATGCAGCGGGTCGTGAAACAAATTGAAGTTGCCCGACATTCCCAGGCTCCCGTCTTGCTGACTGGAAAATCAGGCACAGGCAAAAAAATGATCGCCAGAGCAATCACGAGGCTTCCCAAAAGCGAACGGATTCCTCTGGGTGTTATCGATTGCGAACAACTGCAGCGAATTGATCAAAAGCGATTGTTCGAAGATTTCCTGGGCTTTGCCCGCGAAACAGAAACGCCGAGTAATATCTATTTCCGTCATGTCGACCGACTTCCACTTGATTTGCAGGAACTCGTCTGCAAAACCTACCCCACTCCCGAATGGCCCGATCGCTGCCGATTGATATCGTCTTCCAGCCTCCAATTGGAAACGCTTCTGACTGAAGAAACGATGCTAAATCGGTTTTATTATCTCACTTCTGCCATTTCGATTCATGTCCCATCACTGGAAGAACGACGCGAAGATTTTGATCTGCTCTGTCAGGCATTTCTGGAGAACCAGAACCGCGATCGTACCACTCAATTTTCCGGGTTTGATAAACAGGTCCGAAAAGCGTTTCGGGAATATTCCTGGCCGGGAAATGTTCAGGAACTGCGAATGACGATCGAAGAAGCCTGCCAGAAATGCCAGGAATCGATCATTAAACTGGAACACCTGCCGTTTCGATTTCTCAGTGGTCAACTGGCCGATGAAATTCTGCCTGTAGAGTTGGAAACGGTGCAACCTTTAGAAGAAACTCTCGAAAAACTCGAACGTCAGGAAATCGAAAAAGCACTCCGCATCGCAAAAAACAATAAAGCGAAAGCCGCGGAATTGCTGGGAATGACTCGCGCGAAATTCTACCGACGCCTCGAAGCCCTCGGCATCGAAAACCCTTAAAATACAAGCACGAAGCGCAAGCGAGTGAGTGAGTTCTTTTCGGTTTTCACCTTGTTCCCAATGTCCTCCTTGGAAACAAGCAAAATTAATACTCTTTACGCTGCCGTGACGATGGAATGTTCATTGCCTTCCGATATTTCGTAATCGTACGACGGGCCAGCGTGTAACCATGCGTGGCCATTTCCTTGACGAGTGCATCGTCGCTGAGCGGGTTGCTTTTGTCCTCGCTGTCAATCACTTCTTGAAGCTTGAGACGAATTTTCTGCCAGGCGACTTCATCCCCTTCAGAAGTTGTCGTTCCCCCTCCGAAGAAGCGACGAAGCGGATAAAGTCCTCGGGGAGTCTCCATCCATTTGCCATCGACAGCTCGGGAAATCGTCGTCACATGCACGCCGACATCATCAGCAATCTGCTGCATTTTGAGGGGAACAATCGCCTCAGGTCCATTTTCCAGAAAATCGGTTTGGTGATCGACAATCGCCTGAGAAACTTTTCTTAAGGTCGTATGACGTTGTTCAATCGAATCAATCAGCCATTTCGCCGATTCAATTTTCTTGCGAATATATTCTTTCGTTTTCGCATCCGGATTATCGGCCAGCATCCGTAAATACTTACGCGAGATCTTCAATTCGGGAGTGTACTCATTGAGTAACTGTACCGTCCATTTGTCATCATCATCCTGCTGAACGCGGACATCCGGCGTGACATTCTGAGAGACATGCGATTGAAAACATCGCCCCGGAAATGGTTCAAACGTTCGAATCTGTTCGAGGCCTGCTTTAATCGTTTCCAGAGAATACCCAGTAGTACGCTCAATTAACGGCAGCCGATTGTGACTGATATTATCGAGGTGATCCGAGATGAGAGTGATCACAATATCCCGCAGCGGTAAGTCATCGGTCACTTGTAGAAGCAGACATTCCTGCAAGTCGCGGGCACCAACTCCGGGAGGATCGAGTTTTTGAATTAAACCCAGAACTTGATCAGCAGTACCATGGTCAATCGACTTGCCATATACCTGCATGATTTCCGGCAACGTCCCCTGCAAGCGTCCATTTTCATCGAGATTCTGAATCAGAAATTCGCCGAAATCCCGAACTTCCGAATCGACTTCAAAGTAATGAAACTGTTCGAGCAGATAGTCGTGCAACGATTGCGGATTTGCCTGCAGATTGCCCATCAGATCGTGCTGACGATCAGAATATTCATCGATGCGATTGGCTGAAGGCTTCCCCCCCGAAGTGATGTTATCTTCAGGCCAGTCATCCGACATTTCGAGCAGTCGTTCGAAATCCGCTTCATTGTTGTGATCATTGTCAACGGTGATTTCCCGCTGCTCGATCTCTGCTCCGGACGATGAAACTTCACTTTCGCTCTCGTGAACATCTTTTTGTTTAGGATCGGTCAGTTCCAGAACGACATTTTCCTCAAGTTCCTGATCGATCTTTTCCTGCAGCGCCATCACGGACATCTGCAGAATTTCCATCGACTGGATCATCCGTGGAGCCAGCTTCATCTGCTGGCTCATCTTCATTTGTTGGGAGAAATTCAGATGCATGGGTGAGCGTTCACTCGTATATTTCTTCTGAGGCTGTTTTCTGGTTCCTCAGTTTAAGACCAGTTCCTGCGGTTCCAAAACTCTATTCATCAGTTCGTCCTGTCGAAGTCACTTTGATGGTCAGACTTCAGCAAAACGCGATGGTTTAATTTTAATAGGCTTCGTTTCCACTGCAACAATCCCGGAGAACTCCCGGATCGAACTTTGCGATTATACCCAGTTCACAATTTTAATGACATGGAAATAATTACAAACTTAGGTCATGAAAGAACCTGCGTCAAAAGGCCTGACGTCCCCGCAGAGCATCTGCGAGCATTTCCTTGTTGGCAAATTCCAGCACACTGCCCGATGCGATGCCTCTGGCCAGTCGGGTAATCCGTACACCACGATTTTCCAGCAAATTCGAAATATACAGAGCCGTACCATCCCCTTCGAGGGTCGGATTGGTCGCCATTACCAGTTCTGTGACCCCATCAGCTTCAATTCGCTTGATCAAGGAATTAATCGTCAGTTTCTCCGGCCCAATCCCATTGAGCGGAGAAAGACTTCCGTGGAGCACATGGTAAGTCCCCGGAAAAGCCCCGGAAGCTTCCAGAGAAATGACATCCTTAGGCTGCTCAACTACACACACCAGCGTCCGATCCCGACGGGAATCACTGCAGATATCGCACTGTTCTTTTTCGGTGAGCGCGTGACAGACTTCACAACGGCGGATACTGCGTTTAACCGAATCGATTGCCTGAATCAAAGAAGCAGCTGAGCTTTTTTTCATGTTCACGACATACTGCGCCAACCGCTCAGCTGACTTCCGACCAATGCCGGGCATCTGCGCGAATTCTTCAATCAACCGAGCCACACTTGGCCCGTAAGGATGGGTTTGTTCGTCCATAAACTTGGTCTAGGGTCTAGAGTCGTGGGTCCAGGGGAGAGGCCAGTGTCGAGTGACTAGTGGCCAGAGTATGTTTGAAAGCCGTCTGATGTAATTCACACTGGTCACTGGCCTCTAGCCACTGGCCATTCCTTACTGTTTCCCAAAGTTAGCCATCGCATCCGTGAGTCCTGGAATATTCATTCCGCTGGTCAGTTCCGACATTTTCTCGGCTGCGGCTTCTTTCGCTTTCGTCATCGCGGCATTTCCGGCAGAGACAAACAGTTCTTCAATCAATTCTTTGTCGCCAGTTTCCATCAGCGATGGTTCGATCGTGCAACTGACGATCTCCTGATGCCCGTTCGCTGTCACTTTCACCATTCCGCCGCCCGCTTCTCCTTCTACAATAATATCCTTCAGACTGTTCTGCATATCGCTCATTTTGGATTGAATTTCCTGAGCGTTTTTCATCATCGAGGCCAGATTGCCAAGTCCTTTAAACATGAGGATTCCTTTTCCGTTACGGCTTGTGTATTGATTATATGAACTTAAGACTGATCAATAATAGCAGGATCGGCCAACTTGAGTCATCGCGTTCTTTTGAATCACAAATTATAGACCGTTTCATAAATGAATTCAAAAGGAGAGTCAGAATTGCAGATGGCTAAATTTTACGAATTCGATCAGTCCGACCAATCGTCGCTCCAAAAATGGTCTCCGCTTGTTTGACAAACTCATGTTTTGCAGTCGCTGTCGGATGAGAGGGAGCCTGGCTTGAGGAATCGGAAACTTGCGGTTTCGACGCTTCCAGATTGAATTTGACATGAATCCTCTGCCCGACGATTCCCGATAGACAGTCTTCAACCTGTCGTAGATTTTCTGGTTTCTGCAATAAGGAATCGAGCGAAAACTTATGCTTCTCGCTGAAAATGATCGTCAGTTTATCTTCAGCACTCACTTCAGTTCTGATGGCCTGCCTCAAGTAACTACCTAACGAACCTTCAATGCGGGTCAACAGTTCCTTCCAGACTGCGTCGCGATTCGCATCGGAAAACTCGATAGTCACCCGATTTGGGGACTCACTCTCAGAAATGACTTCCTGAGATTCGACGGCCTGAGGTGGAGTCGCTTCCTCGTATCGGGATGGATTTTCGTATGAAGTTATTTCAGGAGTTTTTTTTTGCGGAGCCTGCTGTTGTGGTCGGGAACTTTGCGCGGGTGTGCCTATCGTCACTGCACCGGCTGGTCGACTTTTCAGTTCGGCGATCAACTGAGAGACACTCTGCAAATCTTCCAGACTGGCCAGTCGAATGACGGCTAGATCAATCAAAGCCCGCGCATGAGGCACTCGCATCAAGCGTGATTTCGTTTCGGAGAGAATCTGCATCGCTGAGGTAATCGTCTGCAGCCCGATGGAATGCGCCAGTTCTGTCAGACGCGGACGTTGATCGCCACCAACGCCCAGCAACTCCACCGACTCGGCTCCGCACTGCACGATCATCAAATCGCGGTACACATTCACGAGTTGATCAAGCAGATTTCCCAGCTGCACTCCCGCATGAATCGCATCATCGATTTCGCTGAGAACTTTCCCACGATCCTGACGTTTAATCGCTTCAATCAACGCGAGTAGACGATCGTCATCAGCTGTGCCGAGCAGTTGATTCACATCTTTGGCTTCAATCTTTTCACCGCCAAAAGCCAGAAGCTGATCGAACAGCGACTGACTGTCCCGCATCGATCCCCCTGCTCGACGAGCCACCAGATCAATCGCCTCATTGGAAACTGCGACACCCTCCTGAGTCGCGATTTCGGCCAGTCGCTCGGAGATCGCCTGTGTTTCGATGCTCGAAAAATCGAATCGCTGACAGCGGGACAAGATTGTATCCGGAACTTTTTGCGGTTCTGTCGTACAAAAGACAAACTTCACATTGGCAGGAGGCTCTTCCAGTGTTTTCAGCAACGCATTGAAGGCTTCTTTTGTCAGCATGTGGACTTCATCAATGATGTACATCTTGATGCGTGTTCGCATCGAGCGGATACCGACATTTGCCCGTAATGCACGAATATCATCAATTCCGCGGTTGGACGCCCCATCGATTTCCATCACATCGACATCGCTACCCGTGGAAATCGCCTGACACATTTCGCAGTGATTACAAGGCTCCCCATTCTCGGCCTGCAGACAGTTCAATGCTTTGGCCAGAATTCGAGCCATCGAAGTCTTGCCGACTCCGCGAGCACCGGTAAACAGATACGCATGAGCAACCCGATCCGCCAGAATCGCATTTTTCAACGCCTGTGCGACATGCTGCTGACCGACAACATCCTGAAATGTCTGCGGACGATACCGGCGAGCCAAGACCGTATACGTCCCCTTTGTATTCGCCATGTTCCGTGAAACCTTGTTGACTGTGTCTCGAATTTGAATTGCTGATTATCTTATTTCGATTCCAGTTAAATCGAAAGCGGTAGTCGGAAAGCGGAAAGCCGTTTTAATGGCCAGTGTTCAGAGGCTAGTGGCTAGTGATGAGAAATCGAAGAAACTGTTTATACACTAGCCACTGGGCACTCGACACTAGCCTATACCCCTTCCCAAACCGTCCCTTTCACTCCGACTGTCTTCCAGTCCAATCCCAGCATCAATGAATTCAGGCCGCTGCCGATCCCCAGCAGAGCCGCTCGGGAATCGGGTTGGACAAAGCCCTGTTCTGCTCCCAATGCCAGGGAAAGTGGTAAGGCTGCCGATCCTGTATTGCCGAAGCGATCGTATATTGGAAAATCGCAATCTGTCGATAAGCCTAATCCTTCCATCAGCAAATTGCGATGAGCCTTCCCGACCTGATGCGTGAAGGCTCGGTCCACATCCTGATCTGTCCACTCTAAGGTTTTCTTCGTCCGCTCCCAGGTCGCTTTCGCCAGTTTGATGCCAGCATGTAGCAGCGCTTCGGAATCGGTTTCCATCCGCGGACGGGAATCTCCATGTTCTTCCGATTCGACACCGCCCGCACACAGTAAATGAGCCTCCGTGTCGCACATCCACTCGCCGCCCAGCAATCTCGTGCCCTTTTGACTCAGATTCTTGTGACACAACACAAACGCAGCAGAAGCTGACCCAATTGTTAAAGAGGCAAAAGCAGGCTTGATCGACTTCCGCGTCAGCGTTTCATCTCGAATTAACGAATCAATTGTCCCTTCAACCAGCGGACGCCCGATTTCTGCTCCGACAATCACGCCTGCCTGAATCTGCCCCAGTTCAATCATCTGAGCCAGCATGACGGCTCCATTCAATAATCCCAGACAGGCATTGCTCAAATCCAACACAAGAGCCGTATTCGGTAAGCCCGCTCGATAATGCACCAGATTTGCAGTCGCTGGCTCCATTTGATCGCGACAGACAGAACCGTGCAGTAAGGCTCCCAGTTTATCGACGGGAAGTCCTGAAGCCTCAATCGCCATCCTCGCGGCTACTGCACTGATCGGTCCCGGTTGACTGCGTGGAGGGAAAAATCGGCGTTCCCGAATGCCGGTCATCAATTCCAGACGCCCTTCCGGCAACCCCAGACGTTCATAGACACTCGCTAACTGCTGCTCAACCTGCTCGGAAGTCACAACTTCCTTCGGCAGCACATAACCAATCGACTCCAGACAAACAATTTCAAATCGCATCAACAGATTTCGTTCTATTTCAATCAGAGGTTCGGGAACAATCTCAACCTATTAGAGCATTTTGACGCCAGCTTTGCAGTCATCAACACTGAATTAACAAGAACCATCCAATAGCCTGCAGTTGATCATCGATCATAAAAAAACCTCCCGGGAAAATCTCGCGGGAGGTTTGCAATCTTCTTCAACAATCATTGATCACTTAGGACATCGACTCTGATTCTGGATGCAACACGAATGGAAAGACACGTACTGGCTTACCCGATTCAAATTTCTGCTTGTAATTCAACTGAGCCGCTCGATCTGCTGCAAATTGCAGGATGGTGAATTCCAAACCACAGAAATGGTCCTGATCAGCTTCTGCAGCGACATCGGCAAAAACTTCTCCAGCTGAAGCGGCATGACGACGAACGCCATGAATACTGCCTTCACGAACTTTTACCCCAGCTGCTGCAAGCTTGACGAGACCTTTGAGGAATTTCCCCATCAGACTGTCAGGCCCGGAGGATTTGAGCAGGCGATCCCATTCTTCATGGGCTTCCCAGTAATATCCATAGTTAAACAGGTCCAGGCCCAGCAGATAATTTCGGTGTGTCGACCAGTTATCAATCGATAATGCTGGTGGAGAAACTCGCTTTCGGCCATGACTGTGCCCTCGGGGATCGCGGATGGGGTGAGGCAATCCTGTGGCGGGAATAAAAGCGTAGGCTGGCAACTCAATAGAGGGAATTAAGCGTTTGGCGGTAACAACGGCTTGTAGCACGATATGAACTCCTTGACGGATTGTATGAGGCGAGGATGAGGCACGCCGAGGGGCGTTCGACACGACCTGGCCCGACCGACTCGATTATTATTGAATAATGACAAATTCCAGCGTGGAGCCGGTGATCTGTCCGTCTGTTTGGTGGACACGATTTGAAAAACGGATTCTTACGTACAAACAGCGACGCGGAATTGTAACGCTGTTCTCGTAAAAGCCTGCATATTTTCGTTCACTCATTCAAAATTAACGGAAAATGAGTCTGAAAATTCAAGTCATGTAACTTGGGGAAGATGTTCGCGAAAATTGTCTGGTGAAATATCAGATTATTGGAGCCAGCATTTTATAGAAACCATCAATTAGGCTTCATACTAAACAACCAGATACATTTTTGATTCCTGATGACAATCTATTTGTCATTCACCAGCAGATCGGCATCGTGCCTGGAGCAGATTTTCACAGTCGCATCAATGTCGAAAACATCTCAGTAAATCTATTCATACCGACTCTGCACCTGTATTCAGAGACCTGTTTTGTATTCCTGGTTAAAAAATTCAAAAAAAGATGGACCGCCAGGCAAACATGGGTACATAAGTATACTTATACATGGCAAAATTATCCTGCAGAATCAAATGGAGTCAGTTTTGGTCGATCTGAAACTGTCACCGTGAATATTTGCTCATTTCTCAGAAATCAATGAAATTTCATTGAGCAACTGGCTACAGACTCATAAAATAAATTTGATGACTACTGAGGGGAAACACTTTAAAAAGCAGCAATTCAATGGGAATTTTTAAGAAATCAGAGATTTCTTGCTGAACGGATGCTTTTTGTAACGAACATCTTGTCATATTACGAGGTTATCTAAGCAGGTGGGGATTGTTTCAACCAATCCAGCCTGCCGAAAAGCCAATCTCCTCACACCGTAAAATACTTTTTACAGTAAAATTTTGAGAAACAGGATTTTTCACCCATGAGGGCACTCTCCTTAATATTGAGTCTTGCAGTCCTGCAAACCGCGACGCTGAGCGTTCGTGCTGCGGAGACTTCGGATTATCGTCTGAAATATGACACAGCCGTCGTCGAGAAAATTGACACATTGATTCGTCAAAGCTGGGAAGACAATGAAGTTTCCCCCTCTCAAGCCGCCGACGACATCACCTGGTTACGACGGGTTTACCTCGATACTGTTGGTCACATTCCACCACTGAATGTTGTTGAGGAATTTGTTAAGAATAAAGATGCCAACAAGTATCAGCAGGCAGTTGATACGATGCTGGATGGTGACAGTTACGTAAATAACTGGACCACCATCTGGACGAACCTGCTGATCGGCCGCCAGACTCCCGACCGCACCAGTCGTGAGGGAATGCAGAAGTTTCTGCGGGAAGCGTTCGCTAAAGATCGCCCTTGGGACGATGTCGTTTACGACATTCTGACTGCAGAAGGCCATTTTGAAGAAAATGGAGCCGTTAACTATCTGCTGAGTCAAATGACGATGCGAGATGAAGGTGTTCAGGCAACCGCCAAAACGACACGTCTCTTCCTGGGAACTCAGGTGCAATGTACTCAGTGCCACAATCACCCGTTTAACGACTGGCAGCAGAGCCAATTCTGGGAATTTAACAGTTTCTTCCGAGCCGCTCGTCGAATTGATCACGATAAAATTGATCCCAATACGGGGCAGGAAGTTGATGATTATTCCGAATTGACAACGAATGACTTCAGCGGACCCGTCTTTTTTGAAAAGCGAAGTGGTCTGATGCAGGTCGCTTACCCGAAATATTTCGGCAAAGATGTGGAGTTTGACAATGGCAAATCTCGTCAGAAAGTTCTGGCAGATGCAATTGTTTCAGACGACAATCATCAGATGGCTCGGGCGATGGTCAATCGGATGTGGGGTCACTTCTTCGGTTACGGTTTCACCCGTCCCGTCGATGACATGGGACCACATAATCCTGCTTCACACCCAATATTACTCGAACATCTGACCGAAAGCTTTGTCGCATCAGACTACAACATGAAAATGCTGGTTCGCTGGATCACCTCCTCAGAAGCCTACAGACTCAGCAGTGAGTTCAATCCCAAAAATGAAATGGACAATCCGGCTGCCGGCGAAATGCCTCTCTTCAGTCACATGTACATCAAATCGATGGAAGCGGAGCAACTGTTTGATTCTCTGATGGTCGCCTCCAATGCATCCGGAATGAATCGAGCAAATTACGCTCAGGCCATGCGTCAACGGAATGAATGGCTGCAGCAGTTCGTGACCACATTCGGCACTGATGAAAACGACGAAGCCACCACATTCAACGGCAGTATTCCTCAGGCTCTCATGATGATGAATGGGGAACTGGTTGATACGGCTGTCAAATGCGATCCGGGAACTCTGCTTCACCAGGTTGTAACTGCAGATGAAAAAGATTCCAAGAAAGTCCAACTCCTGTATCTGGCTGCTCTGGGACGAAATCCCAGTGGTCGAGATTTGGCTGCGGTCAAAAAGCTGATGCAAATCAGTGGCAACCCGATCATGGCCTACCAGGATCTTTACTGGGCTCTTTTGAACAGCAACGAATTCATTTTCGTTCGCTAATTGTTTCACTGTTACTACAATTTACCTCGAAAAAACTTTAATCGAAATCACCGCTTACCTTTTTGGAGAACTTCAATGAGTATTATTCAACCCGAGAATATGGATCGTCGTCACTTCATGCGGCACGTCGCCGCCAGTAGTGCGATGACTATTCCTGCGTTCCATTTCCTGAACCATCTGAACGCTAATGCCGCTGAAGTTCGCAAAAATCAGAAGGCTTGTGTCCTGGTCTGGCTGGGTGGTGGTCCGCCAACAATTGATATGTGGGACTTGAAACCCGGTTCAAAGAACGGTGGAGAGTTCAAGCCAATCAGCACTGCTGGCGATCTGCAGATTTCTGAGCACATGCCCAAAATCGCTAAGCAGATGGACAGCCTGTCTGTCGTACGATCCATGAGCACACGTGAAGCCGATCACACACGTGGTCGTTACTACATGCACACCGCTTATGTACCTAACCCGACTGTCATTCACCCTTCTTTCGGGTCTGTAGTCAGCCACACATTGGCTCCTCAGCGTAAATCACTGGAAATTCCTTCATTCGTCTCTATCGGTGGGGGTGCAGGAAGTGCCGGTTTCCTGGGCATGACTCACGCACCATTCGTCGTCGACAGCAACGGTCAGATTCGCAATGTCGATTCTGACGGCACCGACAAGCGTCGTCTCGAACAGCGACTTGCGATGTGGGATGTTGTTGAAAGCGGTTTCATCAACTCAGACCGGGGCGATTTGCCGCAGGCTCACAAAGATGTCTATCGCAAAGCCGTCAACCTGATGACCTCTTCTCAAATGGAGGCTTTCAAAGTCGCTAAAGAGGATCCAAAAATTCAGGAAGCTTACGGTAACAATAATTTCGGTCGCGGCATGCTGATGGCTCGTCGTCTGATCGAAGTGGGCGTTCCGTTCATCGAAGTCAATCTGGGTGGATGGGACCTGCATAACGATGTGTTCAACACATTGAGCAACCAGAGACTCCCAACTCTGGATCAGGGCATTGCCGCCTTGACACAGGATCTGAAGAGCCGTGGTATGCTGGATGATGTTGTCATCGTCTGTATGGGTGAGTTTGGTCGTACACCACGTATTAATCAGAATGTGGGACGCGATCACTGGGCCTCCAGCTGGTCACTCATGATCGGTGGTGGTGGACTCAACGGCGGAATCGCTGTTGGTCAGACCGACAAAGATGGTGTTGGTATCGAAAGCCAGAGCTATCTTCCAGGCGATGTCTGGGCGACCGTCAGCAAAGCCATGGGCATTCCATTGAACATCGTTCACACTTCAAAGCGTGGCCGACCAATGAAAATTGCCAACGGCGGAACTCCAATCGAAGAACTGATCAGCTAATCAATCTCTTCTGGAGTACAACACGATTTGCTTCAATCATGGGAACCCGCACGGGTTCCCATTTTTGAAGAGCCTGCAATACTTAATGAACACTGCATCTGGAAATTCGCGTGGGTAATATTCGGACAACCCCTCTTCATGAGGAAGCCTTTCCACAATCAGAAGGGCAAAACGACACTGGCCCGGATGCCGCGTTTATCAAATCGTTTGTGAAGGTTCAACGACGTCTATATCTGTATCTGTTAGCCCAGACAGGTAACCCGAACTCAGCCGAGGAAATCCTTCAGAATGCAAATGTAGTCGTTCTGGCTAAGTGGAAAGATTTTGAGCCCGGGACCAATTTCCTGGCTTGGGTCTATCGGATTGCCAGTCTGGAAGTGATGAAATTTCGCCAGAAATCGAGCCGCAACCGACTGATTTTTGACGATGATTATCTGGCAACGATTTCCAAAGCCGTTGAAGAAATCAGCGAAGGGGCAGATGAACGTCAGGCTGCCTTGGCAATCTGTATTCGAAAACTAAAAGCTCGGGATCGAGAGTTAATTCGCCTGCGGTATCAGCAGGGAAATGATGGACAATCACTTTCCGATCAACTCAACCGTCCCTTGAACTCCATTTATCAATCCCTGGGAAGAATTCGCCGCACACTCATGAGTTGCATTGAGAAACAACTCGCCACTGTCACCAGATAAATAGCTGTCTGTTACCACTACGATCCGAATCATGAACGACCTGCACACACATCATCGAAGACTTTGCGAACTTGCCGATTGCATCTGCGACGGCCGGCTCGATGAAGCTGCCGCTGTCGAGTTGCAACAGTTGATCAAAGAGGATGAATCTGCAGCTGAGGTTTTCGCACAGTATCTTGAATTGCACTCAAATCTGTTTTGGGACCTGGGAACTTTTCCATCAGATGTACAAAGCTCTTCTCAGCAAGACTCCACAGCTCCGATGCAGGCCTTAATGGATGATCTGCTCACAGAAGCGGCATTAAGCCAGCATGTGATTCCTGAGGATAAGAGACTCGTAAAACCAGCGCGGCGATTGCTCTCCGGGACAGGAGCAATTCTGGCGACATCGCTGGCTCTCTTTCTGACTTTTAGTGCGGGAATTCTCTGGTGGACACAATACTCCCCTGCTCCAAACCCGAATTTTGTCGAGAATAATCCAGCCGTTGAACCTCAGGTTATCGAGTCTCAAGAAGAGAAACGAACTGAAGAGAATCCAGTGCTGGCAGAGAATGAACTGCCCCCTGAACTTCCAAAAATTGACTGGGACCACCCTCCGCTGAAATCTCAGCCGGTCACCGTCAATGTGGTTGAAGGGAGTCCCACACAAAAACCTGCTGAAGTACTCGGAGTGGCTTATTCGAATGATCAGGATGTCATCAACTCAATCAATGAACGTATTAGCATGGGCTGGAAGGACTGGCAGGTTCAGCCTTCTCCCAAAGCTGACGACTACGAGTGGGCACGCCGTGTTTATCTCGATCTGGCAGGACGAATCCCGACGGAAGCAGAACTCAATACCTATCTGAATAATTCTTCAGAGCAGCGGGATCAGGAATTAGTAGACCAACTGATTGAGTCCCCAGCATTTGCACTGCAATGGTCCACAACCTGGACAAGACTACTGGTCGGTCGTGCTCCCAATGAACGGGTGGACCGCCTCTCTCTGCAAAAATATCTGCACGAAGTGGCTGAGTCGAATCGTTCGTGGAGCAATGTGGTTGAAGAAATGATCGCGGCTAAGGGAAATCCGCAGCAAAATGGAGCCGCAAATTTTCTGGTCGCACATTTGAATAATCAAGCGGTCCCGGCGACTGCCTTTGTCGCCAAAACATTGATGGGTTATCAAATCCAATGTGCTCAATGCCACCATCATCCCTTTTACGCTCTGTCTCAAAAAGAGTTCTGGGAGTTAAACAGTTTCTTCAAGCAGGCAGTCGTCACTCAAGTGGACCAGCCACAGGAAGCAGCTCCCACCTATCTCCTGCAAGATCGTCCAACTGCTGGCCCCACTTACTATGAAACTCGATTCGGTGTCATGCACGCCGCGTTTCCGAAATATAATGGTCAGGAAGTCGTCGATGATGAAAAGACCTCCCGCCGCGAGCAACTGGCTGGTCTGCTCACTTCTGGAGACGATCCCTTGATTGCCCAGGCATTTGTCAATCGGACATGGTCGATGCTGTTTGGATACGGATTCACACAACCGGTTGATGACTTGGGACCACACAACCCGGCGACACATCCCGAATTATTTTCGACATTGAGCCGTTCGTTTGTCGCCTGCGATTATGACATCAAACGTCTCTACCGCTGGATTTGCCTGTCAGAACCTTATCGACTTTCCAGCCAGATGATTGCAGAAAACCGTGAGGATAATCCTGCTCAAGGAACTCCTGCTGCTTTCTCACGGATGTATTTCAAATCGCTTTCTCCAGAACAGCTTTATGATTCCCTACAGGCCGTAGCCGGGGAGTTAGACGACCGAAATCAACAATGGCCACTGCATGTGACCGAGCGTGATCAATGGGTTTCACAGTTTGTCAGTTCTTATGAAAATGACGAGAACGATGAAGAAAACCATTTCGATGGGACGATCTCACAAGCACTCGTGCTCATGAATGGAGACCTGGTCGATCAAACCATTCGAACAGACCAGAATGACTTACTCAAAGATCTGGTGAGCGAATCCATCTCCGACCAGAAAAAATTTGAGCGAATTTGCCTGACCGTGCTTTCCCGCAAACCGCGGCATCAGGAAATGGCATTATTCCGACAGATTCAGGCCTCTCTGAGAGACGTGAAATCTCCTGCCGTCCGTCAGGATCTGCTTGCCAGTCGACTTTCCGACCTGCTCTGGGCATATCTAAACTCTAGTGAATTTATTATCAATCACTGAATTTTTGCTTTTCTGAACAAGAATATACCCTATGAAATAAAGATTTGGCAGGTTTCTATTCGACTCTCCATCGACCTTTATGGTCAATCAGACGTCAAATCTGCCTATTTTGAGCTCAATATCTCAGTCAAAACTGATCTGGTACAACCTTTGCGTATTTCTCTTCCTACGAAATGAATTTCAAAAAAGGAGAGAGACATGAGTACTCAACATATTCCTGAACGAGACAATGAATTCGGGCGGCATCCTGTGCCCAAATCCCAGGATGGAGAAAAGTCGATGGCTTTTTTGCTGACATATGCCACTTATTTCATTGTGGCCATTGTCGTAATAACGCTTGCAGTTTTAATGACCCGCTAAATTTAGCTCTCTCTCTTCATAAAAATTGAGAGCGTCAATCAAGCATATTTTCAAGGCGTATAGCGATTATTACCGCTAACAGGTCCACGAAGATTTGTGGGAGCAGTAGAGGAGGCGGGCTGAATAATCGCCTCCTTGATTCCAGAAGATCCCTTCAAGTATCCACTCACTCCGAGAACTTCAGGGTGCCTGGCGATTTTATCGCTGAAGATCTGCATGTCCCGCATGATTGGCTCCAAATTTCGCAAAAGTGAGGCCAGCGAAGCGGAGGAGGTCTGCATGTTCTGATACAACTGGGGATCTCGTGCCAATCGCTGAATTGAGCCATCCCCTTCATTGAGTTGTTTACTAAACGCAGAAAGCTGGGTCAATGTCTGGTTAAGTGATGCCAGACTTGTTGTCACCCCCACAACCAACTGGTCGGAATTTGCAGCAATGGGATTGGTGACCGTCTCCAGATTATCCATGGTATTTCCCAGCGACGTGACCGCCTTATTTGTAGTGGCAATCGTCTGCTGGGTCTGTTGGATGAGAATATCTGTTTGCTGCATCAGATGCGGCAAGGCAACCATCGCCTGTTTGACTGACTGCTGAAGCTGGGGATCAGCAATAAATTTATTCGCCTCATCGAGTGTGACAGAAGCCTTTTGCATCGCCAGGGTGAGTTGCCGAAGTGAGATGGCTGCATGCTCGACCATGTCGTCGATCGATCCCTGATTGGTTTCAATCAGAGAATTGACATTCCGAGCCACCTTCTGCCATTCCTCGCTGGTAGCCGCGAATGATTTCATCGTTTCATTCATGCGGCTTTCAAGTTTCTGGATCGCGGCCAGCGGATCCTGCTGATTAACTCCTCGAAAGAGATAACCTGTAGAGACAATCTGGTCACTTGTGCCGATGGAAAACTCAATATGGGCATCTCCTAGCAGCGAGGAGATAATTTGCGGTTTTGAGTCTTCAGCCAGCTTAAAACGTTCTCGAATTTCAACAACAACCACGACTTTACGAGTCTTTTGATTGATCGAAACTTCTCGAACGCGACCAATCGGGATTCCAGACTGCTTCACGGGAGTGCCCGGGTTGACGCCGGAAAGTTCATCAAACTGAATCCCTACGACATACCGCGGTTCAGTATAGCGATCCAGTTTTCCGAACTGAATCGTCAAGATCACGCCGGTAATCACGGCTGCAATGACAAACAATCCGACACGGAATTGGAGCTGACGTTGCGACATGGCAAAAACTATACGGTTGGAATAAAAAAAATCGAGCGAATGGAAATGGCGGTATTGTTACGCGGCACTCAATTCCTGTAAACGTCGACTTGCATCCCCATGGACGAAGGAATAAACGCGAACATCATCTGCGTGAAATGCGTCCTCAGCCGTTCCAGAATAGATAACCTGATTCTCTCCATCGGGCAGTCGCGAAAGCGGATAGAGCATCACAATTCGATCGGCTACTTTCTGAACGGTGTGCATGTCGTGCGTGACGACGATACTTGTTACCGGACGTTGTTCACGAACGGAAATGATTAATTCATTGATCACATCGCTCATCACAGGATCGAGTCCGGTGGTCGGTTCATCGTAAATGATGATGTCCGGCGAGATCGCTAAAGCTCTTGCCAGACCGACTCGTTTTCGCATACCACCAGACAACTCAGCTGGCATTTTCGAACTGACATCGCCGTTCAAGCCGACATCGACCAGCCGAGCATGAACAATGTCGTGTATTTCCTGGTCTTTTTTGCGAGTGTTTTGGCGTAATCCAAAGGCCACATTTTCGAACACATTCAAACTGTCGAACAAGGCGGCTGACTGAAACAGATAGCCGATTCGCAATCGCTGTTTCAATTTCTCCGCTGGCTTCAAACGCTTGACATCGACACCCCGCCACATGACATCACCAGAAGTGGGTTCCAGCATGCCAGCGAGAAGTTTTGTGGTGACGCTTTTCCCGCAGCCACTTTCCCCAATTAACACCAGCGTTTCGCCTGCCTGAACCTGCAAACTGATATCACTGAGAACCCCCTGCCCCCCAAAAGACCGGGAGACATGATTCAATTCCAGAATTGGAGTTTGATGATCGGAATTCATTGTTCGATAGTTGATAACCTGTAGGTCAGGCTATGCCTGACTGGATTAATTATGGACGTCTTAGTTCGTCAGGCAGTGCCTGACCTACACCTCTTTTGTTGGGTTACGCTTCGCTAACCCAACCTACAACTTGATACATTTGTCACTTCCGCCTTCCGCCTTCCGCCTTCCGCCTTCCGCCTTCCGCCTTCCGCCTTCCGCCTTCTTATGCCGAATCCAGCCAGATATAAACCTGTGACAAGACAACGCCGGCCAGAAAGTCGAGGAAGAGAATCAGCACGAAGGAGAAAACAAAAGTTTGCGTAGCCGCGGTTCCAACTCCCTGAGCCCCGGCTTTGGCATGAAATCCACGGTGACAGGAAACCAGAGCGATAGCCGCTCCGAAGGAAATGCTTTTCAGAATTCCCGAATAGACATCTAATAGAGAAATATAGGCATAAGTGTGATACCAGTAGTAGTAGCTGTTAATGCCGAGGATTGTTGCGGAGAAAATCCAGCCACACAGCATGCCAACGGAATCGGCAATGATGGTCAGCATCGGAATCAGCAGTACACACCCTAGAAATCGAGGGACAACCAGATACTGAATCGGATCTGCTCCCAATGCTTCCAGGGCATCGATCTGTTCGGTGACACGCATTGTCCCGAGTTCAGCTGCGATGGCACTGCCCACACGACCGGCCAGCATTGTCGCTGCCAATACAGGGCCGAGTTCTTTGACGAGGGTCATATTGACGACTGAACCCAAACGGGATTCCATGTGCATTACACGGAGCTGATCGAAGGACTGCACGGCCAGAACCATGCCGATAAAACCACCGGTCACCATCACAACAGGCAGACTCAACACGCCAATCTGATAGAGATTCGTCCAGAGGACATTCCCTCTCGGCCAGCGGGAAAACGTCCAGCGAAGTGTCAACAAGGCAAACAGCGCAAAATCTCCTACGACCGACACGGGAGCTATCACTAACTCACCCAGCCAGACGATTGGATTCCAACGCTGTTCCTGAACGATTGACATTCGTTTGAACGTTTCCAATGCCAGTAAAAACCAACAAAATCTTCTTTGAGCCTGCCTCCGACATGAACAAAACAATGAACACGCCAGTGGAATGCTGCTTCTGGCGAAGCTTATCGATTCGAGCAAAACAGAGCGAGAGGAATTTTCTGGAGGAATCTCCTGAGAAGTCGTTCCGGTTTGACCTCTGTTTATGAGTTAGCTATAGTTTTCCAATAGTGAAATCGCGGCCACAAATAAGCAGCCGTCTCTTTTAGATTCAAGTCGATCTCAGAAAGTTTTTAGACTACCATGCCTCGTATTGAACGTGATCGGGAATTGGCGCGTAAGCGAACCCGCAAAGTGAAACTCGCTAAGTTCCGTGCCAAGTATCAAGCTGCCAAGAATGACACTGAAAAGCAGGAAATTCTGGAAAAAGCCCGAAAAATCAGTCCATTTGTCGAGTTCGAAACTGCTGAGTGAAACTGAACCGGACACACGGAATCATTGAATCGATCCTTATGCCGTGAAATGGGGATCGATTTCTTTTATGCGCTCCGCTGGATTTCTTGTAACGAATCCCCTATTCGTGCCCCATCTCCGCCAAAGGCTAGTGGATTGTTCTATTCATAACTGGGGGTTGTGTGCCACTGGCTTCGCCAGTGCAAGTCGAGACGAACATTGAAGTTACGATGCACTGGCAAAGCCAGTGCCACCCTAAAAATAAGATGGACCAGAGCACTAAGCCACTTTCAATAGATTGCACCTCTTTTTACCGGAAACGAAATCCGACGAGTTGGCCACGCATTCCCTGAAAGCGGATCGCGAATTCCGCGGTGACACTCCCCAAGCTGCCTTCGATTTCATAGTAAAGGTCGATCTGCTCAAGCCGTTCGTCTGGCAGGATTGTCAACTTGGCGAATTGAAATTTTCGAGTTCGGGAAGCCCCGACAACCTGCTCGACTTTTTCGAGATATTCACTCAAAATCTCTGCATTCAATTTTTCTGCAATCTGTGAATGCATGAGGGATAAACAGCGGTCATACTCCTGATTATCCAAAGCTGTCATAAATCGCTCGACTCGATCGCGATAGATTTTCAGACTGGTTGGCCGCTGAAACCAGTTCGCCAGTTCATCCGATTGCACCTCAAATGCAACAATCGAATCGTTCAAGACTGTAATCGCGACGCGAGCTGTCCCCTTAGTAAAGCTCACATTGGATGTGAATTCCTCACGATCACCAGCAATGATTGAGGTGGCAGGTAAAACAACCTCCACGCTTCCCAGCTTATACGCTACAGATTGTAACCACGCTTCAAGAATTGGCGGGTCGATCTGCTCAGCTAGTTTGGGATGCATCAGATTGAGTAGACCTTCCGTCTCTCCGATTTGAACCGCGTTTAAAAACTGGTCCAGTTTTTCTTCATCGACTTGAGCCTGTGCCTGAGCACCCAGGATGAACAGGATTGCAAAAAACGCGATGAGCTTACGGTGTGAACCATAAGATGATGTGAATTTCGAATTCATAATTGCTGCCTGCAAAATCGGAGTCGTTGGTCCGTCATGACTCATAAGATATAAAAACAATACTTAATAACGAGTACGAGCAAGATGTCGATCAGCCGATGAATTGCACCTGCGACTCCATTATCGTAGCCTGAAACCACGAATGACTAAAGCAAGTCAACCCCTTTGAACAACGGGTCACTGAAAAACAATCGCAAGAGACCCCTTAAGACTGGCTCTGCTTCGTAGATTCTTCATAGAATTTAACATGGAATCATAAATCCTCATTTCTCTCGTCTTGTGTTCATCATTACCAGAAGAACGCAATGAGCACCATTAAAGCACTTCAGACGATTCCCGTCTATTGAGTTGAATACCGTTATGCAATGGACTCCGAAATTTCAGTATGCCTCACGTTCCGACACCGGAATGAAGCGACTTAACAATGAGGATTGCTACGCGCTGACACTTTGTCCTGACGATAGCCAATGGTTCTCTCGCGGTCATCTGTTTGTCGTTGCCGATGGGATGGGGGGGCATGAAGTCGGGGAACTGGCCAGCAAAACCGCCATTGATACACTGCCCCACGTCTATTACAAGTCGGCTCACGAGCAACCAGCCGATGCTCTGCACGAAGCCATGCGGGAAGCCAATAGCGCGATTTACGAAATTGGAAATCATAATCGCGATTTCAAACGCATGGGAACAACCTGTTCTTCACTTGTTATCTGTGCTGATGGGTATCTGGTTGGTCATGTTGGCGACAGTCGTGTTTACCGTGTTCGCGATGAACGAATTGATCAGCTCTCTTTTGACCACACCGTTGCCTGGGAACAGAAACTGAGGCAAAGGCGTAATGCTCAACTCGAAAATGTCGATACGGAGAAATATGGCCATGTCCTGACCCGCTGCCTCGGTCCCGACCCAACGGTACGCGTCGATATTGAAGGACCGTTTCAATATCTGCCGGGCGATGTCTTCGTACTCTGTTCAGATGGTCTGACAAAATATCTGAGCGACATCGAAATCGGTGTCTATGCCAAGAATATGCCCCCCAGTGAAGCCGCCAAATTGCTTGTCAATATGGCAAACCTGCGTGGAGGAGGCGATAACTGCACCGTCGTCATCGTACGGGTCAGCAAGCAGGATGGTGTGGTCAATTTACCTATTACAGCCGAATACCAACAGATTTCCACCTATTCAAAGTGGGCTCAACCCCTGTTGTTTCTGGCCACTTTCATTTGTGGAATCGGGGCAGGTGTCCTCTCGTATTTCCAACTGGCTATCCCCGCTGCGATGCTTGGATTTCTGGCGACTGGTCTACTCCTGTGGGGATTTTTAATTGGCCGACAGCGACAACGATTCGCAGAGGCTGATAATGATCTCGATTCTCCAGATGAGGCTTCCGCAACCGTTTTCTTTAGACCTTATCGCACAGCTGCCATTCGTCTTTCTCTTTCCACAGCCGACAAACTACGTGAATCCGCCACAAAGCTGGAAGCGACCGCAAAAGAAGGCAAATGGCAATGCAACTGGTCAAATTACGAAGCCACCGTTCAACAGGCCGAAGCCGCCATGCATGCCAAAAAATATCGGCAAGCCTTACTGGACTGGTCTAAAGCGATTGAAATCCTGTTTAGCGGGATGTCAAGATAACCCTTTCCAAAGTTAATCATGAACCGTAAGTAAGCCCTATTCTCCATGACAGACTCATCAAATCTCGAAGCTCTTGCTCAACAGCTTGCTCAGTTTTTGAGCAAGCCGGGAACTGAGCAATTCAAGTCCAGCCACCTGGAACAGGAACTGGTTGATAGAACCTCTGCCTGGGCAGTAGGACTCTGGAAAAAAACAGAGACCGATTTGCACTTGATCTGTTTTGGCTACGCAAATGGATTTGATGATCAGGTTGCAGATGATTTCCAAGCCGCAACCCTCAAGGTTTCGCTCGAACAGACTCAACTGGGCATCGTCAATGCGGTTGTCCATCAAAGGCCGGCTTTAGCACGTGTCGAAGAGCAGACTGGGGATTTAAGAAAATCAGCAGGCTGGCTGGATCGCTTCGGTGCCCGCTGTTCTTTGTCCTGTCCGATATCTGATCAATCTGGAGAGATCGTCGGTGTGCTGGCAGTTTCCTGGGCAGACGCCTGGAAGCAGGATGATGAGGTGCCGCAAAACTTGTTAAGTCTGGCCGGCAAGATTTCAGAGCATCTGTAATTCGGTATGTCACAATCCTCATAAGAAGTAGCATCGGTGGTGCCACGGCTCTGTGAGCCGTGCTATTTGAGCAAGATCATTAAAAGATCGCACGGTTCACAGAGACGTGGCACAATAATCTCACGCAATCTGGATTAAGCCGCTTTCCGGCAGCAGAAGGCGACATCGCGAGCGAACAATTTGGGGAACCACTCCGCTTTCTTGCCACCTTTGACGGAAACAACCTGCTCGATGTCCAGATACTCTTTGAAGAATGCGAGAAGGTCATCGTATTTGAAGAACTGCACGTGAGTTGGATCGCCGTTCATCCACAATTTTCGCCCACGCACAACCTGCCAGCGATCTTTCAGGTGATACGCCAGCGGAATACTTCCTACCAGCATCCCACCCGGCTTAAGAATCCGCTGAATTTCGCCGAATGTGATTTTCGGATAGGGCAGATGCTCAAGAACTTCCGCCAGAACAATCACATCAAAGCTCGAATCCTCGAATGGCAGAGCTTCATTGAGGTTGACCTCAATGGTATCAACACCCAATTCACGCTCTGCGATCGCCATTGCGGAGGTGTCAATATCGCCAATAACGACCTGATTTCCTGGTGCAAAATGGCGAGTGAGTGTGCCATCGCGTCCGCCAAGATCCAGAATTGTTTTCCCGGTTCCAATCCATTTGCAAAACCACTCTGCTCGGATGTCTTCAATAAACGACTTTCCGAGTCGGTCCCCACGTTCGTGATGCTGGGTATAAACCTCGCCAAGGCTGGTTGGATGCTTTTCGGACATGACTGTTCTCATTTTTCGAAGATGCGAAGGGAATTCATACGGTGGATTAGCTAGTCGCCTATGCCCCTATCACTCTTGAGAGGCATATCAGATTAATTTTCAGGCGAAGCCTATTGAAAGTCTCAAAAGAGAGCTAGACCGATTTTACTTGCGGATGTTGCATAAACACCCTCTTATCCTAAGTGTCTATTCAATTTCATAAAACCCAATGTTTAGCAGATACATTCGCCCAAAGTGCATTAAAGATGTGCAACCTGCTGACAAATCATGCTCGAACTTGGTGCAATCCAGCGAAAATCACGGATTTAAATTGCTGAAACACTACGAATGTAGGGATTTGACGGACATCAGTCTCCCGCTTGTGCCAATTGGCGCAGCAATTGCATAAGTTACATTATCGACACCGTGTTGATGTACGCTCCATCTAGAAATCTCATTGGGAGATTTCAAACCACACGGCAAGCACTTCTGATTTCTATGAATCCATTGAGCTTTGCCACCGGGAATAACTATAGCGACAGTCGCTATTTGTAGTTTATCAGCTTTGTTAGTGAGAAAGAGAACGAATGAATTTTCCGAGAATGTTACCCGCGTTCGATAACATCCCTTTATTAATGAAATCATCGCTGCTGATGCTGCTGTTGATTGGATGTTTAACCTGCACCTCAACCACCTACGCCTTCCAGCCAGATCCCGAAGGTACGACGACCGAGACTGCTGAGGAAGAAGTTGTCGCCGAGGAAGAAGTTGTCGAAGAAACAGAAAGTACAGAACTCGTTACAGCAATCGTTGACGGAGATGCCAACATTCTGTGGACCTGTATTGCAGCCTTCCTGGTCTTCTTTATGCAGGCAGGCTTTGCATTAGTCGAAGCTGGTTTCACACGTTCTAAGAACTGTGTGAATATCATTATGAAGAACCTGCTCGATTTCAGTATTGGTTCGATCACATTCTGGGCAGTTGGCTTCGGACTAATGTTTGGAACGACATCTGGGTGGATTGGAACAGACAGCTTTTTCGTGAGTGGCCTGGACAGTTCAAATACTGTCGTTCCTGGCTATCTTGCCTTCCTGATCTTCCAGACGGTATTCGCAGCAACAGCAGCGACTATCGTTTCCGGGGCAATGGCTGAACGAACCAAATTTTCTTCTTATATACTGTACTCCATTGCGATCACAGCCATCGTTTATCCAGTCTCGGGTGGCTGGGCTTGGAACGGACTGAATGGTGCAACAGGGTCAGGTTGGCTTGAGAATCTCGAAGTTCCGTTCATGGACTTTGCAGGATCCACTGTCGTCCACTCACTGGGTGGTTGGGCTGCATTGGCCGGTGCGATTGTACTTGGACCACGAAAAGGGAAGTATGCTGCAGATGGTACAGTCACTCCTATTATGGGTCACTCGATGCCACTAGCCGCCCTCGGTGTCTTTATCCTCTGGTTGGGTTGGTTCGGATTTAATCCAGGTTCAACAACGTCAATTGATGGAGGTGGATTGGCTACAATCGCCGTCACAACAAATATGTCTGCGGTCGGGGGAGTAGTTTCTGCAATGATTCTTTCATGGGTCATGTTTGGCAAACCTGACGTCAGTTTTGCACTGAATGGTGCACTGGCAGGTCTCGTCTCGATTACAGCTCCTTGTGCGAACGTGAGCCCACTTTCAGCTTTGATTATTGGTCTTATTGGCGGTGTGGTTTGCGTGCTGTCTGTGGTCATGTTTGATAAGATTAAAGTCGATGACCCGGTGGGTGCCATCTCTGTACACGGAGTATGTGGAGCGTGGGGAACACTCTCTTGTGGCCTATTCGCCGAAGAAGCTTTTGGTGGAGTTAATGGTCTGCTGTTTGGCGGCGGCGTAAGTCAGTTGATCACACAGCTAATCGGAATCGGAGCTTTCTTCGCTTGGGGATTCGGAGCTTCCCTAATCATCTTCCTGATTATCAAAGTGACTGTCGGACTTCGAGCATCCGAAGAAGAAGAATTGCGTGGACTGGACATTACCGAGCATGGCATGGCGGCCTATCCTTACCTGCAAAGCCTGGAATCCGCTTAATGCTCTTTTGAGTGCCGTTGGGATCAAGTCCCTGTGGTTTGATCCCAACGGTTTTATGATTATGATAAGAGTTCAATTACCACCAAACTTGTTTGTCCAAGTCTGAATAAACCGCTCAAACTACTGGGAATTCACAATGAAAAAAATTGAAGCCATTATCCGGCACTTCAAACTTGAAGATGTCAAATCTGCGCTGGTCTCAGCCCAGATCGAAGGAATGACCGTTGCCGAAGTTCGCGGCTTTGGTCGTCAGAAAGGTCACAAAGAAACTTACCGTGGAGCCGAATACGTTGTCGACTTCATGCCGAAAGTCAAACTGGAAATCGTCGTTTCCGATGACGTAACCGACAAAGCGATCCAGGTCATTTCTGATGCCGCCCGCACCGGCAACATCGGCGACGGAAAAATCTTCGTCTCCGACGTCGAACAGGTCATCCGCATCCGAACCGGCGAAACCGGCGACGAAGCCATCTAGAGCATTCTGCTCTACCGGGGGCAGTCGCATGTTCGTCATCAGACTGCCCTGTTAGAGTTTGCTCCTGCAGATCGCCTTTAGTTGTGGAGAACAACTGAAAATCTTCGTCATGACGACGAACGTAAGCGTCTGGATGATGCACAGCAAGAAGGGACCACCTGTTTTAGGTTGGTCCCTTCTTTTTTATTTGATGTTGTTTTAGAAATGATTAATTCATTACAAGCACGAATGCACACGGATAAGCACGGATGACTGTTATCTGCGTTGATCCGCGTCCATCTGCGGTTCTTATAATGGCAAGACTTCAGCAGATCGGAGAATTCTGCCCGTGATTGAAACAATTTGTGATCTTGAGTAGTCTCAATGCGTTACTGATCAGAAGTAGATTATCGAGCCACGGTAACGCCGTGGCTTTTATCATTGAATGAGAAATGATGACAACCAAAAACCCGGCTCCCAAATCCAATTCCGGCTGGCATCGCTTGTTGCATCCCTGGTTTGTGATCCCCGTGATGATTGTCGTGCTGCTGATCGCCGCTCCGTTTATGTATCGCAGCTACAAACTCTCACTCATTTCCGATCCCGGGGAGCCGTTTGATGTCGCGGCATTTATATCTGAGCATACCGTTCCAGATTCCGATAATGCCCTCGCCCCCTTTCGAAATGCCCATGCACTACTGACAACACCAACGGGGGATATCGATACCTCCATCGGCACTGACCTGTGGGATGGCGTTGCCATTGATGAGAAAATGCAATCGGCAATCGACTATGTCAAAGATAATGAAGCAGCACAGATCGCTTGGGAAAAGGCCAGTCATATGCCCGATTTCTCTGAAGTACGTCCCACGGCAATCGATTACAACTCTTTGCTGGAAACTACACAAAATACTCGTGAGTTCGCCAGAATGTGTGTCATCCGCGCCTGGATTGCCTCTGAAAATGGGAATGATGCTGAAGCTGCGAAGTGGCTGTTATGCAATTTGCGCACCTCACGACTCGTCGAACTTCATGGATGTATAATTAATCGGCTCGTCGGTATCGCACTTCACAATATGTCGAGTGAAACCATTGTCAAATGGCTTGACCGGCAGCAATTATCGCAATCGGAACTGGAACAGTTTCTGAATGAGGTGCAAGCGATCCAGCAGATGACACCACCCATTTCCGATCACATCAAAATGGAATATTTAATGGTGTTGCATTCAGAAGAGATCTTGCAGGGAGAAGTCTTTCCCAGCTCGACTCCGGGTGCAGCCAAAGCCGTTTTGCCCTGGGCATTCTATTTCCAAGGTGAGCCAGAATTACTGTTTCGTGTGTACGGACATTGTGTCTCCAATAATCTGAGATACGTCGACCTCCCAAAATACAAAAGACCATCACGTTCTTCACACGGCAGCAATATCTGTTATTTATTTGAGAAACCAATTACAGAATCAACTCATCCGTCGAATTTGTCTCCTGAAAAAATCGAACTGGCGGCTGAATCTTCTGTCCTCTTTCAACTTGCCTACTATCAAACCGGCAGTTTTTTGGAAGCGGTCGATCTGGAAAATATGCGGATACGTTTGCTGGAGACGGCGATCCAACTGGAAATCTATCGAAAAGCAAATGGCGAATTTCCAGACACGCTCTCTCAGGTTTTCACCTCAACAGATCAACTCCCTATCGATGATCTCGACGCAAAGGGAGCCATTTTGAACTATGTCAAAGAAGGCCCCCTGCACTACCGGTTGTGGAGTGTTGGCGCGGATGGGATTGATTCTGGTGGTGTCAATTTGACGCTGGATCGAGATGCAGTTGATCTGGGGATTGAGATGATTCGCAAGCCGTAGGTCAAAATGTGCCAGAACTAATGTTTCGCATCAAAATATTGGTTAGTTACATTATTTGAATCTTGAAAATTCCTTCGTTCAAAATATTTAATCGTATCTCTCACGAAACATTCCAATCTAAAGTTACTATTTGTATTGAATGTGGGTAATACTTTCCCTTCTTTCAGTAGTTCCCGTCCGTCTGAACAAATAAATTTACGATTGAACTTCGAATTCACCCAATGAGCTAGAGAATTCCATTTTAATTTTAACCAGTAAAATCTTTGCCAAATTCGAATTTCCCATACAAGGAAATCTTGTGAGTAGATTCTTATTCTAGCATTACGTTTTCGAGGATGATTCAATTTTCGAATTAATTTTAAACCATAGTCATGATTTTCATCAAAATCGTATGATCTTAAAGAGTAAGCACCGACCATTCCTTGTTGAAACACAGCGTCATTATGAACTTCCCTATAAGGTTTTTTGTGCTGAACTTGCCTAAATTCGATTTGATATAAATCTCCATCTTCACAGTCAAAGCATAACCACACTTTAACATCATGAAGTGGAATACCGAGATTGCGAATTAAAATATCTAAATGATTGAAAAAATCCAGGTTTGGAACTTCAACAGTAGATGTTGCACCACCTGAAACACTTAAAAGTTTTAACCAAATGCAACATGATGCTCGGTAGGCAACTGCCGCCACTGTAAGTGCAATTAAAGCAAGTAATGTCGCGGCTGGATCTATCGATAAACTCATTTGATACCTCCCTGAAATAATTTTTAATAGACAACGATCTTATAGAAGATTGGATCATAAGATCATTAAAATATTTGGGGAGAAAATCAAAAATTTTTTATTGAAATACTATCTCAACCCTACGTCGTATACTCCGAATTGAGACGCACGTATTCGGATGTCAAATCGCAGGTCCAGATGCGCCAGCGGCCGTTACCCTGATTGAGGGTGATGTCGAGGATGACTTCGCCGGTTTTCATGGCTTTGGAGACGACATTTTCGTCGAAATTGACCGGTTTGCCTTTTTTGAAGACGGCGTGATTATTGATCGCCAGTGAAACTTCTGCTTCGGATTCGATGCAGCAGGTGCGTCCGCAGGCTGAGACAATGCGGCCCCAGTTGGGATCGTTTCCAGTGACGGCTGTTTTCACGAGCACATCGTTGGCGACTTCGCGAGCGATTTTTTCCGCGTCTTCAAATGTCCGGGCGCCTTCGACATCGACTGTGATAAAATGCTCTGCTCCTTCGGCATCGCGGATGATCATATGAGCCAGTTCGGTGCAGAGAGTTGTGACCGCAGCCTGGAACTGTGCGACATCGCCTTTGTCATCGAGTGTGACGCCAGATTGACCATTAGCCATCAGCAAGACAGTATCGCTGGTGCTGGTGTGGCCTTCGACACTGATGCAATTGAACGACTGATTCACAGCGATCGGCAGCAGGTCTTCGGCTTGTGCTGGAGTCAGTTTCACATCGGACATGACCACGCCAAGCATCGTCGCCATGTTAGGCGCGATCATGGCGGCTCCCTTGGCGACCCCGGTCAAGGTGATCGTTCCGCCATCGAGATTGACTCGCCGGGAGATAATTTTTGGGAAGGTGTCGGTGGTCATCATCGCCTGAGCAGCTTGCTTGAGATGCTCAGGAGTTTCCCCGAGATTATCGAACAACTCAGGCACATGATCGCAAATACGATCGACCGGAAGGGGGACTCCAATTACGCCGGTCGAGCAAACCAGAACCGACTCAGCCGGGCAATTGATTTCCTCAGCAATTCGAGCTGTCATCGTGCGGGCGTCGGCTAAACCCTGCTCACCGGTGCAGGCATTCGAGTTCCCGGAATTGATGACTATGGCTCGAACGTTCTCGCCGGGCACACGTTCGCGGGAAATTTGCACGGGAGCTCCACAGACTTTATTCGTTGTGAACACTCCAGCAGCAACGCAATCACTTTCTGAGAGGAACACCGTTAAATCGCGAGCAGATTTGTTCGATTTGACCCCGCAATAGATTCCAGCGGTCCGAAAACCCTGAGGCAGGAAGTGTGTTGATGAGTTGGGCATGATAATCTCTCAAAGACTCATTCTGAGTTGGGAATGTCGAAATTCCAACTCATGGGACTTAGTATGTGCTGGTCATGACGAAACAGACGTCGCGAATTGATAAACTGATCGAATGCAGGTAAAACCTGTTTGTAATTTCCATCGGCATCGTACTGAAAACGAGAACTCCGTGCACGTGTTCCCTGCCCCAATTCCAGAATGGCGAAGTCAGATTGAGCAGGCGCTGGATCATGCTTCAAAATTTTCGGCTGACTGTCCCCCTCGATTGCAGGAATCGATTCGCTACAGTTTGTTGGCTGGCGGCAAGCGATTGCGTCCCTTACTAGCACTATTGAGCTGCGAAATTTGCGGGGGAGATGTCTCCCGAGCGATGCCGGCTGCGTGTGCTTTGGAAATGATTCATACCTATTCCTTGATCCATGATGATTTACCAGCGATGGACGATGACGATCTGCGGCGAGGTCGGCCAACGAATCATGTCCAATTTGGAGAAGCGACTGCAATTCTGGCGGGCGATGGTCTGCTGACGCATGCTTTTTTCTGGTTAGCATCGCGTATTAATGACCCGCAACAGGCTGTTGCCTGCACTCGGGAACTGGCGATTGCCTCGGGAATTACCGGCATGGTGGGAGGGCAGCAGGCGGATCTGGAGGCCGAAACGGCTGAGGCTTCGACTTTGAATGTGAATGTCCTCAAGGAGATCCATCGACGTAAAACCGGGTGTCTGATTCGTTGCGCGATGCGGATGGGAGCAATTATCGGCAATGCAACATCGGCCCAGCTTGATGCGTTGACCTATTATGGAGAGTGCATCGGCCTGGCCTTCCAGATCGCGGACGATCTGCTGGATGTCACGGGAACAGCTGAAAAGATGGGAAAACAGGTCGCGAAAGATACTCAGCACAAAAAATTGACGTTTCCTTCGCTGCTGGGAGTGGAAGTGAGCCAAAGTCAAGCAGAACAACTGGTCCAGGAGGCAATTTCTGCCTTGAGGATTTTTCCCGGGAAGACCGCTGCATTAGAGGCAATTGCTCTGTATAGTGTATTCAGGGATCATTAACCTGAATCAACATAAAGAAATGGGAAAGCATAAGCACGAAGCGCAAGCGAGTGAGTCAACGCAGAATGAACACACTCGCTTGTGCTTCGTGCTTGTAAATTAACTCAATGTTCCCAAAATAAAGTGTGTATTTTCCAATAAGATAAAACGACATCATGATTCGATGCGGAGACGACAGACTTCCTTAAGTCCGTCTGCTGCGCTATTTTTAATAAAGCGAAATCCCAAGTGATGGAATACGAACTCCTACCGATGATCTCCTCCCCGCAGGATCTGAAAACGCTTACGGAAGCTCAGCACGAAAAATTGGCTGCTGAAATCCGGGAAGCTCTTTGTCAGATTGTTGAAACGAAACCAGCCCACTTTGCCAGCAATCTGGGTGTTGTTGAGTTGTGCATTGCATTGCATCTGGTGTTCGATTTCTCCAAAGATCGTCTCATCTGGGACACTGGGCATCAAATCTATCCTCATAAAATGGTGACGGGGCGCTTCCCTCAGTTTCGCACCATTCGCGACCGCAACGGCTTGATGGGATTTCCGAACCCCAATGAAAGTCCTTACGACCTGTTTATGACGGGACATGCAGGGGCATCTGTCTCAACAGTTCTGGGAATGAAAACTGCTGATGACCTGCTGTTTGAAGATGATCGGAAAGCAGTAGCTGTATTAGGAGATGGAGCCCTCCCTTCTGGTGTTGTCTTTGAAGCCTTCAATAATGCGGCTGGCCTGAATAAAGATCTGCTCGTCATTCTGAACGACAACAAAATGGGCATCTGTCCGCGTGTCGGAGGACTGGCTGAATATCTTGACAAGGCTCGAGCAGCTCCATTTTATAATGGACTCAAAAAAGATATCGCCTGGGTCCTCAATAAAGTTCCGATGGTCGGTGGCTCGACGAAAAAAGGGCTTTCCAACGTAAAAGATGCGCTCAAAACCCTGCTCCATGGCGGAATGTTATTCGAGCAGATGGGTTTTCGCTATGTCGGCCCGGTGGATGGTCACGACTTGAAGTCGCTCCGTAAACATCTCGAAATGGTCAAGGACATTAAAGGGCCGACTCTGTTGCATGTCTTTACCGATAAAGGGAAAGGCTTTCAGCCAGCTTGTGAGGATCCTGTCAAATTCCATTCCCCTTCGCCGTTTGATCGTACCGAAGAAGGCTTTGCAATTCCCCGCAGCAAAGGCGGAAAAAACGCGGCTTACACCGATGTGGCCAGCGAAACGATTCATCAGCAGATGCTCAAGGATGACAAAGTTGTCGTTCTGACCGCTGCGATGTGTGCAGGAAATAACCTCGGAAAAATTCGTGATGAATTCCCGGAACGGTTCTTCGACACTGGTATCTGTGAAGCCCACGCGGTTGCGTTTGCAGCCGGGATGGCCAAGTCGGGAATGAAGCCGATTGTCGATATTTACAGTACGTTCCTGCAGCGGAGTTTCGATCATATTTTCCAGGAAGTCGCACTGCAAAATTTGCCAGTTGTGTTCTGCATGGATCGAGCAGGCTTGTGCGGTCCTGATGGCCCGACGCATCATGGTCTGTTTGACAATACTTACATGCGCGCCTTCCCGAATATCACCATGATGGCTCCGGGAGATTCGCAGGATCTGGAAGCGATGATTCCGTTCGCGACAAATCACAATGGTCCGATTTCCCTTCGATTCCCCAAAGCAAATGCGGAATCCGTAGCCCGTGAAGAAGAATTCGCTCCCATCGAACTTGGAAAAAGTGAAGTGATTCGCTGGGGTAGCGAAGTGATGATCGTCAGTTTCGGAGCATTGCTGCCGGAATGCCTGAAAGCAGTCGAGAAACTACAGAAAGATGGCATCGATATCGGCGTCATCAACGCTCGTTTCCTGCGTCCACTCGACACAGAGGTGATCCTCGAAGCGGTTCGGAATTGCGAACTAGTTGTGACGGTCGAAGAAAATACACTCTGCGGAGGTTTTGGTTCGGTCGTACTGGAAGCGGCCAACGATGCCGGGCTTTCGACACAGAATATCTGCCGACTCGGCATTCCCGATCGCTTTATCGAGCATGGAGATCGCAACGAATTATTAGCTGAGCTAGGCCTCAATGCCGTCGGCTTCATCCGCACAATTCGTGAACGTCTTTCCAACCGCCAGGTTAATGAATCTGGTGTTGGAGCCTGAAATCATAGTTTAAGCCAGTGAAATCATCACTAAAGGTCGTGCAATCAACTCAACATTTTCAAGCCAACCTGCAACGGACGAACGATGATCAAACTAATTGGAGTCCAATGTGATGTCTCGCTGGGGAATTGCGAACAGAATCTGCAGGCGATGCTTGCCCATCTCGAAGCAGCAGCCGAGCGTGGAGCGGATCTGGTCATCTTTCCTGAATGTGCTTTAACCGGGTATGGATTTGAATCCCGAGAAGCTGCTATGGAATGTGCGGAACCACTGGAGGGACCAGCCAGTGAGCAGATGATCGCGGCCTGTCAGAAGTTCCAGCTGAATTGCATCTACGGCTTTCTTGAAAAAGATGACGAACGTATTTTCAATTGCGCGGCGATGGTGGGTCCTGATGGAATACTGGGATTCTATCGAAAAATTCATCTTCCTTATGTGGGTGTCGATCGCTTTGCTGATTATGGAGACCGCCCATTTGAAATTCAGGAATCAGCAAATCTGCGGGTCGGCATCAATATCTGTTACGACCTGGCTTTTCCGGAAGCCTCACGCGTTCTGGCAGTTGCAGGATCTGATTTGATTGCCCTGCCTACCAACTGGCCCCGGGGAGCAGAGTGTATGACACCCGGGCCGGTCATCACTCGGGCGATGGAAAACAAAGTGTATTACGCGGCTATCAATCGCATCGGCAGCGAAGCGGGGACGAGCTACATCGGTCAAAGTTGCATCTGTGGGCCGGGAGGAGAAATTCTGGCGATGGGATCGGCTGATCAGGAAGAGTACATGGAAGTGGAAATCGATGTCGAAATTCCTCGCCAAAAACGAGTCATCCGCAAAAAAGGTAGCTTCGAACTGGACCGCATGGCTGATCGTCGTCCTGAATTTTATCAGCCGCTGATAAATCCCCATGTTCTGGAAACTCCACGGGATCGCTACGGGATTTCTCAAACAGAATAGTATTCTCACTCATATTGGAGTCAACTGGACTGTAGACATCGATCGACGATTTTAATCCTCATGCCTAAACGCTTCCTCATTATCGATGGATACAATCTATTGCATGCAGCGGGGATGATGCCGGGGCGTATTGATGGGGAAATGCTGGCCAGAGCCCGTGCCCGCCTGCTTCGATTCCTGGAAGGTCGAATCACTTCTTCAGAACGGGAACGCACAACGATTGTGTTTGATGTCAACCGCACGATGGCCGAGGTCAGCGAGCGGGAAACCATTCATGGTATGACGGTGCTGAATGCAATTGCCTATCCCGATGCCGATACACTCATCGAACAATTGATTCGCGAGCATTCCGCTCCGAAACAGTTGGTTGTTATCTCAGGAGACCATCGACTCCACAAAGCTGCCCGTGTCCGTAAAGCGAAACCGATCGACAGCGAAGATTTCTATGAGGAATTGACACGCAAGTCGCGAAAACGATCTCCGCAAAAACAAAAACCAAATCCAGAGATTGAAAACCCTTTTTCAGAGGAGGACCTCAATCGAATCAACGAAATGCTCTCAATCCCCGACAATATTCCAACAGAACCCACAGACGAAGAATTGAAGTACTGGGAAGACAGAATTCGCGAACTCGACGAGGAATCGTAATTCCTTAGAAAATCAATGTGAAATTAATAGGAACCGCGGATGAACGCAGATATTTTGCATCCGCGTTTATCTGCGGTTCAATAATTTCCAGCTGGATTAGGTCAGAATTAGCAACAGCTCCCTTTAGAATCACAACAATTCGTGGTTGATGTTTCATTCTGTGAATCATTGGTATCGACGGGAATGATATTGCCTTGATACGGAGCTTTTGCGTAGCGATTGAATGTATTTTCGCTGACAGATTTCCGTTGACCGCGGATCAGGCGATTTCCATTGTCGTCAACCACTTCTTTCCAGGGACCTTTGTAGATCACTGTGTGAGAGCGATCCTTAACTGAACCAGTTTCCGGCTTGTAGGAACAAACTGTCATGCTGCGAAATTCAATCCCCTGCACGGTCATCCAGGGTTCAAATTGTCGTTCCAGAATTTCGCATCCGTAAAAACCTGCTTCCTCAAAGACTTGTAGAAATTCATCTTCCCGAAACGCTCCGCTGATACATCCACTCCACAGCGTCGCATCGTTCTGCAGTTCCAGTGGCACATCGACATCGCTGGTGATATCGCTGATGACTGCCCTGCCCCCTGGCTTAAGAACCCGGAAAATCTCCGCAAACAACTGCCGTCGTTTTTCTTTGCTCACCAGATTGAGCACACAATTGGAGACCACAACATCGACAGAATTCTCGGCGACAAGGGGATGATCTTCACGGAGGCTCTCAATCAGTTCCTGTGTTTCCAACCAGTCGGAACTACTTGAAACAGGCTTGGACTTCAGGCGCTCTTCCAACAGATCGAGATCGAGCTTGAGGTCTTCAATTTTCCCACGACGAAACGAGACGACATCGTAACCAAGTTTCTCCGACATCTCAGCTTGATATTTCCGAGCCAGCCCCAGCATCTCAAGATTGCAGTCGACACCAATCACCCGACCTGCTTTTCCGACAATTTGAGCGGCGATATAACAGATCTTTCCTCCACCAGATCCCAGATCGAGGACCATTTCGCCAGCGGAAACATGTTTCGAAGGATCGCCGCAACCATAGTCACGTTCGATGATTTCTTCGGGAATCATTTCCAGATATTGCCGATCGTAACTGACTGGACAGCACAAGGCCGCTTCCCGCTCCTGAGCCGCACCGGAATAACGATCGCGAACCGCTTGATCGACATTCAAATTTCCGGACTGAATCTGGATCAGGTTTCCGTTTGTTTCAGACATTTTGATTTTGCTTCTCTGAGTTGATAGTTCTGAATACTGACTGGAGATTTGCAAAACTCCAGAATTGATAAGGAGAGCGATGACAGATTTCAATTTCACATAAACATCTTAACCCGAAGCGTCAGTTTTGAAGTTGCACATTATTAAACAGGATCGTTGAAAACAAGAAAAATACGATGATAAATGGTGCCACGGCTCTGTGAGCCGTGCATTGCGTGATCTTATTATCTACCAACACTCATGTAGTAAAATCGCTGAAAAACACGGCTCACAGAGCCGTGGCACACTGGTGTTGATCATGTTTTAATTCATTTCACTGCAAAATGTGCAACTTCAAAAAGCCTCAGCGAGGGGACGGCTTCCGATTAGAATTTTAGTATAATTCTAGTTTCAAATCGTTTATTCCAATTTCTGCGATAACTGGTCAATGTGGCGGAAATGTAGGCTGATTTTCCACTTCGTCGACTATATTCTGCATGAACAACATGCAGCTGATTATGAATTCCACACTGGCCCCTCGCTGACGCGTCGGGGTATGATTTCACTGGAGTTCTGCAACAGACTATGAAATGAAACAATCGACTGTACATCGATCGTCCTATCACGAATAATAAATGAGGTGATCAGAAAGGCAAACGGATCGTTCGATTGCTTGTCCTTCCAATTCAGTCGCAAATGCGTTCGCATCTGCTATTCTGATCAATACTATCCTGTTTCCAATACGGTTTCCGTAATCTACCATACAATCAATACCAAGATTAAAAAGTTCTACTTCTGAACCATAAATCAGCAACACGATGGCCTTGTGTAATAATTTGTCCTGAGGGCACGTTATTACAAATCCACCATCTTAGAGGATAACACCATGGAATTAAGAATGTGTCCATCCTGCCAGCAGTCTGTGCTGGATGATGATGTCAAAGAGTGTCCGTTTTGTGGAGCCGCCATGGATGGCTCCTCAGGGCCGACAACACCAGCCAAACCAGCAGCACGAAAAAAAGAAGCGAGTGCTGATCAACCTCAGGCTCCTGCAAAAGCAGCTGAGCCTGTTCAGCAGAAAGAGGAAGATCCGTTCGCGGTTAAGCCGAAGGCTCCGAGGAAAGTGATTAAACTTCAGCGGAAGCCCACCGCAAAGGTAAATCACCGAGTCGTCTGCCCGATGTGTGATACTAATGGTTTTGGCACTGAAGCTGTTGCGGGTAAAGAAGTCAAATGTCCGAATCCTAAATGTCTGATGCCGATCTTCACCGCTCCCGAGCTTGAAGTTGTCGAGCCGGAAGAACCGAAGAAACCATTAGTGACACCCGTGCGTATTTTCAGTTTGGTGGCCGTGCTTGTGATGGCCGGGATTGGTATCTTTTTCTATGTCAACCTGCCACCTGCTCCAACCCCCGAGCCTGTTCCTGGTCCCATCGTCAATGATGGCAATGATAATATCGATCAAGTCGATCCCAAAAAGAACGATCCCGTTATTCCAGATGGTCCTCCCGCAAAACCACCTGTCGATATCGCGGCTCTCGAACAGACGATCTTTCAATCAAGCATCGATTCTGCCCTGCAACGTTCCGACAACCGCAGCAAACCTTATTGTCGCCAACTCAATGCCGAGGCTTATATTGCCAATGGCGATCTTGCCAATGCATTAAAACAACTTGAAGCCTTTGATGCCCTGGAAAGTGGATTGAACTATTTCAAAATCACCCCGCTCTCCATTATCGGGTGGTCTCATTTGAAGAAGGGAGATACCGCCGCTGCTAATAAATCGGCGGATGAAGCACTCTCATTCTCCAGCAAACTTCCGAAAACAGGAGCCGAAGCGGTTCGCCATGCTGTCGCACTCGGTTCATTGCTGGTCGCACTTGAACGATATGAAGATGCCCGAGCTCTGCTTGAAACCCGGGAAGATGTTCAGGATGTTGCTCAATCGGCTGCTCGCATTGCCATCGTAATCGAAGATGGAACATTCGCCCTCGATGAAAGCTACAACTGGCTTCCCAAAGTCCGCTGGACTTCACCCCTCTCATTCGCCACGGCCTACTCCGCTGCGATTCGGGGCTACTCAACACAAACAGCTGAATTTGTCAAAGCCCTCCAGGACCCGATGCGGAAAAGTGAATGCCTGGCGGCTTACGCAGCCGCTCAAGCGAATCTAGCCGTTCGATCTGGTGCCGCGTTTCAAATGGATGCACTCCCTGCCATTGAAGGAATCACTCCTGAAGATCAAAACCGCGCCCTGGCTCAAGCATTACAAAGCCTGAAAAAGGACGCCACTTCTGAAAAACTTTCCAATCAAGTGGCAACAGCCATGGAAAGCTGGCAAATTCCTGAGGCTGCAGTCATTCCAGAATTTCTCTCCATCTACAATGGCGACTATCAATTCGGAACCATTTCACACCGTGCCGCTGCCCATGCCCATTTGCTTCTGGCACGCTTTTATTCTCAAGCAGGTGAGAAAGCAAAAGCCTGGGAGCATGTCGAAAAAAGTCTGAAATATACGGCGACGATTGGGCCCTCAAAAGCAACTGCGGACGCTCTCGTTAAGGATGTCGACCAGAATCGAGCCTCGATTCAATCTCGATTAGCCAGCGAGTTGAACATCGAAGGCGATATTCGTCAACGAACCGCCTTCAATCGCTATCGAACCAACGCGACTTCGATTGCCAAAGAAGCCCAGAATCGAATCGATCTTGAGTCACAAATTTACGATGTGACACTCGACTGGGGACTTTCCGATCAATATTTCCAGGCCTTCAAAACTGACCTTCAAACGCCACGGACCGATAATTTCCGCACGATTCTTGAAAATAATCTCTCGACAGATGTGCTGTATTCATTACGCCAATCGAGTAACGACGCTGCGGTCAAAGAATATCTGGACGCCTGGCCATCAGCTGCCACTGGGAAGTCGCGACTGGAAAGCCGTCTCGAAATCAATCGGCTGGTCGATGCAGGAAATATTCCACAAGTACGACTTCTGATGAAACGAATCGATTTATCGCTTCACGATCCACTCATCGAACTGCGTTATGCCTGTCAGATAGCAGAACAGCAAAATTCTGAAGTCACCCTCGACTGGATTGCTGGAATGAATTCGATTGTTGACCAGGAAGTCGCCTATCGGTTTTCCAGTGTGAAAATGACACGCCGGGGCGAAATTGAATCGTTCTGGGATGCAAGTAAGAAACGCAATCTCTCTGCAACCGACAAATGCTCCCGCAATCTCGGATTGATAGAAGGGCTCAATTCGACTGACGTCTATCTACAGGAAACAGAAGAACCTCAGCCCGGAAAAAAGAAGCCATAGTTCAGGACATCTCCAATCCGACCTAATCTGTACAGTATAGAGAAGTTAGGACACGAAATGTCGACGAACGGTCTTTCCCCCGTATGGTTTATCCCATACACTGAGGAAAGATAGGGCATTCTGGATAACTAATTCTGAGAATGCCAGCTTGCTCAAACAACAAAATTATGATCCTTCCAGCGTGAGATAATGATGGCCATCAGGATAATGTTGCAGGAATGCCTTCTAAAAATGAACAGTTTTCGACTCCAAATTCTTATGGCATTTGCCGTAATTGCTTTCTCTTTACCCGTTTGCACTTTTGCTGCTGAAGAGGCGGAGAAAGAAAACAAAGTCACGATGATGATCATCGGGGCTGATCGCTTACTCGAAGATGTCGAGTATATGGTCCAGGATCTTGCGAGCCGAAATAAGATCTGGAAAGAGAAAGTCGAAGAAAATATCGAACTGTTCCTCGAAGGAATTGATCGGGAACAACCCGTTCGTATTGATGTCTTCTTTGACGAAAAAAGTGGCGAATTCTATCGTCCGTTTTTCCCGATTACGGACGTCAAAGATTTTCGCAATAATGTGGAAGCCTTTGGTGTCACCAATAAACCGATTGCTCGCGATGTGTACTCACTCGGAGATGCGTTTGAAGGGTTTATGAAAGTAGCAAAGGATTACGCGCTTTTTGCCCCGAAAGATCAGCGGGCCACCATCGACCCCAATGTTCCCGAGATTCAAGCTCCCATCGAACCACTCACAAAAGCAGATTACGATGCGGGTGTGATCATCAGTCACGACAAAGCCGGCATGGAAGCCCGCCGCAAAAGCATGGCTGAAGTTCGTAAGAACATCATTTCAGGCATCAAGAAAAAATCGACGGAATCCGTGGAAGAATTTGAATTCCGCAAACTCCTGGCCGTCAATCGGATCGACAATTTCGAAAGACTCTATTCCGAAGTCAAATATCTGGAAGCAGGCTGGGTCACAGAACCCTCTAAGAAGACGGGCGTCGGAACTCTGATACTTTCCGGTATTGAAGGAACCGATCTCGCAGGCACCATCGCAGCCATTCCCGAACTCAAAACATCTTTCCATACCATTCCCGAAACCAAAGATTTTGTTGCTTCAGGCCGTATGCTTTCCCCGATTTCTGCGGCGAATCAGGAACAGATCAAAGCGACCATCGAAGCGTATCAGCCTGTCGCCGAAATTCGGATCGATCGCAAGGAAGACCTGAATGACAAACAGAAAAAAGCGGCTAAGGATGCCATCGCCAAACTCATTCCCATTCTTGAAGATGGACTGACACTCGGTTCTATTGATGGATTCGTTGAATTTCGTCGTATCGAAAAAGATAACAGTAATTCTCTGCACGATATGGTCGCAGGTATGAATGCGAAGTCCGGGCGAGACATCGAAGAAGTCATCAAGATGCTGCCGGAAATTCGCGACACTTACAAAACAAAAATGGACACCGCCACCGTCGGTGATTTTCACTTCCATGAATTTGTGCTCGAAGACAACGTGCCACCGATGTTCAAATCACTGTTCGGCTCTCCCTGCCATTTTCATATCGCCACCAGTGAAAAGATGGTTCTCTTCAGCATCGGAGAGAAATCAAAACCCTGGCTCGAAGAGATGGTCGATCTGGTCATCAAAACCGAAGAACAAAAAGCTCCCGAAAATTTCTTCACCTTCAAAGGTCACTTCGGTCCCTTCGCCAAAGCATTGAGTGCCCGCAATCCGGGTGAAGACTTCGTCGAACTTCGCAAAGCCATCATCGAAGCGTTCTCTGAAAAATACACCGATGACTTCATCGAAATCTATGACAAACATGCCGATGGACAAATTCAGGGAACGATGACCGTCGAACCGGGTCTGTTGAGATTACTCGGAATTCTTGTTGCCAATTTTGCAGATGAAAATCTGTAAAACCCTTCACTCTCTCTTAAAATGACGCACTTGAGACACTCTCGGGTGCGTTTCTTTTTGCGCCCTGGCTGAATATTGTCACACTGACTGGACATCAACGATTTTCGATGAAACAATCGACGCAGATGGATAAGTTGACACACCGTTTTAGAGGTTTCACCACATGACCAGATTTTCGTTCTCCTCCCTTCAATCCTGCACCGCTTGCATGCTCGCAATATTCCTGCTGAATACAACAGGTGCAATGACACAAACCGTCCATGCAGATGAAGTTCTCGAAGCCGATGTTGTCATCTATGGCGGAACCTCCGCTGGCGTAGCCGCTGCGGTTCAATGCAAACGGATGGGTAAATCCACCCTGATCATCGAGCCATCCGCACATCTGGGAGGACTGACCACTGGTGGTCTCGGCTGGACAGACTCCGGAAATAAATCTGTCATCGGCGGCATTTCACTCGAATTCTATGAACGAGTCAAAAAGGAATATGACAAAGAGGAAACCTGGAAATGGCAGGAGAGCGATAAGTATTCGCGATATAACCCCGATGCCGAAGCGATCTGGGTCTTTGAACCTCATATCGCCGAGAAAGTTTTTAACGACTTGATCGTCGAATACGAAATTCCTGTCTACATGAATGAACGACTTGAATTGAAGGAGGGAGTCACAACAAAAGAGGGACAAATTGTTGAATTCAAACTCGAATCAGGAAAAACAGTTCGCGGCAAACGATTTATCGATGCCACCTACGAGGGCGACCTGATGGCCAATGCGGGTGTGAAATACACAGTTGGTCGTGAGGGGAACGATGTCTATGGCGAGTCTCTCAATGGTGTGCAAAAAGCTCGGACCGTTTCCCATCAATTTGAAGCCCCGGTCAGTCCTTATCGTACACCCGGCGATGCCAGCAGTGGCCTATTGCCCGGCGTACATGGAGAAGATCCCGGCGAAGATGGTACCGGCGACCATCGCGTTCAAGCCTACTGCTTCCGGATGTGCCTCTCGAATCATCCGGAAAACATGGTCCCCTTTCCAAAGCCGGAAAATTACAACCCGGAACGGTACGAACTACTCGCCCGCTATCTGGATACGGGTTGGAAAGGTGTCTTCAAGAAATTTGATGTCATCCCTAATCGAAAAACTGATACGAACAATCACGGCGCGTTTTCAACCGATAACATCGGGATGAACTACGAGTACCCCGATGGCGATTACCAGACCCGAGATAAAATTATCGCAGAGCATCGCGATTACCAACAGGGACTGATGTGGTTTCTGTCCAACGATCCCCGCGTCCCTGCAGACATTCAAACACAAATGCGGGAATGGGGACTGGCAGCTGATGAGTTCCTCGATAATGAACATTGGCCTCATCAGATTTACGTCCGCGAGGCTCGACGTATGGTCTCTGATTTTGTCATGACCGAACTCCATCTCCGTCGCAAAAACCCAACTCCCGACCCGATCGGCATGGGCTCCTACAATATGGACTCCCATAATGTGCAACGCTATGTCACTCCTGAAGGTTTCGCTCGAAACGAAGGCGATATCCAGGTCAACCCCGGTGGACCATATCCGGTCAGCTATCGTGCGATTGTCCCGATGAAATCGGAATGTTCAAACCTGCTCGTGCCTGTCTGCCTTTCCTCGTCCCACATTGCCTACGGATCGATTCGCATGGAACCGGTCTTCATGATTCTGGCACACTCAGCGGCTACAGCTGCCTGTCATTCTATTGACGATAACTGTGCCGTCCAGGAGATCGACTATAAAAAACTCGAAGAGAAGCTCCTCGAAGATGGTCAGGTTCTCGAATACTCAGGTCCTTATCGCGAACCTCGCGTTGGTATTGATCCAAAATCGTTACCCGGAATCGTCATCGATAATTCCCAAGCCAAACTCAAGGGAACCTGGACACATAGTGGCTCTGCTCCTGTTTTCGTGGGACCCGATTATCTGCATGATGGAAACACCGATCAGGGAGAAAAATCAGCCACCTATGAATTCCTGGTAACCTCAACTGGAGAATATGAAGTCCGCCTGGCTTATCCTCCCAATACCAACCGCGCCACCAATGTGACTGTCGAAGTCATCAGTGAAGCAGGACTCTCGACCACAAATATCAATCAACGTCTCGCACCCTCGATCTCGAAAACTTTCGTCTCGTTAGGAGCCTACGAATTCACCCCCGGCTCTCCCGGACGAGTCATCATCCGCAACGCCAACGCCGATGGTTACGTCATTGCCGATGCCGTCTGGATTGTGCCGGTTCAAACACAACCGTAAGCGACTCGATTAGGAGCAATACGAAAACTGATCATTCCTTAGCAAATTCCTGACAGGATATTCATGAAGTTTATCTATGGCTGATTATTTACTATGTTCTTTCGGAAATGCACTTGAAGGTTGCGACTATGGCAGATAATAAGCCGACAATAAATTCTCTTGATAAAACAGTGGTCGAAGGTCAGCAAAGTAAAGCGGCTTCTGAAGGAACAAAGAAATCTTCAAAACAGAAAGTTCAACAAATAGGTGACTTTCGACTTGTGAAGAAAGTTGGCCAGGGAGGAATGGGAGCTGTCTATCTGGCTCATCAAGTCAGCCTTGATCGCCGCTGTGCACTCAAAGTCATGTCGAACGAACTTTCAAAACGCAAGGACTTCGTCGACCGCTTTATTCGCGAGGCTCGCGTTGGTGCCAAAATTGAGCATCCCAACATTGTACGCTGCTATGCCGTGGGTGATTACAAAGGCATGCACTATGCTGCCCTGGAATTTATTGATGGATCCAGCATGCAGGATTGGATCAATACTCTCAAAACACTGAGTGTTGGCGACGCGGTGCATGTGACCATCGTCTGTGCTCAGGCCCTGGGTTTTGCACATAAAATGAATGTCATTCATCGTGACATCAAACCGGACAATATCCTCGTCACAAAAAATGGAGCCGTTAAAGTCGCCGATCTCGGTCTGGCAAAAGCTATCGACGAAGATCAATCGATGACTCAGTCCGGAACCGGTCTCGGCACACCCTTATACATGCCGCCCGAACAGGCTCGTAACGCAAAGTATGTCGACCAGCGCAGCGACATCTACGCTTTGGGAGCGACCTTGTATCGCTTCCTGACAGGTGTCCCGCCTTTCAAGGCCGATTCCACGATGGAATTGATTCTCGCCAAAGAGAATTCAAAATACACACCAGCAGCAAAACTGAATAAGCAAATCCCCGAACGGCTCGATCTGATCATCGATAAAATGATGGCCAAAGATGCAAAACATCGATATCAGAACTGCGACGAACTATTGACAGACCTCATGCCACTCGGTCTTGAAAATCCCTCCCTCAGTTTTATCGAATCCGACGAAAAGGTCATACTAGGAATGAACTCCGCTTCGGGGTTACAAAGCTCACCTTCGATGTCCAATGCGAAGAACATCGAACGGGAAGTCAGGATCCCCAAAACTTCTCGTGAAGAAGCCCGCGAACAACGTCTGGCAGCTGCAAAACTCGATGGGAATACCTGGAGGGTCTGTTTCAAAGACCGTACCGGTAAAGAGCAAATCAAAAAAATGTCGACCGATCAGGTCCATCGCGGACTGGCAACTGATCTGCTCGATGAAACCGCGAGGATTACGAAGAATCCTAAAATTCCCATGGTCGCCATCGGCTCTGTTCAGGAATTCAAAAACCAGGTTGGCGAAATCCTGATGAGAAAACAGGAAGGGAAAAAGAAAGAGGACATGAAGTCTATTTACGCTAAACTCGACCGGCAACACAGTCGTCGTAAATGGTGGCGGATCATCGAAAATCTCCGCGATGGAACTCTCGGCTGGATCAGTCTGGTTATCTGGATATGTATTGTTGGAGCAGCAGGCTTCGGGCTCTACCTTGGCGTCCCAATGGTATATGCCATGATCGCGAAAAACTTCGGTCTTTAGGTAATCCACTTCCCAAATGCTTCGATATGGGATCATCGCAAATTCAATCACATGGATGTAATCATACTAGCTGGAGGCTCCTCAGCCGAACGGGAAATCAGCCTGAAATCCGGCTCTGCCGTTCAAAATGCCCTCACATCTTGCGGTCACTATGTCGAAATGATTGACCCTGCGAACGTCGACATTCAGAGTCACACAATACGTCCCGATCAAATTGTCTTCATCGCCCTGCACGGAACATTCGGTGAAGATGGACAGGTGCAACGAATCCTTGAAGAACGCAATCTCTGTTATACAGGAAGTTCCCCCAACGCCTCGGCAGTCGCCTTCGAGAAATCTCAGGCCAAGCAACTCTTTTTGAACCACGCCATTCAGACACCCCGATACACTATTATCAGCGAACAGGATTCTCTGATTCAAAGAGAAGAACGGCTCTCCTCAATCTCCTGTCCTGTGTTCGTCAAACCAAATGCCCAGGGATCCAGCATCGGCGTTTCACGCGTCGAAAACCCCGGGCATCTTCAGCAAGCAGTTGATCTCGCAATGAATTACGGGACCTCAGTAATCATCGAAGAGTTCATTTCGGGCCAGGAATGGACCGTGGCACTCTTTGATGACATCACATTCCCGCCCATTCAAATTCAAACCCCACGCACATTTTACGATTATTCAGCCAAGTATCAGGAATCGAGTACGCAATACCTGATCAATCAGAATCAGGATGAGGCTCTGATTGAACGCCTGATCGCCGCTGCCCAAAGAGCTGCCAGAGCTATTAACACTTCTGGCCTGATCCGAGTCGATTTCATTGTTGACGATACCGGTCAACCCTGGTGTCTGGAAGTCAATACCATCCCCGGCTTGACTTCAACAAGCCTGGCCCCAAAAGCCGCGAGTCAACACGGGTGGACTTTTGAAACCCTCTGTGAAAAAATCTGCGAATCGGCTCTCAACTCCAGACCAACAAAAACCTGAGAAGATCGGGATCGTGTATCATTTCCCTCGGGAGCGATAAGCCAGATAACTGCCCAGCGTTTTCGCGAACGATTCGTCCGTTTTCACTTTCAGTAAATCGACTCCCGATTTCGTGCACATCTGGGAGACTCGCTTCATAAACTTCTCATACTGTTCCAGATAATGCCGCCGCAGGCGATGCGGATCAACCAGCAGCCGCTCGTTCGTCTTTTCCAGATTGTGAAATTGCGTCGGTCTGCTGAACGGAAACTCTTCTTCTTCCGGAGCGACAATCTGCACAACAACCACATCGTGTCGATAATGTTTGAAGCGTTTAATAGCCGTCTGCAATGGCTCGATTTCATCGAATAAATCACTGAGCAGTACGATCAGGCTCCGCCGTTTGAGCCTGGGAATAACATCTTCAAAGACTTTTCCCAAGCTCGTCTCGCGTCCGGTTTTTGCCTGCTCCAATGTTTTTATGAGCCGAGGAAACTGAGTCGCGTTCATGGAAGGTTCGATCAGTTCCCGTAACTTATGATCGAACAGACATAACCCCACGGCATCCCGCTGTTTCAATAACAGATACGCCAGCACGGCTGTCATCTGTCGTGCATAATTGAATTTGGTATCGGTCGATTGTCCATACCCCATGCTGCCGGAAGCGTCGAGCATCAGATAGCAGCGCAGGTTGGTTTCATCTTCATACTCTTTGACGAAATATCGCCCAGTCTTTCCGTAAGCCCGCCAGTCGATGTGCCGAATTTCATCCCCGGGATAGTATTGCCGATGCTCGACAAACTCGACACTACTCCCCTTAAAGGGACTTTTATGCTGTCCCATCATGTAACCTTCGACAACCAGCCGGGCAATCACATCGAGCCGCCCGAACTGCATCAACGTGCTCGGATCACCAAAAGCTGAGAGTTCGGGATTGGTTGTCGACATGGCGTCCAATATCTCAAGACAGCAACATGAAAAAAGTAAACCTGTAGGTCAGGCACCACCTGACGAATTCAACATTTGCCTGCAACGAGGCGATGTTAGTCCCACATATTTCCACAAGCACGAAGCGCAAGCGAGTGTGTCCAATCAAGGATGATCATCGACTTACACACTCGCTTGCGCTTCGTGCTTGTAATCTTTAATCAATCATACAACGCCCTGCCCCAAAAGAAAAACCGCCGGGAAGTAAAACTCCCCAGCGGTCTACAATCTCAGGCGAAACGCGTGATTTTAGAAGTTGCTGTCTTTAATGACATTCTGACCGTACTTAGTACCGGCAGGAGTCATAAGTCGTGCATAGACGGCCTGATTCATTGTAGCATTCAAGCTACCTGCATGACCATCACAGTAGAAGACATTGACGTTTCCACCAACATGGTTTGAAGATGGACGCCAAGGACGTACGAAGCCAGGACTAGGAGCACTAATTTGAGAATACCCTGCATTGTAACCTGTTGAAGAAAAGTCTTCACTTATAGATAATGCAGTGTTTTGGGCTCCTGCAGTGGTGTCATCATAGCGTCCGACACCAGCAGGATCAGCAGATGCCTGTGTCGGAATAAGACCTGATGTTGGTACCAGTAATGCGAAAGCTATCTGACCAGTTTTGTTAGAACTCCAAGATCCAGCATCTAGATTTTCTGAGAGCATCATCGTTTGGGTTTGACCATCGTTATTTGAAATAAAATCTAAAGTAACAATTGATCGATCTCCACCAGCGTCTCGCCAGAAAACACCTGTTGACTGACTGATTCGTGTCGCTAACGCGTCGGATTGAGCGAGCCCTGTTGATGAATTCGCATCAGTTTTCCCATCTCTCCAATCAATGTTGTTGAAATTGTGTGATTGATCGTTTATTGACCCCCATTCGGTTCCCGGAGGGGTTGCAGTTGGAGGGAAAGCACCTGTGTAGGGTGCATAACCTGCATTAGCAACATAGCTCAATTGACCATCAATCTGAAATGCCGTGTCATCATCTGGACAGGAAAATACAGCAATCTGAGTAGCCCACAAAGTTGCATGTGTTTGAGTGCCAGTAGTCACTTCATCCTTAAGAAGTAGGCGTGCTAATGCAGCATTATCCAGCATCGGCAACAGAGACACAGGCCAACCATAAGCAACCTCAACACTTGAGGAATTCAAATAAGTATCTTGCCCAGCCAGCTTCGGCAATCGTCCACCACTCTGAGAGGAAAAGTTCATCACAGCCGTACCGATGTTGCGGATGTTATTGATGCATTGCAGGTTTCGAGCTGCAGCTCGGGCGCCTTGGATACCAGGGAGAATCAATGCGGCCAGGGTCGCGATGATGGAAATCACGACCAGCAGTTCGATCAGTGTGAAGCCGCGTCGGCGTGCTTGCGCGACACGGACTGTGTTGCGAATGTTCATTACAGTGCTCCTTTAAACTCGTAAAATGTAGTAGTTCTGCCTCGGAAAGTGGCTAAGGCCCGGAACACCGCTTTCCCAAATGCAATTTGCCCGCAAAGACAGTAAAAAAATGAATTTCAAAGAACGCCACCGAATTCAACCAGGAATTGGTCAAACCCCCTCGGCAGCTGATTGAGAGATGTTATCCGCCCACCAAAACAGGCAGCAGATTTTCAGTTGTCATATCCTTTCCCTATTATGTGTGATCCCGCCCCCAAAAATCCAGTGCAAAACCGCTCTTCATCGAAAATTAGTGCAACGCAAACGCCCAAATGCAAAGATGTTACTCATAATGATCGTTAAATCTCGGAAAACGATCTCCAAAAACCTCAGCTTTCGGCTCTCCGTCTTCCGCATTAGTTCAAAACCTTCCGCAGCAACACGAATTTCCGCCAGTCAAACGACTGCGACCGAGGATCCCAGGCTTCTTCGAGTTTTGAACGATCGATCACGAAGAATGCTCTTTGAGGATCATTTTCGCCTCCGCTCAACTCTCCACCCACCTGGACATTCCCAAATTCATCCTCTGCAGCCTCATGAAACTGCACGTGAATCCAGCAATAGTAAACATTACTGCGAACCGTCGCATTATTGGCAATCTTGTTCAACAGACGATTACGGGTATGGAAATCGACAGCGTTCGCATTGGCTATCGATGGGAAACTCGCATCGTTATTCGTGCGAGCCTCAAACAGGCGACGCCGACCAACCGCATATTTCTGTCTATTTTCTTCTGATTCAAGCACACCTGTTCCATTATCCAACATATCATCCCATATACCACTGACACCAATTCTATTATTGTTTTCTGACATTGGTCCAATTCCCGTAAATGATGGTCCTGTGGACGATAGACCACCATCATCTGTCAACGGCAGAGACCTCAAGAACGTATGTTCGACAGGTGAAGCCTTATCGTAATTCGCACCGAGATTACTTTCCGGCAAATAGCCCAACGGACGGAACGGTCGCGATCCAGGAATCCCCGGCAGTGGTGCATCCGTGTAAGGATCGATCCGATCGCGGCTGTAAATGTATTGTGTGTACCAGTTACGAGCCGCTTCATTAGGATCCTCTGTCATAAAATAAGGCAATCGCTGCTTGTCATCATCACTCGAACCGATGATTTGAGCCGGTGTCGGGAACGTATCCAGGTGATAATCATCATCGACCAGACCCGCAAACACAGACGGATGTCGAATCGTATTCAGATTGATTTTCCCCGGTGAGCGCGGCATCGGCAGATTATCCCGAATCGCCTTCTGAGACCCATCCGGCACCTCCAGAAATTCGAGCAAGCGATACCACCGATTATCATCCGTAACGTCTGCTGGTGTCCCAGGATCAGTCACCGCGAATTTCGTAAAGGCCGTGTGCAATCCACTCATTCCATTCGCACCGTCAGTAATTGACTCCGTCAACTGTCCCGGCCCCACAATCGGCACACTCATTAATTCGTAGACCGAAGTGAAATCACGATCAAAATGTGGCTGCCAGAGTGTGAATGTATTGACACTGTTTACAGTTGGACAATTCGAGTTCTCAGCAACATACGGAACGTAAGGTGCACTCGGGTAAGCGGAAATATCCTGATTGTCGTAGGCCAGTGGCGTTTGAGGACCAATCGAATGCCGACGTGGCCCAGAGCCTTCATTGTTCTCTCGATTCCCAGGAATGGAATCCCAACCATCTTCACGAGACAGTCGATTAAATGGTTGTGGTCGTTCTAAACTTTTCTGATTATCGAAGTCCGATAAGTCGATGTCGAGAGTACCGCTATTATCCATGATCGGATCAACGCTCCCATCCCTTTTCACGAACATATAGTCCACAGGAACCCAGGGATTAGAAACTTCACTACTATAAGCACCATCTCCGTTTATATGGCAACGTCGTTCGAGCACGATTTCAAATTTGTCACGAGTCTCTCCACTGAGAAAGTTTTGTGGACTACTGCTATTTTTATTCGTGCGGTATCCGCTGTGTGCAGTATGATTCACATCAAGGTGACAAACTGGTTCGGTATCACCATCATTTTGTTGTTCTCGACTCGGGCAGAGCACTTCATCTTGCTCAATGGTTCCGTTGTTATCTTCATCCAGCATGACTGCCGCAGGGAGTGAATCATCTGCATCATCATGGGCACCCACCCAGAAATTGGTCCCGGATGGGATTCCTGGAATCGCCCCCGTGGTATTGAAGGCTACCCATTCATCGTCTGTTTCATTATCTCCAGAATTCCCGTTGGTATTCACTCGAAAATCATCTTCGCCAACAATCCGTCGGATTCTCCAGCTATCGGTTTTATAATCCACCAGAAACGGAGAGGAATTTCGCAACTCCATGATCAAAAACTGAATAGGAGTTCCGGCGGAATCATTCCATGGCGTTTTCGGGCTATCCATCATTTCAGTACGTTCAATTTGCACAAAGTATGTCTCGCTGAAGGTCAACTGCTGCGACTCGACACCAAACAGACGGGCCGCTTCTGGAAGTTCGGTCAGTTGTCCATTCGCATCTTTTTCACCCGTGATATCCCATCCATCAGATAAATCAGTATCGAAAACGAATTCCGTGATGACATTGTCACGATCCAACGCATCGACATAATTCACAGCAAACTGTGCCATCGCCTGCAAATGATCATTGACCTCATTGCCAACTGGATTTCCCTCAAAATCAAGTGCATCCTCATCGAGGACAGAAGGATCGTAAGCATCGGGATCCTGTGTCACATCGATCGTATCATCACCGGCTCCCAGGGTATAAAGCAGCACATAGATATCCCGTGCCAGTCTCTGGCGATCATATTTCGCCCACCATTCCTGAGCAAATTTATCATTCGCGATACTCTCAAACGCAACCGGCTCACTGCCCGGATCATACGACTTGACCACGGAGTTACTCGGATCATACATCAAATCCATGAGACCTTTAGGGTCTGGATCCCCTGTTTCAAACACCGGATGCGGTGTCAAATGTCGATAACGGAAATCCCCATCGCGATCCTTATCCAGCAATCGATTAATAATCAACCGGCGTTGAGGCAGTGGAAAGTTGGCAAACACTTCGTCGCGGTTCAACTCAATTGAAATCCACTGACGCAGTTCATCGCGGAAAGGATCATTCGCAGAGAAGCGAGTGGCATTCCCAAATTCCGGCGGAAAGGCCAACCGGGTATTGTCGTTATTGACCGGGCTGAATTCCCAGGCGCGATTCGAAGTGCCATCATAAGCACCATTATTAATATCCATGATCGCACCAACCGCTGGCGAAAATGCAAACTCCCAGCGATCCCAACTGTCGGTCGTGAACTGACTTCGCAGCCACCAGCTGTCATCGATATCGTTGGTCGATGTGGAGAGGAAATTCGTCCTTTCAAAGTTGAATTTCACCAGCTTCTCCAATCGAGAAGCGGCTGTGCTGGCTGCAATTCCCCAGTCAGCATCGTTCATATGCAGGAACTGCATTTCACCAACGGACAACGTCGCGTCATCATCCAGATTCCGGAAACTCGGCTCCACAATAATCTCATCCGGCTCATCGGCCAGGAATAGATTGTCTGCCGAATTCGATGTTTTCGGCTGCAGTAAAGCCAGGGTTCCATCACTCTTTTCGGCTTCCGTATACGGCTGGACTCCCGTCGCTAATTTTAAATCATCCAGCTGAGTGGCTTCGGATGTCCCTGACAGAGACCCGGCAACCAATTGCCGTTCCCAGCGTTTGCTGTAAGACGACCAGCGCGAAGGATTATCCGTTTCCGGTTTCGCTGAAGCACGAAATTTACCATATTCAGTGGGTGAACCACCTGTGATGGCAGTATAAATACTTTGGTTAAGCACAAACGAATTGTTGGCATCGCGGGTATTACTGGAAATCGAAAGGTTCGTTCCGCTGATATAATCAATACCGACGGCAATCTCATCAATCGGATGCACAACCGGTGGTATCGTCAACCCAAGTGGACCGAAAACAGGATCGCGATAAGAGGAATTCGCAAAGCGGACTTTCCCGCCGCCCGTCAAATAATCTTCATCATCATCCTGAGCGGTGATCCCTGCTCCCGGCAGGCGTGGCGTGCCCCAGGTGGTACGAGGAATCGGGGGAGTAGGTGCAGAAGAAGAAGCTGTCGCAGCAGCAACCCCTTGCTCAAGTCGATTTTCGTTCGGACTACCCGCAGGACCATCCGCTTCACCCCAACGTCCCCAGACCAGATCGTCCGTTGTTCCTAAATCGCCATCGGCAACTCCAATCAGCAGACGTGTCAATTCCATGTTGGCCATATCAAGCTGCGTAACCTGCACAGTACCAGAGGAAGTATCGAATGCGAACATATCACCGTAAAGTGAATCTGTGGGAGAAGTGATTGTACCTGACCCTGGAAGAGGCCGATAAAATCCCCGTGCCAAATTGATCTCACTCGGCGAGAGTCCCAAATTCGAATTGGAAATAAAGTGGCCATCTCCCAGCGGATCATCTCCACTCAGGAGAGCACCGCTTCCACTACCATCATCCGTCCGCACATGCTGCAGTTTCGTCTCTTCGCCATACAGATTGCCGCCAGTATTAATGTTCATTAACCCGTCAGCATCCATAATCGTAATCGCATAAATCGGAACCCGCTTTGTGCCGTCCGACAGAACTTCAACCGCGTGATCCAGATCCGTCAAAATCGCTTCTTTCCCGTTGGCCTCCAAACCATCAGCATCGACATCATAATTATTGTGGGAGAATCCATCGAAAGTCGGATTTGTCACATCGATCCCATTCAGCCCATGTGTCCACACACCCGCTCGATAGACATCGGGATCAGTTAAGCTGCTGTTGAAATTGGGAAACGGAAATGAAGTCGCAGGCCCAGTCGTTCCGGTATAGGAGTGAAAGCCACCAGCGACAACATACCGGTTTACACTCTGCGCAGGCGATCCAAACTGCTGCAACAGCACCCGATGCTCTTTATGAGGCCGCAACACACGATTGGCAAACGCGGCATTTGTGTAGATGTCGGTGTAAGGTGCCGTCCCATCTGCCATTTCATCTCGCGGTAAATACTGCGGCCTATGAAACGAAGGGATCCAAACCCGACGCAAATCCACACCTGTACCCTGGTCGACATCCACGAATGAAAAATACCCCAAGAACATGCTATTGATGTCGGGGTACGTATACCCGGCATCCGGCTCAAAATCCGGAACGAAATTGGGATGATTCGACTGCCCAAGTGGACTGGCCGGGTAATTGTTCCCTCCAACAGGATTCGCAGCCGGACTGAAGTTGACGACCTTCCCTTCAATCACGCCGTCGCTGTTGTAATCGAAATTAAACCTTGTATCTGAGCCCGAGTTATAGTTCGGTAGATCTGTTTCCGAATCCTTGTCATAAGTGACCGTAATCCCCCGACCCGAAAACAGATGCATATCATCCGGCTTCAAATCCGGCCCAAACGTCCCCACCATATTCGGCAAAATCGACCATTTCCGACCAGCCAATGCTGAGTTCTTATACTCGTCAGAAGGCCCGATAAGGATCTGCTGCAGGGCGAAATCGAAGTAATCGTTTTGTGTTACTTCTCGATGGGAAACAGCAAACCAAGCCGCATTATTCCTTTCCGAACCTACAAAGGAGAAAAAGAAAAACCCCAAAAACATCAGTAAACCGGTCATAGAAATGACAATAATCAAAGCCGCACCGCCGGAACGCCGCTCATCCATAAATTTAACTGGCTGCCTTGTTGCTATCATTTTCATACTCATTTTATTTCTTAACATCACTTAGCTCCTGAGACAGGCCCGACTCAAGAATGTGCAATTATCGTCAATATTAATTACTCTTTAAACGAATGAACCATCGTCATTTGACGTATTTGATCACTTGTTACGTCATGAAATTGAATAGTCACCCGAAGAGCCAAAACAGATTTTCGATTATCAATCGCCTTCCAGTTGACATCAGGATCATTGGCTGGATTCCCATCATAATCATTCGGATCTGGAACTAATCCATCAACAACATCAACTGATGCAGGCCAACTGGTTTCAGTCGCACCAACTGTAGTAGCAGTTATTGGTCTTATTAAATTTGCTTGCCAAACAATAGCATCCCCATATGGAACTAAGTTTCGATCTGAAGGAAATATTAGGGCTCCTTCTTCAAGAGTTGTAGCAGTAGAAGAACCCCATCTTCTGATGACAGGCACATTACCCGCAGGATAAACCACATCTAACGTATTATCATCTTCATCTGCATAGATTTGCAGAGGCAATGTTGGGGGTAGAATGTTTCGCGGAAATGGTGGAGTTAATGTAATTGGTAATGGTGGATTCAAAGTATTCACGGTTGAAAAATCTGAGGAGTGCCATGTATCAAATACATTGATATTGGTAAGCCCGACACCATCTGAAGGTCCGTAGTTATTATTTTCATGAAGATGCTGATTTCCAGAGGAATTCCTTCCTCCAAACTCTTGGGCTTTATTAATATCAATATCAACAAATCCACCTAACCCGTTATTAACAGTACTGTCCCATATTTCCACATTAAAACTAAGAACGTTATGCAGCAGCACATCAGAACCACTTCGCCCACCACCGGGAAAGACATCAAGAACATTTCCTTGATTCTGCACACGATTCAGATCGAAGTCAGTCCGAGTGAAAACATTACCGCTTACAGTCTGGGGATATTGAAAGTTTGAAGCTGATGTCTCTGCATGTGTATACCTACCAATAAACACTCTACCCGCCGAGGCACCACTACGCACAAATTCACGTGGTAAGCCATTTAAAGGATTAAATCCAAATCGATAATTGGGAACACCTAATGGCCAATTATTAGTCAATTCATTGTTTAAGCTACCGTGAAAAACAGCAACCCGATCCGGTGAATTATAAGGTGAGTATCCGTAGTGAGCTGAAAAGTCGAAATCACTATAATAATTTCCGTTATAGGTAATAGGTGTAGGAGGTAATGCTGCTGACGAAGGCGGCAACATCATGTCGTATGGTTGATTATTCACCTCATACCCTGGTTGCGCCTGACGTTGTAAACTGTTATTGTCATGAGCAAGCATTGCCACAGAAGGAGCGATAGGTTCACGCAACAAGAGAATGCGACGGTACAATGTTCCATGGCGCAAGAAATATACAACTTCTGCTTTATTTGATTTAGAAACAGCGTTCACTAGACGGCCGTCATCCCAATCCGGCTGGTCACTGTATAGTGGATTTGAATTCCCAGATAATGAGATTGCTTTCCCAAAATATGGTTCTGTCTTTTGACCCGCATAGCGATCAGAGCCACGATAATTTGAATCTTTCCCTACCGAACGTGCATCCACTGTAAACTGGAGGATATCATCAGTGGTATCCGCAGGGTTGTTTTCCGAATAATAAAAATAGCCCCGCTGATCAGAAAATGCTAATTTGTCACCATTTTGAATACCAGGAACTAATGGAACAATTCCTTCCTGATAATCCATTTGATAATTATTAGGCCCAATCAGTGGGTCTGCGTTTAATGCAAGTTGTGACTTTGTCGGTACAATTGTCTTATGACTATCAAAAATCGCAGCACTTCGATAGGACATCCGTTTCAGATCGCCATCGATAATTGTAAATGCCGTCCGAGCTTGCTGATCATTGTTTGCCAAGCCTTTTTGACGGGACATTGCAGTCACGGCAATTGAAAAGATCTCGGCAAAGATCGTCATGATGACTATTAATAATCCTACAGCCACCAGCATCTCTGTTAAAGTAAACGCTGATCTTTTGTTCGGTATTACTATGGTTGTCGAATTATAATTTATTTTCATATATGCCTCACTTAGCAACTCATCTTCTCTTCACCAAAATACTGGCCTTGAGAAATGATATTAAGCAATAATTGATATTATTCGTTGTAACTTGTAATTGGAATTTGACGAACAACTTCCAGTACGTTTGGTACAAACATGAGAAAAGACGCAGTCGACTCCGCTGGCCTGTCCAATTCAACGATTGCAAATCGATTATTGTTGCTACTGATCCATTTTAAACTTGAGGTTCCGCTTCCTTCTTCGAGCAAAACGGTTCGGATCTGGTACCAGTGACCATTTCTAACATCAAATACCCATTCCCCTGCTTCAATTCGTGGCTTGGAATCCGGTATTGAGCCATCCCAGAAGACTTTAACTGCCTGCGTCGAGCCTTTGCCCATACCTTCCACACCATAAACCTGTTCGTTTAATGTGGAAAAAGTACGGCGGAAAAAGATAACCAGATTTGCCTCCAACACCTGCACACTTTCGTCGTCATCGGAACCTGGCCAGACGACTTCATAAAAATTGTTATCTGCAGTGCCATCGCCATCATCATCAACTGTTGCATCTCCGAAATTGTTATCTGCACCGAATGATCTCAAGCGTTTACTAACTGTAATCAGGCTCGTATAACGAAGCTCAAAGATTTCCAGACGAACTTCAGGAATGGCGGAATATAAACCGTTATTTGGCAAGGGGCTCACCAAACTGACACGACGATTTGCAGAATCCACTCCATTGACCAGACTGGTATGAGACTGCTTTCCAGTCTTACTAATAACGATGGCTCGAACCAATATCCTGTCATTGGGATCAACAGTATTTACATAGGAGTTATTAAGCTCATTCAAGCTGTCAATAGTCATATCATTGAGTTGAAGGCTGTCATAAACGCCTCCGGGTGGACTAACTTCGACAGAACTCGAATACATCGACCAACTATCTCGTGATGCAAAGATTTCATATGCAAGAGATCGTTGATCAAAGAGAGACATATTAAACCCACCATTAGTCCGATCCACTCCATATCGATCAATATCATTGGCCATCCCCCCATCGGGGTGGAGCCCGTAGGGATCACCACCGCAGGCGATTGGGAACCCGGGCACCCCCTGTTGGCTAAATCGCAATGCTCCGAGTGGATCAATAACCGTTGTGTACTCCCGATCTTGCAATTCAAAAATGTTAGTAGGTGCCCCTCGTCGGTTCCATGTTACAGAATCAGGCGTGAATTCATAATTGCCGCGAACTCTTGTGCCATCAAAATGATTTCGTGTTAGATCAGGAAAGGCACGCAGGTAATCTTCGCATTTTCGGTATTGTAGCGCTGCATTAGTCAGTTGTGTTGCCTGCACGGAACGTAGAATTGCAACGGGAAAAAGAGAAGCGACAGAAACCAAGCCAATGCTCATCACCATCATCGCCATCAGAATTTCCACCAAAGTCGCACCGACAGCACCTTGGCATGCTTTGCCATTATTGCGACTATTTTCCAGCTGAGTTAACAGCTTGGAACCAAAGTAACTTCGACGTTTTGTATTGTATTTCATAATGACCGCTCCAATGCGGTTATGATCAGCTGACCCACTGAAATTAATTTTAAATGATTTCATAAATCTTACTTGTTGGCTGATAACCCCTGTCTTGCGTAATTAAAGAGGTCGTCAACTCCATTAACACCATCAATATCAGTCAAATCTGCTTCGCTGACGCTGACACTACCGCTATTTGTGTAAACGGTTACCACGCGATAAGAGCCTCGCAGTTGAGGAATTGCAGCGGAATCATCTAAGCGTAATCCATCATCGATATCTCCCCGACTTGCAATCAAAAAGTGCAAAACACCTTGAGCTGAAGTCGGTCCGAAAACATTACCCTGAGGAGAAAACATTAAATCTAGATGAAGTGAATCATAGACACGCCAACTTAAGCCACCATCATTCACTACTGAAAATAATGCGGCACCTTCAAAATTTGGCTGAGAACCTCCAGATGTACCACCAGTGATTGCCTGACAATACTTGAGTCCGCCGCTGCTTTTGCGAACAATGATCCAATCATTCGCTTGATAAAGCCTACCAGCTACCCAGGGAAATATTTTTCTCCAGTCGGCCGGGACATCACTGAACCTCAGATCAACAACAGAACCATTTGGAAAAGATTGAATATCTTCTCCAGGAACTGGTACTGCGACCGTTGAAAGATCTAATTGATACTCTGCTCGCTCACCAATTACAGGACTATTTGGACTACTAGGATCACCGTAATTACTGACACCTCGAGGATTAGGTATTAACTCTAAAGTCGTATTATTATACGTGTTTGATAAAAATCGGCTCGAAGAAATGATATAAGGAACTTCATCGATAACAATCTCAAGCCCCCCACGCAGTAATCCAAGATTTGCCAACTCAAGAAATGACTGCGAATTTATATCTCTTGCTCCCAACTCCTGAATCCCTGGGTTATTATCTGGAATCCCATCTCCGGGTGTAAGATCGACAAAATGCAACCTTCCCGTTGGAACTTCATCAAACCCTCTTACGAATTGAAAACCAGTTGCCAACCCAGGATTAAATTCATCCAATATGAAACGAATTCCATAGGGAACACCCTTACCATCCTGAATTGATGCTCCATAGGCTCGGGATCGTGCTCCTTCAAATTTTGCCTGCAACATACGTGAAGTTGATTTCGTACGTTCACTGCCGATATTTAAGTTAAATGCCCCCACAGTCAGCGCAGTTAGAATAATAAATATCGTCACCGCAACTAAGAGTTCGATGAGCGTAAACCCTCGCAAAACATATTCTTTATTTTTTGAGTTGTGGATATGCATTATTACCCCTCCAACTGCATTAAATTTGTGATATTATCTGCCAAGCCAGTTTCATACAACGCCTCTAGCTTATCTGCTTTGTTGTCATTTATAGTAGCGGGATCTCCACCCGGCATGAGAATATCAAGTATTTCCTGTGTTGGTCTGGCAAGCCTACCAAACTCAGCAACATTCGATGGTTCCTCTAAAGCTAAAATTTGATCAGGCCCTGAGGATACTATCAGAAAAGTGTGATAAGTATTTGCAGTAGGAAATTCTCCCTCAGTAAAAAAACCTGTTAGATTTATTATATTACGATCTCGTAATTTAATTATACGTCCGTAAACAGTCTTAGTATAATCATCAGGATCTCGACGAAGAGTAATCTCATCAGGTGGAGTTGAAGTAACCATACGCCAGATTAAATCCGTTGCCCCAACATCTGGAGCACTTTCAATGTATCCATTTGGGCGAATTAATCGGGTTGGCCAACGGTAAAAACGTAGCGGTTCTCCCCAAGCATCGACGAACTCCATTAAGCCATCACCATCTGTGTCTTTTATAGTGTCAGTTCCAAAAGAATCAGAGTCAGCAAAAGGCACACCATATACTGAACCTTCAGTAAACAAGAGATAAGCTAACTCAGCACTCTCAGTCTTAGGAATATTACTTGCTGGTATATACTGACCACTGGTTTGTTTTGCCAGAAGTATTTTACCAAGTGAAGTATTGACGGTGGTCGCCTCCGCAAAGTTCTGGGGAAACGCAAGCCGCATGTGGTACTTTCGACCAATTACCTCAATATCTTTTTTCTCTAAATTATTATTGATTACATCAGGAATTCCGCTTATGTGATCGTGCTTATCAAACTCTTGAAGACCTTGCTTAATCAGACTATCCATCTTTTGAAGCAATACAATTGTCTTCTGTTTTTTAGCGGAACCAGAAATCCCACGAATCGTCACCAAAATCATTCCTGAAAGGATGATAATAATCCCCATCGCCATGAGAAGTTCGATAAGAGTGAATGCTCTATTATCAGCAAACCTACAGGCACTTGTTCTGCAATTTAACATTAACTTAACCTCTCTCGACTCGAATTTAGCATCAACATATCGTATATTTAATTTAAAAGCCCTTTAGAGAAGTTGGTAATATTGTCTTTGTCCCCCGCCCTATCTCTATCAGATTTAAACTTGTCATAATTTTGCCCCCACGGCAAAGGCATAATTCCATCTATACAAGACTGCAAATTCATAGTCATACCTGCCCACCATCCTGGTTGCTTTGGATCGCTCAGCCCCTCGGAATAGTAACCGCCGATACCATATTTACCGTCTCGACCAGGAGAAATTAACTGAAAGCTTTTCTCCCCCCATGAAGGAGCACCAAATTCGCTAGTACCAACTGGATACCATATTTTTCCACCATCATCATAAACTAGTGACACGACTTTTTTATAACTATCAACCATACCATTTGGCAAATCTCCATTATCACCAGTATTGCAGATATCACCGATATCATAACCACGACCATCATAAGAGGAGAGATACCAAATTGGACTTTGCTGGTCTGGAAACGAATCATAGTAGGCAAACTTACCACCCGAAGTAGGCTTTAATCGTGTTAAGTCAAACTCAAAAAATGGCCCCACACGTTCACCAGAGTCTAACTTAAAAGGATTCACCGGATTTCTGGAGAACCCACGAGGTGCACCGTCGCTTGCAACCATCCCGCCCAGAAAGAAGACTAAGCACTCTGCGCCATTTAAAGCCAGTGAAACACCAGATTCACCTGTTGTACTGTTTCCATTTAAATCAATGCCAGCTGCATAATCAGGCCACAATTTTTGGATTTTACGACGACTAATTGCATCCCACTCATCTACCCTTTCATAAAGTACGATTGAACTCGGTGGATACGATCCAAACTCAGAATGAAAAGTAGTTAATGCTTGATCTAAATTACGGATATCTTGCGCAGCGGCGGCGACATCAACGGCTCTGCGAGCAGATTGCACTCCAGTTAGTAATAAACCGGCTAAGATGGCAACAATACTAATTGCGACCAGCAGTTCGATTAATGTGAAGCCGCTATGACGGCGATTTTGATTCGGTTGCATCCGATTGCTGCGGTGCATGACGGTCTCCTGGGAATGGCCAGTGATGAGTGGCCCGTGGCTAGTTTTTGTAATGATGTCTCTTACGCAGCCCGCGTATTTTATTGATGTAAGGTCTCCAGTCTGGCTGCGCGAGATACTAAACACCTCGTCGCAGCCCCCTGGACTCTGGCCCCTGAACTCTGGGCACTCTAACTCAGATCGTTCATCAGCTGAATCAGTGGATAGAACAACGCGATGACAATGAAACCGACGATCAGACCGAGAACAACCACCATGATCGGTTCGAGCATGTTGATCAAACCTTCGACGAGGACTTCCACTTCTTCTTCGTATACGTCGGCAACTTTATAAAGCATGTTATCCAAGGCACCGGTTTCCTCACCGACGTCGACCATGTTGACGACGATGTCATCGACGATGCCCGTTTCCTTCAAAGGAACCGCCATCGATTCCCCTTCTCGGATCGCTGCATAAATATGATCGAACGCGTTGCGGAACACATGGTTTCCAGCCGTATCGCGAGAGATCGAAAGGGCTTCGAGAATCGGCACCCCGGAAGCGATCAATGTTCCGAGTGTACGACAGGTTCGAGCAGTAGTTGATTTTTTCAGAATCAGCCCCAGAATCGGAATCTTGAGTGCCATCCAGTCGGTGACGTAGGCCCCAGTTTTATTCTTCCGGATAATCTTCAGCATCAAAATAAAGGCAAACGGAATAGCCGGGATGAGATAGAAGTAGGTGACAACGATATCGCTGATCGTGATCAGCAGAACGGTAATGGCTGGCAGATCGATCCCGAAGCCCAGGAAAATTTCCTTAAACTTCGGAATAATGAAGTACATAATGAAACCGACGATACCAGCCGCAACGGTGATAACCGATACGGGATAAATCATGGCTCCCTGAACTTTTCGTTTCAGGCTTTGTGATTTTTCCTTGAACTCGGCCAGACGTTGCAGAATGACTTCCAACGCCCCGCCCGCCTCCCCGGCTTTCACCATGTTGACGTACAGGTTATCGAACGCCTTCGGCTGCCGGGCCATCGCTTCGGAGAGTGTGTTCCCCGATTCGACATCGTCAATCACGCCGATGAGCGAGTTTTTAAGAGGACCAGGTTTTGCCTGCGACTCCAGAATGCGGAGCGATCTTAAAATCGGCAGACCCGCATCCTGCAATGTAGAGAGCTGCCGGGTGAAAGCACAAAGCTTCTTGGCCTTCACCTTGCCCATCGCAAAGGTTTTTTTCTTCCCCTGCTTGTCTGTTTTGGCGGCGACTTTGGTTTTGTCTTTTTTCTTCTTGGTGCTCTTTTCCTGAATTTTCGTGACGAAGAATCCCTTCTCACGAATCTTCTGCTGAGCTTCCTGTTCGGAACCCGCCTCGATCGTTTCCTTGACTTCCAAACCGGTGTTGTCCATCGCCTCGTAGACGAATGTTGGCATGGTCCTGCTCCGTAAAAGTTGCCCCGATTGTCTCGGGAACTCAGTGAATTATTCCGGTGTCAGTAAACTACATTGTGAGTCACAGTTCCTCCTGCGAGGATGTCACTCGATACTTAATCAAGATCTTCCATGACGGTTTCCCGCACCACTTCATCGATGGTGGAGACGCCGTCGAAAATTAATTTGAGGCCCGATTCCCGCAGCGTGGTCATCCCCTGACCACGAGCCAGATTACGCATTTCATCGACGGACGAATTATTGGAAATCATGTCGCGAATATCGTCGTCGATGGTCATCAGTTCGTAAATTCCGGTTCGGCCTTTGTAGCCCCCGTTATTACAGCGGGGACAACCCTTCCCGTAGTAGAATTTGTATTTTCGCGCCTGCTGAATCGGCAACTGCAATTCCATCAGCAGGTCATCGGAAGGCTCGAACTCAGATCGACATTCTTTACAGATCATACGCACGAGTCGTTGAGCCAGAATTCCTTCGACGGTCGCAGTAATCAGGAACGGCTGAATTCCCATATCGCGAAGTCGCGTTACCGCTGAAGGAGCATCGTTGGTATGCAGCGTGCTAAACACAAGGTGGCCCGTCAAAGCCGACTGCACGGCAATTTCTGCGGTTTCGAAGTCTCGAATTTCTCCAATGAGAATTTTATCGGGATCGTGCCGGAGAATTGCCCTCAAGACATTCGAAAACGTCACATCGATATCGGCATTCACCGGGACCTGAATCAAACCATCAATTTCATATTCGATTGGGTCTTCAGTCGTAATGACCTTCGTTTCGATATCGTTCAACTCATTGAGAGCTGAGTACAATGTCGTTGTTTTCCCGGAACCGGTAGGCCCTGTCACGAGTACGATTCCGTTCGGCAGTTTCAACATGCGACGGAAGCGGCTCAGTGTATTGGCATCCATTCCGATTTTGTTCAAATCGAGCTGAATCACAGTTCGGTCGAGGACTCGCATAACGACCGACTCGCCGTTAATCGTCGGCAAGACAGAAACACGCAAGTCGACCGGATTTCCTCCGACATTCAATTCGATTCGACCATCCTGAGGCAGTCGTCTCTCAGCGATATCGAGTTCAGACATCACCTTGATACGTGAGACAATTGCGTTGGCAAGGTGACGTGGCGGAGGAACCATTTCATACAGCACCCCGTCCGCTTTCACCCGCACTTTGAATTCATCTTCGAATGGTTCAAAGTGAATATCGCTCGCCTGATCTTTAATCGCCAGCAGCAGAATCATGTTCAACAGTTTACGAATTGGAGCGGCATCGGACATTTGATCCATGTCGCCAATGTCAATCCCTCGCATTTTGCCATCGTCTTCGTGCCCCGATTCGAGCTGACCGATGACATCCTCAATGCTGTCCTCGTGCCCTGCATAAACTTTGGCAATCGCCGTTTCGACATCGGCTAACGAAGAAACGGCTCCGCGAACATCCACTCCGAGAAAGTTTCTCAAGTCATCCAGAGCCGCGACATTGCCGGGATTGGCCATGGCGACTGTCAGGACATTATCTTTCATCGAGATGGGAACAATTTTGTAAACGGCCGCCATTGTCTCTGGAACAAGTTCGAGCACCTTGGGAGGAATGTTTGTTTCCGCCAAATTCACAACCGGCATGCCGTGCTGCTCGGCCAGAGCTTCGGTCACCTGGGAATCGGTTACGAACCCCATGCGAATGGCTACCTGCCCAATCAATTCTCCGGGGCTTTGATTCTGTTCTTCCAGAACATCCCAGAGTTGATCGTCGGACATATAACCGAGATCGACCAGAACCTGTCCAAGTTTACGACGTGCCATAATCCATCCAACTCATTAATGCGTAACTTCGATTGCTGCCGCTCTACCTCTATTGTTTAAAAATCATCATCGTCGTCATCATCGTCTTCGTCATCCTCAAGCAGACCTTTCTTGGCCATGGTGATCTTTGCCTTCAACTCACCAGGATTGTTCGACTTCATAACGACGTCGTTTTCTTCACTCAATCCCGTCTTCCAGAGATTGAACAATGCATCGTCCAGCAACTGCATACCGTACTTACGACCGGTTTGAATACTCGAGTTGATTCGGTACGTCTTGGCTTCACGAATCAGGTTGGCGATAGCCGGCGTCACCACCAGCAATTCATAAGCCGCGACCAGCCCCTTAGGTTTTTTGGGAATCAACGCCTGACTCAACACGCCAATAATTGCGACCGACAACTGGGTACGAATCTGCTCCTGCTGTGTTGTGGGAAACACGTCGATAATTCGGTCGACTGTTCCCTGGGCACCTGTCGTATGCAGCGTTCCAAACACGACGTGACCCGTTTCCGCAGCTGTAATCGCGGCTGAAATTGTATCCAGATCTCGCATTTCCCCCACGAGAATCACGTCTGGATCCATTCGCAGTGCCCGCCGCAAGGCTTCAGGGAAGTCTGGGACATCGACTCCAATTTCCCGCTGATTGATCGTGCACTTTTTGTGCTTGTGGTAATATTCGATCGGATCTTCCAGCGTGATAATATGATGGTCGATCTCTTCATTCATGTAGTTAATCATACTGGCCAGACTGGTCGTCTTACCGGAACCGGTTGGCCCGGTTACCAGAAACAGACCACGAGGCCGTTTGATCAAATCGGCAATAATCGGTGGCAAACCCAATTGCTCAAATGTTAAAAACTCATTCGGAATTCGCCGCAGAACCATTCCGATCTGACCACGCTGCTTAAACACAGCGACGCGAAACCGAGCTTTGTCGCCAAAGGCGAATCCGAAGTCGGTACCGCCAACTTCCTGTAATTCCTGCTGATTACGTTCGGGCGTAATACTTTTCATCAATGCGACAGTATCGTCCGGCGTGAGTGTCTTTGTCTCGAGCCGGACCATGCGTCCTCCCGATCGAACGACGGGAGGCTGCTCTGTCGTAATATGCAAATCGCTCACTCGTTCTTTAACGACTGTTTCGAGCAATTTGTCAATCTGAATCGTTGCCATTGAAATCCCTTACCACCAACGCGGCTGTGAGATTGAGTTGTGAATACTAAAAGTATATTTTTGATGAAGAGAAGAATAAACTCTCATAAGAACACCCACTCCAACAAATGCAGTGGCCCGCTCTGTATGCTGCTGCCCTGAAAACAGCTTTTATCCGAGCGTGACCAGAAACGGCCGAAAACACGCTCTTCAAAATCTTCTGATGAAATTCAGTAAAAATTTGTTTCCGAAAGATTCTCGTCAACAAATGATTATTCGTCGCCCATCATCACAACTCAAGAAATTGCCGCAAATCTAAAAAGAGTGACAGAACACATCTTTTAACGCCCCGAGCCTACACAACCCAGACGCACGCCAAACCACCTCGCCACCAACACTCGATAGCCACAAACCCAAAATCAGCAAAAAAATACCAGCTTCCCCCTGGCCGAAACCTAACTGCTTAACCTAAACCAAAATGATGTAAATCTCACAAACTCAGATCTCCATCGACTCGCACCTAAGCCAGCAGGACAGACACATCAACCAAGCTCGATCAATGACCACCCGACTTGAGTTTGTAGGCTTCAGATAATGTCGTAACTCCTTGTATAGCCTTATCTACCGCGTCCTCAACAAGAGTTTTCATACCGAACAAACGAGCCTGGCGGCGAATATTCTGAGTTGGTTCACTATTGAAGGCCATCTCCCGAATTGTGGAGTTCATCATCATCAACTCGAACACAGCTCGGCGACCACGATAGCCCGTATGCTGACAATGATTGCACCCCTTACCACGATAAAATTCCGTTGAATCAATCACCTCTTGTGCAATGCCAAACTCCTCAATCTCGGAGGGATCAGGAGTGTACACACTTTTACACTTCGGGCAGACAACCCGCACCAGACGCTGAGCCATAGCCGCCATAATACTCGATGCCACAAGGAACGGCTGAACACCCATGTCAATCAGACGTGTAATAGAACCGGGCGCATCGTTCGTGTGAAGTGTACTGAAAACTAAGTGTCCAGTCAAAGAAGCCTGAATTGCCATTTCTCCTGTCTCGGTATCTCGGATTTCGCCTACGAGAATCACGTTCGGTGCCTGACGCAGCATCGCGCGAATAATTCGGGCGAAGGTCATGCCGATGTGATGCTTCACCTCCACCTGATTAATGCCCGGGAGGTAATATTCCACAGGATCTTCAGCGGTGATGATCTTTCGATCAGGCCGATTTAGTTCACCTAAAGCACTATACAAAGTTGTCGTCTTACCACTTCCCGTCGGACCGGTCACCAGAAAAATTCCGTTCGGACGGCGAATGATTTTCAGGAAATTTCTGTAATTAAGTTCACTAAAGCCCAGATTACGAATCCCGACCTTAATATTGTCGCGATCCAGAATTCGCATGACGACGGCCTGACCATAATGAGTTGGCAGGATACTGACACGTAAATCGAATTCCCGCCCACCTACACGCGTTTTGATGCGCCCATCCTGAGGACGGCGTTTTTCGGAGATATCGATCGATCCCATAATTTTAATACGGGACGTCAGTGCAGAGAGCAAACGTTTAGGAGGACTGTCTCGTTCGACCAAAACTCCATCAATTCGATACCTGATGCGGATGCGGTCATCAAATGGTTCCACATGGATATCCGATGCACGCATGTTGATTGCTTCTGAAATGATCAGATTCACTAGCCTCACAATGGGTGAGGTCTCATCAGCTTCGGCTTCGGCTTCGGCTTCGGATAGTTCCGTTTCCGTAAAATCGATGGCCGTTTCTGTGAATTCCGCGATAATCGAGTCGACCGATTCCGTTTCGTGCTGACCATAATGCGTATTGATTGCGGCCTGGATTGCTTCCATCGACGCGACGACAACCTGAATATCACGGTTCAGAATAAATCGCAGTTTATCGAGCACTTCGAGGTTCATTGGGTCGTTCATGGCGACAACCAGCGATTCCCCCCGCATTTCGACTGGGAAGACGATATTTTCGCGTGCGACCGATTCCGGTACTTGCTCGATGACTGAGGGATCGGGCTCAATCGCGGTCAGGTCAATCATTTCGTAGCCAAGGGCGGCTGACTGGTACTCTCTCAGAGTATCCTTGGTCACGTAGCCGAGTTCCTGAAGGATTGCTTCAGGCTTTTTCCCTTTGCTTTTGGAAATCGCGAGGGCCTCCTGAAGTTGATCGGCACTGATGTGTCCATCGCTGACCAGCTTTTTCATCCACTTTGCCATTGACCTCACCTTATATTAATTACGTGACAACGAGATAATCGAACGCTGTCGAATTCTGCCGGATAGATTTTCATCAAAAATCAATCGTGGGAAACTGTCTGATGCAGCTTTGCCACGATCTCAGTTTGATCGGTGCCTGATCCCGTTGAGCATACGAACGCACTTCAATGAGAGACCAGACAATTTCAGCATAGTGCTGTATCACAGCTTGGATATCGAGTTGTAATCCGCGAATCCGACGAAAGAGCGTGCACTTTCATCTCCGATTGAGAGTTTACAACCCGTAATCTTAATGGGAACAATCAAATAGTAGGGAAACGAATCAGATTTGGCTATTGTGTGAGTCTTAATCCTGAATACGGGACCCCGCAAGAAACCACCAGGACAAATCACCCTAGCCCGACCTTGAGAATGGATAAGGCTGTATCTTCCGCATATTCCCCTCGAATTGCAAGAAAGCTCTGCAATAACCGACTCGAAAAGATGGGCATTATTCTGGTTAGCAATCAGTGTGATGGTGATAAGTATTATCATTTCATCCCAACATCATTGCTGAATTAATCGGACAACGAACGTTTTTCAATTCGTAACTCAACTCTCGAATTCTCTATTCTGGGATGTGAAACTGATTCTCATAAGATAGGATCAAGACTTTGATTCAACTTCAACAATCCCGAACACCACTTTCCCTCGGAATGAATAGCGCCCGTGACGATTCAAATTCTTGACCTGACTGTCGATGACTTACGCTTTCCGACCTCACGCGAACTGGATGGTTCCGATGCGATGAATGAAGCTCCTGATTATTCGGTCGCATACGTGACGTTGAAAACAGATCACCCGGATCTGGTCGGACATGGGATCACCTTTACGATTGGTCGGGGGAATGAAATATGTGCCGCGGCTGTCGAAGCGCTTCGCTCTCGTGTTGTGGGACTGCGTCTGGAAAAAATAGCGGGAGACATGGCTGGCTTCTGGCGGCACATGACCTCCGACAGTCAACTCCGCTGGCTCGGTCCGGAAAAGGGAGTTATTCATCTGGCGACTGCTGCCATCGTAAATGCGGTGTGGGATTTGTGGGCGAAGTCTGAAAAGAAGCCGCTGTGGAAGCTAGTGGCGGATTTCACGCCGGAGCAATTCGTCAACTGTATCGATTTTCGCTATCTGACTGATGTTCTGACGCCGGAAGAAGCGCTTTCGATGCTGACTCGGTTGAAGGAAACTCAGGCCGATCGTCTGTCGATTCTGGAACGGGATGGCTATCCCGCTTATACAACCTCCGCAGGCTGGCTCGGCTATTCCGATGATCGTTTACGCGATTTGTGTCGGCAACGACTGAGTGAAGGCTGGGATGTTTTCAAAATTAAAGTTGGTCGTGATCTTGAAGATGACCGTCGACGCTGCCGCATTATTCGTGAGGAAATTGGGCCGGATCGGAGATTGCTGACCGATGCCAATCAGGTCTGGGACGTTTCGACGGCTATCGATTGGATGCGTCAGTTAGCTGAGTTCGATCCGTGGATGATTGAAGAGCCGACCAGCCCCGATGACATCCTCGGCTATGCGAAAATTGCGAAGGCACTGCACCCGATTCGCGTCGCTGGTGGCGAACATTGTGCGAACCGCATTATGTTCAAGCAGTTTCTGGAAGCCAACGCGATGCAGGTTTGCCAGATTGATGCCTGCCGTCTGGGTGGTGTTAATGAAGTACTGGCTGTGATGTTAATGGCAGCCAAGTATGATGTTCCGGTTTGTCCGCATGCGGGAGGCGTCGGGCTTTGCGAATATGTGCAGCATCTTTCGATTATCGATTACCTGTGCGTTTCCGGCTCACTCGAAAATCGGATGGCCGAACATGCGGGAACCTGCCACGAACATTTTCTGGATCCGATTCGAATTGAAAATGGACACTATCTCCTGCCTCAGTCACCGGGCTACAGCATCACGATGCACGAGCAATCCATTGAAAATGCCCGTTTTCCAGAAGGTAAATACTGGAGCGATCCAAATTCGTGATTGGAATCGATATTTCTGTTTGTATGTACCTGACAAAATTGAGCGTCAATTGTTAATCATGTCAGGCACAGCCTGACCTACGGCTTTTTTGACATATTGAATTGAGAGGATCTCAACCGAAATGAAGATTGGAGTCGTTAGCGATACTCATGGAAATATCCCGAATACAGAGCGTGCCATCGAAATTTTGAAAGAGCAGCAGGTGGAAGCCGTTCTGCATTGCGGAGACATTTGCGGCATCGAGATCGTCCCCCTCTTTGCAGACTGGCCAACACACTTTGTCACAGGAAATTGTGACAATCCTGAACTGATGAAATCGACAGTTGAAAGTGCAGGTCAATTCTGGCATGGGATGTTTGGAGATTTCACGATCGGCAAACGACTCATCGCCCTGCTGCACAGTCATGAAAGTGGTCGACTTGAAAAGACGGCGAATGCCGGGATCTACGATCTCGTCTGTTATGGGCATACGCATGTCAATGAACAGCACCGTGTCGGCGAAACACTCGTCTTAAATCCGGGAGCTTTGCATCGGGCTAATCCACATACGATTGCCATTGTTGATCTGGAGACGATGGTTGCTGAGCATATTGCTTTGTAAAACATTGTTGCCTCGTGTGAATAATCAGTGACATGACTTGCACGGCATTACAAATGTTATCTGGCGATGATCTGTTCGTATAAATCCTGATACTGATCGGCGATAGATTGCCAGTCGAATTCTGTTGATAACCGTAATCTTGCCTGCTCAGCATATTGTTGTCGCAGTTCTACATTTTGGATGAGCTTCTGCACGCTGGCAGAGAATTGTTCGAGATCTCCAATCGGAACAATTTCTGCGGATAGATCGTGTTCCAGCAACTGATCGATCCCTTCAACATTTGTAGTCACAATCGGCAACCCGGCGGCCATTGCTTCGAGAATCACATTGGGCATCCCCTCCCAGCGTGAAGGAAAGACGAAAAAGTCAGCTGTTTTCATGAGGGCGGGCACATCATCTCGACGTCCGAGGAAGCGAACGGACTCCGTCAACTCCAGTTGATTGACGGCATCGCGCAATCGCTGCTCTTCTGGCCCAGTTCCTGCGATTAAACATTTGAGCTGAGGGCATTTTTCTTTCAATCGCAAGGCGACTTCAAGCAGGTCGGTGACGCCTTTTTGAGAATCGAGTCGGCCAACGAATAAGGCCAGGACATCTGATGAAGTGTATCCAAGTTGTTCTCGCGGAATCGGAGTCGCGTACTTGAAACGTTCCTGGTCGATGCCATTTGGAATCACGATCAACTTTTCGGGAGTCAATCCACCCTGCTCAATCGAAAAACGTCTCACTGCTTCACTGACACAAATGTGTGTAGTCGCCCAGCGTTCCGTCCAGCGGTCGAGTTTCAGATAGGAATTGGAACGTTTCTCCGCAACTCGGATTCCTGAAACCAATGCAGGGACGCCCGCAAGTCGGCCTGCAATTCGGCTCAGAATATTGGCATGAAACAGAAACGACTGAATGACAACCGGGTGAAACTGCCTGATTTCTCGATAGAGTCGAGATAAAATCTGCATGGGACGTCTAGGATTTCCATTCAGGCAGATGACTTCGATATTGAGACGTTCGAGATCCTCAACCAGTTCTCCATGTCCACTCAGACAAATGACTCGGGGATGCCAACGAGTTCGATCGAGCCGGGAAAGGATGTGCACAAATGCCCGCTCTGCCCCGCCGGGATCGAGCTCCGTTATGCAGAACAGGATTGGAAGCGGGGTTTGAGTCACAGTATTCATTAATTTCAGTCAGATTGATTGCTGAGCGGGATGCAAGGAAATTATAGGCTCGATTCGATACCATGTCCCCCCGCAGTCCAGGAAAAATAAGAACACCGGTTTATTCTGGCGAATATAAATTAACGGATGTCTGGAAATTATTGATGGTGGATTTGAATCTGATTACGTCGTATGCCTACGACCTTCCTGAAGAGTTGATTGCTCAATCGCCAGCTGAAAAGCGGGATCAATCGCGATTGCTGGTGTTTAATCGAAAAACTGGCGAGCGGACGCATGCTCATTTTTTCAATCTGCTCGATTATCTGCAGCCGAGCGATTGTCTGGTTGTGAATCGAACCAAAGTTGTTCCCGCTCGATTGCGAGGAATTCGTGACCAGACGGGTGGCAAGTGGGAGGGTCTGTTTCTGGGACTGGACAGCGAACAAACTTGGGAAATCATCGGCAAGACGCGGGGAAAATTGCAGCCTGGGGAAACAATCACGGTTGTGAATGATGAAGGATCGAATCGTTTGCAATTGGAGTTCATCGCCAGGAAAGACGAAGGTCGCTGGCAGGTTCGCCCTGTTCAATCTGAGGATGATACTCGCACACACTGGGAATTACTTGAAGCTGTCGGTTCGGTTCCGCTGCCGCCTTATATTCAACATGGGCATGCTCAGGCCGATGACCGGGAACGCTATCAAACGGTGTATGCCAACCAACCGGGAGCAGCGGCTGCCCCGACTGCGGGATTACATTTCACGCCTGAATTACTGGATCAGTGTCGAGAAAAAGGAGTGACTATTGCGGAGGTAACTTTGCATGTTGGACTGGGCACGTTCCGTCCGATCGGTGTGGAAAAACTTGATGAACACACGATGCATGCCGAATGGTGTGAGGTGCAGGACGAAACTGTCCAACAGATTCAACACTGTCGAGAAAACAATGGACGCGTGGTTGCAGTCGGCACAACAACCGTGCGAACTCTGGAGACGGCCAGTCAATCGGGGACATTGCAACCGTGGCAGGGAGAATCGACATTATTCATTCGTCCCGGCTTTAAATTTCATGTCGTCGATGCTCTGATCACAAACTTTCATTTGCCGCATTCCACTCTGCTGGTAATGTTGAGTGCGTTTACGGGCTATGAAGAGATTATGGAAACGTATCGAATCGCGGTGGAAGAACGGTATCGATTTTTCAGTTATGGCGATGCGATGTTGATTTTGTGATGATTAATTGTGTATTTGAAAACAATCCACCTCGAATCATGCTTGCCCTGCTGCGCGATGCAAGCATGGCACCAGTTATTGATGAACTCAGCGAGGTGAGTTGGATTGCACGTCGAGGTCGTCAGGCACAGCCTGACCTACGAGATGAGTCATGGCGTCCACAACTGGGATTTGTCAGGAGTGGGAGTTTGTGAATTTTCGGAACGTTGTGCTTTGATTCTCAGGTACGGGGCGATGAAATTTCCACGATGACGGTAATCCCCTGGCTTCGCCTCCGTGTTAGCCCGTTTGGGTTCGCTGAAGGCTTCAATGACTAAGCCAGCCTGGCACATGTTGCCGAGAATGTCCTCATAGCGATGCAGATACTCGACGGCTCCGGCTTCGCGGTAAGAGTTATCTTCAACTGCAGGCAATGGGCCTTCGTGATAATAATCGAGGCCAATCACGTATTCATTTTTCTTCGTGCGGTGTGAAATCTGCAGACTGACGGGCGATTTATGTTGACTGATATAATGCCCCGTCGGTTTGAGCACCCGCGCCACTTCCTGAAACACCGGCAAGAGTTGAGGCACATAGCAGGTGCTCACAGGTTGATGGACAATATCGAACTGACTGTCACCCAGCATGGGGAGATCGTCCATGGAAGCTTCTATCAATTTGAGGGAAAGCCCCCGTCGTTTGGCTTCCCGTTGATCGAGTGCCAGCATTTCTGGACTCAGGTCGACAACAGTCACTTCTGCTCCAGCTGTTGCATAGAGTATTGATTGCCATCCTCCTCCTGCTGCCAGACAGAGGACCTTCAAACCTACAACCGACTTCGGCAACCACCCACGCGAATCGAGGATGGCAAGGGGTCGCTGACATTCTTCATCGGTGGCGACTTTGGCAAACACGGCTCCCTCACGAACCAGACGATCGTAAGCGGCACGATTTCGAGTTCGGTAGTCCATGATTGTGTGACTTGACTGGTCTGATGTTGGTATTTCGTAAATTTTTATTGGCTTAACGTCGTAATTCGGATAGCCCCGAAAGATTCTTTCGGGGCGGCGTAGCCGCAGGAGATTCTCAGCAGAATCGATCATCAAACTGCAAGTCTCTTGTGGACTTCGTCCACCCAGATAGCGGAGCTATCTGGGCTATCCTTTCCTGATGTTATTTTGATTCCAGGTCGGCTAGTAATTGCTGAGTGGCATTCATTTCCCGGGCGAGTCCTTCGCAGGGATCAGGCAGATTTTCTCCCGGCATGACCGACCAGGTGTACGTTTCGACTTCTAGATGAGGGGCGTATTCCAGATTAGCGATTTCCGCAAGTGCCAGTTTTAAATCCGGGCGAGTTGTTGCGAGGGGGCCCAGGTTTTCCGCATGAACGGGAACGTGAAAGTGAATCCGCCAGCAGGGGGCGTTGAACCAGTCTGCAGGTGGGTTCTTGACGAAATCAGCTGTTAAGTCGGTGATAGACTCTGTTTTATCCGACTGAGCCCGAAACGTCTGATGCAGATAACGGGGTTCGGCAAAGTCCGCCAGAAAGGTCCGCCCTGCCTCATTAGTGGCCGGGTTCTGTAATTCGATGGCGCAGGTGATGTGCACCTTATTAATACGGATGTCGTGCTCCTGCAATGTGCGAATAGAAGCCGCGACATCTTCAAATTCGACGGATTGATGGCAGACGTCATAACAGACACCCAGGTGCCGTTCGACAATCTCGGCAACTTCCTGAGAATTCATCCGTTCGCGTAACATCACAAAAAAGTCGACGACTTCCGCTGTTGTTTCCAGTACGCAAAGTGGTTCGGGCTCAATCGCCAGTCGAATAATACGACCGGTATCGTCGTGAATTTCATCGAGTAAGCGAGCGGTTTCGATCAACTGATCACAGCACTCTTCCAGAAACCCTTCTCTGCCTGAGAGATCTTTAAATCCGAGTGGAACAGTCGAAACCGATCCTTCAACACCCTCAGGTAATAAAGTGGCCAAAATTCGAGCACAGCGAATCGTGTAATCGCGACGATCGGGATTGGTCCAGTCTGGCAGATAGACCTGCTCTTTGACCCGTTCTGAATGAAAATTGCCAAACGGAAACGCATTGAGCGTGTAACAGATTAAATCGTGCTGCTGAAGTGTGGACTGGATTTCGTTCAGAAGTTGTGGTTTGGATTCAATTTCCCGAGTGATGGCATCGGGCAGCCAGAGACCAGCTGCGATTTTTGAACCGGTTTTCTGCTGCACAAGAGCGGTTTTCGACTGCAGAACCTGAATCAATTCCGAAAAGGTATTCGCTGGATGGACGTTTCCGCAGTAGCTGAGTGGGAGCGTAGATATTGACATGAATTTAAATTCGTAGTTGGAAAGTCTATAAACAGGGGTGGCGGGGGCGCTCTCG
>DEML01000009.1:188430-202997 GCA_002359185.1 Planctomycetaceae bacterium UBA2671
GCGGAGCGCCCCCGCCACCCCGATACTATACTTTTGGGATAATCAGTTTTTGTCAACTGACAATACCATCGGAAGGGATTGATACATCCAGGCTCCCAAATTGAGGAGCAGTTGCGAAACTCCTACTGGTTTTGAGTGTTAAATCGGTAACTGGTTGAATAATAATATAAAAGAGATTGGCCTGCATTGTCATGGGACTGTTGCCTCTGGGACAAACTTTGACGACAATAAGAATAAGGTGGTTCTCAGGAATCGAAACATGGAATTTTTGATCGGATGAAGTCGATTATCAATGTAATCCCCTGAAATCCGTTAATGATAATTTTGAGAAAATTGAAATTGTGAATGCAACCTCACAGGCGGCTACTAATCCGTATCTGAGCGATCCCGACGTTCAGTTGATGCTGAGGGTACGCGAAGATGATGAAGAAGCGTTTGCCGAACTGGTCGAGAATTACCAGGATCGGGTCGTGAATATTTTCAGCACCATTCTTGGCTCCCAGGAGGCCGCTGAGGATCTTGCACAGGAAACCTTCATGCGTGTCTACCGGGCACGCCGCGGATATGAACCTCAAGCGAAATTTTCCACCTGGTTATTTCGCATCGCCAATAATCTTGCCAGCAATGCCCGCCGCTCTTCGAAACGACGCAAAGAAGTTCAATTCAGCAGTGGGGAATCGGGCCCGATGAAAACAGGTCTCCCGGAAAAGAATCTCGCCGAGAAATCGGCTTTAATGCCGGCTCGACAACTCGATAAAGCGGAACTGGTCACCATCATTCACGAAGCGATGGAAACCTTGAATGATCGCCAGCGGATGGCCCTGTTATTGAATAAATTTGAAGAAATGAGTTACTCGGACATTGGAGACACTCTGGAACTTTCCCCCTCTGCAGTGAAATCGTTACTGTCCAGAGCCAGGGAGAACTTACGAGATTTTCTGGAAAATTATGTGCAGATGTAACACTGTTAAGTCAAGCACTGTCAAATAAAAAATTGTCTGGTATGAGCCAGAGTTACAATGATGTACTCGAAGAACTTTGAGCAAGTAGCATGGTAGAAAAACTCGCCAGATTGACCGCCGATCAGCGATCGAACTTTGTCGCTTATCTTGATGGCGAATTGAGTGAGCAGGAAACGCAACAGATCGAGCGTTTGCTGGCGCAGAATGAGGTCGCGCGTCACGATATGGAATCGCTCGCGACGGTCTGGGAAGTGCTCGACACTCTGCCGCGTACCAAAGCTCCTGATGATTTCGCACAAAAAACAATCGCCACATTGAAGCTGGACGAACAGCAAACTCCGCTTGCCGAACAGGCCTGGTTTCAGAAAACCCAGGAAGTGGGTAGTCGGGTGTTGGGCTGGTGCCTCGTGATTGCCTGCGGATTTGTCGGCTTTGTCCTATTAAGAAGCTATCCTCCCTCCAGTGCAGACGCACTCATCGAAAACTATCCGGTCCTCGAACAGTTCGACAGTTATCAGGAAATCGGCTCTGTGGAATTTCTCAAGAAATTGCAGAGCAGTCCGGAATGGCTCAAACATAATCAGAATTCTGGGGAGGCAATTCGATGAACCATAATTCTCCAAAAGATAATGCTGAAACCGTCATCTATCGAACAGGTTATCTCAGTAAGTTTGCATTTCCAATCATCGGGGGATGCTGCCTGCTGGTTCTGTGCGGAGCTGCATTCGGTCCGAAATTGACGTATAAAGAATACAGGGACATCAAACAGCAGATCTCCAGCTTACCCGAGCAGGATCGTGAACGGCTGGATCGAAATCTGGAAGCTTATCAATCACTTTCCAGTGCCGAGAAAGCCCGCTACTGGGAATTGCATGAGTATGTCGAACAGAACAATCTGGATCCGTTAATCGATCAATACACGGATTGGCTCGATACCCTTTCGCCTTTTGAACGGCAAAGTCTACGGAACAGCCCGGAACCAGCTGCTCAAATTGCGACGGTAGAGTCGATTCTGCGTGAAAACCGAACGCAGGATAATCGACTGCTGCCGGAATTGATGGCTCGAATCATTTCCAAAGGAGATCGTCGCCTCTTTATCCTGATGTGGATGCTCGACCCCAATTGGAGTATCAACAATACGACCCCGTTTTTATTGCAGGATGATCAACTCAATCAGGTGGTCAACGAAATTCTATTTTCGCAACTGGCTTCTGCACAGCGAGATCAAATTGAGCAACTTAAGTTGACCGGCATTCCCAGAATGTCGCGCATTCTCGGAGCTTCGATTGCGAATACCAATGACCCGGGAAAGACCTGGCCAAATCAACAGACTCTCGAACTGGTCCGTAATAATGGACTCAAGCTTGGAAAACCAAGTGAGGAAGATAACAATCGATTTACTCGTCATCTCACAGCCGGGGCTTGGGAACGGCTTGCATTTCGCAGTTTGTTACTAAGAAGTTTGATGGTTTCCGAAATGCGAAGTTTCGAGCGAGTCGATCAGGTTACCAATAATGAACTCCAGACTTTCTTTGCACAACTGGAAACCCATCAGCAGGCGGCATTATTAAACAGTCCTGCTGATTATCAGGCCGAGGCTCTGATGTGGCTGTATTTGTGGGATGCTCATCGCAATGAGAGCATTTTTATGAATCATGAATTTCATGTGCAGGTCCTCAGTGAATTGCATCCCTTTGGGGATCGGGATCGCTGGAACAATGGAGGAGGCCCTCCCGGTGGACGGCGGCCTGAGGAAGAACGTGGTCGTGATGACAATCGTTTCGGACCTCCCAAAGACGGCAAAGAACGTCGTCCCGATGGCCCACCTCCGGGACGCCCACCCGGTGCACCGCCACGACCGGAAGATTCGTAATCACTGAAATGCTTTAAGCAATAATTTCGTGCACAACATTGCCATGCACGTCCGTCAGGCGGAATTGACGGCCCTGATATCGGTATGTTAACCGTTCGTGATTGACTCCCAGCAAATGCAGAATGGTCGCATTGAAATCGTGGACAGGAACTTCATTTTCGACGGGAGCGTAGCCGAGTTCATCGGTTTGTCCATAAGAGAAACCGCCCTTCACTCCGCCGCCAGCCATCCATAACGAAAATCCTTCTTTATGGTGATCGCGGCCCGCTTTAGTTTCCTTACCTGTCCCATTTTTCCCTTGAGCCATCGGCGTACGGCCGAATTCGGAAGACCAGACAACGAGCGTTTCATCGAGCAAGCCACGCTCTTTAAGGTCTTGAATCAATGCAGCGATTGGCTGATCAACCTGCTTACATTTTTTGGGCAGATTACTGAATACAGAGCCGTGCATGTCCCAGCCTTCATCGAACAGTTGCACAAAACGGACGCCGCGTTCGACGAGCCGTCGGGCCAGCAGACAGTTGTTGGCAAAGCTGGTTTTGCCGGGTTCGGTACCATACATGTCATGAGTCCGCTGAGACTCCGCTTTGATGTCCATCAACTCCGGCACGCTGGTCTGCATGCGGTAGGCCATTTCATACTGACTGATCCGGGTCGCAATTTCGGGATCGGCTACATCGGCCACCTGCACCTGATTCAAACGATTCACCGTATCAATAATTCCCCGCCTGCTCTCGGATGTCACGCCTTGAGGATTTGATAAATAAAGAACGGGATCACCCTGCGAACGGAATTCGACTCCCTGATATACCGTCGGAACAAACCCGCTCCCCCAGGCACTGCTGCCTGCTCCGAGAATCTGTCCGGTGATGAGAACGACAAAGCCCGGCAGGTTCTGATTTTCAGAGCCGAGTCCATAAGTGACCCAGGAACCGATGCTGGGTCTCCCGAAACGCTCGAAGCCGGTCAGCATAAACAGTTGAGCGGGCGCGTGATTAAATTGCTCAGTGGTCACGGTTTTGATGATCGATAACTCATCCGCTACACCTTGCAGATTCGGTAGTAAATTGGATATTTCCAGTCCCGATTTCCCACATTTCCTGAAGGCATACTCAGCTGATTTTGGTGTCCCCATCAGGACAGGCTGTTCTCGAATGAAGGCGAGTTGCTTGCCTTGAAAAAATTCATCGGGACATAGCTGTCCATCTCGTTCCTGAAGTTGTGGCTTGTAATCAAAAAGATCCAGATGTGAAGGGGCACCGACGAGATGAATATAGATGACATTCTTTGCCCGAGCCGGAAAATCGGGCGTTCGCATTTCCAGCGGTTTTTCGCGACGATCAGCTGAGGCATCCTGATTCAATAGCGAGGCCAAAGCACAAGCCCCGAGTCCGTAACCTGACTTCTGTAACATATAGCGACGTGTCAGTTCGGGATTGGCAAATTGCAGTGGAGAATTTGTCATGGCAATTGCTCTTCGCTGTAGGTCTAAAATTTCATTGATTTAATCATTGATTAATCGTTTCATCCAGGTTCAGTAGCACATTGGCTACAGAAAACCAGACTGCTAATTCTTTAGATTCGACTTTAGCTTCCGGAAACCCTTTCAGTTTGAGTTTCATGCGTTGATCGATCAGATTGGGATTTGCTTTCAGAGTTGTTCGCTCAGATTCCAGCAACTCTGTCAGCAGGTCGATTTCCAATGTTGTTGGTTGCCGGGCGATGGCGAGTTGAAAGCCGTATATAATGCGTGCTCGATCGGTTTCATCGCTGGAATTCTCCAATATCCGAGTCGCCAGTCCCAGTGCCATTTCTGAATAAGCGGGGTCATTGAGTAACGTCAACGCCTGCAGTGGCGTATTGGTTCGGGGACGTTTTACAACGCAGGCGGTGCGGTCGGGAGCGTCGAAACTCATCAGTGAAGTATAAGGGGCATCGCGTTTCCAGATGATGTAAATTCCCCGGCGGAAGCGATCTTCGTCTTGAGCAGTAATCCACTTGGGTTGATTGCGTCCAATCGAACGCCAGATGCCATCCGGCTGAAATGGCATCACGGGTTCTCCGCCCATTTTTTCGGAGAGCAATCCGCTGATAGCGAGCGCGTTATCGCGGATCATCTCGGCCTGCATCCGGAACCGCGGTCCGCGGGCGTAAAGGGCATTGTCAGGATCGGCCTCCAGAAGTTCGGACGTCAAATCAGCCGATTGTCGGAATGTTGATGAGAGGACAATCTGTTTGAGGACATGCTTCATCGACCAGTTATTGGAACGAAGTTCGTCGGCCAGCCAGTCGAGTAATTCCGGATGTGTGGGCGGTTCTCCCTGCGTCCCGAAATCTTCGGGAGTGGTGACGATGCCTCGACCGAAAATCTGCGTCCACCAGCGATTGACTGTCACTCGGGCAAGAAGCGGATTCTCGTCTGACACTAACCATCTGGCAAAACCAAGTCGATTCGCTTCGTAACTGTTCTCGGGAACAGAAAATAGCTTCGGTAAACTGGCGGTAACTTCCTGAGCGGGGTTCAGATAATCTCCCCGCGATAACACGTGAGTTTTTCGGGGCTCATCCAGTTCCACCATCACCAATGTGGTGGGTGGTTCAATCTGTTTCAGTTTTTTGTTGATGGTTTCGATCTGCAATTCGAGCTTGGTCAGTTGAGGATTCTGAGCAGAATAAAAGTCTCGCAGTTTCTTCTCATCTTTGGAATTGATTTTATCTGAGGCAGCGAGCTTTCGGATTTCCTCAGGGATCGACAGCATCGTCGGATCGCCCCCAAATGCAGAGACTCGAACGCAACCAATCGTCCGACCGCGACCGTAATTCTGATCGAGAACGATTTCAATATGGTCTCCTGCATTCAGTTTTACTGGTTCAACGAGTGTGAACTGCGACCAGTGCGGCTTGCCGAATTCCTGTCCGATCGCCCAGCCAGTTTTTCGATCTCCATCGATTGCCTGAGTGACATCCCAGCGTTCCTGAGAGTAGTCGGCGCTGGCATTCGCCAGTTCGAGACGAGTTCGTTCTTCGCCGTGAATCCGATTCAACTCAACTTCACTGAGAATAAAATTGGATCGAACTTCATCACCCCGTCCGGGTCCCATTCCTGGGACTTCTGGATGAATCAAGGCTTCCACTCGGATCGCTGAGATTTGCGATAGTGGAGTTTGTGTTGTCAAAGTATAAATGGTAGTTCCCGGTATGCGGCCAGTCACGAGAACTGACTGATCCTCCAGAATTGTGCTGGTTTCTCCCCCGGTCGATTCAAATCCATTGACAGAGAGGACCTGCCATTCCGGTTTTGCCGAAGTGCTTTTCAGCTGAGTCAACCAGAGTTGAAATTCTTCCTCGGAGGAATCGAGGGTCGCTTTCTGCCGGGCTTGCAAGTCAGCCAGTTGTTTCTGTAACTCTTTTCGTTGTTGCTGCTCGCTTTCAGGAAGAGGCAACTCCATGGAAGGGCCGTAGAAGTCATAAGTGACTCCAGCCGTCTGCTTCACTTCCAGCGGTGTATTATTGAAGTAGGCGAACAGGCGATAATAATCTTCCTGAGAAAAAGGATCGTATTTATGATCGTGACACTGGGCACATTCCATCGAAGTTCCCAGAAAGACCGTGCCTGTCGTATTGACGCGATCGAATACCTGATTGACGCGATTCTGTTCGGGATGCACTCCCGCTTCGACATTGCAGGTGACGGTACGATGGAATCCGGTCGCAATTTTTTGACTGGGTGTCGCATCGGGCAAGAGATCGCCAGCAAGTTGTTCGACGACAAACTGATCAATTGGCATCCCCTGATTGAATGCGGAGATCACCCAGTCTCGAAAGGCCCAACTGTCGCGGAGCTGGTCTGCCTGAAAGCCATTCGAATCTGCATAACGTGCCAGATCGAGCCAGGCGACGGCCCACTTTTCTCCAAAACGAGGCGAAGCGAGCAGGTCGTCAACAACGCGTTCGTAAGCCTCTGAAGATTGATCGGCTTCAAAAGATTCAATCTGATCGGGAGTCGGAGGCAGGCCAATGAGAGCGAGAGAAACTCGTCGCAACCAGCGGGCGCGATCGAGTTCAGGAGCAGGTTCAAAGCCGGACTCCTGTATTTGCGTTAAGACAAAAGCATCGACAGGAGTTTTCACCCAGGATTGATCTTCCGCCTCTGGAATATCCGGCCTGACAATCGGCTCATACGCCCAGTGTGTTGCGACTGCAGCCGAGTCTGGCCAGTTGGCTCCCTGATTGATCCATGTTTTCAGAATCTGAATCTCTTTTTCGGCGAGTGGCTCTCCATCGAGCGGCATCAAATCGCCAGCATCGGCGTCCTGCACACGAGTAATCAGCAAACTTTCTGCTGCATTGCCGGGAATGATGAGGGCTTCTTCAGAATCTCCCGTGCCGAAAGCGGCTTCCTTGCGGGAAAGTCGAAACCCGCCCTTCTCATGAGATTCTCCATGGCAGCGGAAACAATGCTGACGCAAAATCGGCTGGACGTGCTTTTCAAAATCAATTTCTGATTTTCGATCAACTGCCTGAATCGGAGCCTGCAATCCGCACAGCATAATTCCAGCGCTCAGGAAACAGAGGCATTTAGTCAACGTTACAGTATTCATCAGCAAACTTCCCGAAGTCACTTCGAGGTCATGTAAAAAACATCTAACACCCTTTATACGTGAAAGATTAAGGTCTCTACAAGGTTGAAGAATCAAACTCGACAACTTTCTGACTGATCGATTCCTGATAAAGAAGGTGAGAATCTTTGAGGGGATCAACTTGCAACCCCATATGCTGGCAGGCTAAACTAATAAACGAACTCTCAGAGACGACACTTATCAAAGAGGACGCTCATTATGTTATCACAGGAAATGCTGATCTTCGCGGTTATTGTTTTCGCGGTCATCATAGGCATTGTGGTCTTTGTGCTCTTCACAAAGTATTTTCACCTGTGGTTACGTGGCTTTGTCACTGGAGCCCATGTTGGTCCGATTCAACTCGTTTTGATGTCGCTGCGGAAGGTCAACCCTACGGCGATCATCGATGCACGCGTCATGGCAGTGCAGGCAGGTTTGCCAAAAATTCCGACCGCTGCTTTTGAGGCTCATTATCTGGCAGGTGGTAATATCCGCCGCATTGTGCAGGCTCTCATTGCTGCTCAACGAGCCAAGATTGATCTCGACTGGGACACTGCCGCAGCGATCGATCTGGCAGGCCGAGATGTGGTCGATGCTGTGCGAACAAGTGTTGATCCGAAAGTCATTGATTGCCCAGATCCCAAACGTCATTCACGAAACACGCTCGATGGTGTCGCCCGGGATGGCATTCAATTGAAAGCTCGTGCTCGAGTGACGGTTCGAACAAACCTGGCTCAGTTGATTGGCGGAGCTACTGAAGACACTGTAATTGCCCGTGTCGGCGAGGGAATTGTTTCGGCAATCGGATCGAGCGAAAGTCACAAGCATGTTCTGGCCAATCCAATGATGATCGCCAAAGCGGTGCTCGCGAAAAGTCTCGACTCACAAACGGCCTATGAAATCGTTTCGATCGACATTGCCGATATCGATGTCGGCGACAATATCGGGGCTCGACTTCAGGGGGATCAGGCCGAAGCAGACATGCGCGTGGCTCGTGCCCGCGCTGAAGAGAAACGTGCTAAGGCTGTTGCAACAGAAGCAGAGATGATGGCGTTGACCCAGGAAAACCGGGCCCGCGTGATCCTGGCCGAAGCGGAAATTCCCAAGGCGATGGCGGATGCATTTCGTCAGGATGGTTTACGATTGAACGGCAAAGCTTAGTGTTTCGTTTATCAGTAATCATTAACTATCGTCTGATTTTGAAATTCTGAGCCGATATTCACACTGCTGGGCAAGCCAGCAGTGGCACACATCGAGCCTCCTATTAGGGTGGCTGGGTTCGAACGAAGTGAATCCCCCAAATGGTACAATGCACTGGGGACTTCGCTTCGCTACTACCAGCCACCCGATGCAACTTACCCGATGCACTTGAATGATTCCCCTGGGCTCAGGCGTTTTCGTAACGATTACACGGATAATTGCATTATTTTTCAAAAGTCGGTCTGTAGTTGTCGTAACTACACAGAGAATAGTTTCGAAGTCTGGCGTGTGAGATTTCGATAGATAAGGATAACCGGCATTGTTTGGTGTCGGCTGATCGAAAATGCGCTTCATTCGTCAACTTATGCGATTATCAGAATTATCGTCAGAGTTTTATTTTCCAAGTATAAAAATTTGTAAAGCACGACAACGGAGTGCATTACAGTGATTAGACGATCAAAATAAACCCTGACAGGGTAGCCGAGCATTCGTCTGGCATTTCCGCGGATTAGTCAGCTTTCGATTGAGTTTGGCCTGACAATTGCTAACATTGTTCTTAGAGAATGGTTTCAATCCGTAGCTACTCTCCAAGTCAAGAAGACATACAGAACAAATCAGGTCGGTTACTGAATCAGGAAGGTCGGCAGCCGCGTTGTTTATAAGGATACTCTCATGTCCACAACCGATCGACTCCACGTGGAATTGAACACTCGTCAGCAGGATCTGCTGCTCGAAGGCTTACGATATATGACAAGTTCGGTTCGTTTACGTCGTGAAGACCCCACCGAAGAAACGGTGGCATTGCGTCGCGAACAATTGACGGAACTTCGTGAACTGGCCGCTCTGATCGAGGGAAACGCCACCGCTGAGATGGCCGTCAATTCCTGAAGTCCTGTTTAATCATCCATTAGACGCCGCATGTGCTTTTAGCATGTGCGGCGTTTTTTTTGGGCACCGTGAGAATCTTAACCAGATTAGCAGGACAGGAGCGGAAATTCCGGAGAATTTTTATGTAAGAAATTTCCAATCGATTCCGCCAGTCACTTGAATCTGAATTAGCCTTCTGGGCAGAATGTGAACAGGAGACCATGCGGTAACGGGCGTTATCGAACATTATCGTCTCCGTTCTTAATTCTTCAGACATGACGGAAGAAAGCTCTATGAAAACGACTGGTTTAATCACGCTTTGCCTCTGCCTGTGCTTTGTCATCAGTTCTGCACCTGCTCAGAAAATGAAATCAGCTGACGCGCCGGCGACTGCGCGCTCGAAGAATCGATTGCCCAATTATTATGGACAAATTGGATTGAGCGATGAGCAACGCACGAAAATCTACTCGATTCAAACGGAGTTCCGCACGAAATCTGAAGAACTCATTCGACAGCTCGAAGATATGCGTACCGAAGAAACGTTAGAAATTCAGTCTGTTTTGACTCCCGAGCAACGCATCGAGTTGAATGAACTCGTCACAGCTGCCCGGAAGAAACGGCAGGCCTCCTGAGATTTTACGATAGGGTTTTCAACCTAATCCACAATCGATAAAGTGGATCTCAATGTATTCATCCGCAGTAGAAACTTTTGCTGCGGATATTTTTTATCTCCCTGTCCGATTCGGTCCAAAACGGTTATTTCATGAGTGATTCTCTCCAACAGCGTCTCTTCCAGGAACTCGAAGCCCTTCCGCTGATCGATCCTCACACGCACATCAATCCTCACGCGGCTGCTTCAAAATCGCTGGCAGATATCATGGGATATCACTATTACACCGAACTGGCACACTCGGCTGGGCTGGCCAAAGGCAAAATAGAAGAGCCAGGGATTTCTCCGAAAGAGAAAGTCGGACGGCTCGTTCCTAAATTGAGTGCCCTGGAAAACACGGCTCAATATGCCTGGTTGATCGAGATCTGCCGGGAATTCTTTGGTTTTGACGATGATCGCATCACCTCAGAGAACTGGGAAGGCTTGTACGATCAAGCAGATAAAGTGCTTGCTCAACCCGATTGGGAACAACAGATTCTGAAAAAATCGGGGCTCGAACAGGTCTACCTCACCAATGATTTCGATGATCCTCTGGAAGGCTTCGACACATCGCTGTATGTTCCCTGTCTGCGTACTGACGATCTCGTTTTTCATCTGACAAAATCTGAAGTCCGCGAACGGCTCGCTAAAGTGACTAACCGCGATCTCGGTTCCATCGAAGATTTGCAAGCCGCGATTCGCGATTTGTTTACGCATTTCACTAAGAATGGCGCCCGAGCCTGTGCCATTTCACTTCCCCCTGATTTTTCACCGACGCTTGTCCCAAGCGGAACAGTGGCCCCCTACTGGTCTCAACTGGGACGAGGCGAAAAACTGAATGAAGCCGAGGCTGCTCAGCTGAGTCAGTTTGTCTTCTGGCAGTTGGCGGAAAACTGTGTTGTGTTCGAACTTCCGTTTGATTTGATGATTGGCGTGAATCGACGCGTCTACGAAAACGGCGTGTTCCAGGGCCAGGATTTGTACGACAAACGGACCTCACTCATTCAATATCGGGATCTGTTTAACAGTTTTCCTCAAGTCACATTCCCGATTTCCGTGTTAACGAGCACAAGCAATCAGGAACTGGTCAGTTATTCGTGGATCTTCCCGAATGTCATCGCTAATGGTCACTGGTGGTATTCGAATACGCCTCCGTACATTGAACAGGATTGCCGAACCCGCTTGACGGCCATCCCACAGACCAAATACGTCGGCTATTACAGCGATATGTACAAGCTGGAATTTGCCCTGCCAAAATTCCGGATGTATCGTCGAATTCTAGCCAAAGTGCTTGCTCAGGAATTTGTTGAAGATCGGGGCTGGTCCGAAAAACGAGCTGTCGAACTGGGGCATTTGATCCTGAGAGGAAATGTCGAAACGATCTTCGGTCGATAATTTCTTCGTTCCAAACAGGCAGATTTCTGAAGATTCCCGCGAATTGGAGCGAAATCTGCCCAATTAGCGGGTCGTTTCCTCTTTTCAGACTGCTAAGACGTCGCTAATATTCTCATTAGACCATTTTCAAATGGTTTCTGCAGTCGCATGAGCATCAAATGACCATAGAACGAAGTGTTTGCTCCTGCCGTACGCTGCAGATAATTATTGAAAATGCTCTAGAACCCTCAGGACATGGGGAGCTTACGCTCTGAATAACGGCTTGGCAGGGTTCAATTGCCTCAGATTTGCTTGCTTTGTAACCACACTCGAAGTCTCTTCATTATGAATAATGGATGAGAATTCTCTTCAGTGTTGGAATCAGAATTTTATTCCACGAAGAGGTTACAGGAAAGCTAAGCAGATTTCGGAACAGAGACGCGAACGTATGAGGAAGTGTCTCTGTCAATTTTTCATCAGGTTGATTGGCAACCTGACTGTTTCCAACTCTCACTGAATTTATGCACACCGAACCATGAAAAACCTCGACCAAGTACGGAACATTGGGATCTCCGCTCACATCGACTCTGGCAAAACCACGTTGACAGAACGAATTCTGTTTTACGCAGGAAAGACCTACAAAATCGGTGATGTGAAAGACGGTGGCGAAGGTGCCGTCATGGATCATATGGAACTCGAACGCGAGCGCGGTATCACCATTACCTCCGCCGCAACTCAGGTCCGCTGGCAGGATCACGTTGTTAACGTGATCGATACACCGGGCCACGTCGATTTTACCGTCGAAGTGGAACGCTCCCTTCGCGTTCTCGACGGAGCGATTCTCGTGCTCTGCTCTGTCGGTGGTGTGCAAAGTCAGTCTTTGACGGTCGACCGTCAGATGAAACGCTACGGAATTCCCCGAATTGCGTTCATCAATAAACTCGACCGCACAGGAGCCGACCCGGATTCTGTCTGTCAACAGATTGAAGAAAAACTCGGCGTGACTCCCGTCCCGCTGCAGATTCCGATTGGTGTCGAATCAAACCATAAAGGTGTTGTCGACCTGCTCAACATGCGGGCGATTTACTTCCATGGAGATAACGGCGAAGAGATCAAGTACGAAGAAATCCCTGCAGAGTTGAAAGACAAAGCGGAAACTGCTCGTGCTCATATGCTCGAGCAACTCTCGTTGTTTGACGATGAGTTGATGGAAATGTTGTTGGAAGAATCAGAAATTCCAGTCAGCAAAATTGAAGATGTTATCCGCTCAGCAACTCTTTCACAAAGCATCACTCCTGTGATGATGGGCAGTGCGTTCAAAAACAAAGGTGTCCAGGTTCTCCTGGATGGGGTGATTCGCTATCTTCCTTCGCCGCTTGATCGCGAAGTGAAAGCGATTGATGTGACGGCTGTCGAGAAAGCAGAAAAGGCAGAACGGGACAATGGAACGAATGAAAAAATCGATCCTGACAAATACAAAGTTCCCCTTTCAACAAGCGATGACGATCCGCTCGTCTGCATGGCGTTTAAAACCGTTATGGAGCAGTTCGGTCAGTTGACTTATACCCGAATTTATCAGGGACAAATCAAAAAGGGCGAAAGCTACATCAATATTCGAACGGGTCAGAAAACCCGTTTCGGACGTATCGTCCGTATGCACTCCAACGACCGTGAAGATGTCGACGTTGCCGGAGCCGGCGATATTGTCGCTATCGTCGGTGTCGATTGTGCGTCCGGGGATACGTTCTGTGGAGATGGAGCGAACTACTCTCTGGAAAATATCTACGTTCCAGAAGCGGTGATTCGTCTGTCGATTGAACCGAAGAGTCGAGACAGTGCCGACAAACTCGGCAAAGCTCTCGAGCGCTTCCGCCGTGAAGATCCGACATTCCATGTGATGACCGATGAAGAAACCGGACAAACCATTATTGCCGGAATGGGTCAGTTGCACCTGGATGTTTATATCGAACGCATCAAACGCGAGTACAAATGCGAGTGTATAATTGGTGAGCCTCGGGTGGCTTATAAAGAAACTCCGAGTAAAGCCGTCGAGTTCAATTACAAACATAAGAAGCAGACCGGTGGTTCCGGACAATACGCTCACATCGTGGGCAAGATTGTGCCGATGGCCGAAGGTTTTGAAGCTCCTTATGAATTCCATAACGATGTGACCGGGGGACGTATTCCTAAAGAATACATTCCATCCGTCGACGCTGGTTTTCAGCGGGCTCTCGAAAAAGGTCCGTTGTGCGAATGTGAAGTTGTTGGAGTAGATGCTTATCTCTCTGATGGTTCTTATCACGATGTCGACTCGTCGGAAATGGCATTCAAAATTGCTGGCTTCGACTGCATGCGAACTAATCTGCGTGAGAAGTGCGATATGGCATTGCTCGAGCCGATCATGACTCTGGACATCGAAGCTCCTGATGAATATCAGGGATCGATCACCGGTCATATTTCGAGTAAGCGAGGAATCGTGACATCGTCTTCAACCAAAAGCGCGACCTGCTACATTCTGGCAGAAGTACCGCTCGCAGCGATGTTCGATTACGCCAACGAACTCCGTTCGATGACACAGGGCAAAGGGGGCTTCAGCATGGAGTTTGCCCGTTACGCCCGCTGTCCTCGCAATGTTCAGGAAGAAGTCGTCGAACGCCGACGCAAAGAACTGGAAGAACGTCGGAATAACAAGTAATTGATTAAGACCATTTTCAAATGATTTCTGCAGTCGCATGATCATCATATGACCAGAAAATGCGGGGTTTGCTCCTGCCGTACGCTGCAGTGAATTATTGAAATTGCTCTAAACGAGAACAACAGCCGTGCACGAAAATGCACGGCTATTTTCGTTTAACGATCCCTCTTTTCTTAACCCGAAGCGTCAGCAAGGGGACGGTTTTCAATCAACAATCGGGTTAAACATAAAATAACAGGGTGGCGGGAACGCTCTCGAAGAGAAGCCCCCAATCTTTTGATTTTCACGACTCAACTGATAATTAAGAACCGCAGATGGACACAGATAA
>DEML01000009.1:203126-207683 GCA_002359185.1 Planctomycetaceae bacterium UBA2671
ATCTGTGTCCATCTGCGGTTCAATTACAAAATAAGTAATCGTTAAGAACATGTCAGTTGTTTTGAATTCTGTTGTTCCATGCGAATTAACAAGCAACGCTTTCCCCTCGCTGACGCTTCGGGTTATGATGATTTAGCACATAAAAATAATTTACTGACCTCAAGAATCGTGAGAATATCCACGTTATAACTGACTGAGCTCGCCTGATTTCTGGATTTAATTTTGACTAACGACCGCACCACTCAATTAACAAAATGGATTGAAACAGCTTGCCTGTGGGAAGCAGAAGCTCCCAAAGCGGGCAATGTTCATCCGCATGCTTCTTTTGCCGATTTGACTTATCAGGATTTCGTCCGCTCGGCTCGTGCAACAGCCTTTATGCTTTCAAGAATCGATCAACGCGGGATTGCCAAATCGATTTTGGATGCCGTGAAAACTGTCAAACTTCAGATTGGCAGGAACACGAATCTTGGCATCGTACTATTGATCGCTCCCCTCGCAGCAGCATCCCGGGACGGATCCATTGAAGACCACATTGCACAACAGATTGATGAACTCAATGTCGCCGACAGTCGATTAATTTATGAAGCGATCCGCACTGCCAAGCCGGGAGGAATGGGCACAACCTCTGAGCAGGATCTCTCGGCTGAACCGACGGAACCAGTTAGGGAAATCATGTCGCTGGCAGCCGACCGCGATCTGATTGCAAGACAGTTCTCCAACAACTTCGCCGATGTCCTCGGCTTCGGTCGAGATCGACTCGAAACTTGGTGGGAACGCTGCCCGCAAGATCGCAATCAAGCAATTGTTGGACTGCATCTGGAATGGATGGCGAACTATCCAGACAGTTTAATTGCCCGCAAATGCGATGAGGAAATTGCAATGGAATCGAGTGTCCGAGCAAAGCAGGTTCTTGATTTGAACTGGCCGGAAACCGTTGAAAGTCAGGAAGAATTTGCGAAACTCGACGCCTGGTTGCGTGATGATGGCCATCGTAAAAACCCGGGAACTTCAGCCGATCTCGTAGCCGCAACGCTCTTTGTCGGGTTGTGTGAAGGTTTGATTTCCTGCTGACGAAATCACTAAAGAATTAAACTTACAAGCACGAAGCGCAAGCGAGTGTGTTGGATTCACGCTTATTGACTCACTCGCTTGCGCTTCGTGCTTGTATTCCAATGCCAATATTTTTATGCAATCAGAAATCGCACCCATGTCCGAAGCCTCCTATCGAGTTCGAGTCACGAAAGATCATCTGGTCTTCAGTGCCGCTCATTTCATTACTTTTAATGGCAACATCTGCGAACGACTTCATGGCCACAACTGGCGGGTAGCCGTCGAAGTGACGGGGGGACTGGACGAGAATCGTTACGTGTTCGACTTCATCGCCTTACGCGATGCAACCCAGGCGATTGTGAATGAACTTGATCACCGTATGCTGCTGCCGACAGGTCATCCGACAATTTCCGTGACTGTCGACGAAGATAATGAAGAAGTCGAAGCGAAATTTGAATCCCGACGTTGGGTTTTTCCCAAAGAAGACTGCATCATTCTTCCTGTCCCCAATACGACAGCTGAAGAGATTGCCCACTGGATCGCGACTCGTCTGGTCGATGACGTCATAAAAAAACATCGACACGAACTGAAAAGTATTCGTGTCGATGTCGAAGAAAACTTTGGCCAATGGGCCCAGTGTGAACTCTCACTCGACTGAAGATTCCCGAATGATTGGTGTCGTGTCAGGAACAGAGGGGTGACAGATTAGTGGTTAGAGTAAATATATGGGTGGCTGGGGTCGCAGCGAAGCGGAGCCCCCAGAGGTTTTGAAAGCGGAGATCGGAAAGCCGAAAGCCGAGGTGTTTGGAACCACAGGGAAAGCGTCACCTCTTCGGCTATCCGCTTTCCGCCTTCGGCTTTCAGTACACTCACCTCTCCCCACTAACCTCGAATCCAAATTCGTTTCGCGTTATGCAGGAGCAGGCTCAGCGAACTCAGTCTCTAGTCATTCATGCGACTGCCCCCGGTGGAGCAGAATGCTCCTAGTAGCTTTCGCCAGTTGGGGCGACGTCGCAGCTGACGTCGCAGGAATCATCGCATTGATCCCACTCGTCGTTGTATTTGCTGCCAGCGATTCCGCCTTTATGGCCAGCGGTGCCGTTGTAGTGGAAGTTCTGATTGATCGAGCCGAAGGCTGATCCGACGTCTTCGAGTTCCTGGTTGACGTTGAAAGCGACTTCCGAAAGTCCAACAACCATTCCGAGCACGGCAATGGTGGCAACCAGAACGAGTTCCGCAGAAACAATGAAACCAGCTTCGTCGTTGTACAGAGAGTTGATGAGTTGAGTCATGGTGAAGGTCTCCAGTAAGTTGTAATTTGAAGTGTGTGTGGTTTTGTTTTGATGGTTAGCTATAAAGCATCGCCCGTGCCATAACTGGATTTCACTGACTGAGAATTTAGGTCACAGCCAGCCCTCATTTCCCATAACCACATTAATAACAAACACTTACAACTCTAACTAAAATGTCCATTTTCTTTACAACTCGTATATCGGCTCATTGGACTGGATGTTGTGGAAAAGCATCATTGAATTTAATCAGACAACTGACTATCCATAACTCATGAATTCATAATGGGTTGAATCAAAGATGCCGATTTCCAACATGTTGCGAAGCGGCAACGTAGTTTTCATTGGCGTAAGATTCACCCTGAAAACTGAATTCAGGGCCGCAAACTTGTTGCATCTTGTCTGAAACCTGTAAAGCTTTTAGAATATGCTGTTCACCAGCGTTGCTGAATTGGATGAAAGCAGTGTTGGCTTTGACGCGATCGACCATTGTTTTAAGAAGGAGCCGTCTGATGCGGAATTCCGCGACCACTGCGTGGCTGATATGCCTGTGTGTTTCCATGACAGTTATCTGGGGAAAGGTGACACACGGCGATGAGCAGGACGACACCTACGAACTGATGCGGCTGTTTGTCGATACGTTTGAAGAAATCGACGAGAATTATGTGAAGGACATCGATCGCCGCGAGCTGATTGAAGCGGCTGTCCAGGGAATGTTGGCCAAGCTCGATCCTTATTCGAATTACATCAGCCCGGATGACCTCTCCGCTTTTGAACAGGATGTCCAGCAGGAATTCGGCGGGATCGGTATTCAGGTGCATTTCGATCAGGATCATCGGGAAATCGTTGTCATGACTCCCCTGCCCGGCACCCCTGCTTACAAAGCTGGTGTTCGTGCTGGCGATCGGATTATCAGCATTGAAGGGCAAACCGTTGCCGAATTTGAAGTCGGGAAAGAACTCGCAACTGCGGTGAAACTTCTCAAAGGTCCTGCTGGCAAAAAGGTGACGATCACTGTCCGTCATGAAACCGCTGAAGACGATGGCACCGCAGAAGAGTTTGTTGAAAATCCCGAAGAACTGCCGGAAGATCAGAAAGTGGAAGTCAAAAGTACGATCGAAAAACTGGAAATCGAACGGGATGTTATCAAAGTGGCGACCGTGATGGGAGATCGCTACAACCCGGACGGAACCTGGAATTTCATGCTCGATGATGCCAGCAAAATCGGCTACATCCGTCTGTCGCACTTCAGCCGCAACAGTACCAGCGAACTGCTGGCCGCATTGAAACAGCTGGAAAAAGAAGGCATGAAAGGTCTGGTCTTGGATCTTCGCTGGAATCCCGGTGGTCTCCTGACCTCAGCGACAGAAATTTCTGACTTGTTTATTGAGTCTGGAAAAATCGTCAGTACGAAAGGTCGCAACACTCAGGAACGAACCTGGCGTGCCAAGAAACGGGGAACATTCAGCGATTTCCCAATGGCGATTCTGATCAATCGATTCAGTGCCTCTGCCAGCGAAATTGTCTCGGCTTGTCTGCAGGATCATGATCGTGCCGTCATTGTGGGTGAACGGTCCTGGGGCAAAGGGAGTGTTCAGAATGTGATTGAACTCGAAGATGGCAACAGTGCACTCAAGTTGACGACTGCCAGTTATCATCGCCCCAGCGGTAAGAACATTCATCGTTTTCCGAAGGCCAAACCGGAAGATGAATGGGGTGTGATGCCGGACGAAGGAGAGAAAGTTGAGTTCACCACGAAACAGATGATCGAATACCGCAAGTTTCGCAGCGAGCGAGATGTACTCAGTAACGAAGCTCCACCTGAAAGTGAATTCGTCGATACTCAGCTCGATAAAGCTCTCGAGTATGTCAAATCCGCAATGTCGGGCGAAGTGAAAAAGCAGGAAGCCAAGGAAGAGACAGAGCAGGTTGAACCTGAAGAAGAGAGCAAAAAAGCAGCGTATATCCCGCGAAGCTTTTTCGTTGTACCTGCACAGACTGTGCTCTAATCTTTGCAAATTAGATGACCTTTCCCCTCTCCCTCTGGAAGAGGGGAAAGGTGAGGGGAATTCGCGTGGACTGTAAATTGATGGTCAATGAGATCCCCTCATCCGGCCTTTGGCCACCTTCTCCCCAAGGAGAAGGAAATTTTCTCGCTCCCCAACAGAAGGGAAGCGATCACTCAATCAAGAGAACTGAATTACTATCGGCTGAA